>NZ_DASQYZ010000276.1:0-129647 GCF_035638955.1 Oligoflexus sp. | reverse complement strand
GTAATGATTCTGAAGTTGCTGAACCCACAAGCTTTTTGTCTTTGGATGTCTGGGACATGGATGAAGCCTCATTTCCGCCACTTTCATTATACTAATTTATCGGCAGAAACTGTCTCATACTTGGCTGAGATATAGGGCTTCCAACCGCTGTCCCGTCAGTTCTAGCGCTGCAAGGCATCGCTTCTAGAAGCATTTGTGCTCTTTCTCGTTCAGGTAGCTCGGAATTATAAAGATAGAAACTACAGAAAGGGTATCTTACATAAGAGAAGGAGATAAACAAACGCTTGTCGTTTTCCAAAACCCTGACGGTATCTACATTAATGTCAAAACCTGGAACCAATTCAGGGTTGA
Source organism: Oligoflexus sp. (assembly GCF_035638955.1). Classification (GTDB taxonomy): domain Bacteria; phylum Bdellovibrionota_B; class Oligoflexia; order Oligoflexales; family Oligoflexaceae; genus Oligoflexus. The sequence continues at coordinate 129,296 of NZ_DASQYZ010000276.1, read as the reverse complement.
AATCGAGAGAATTTCTTGCTCCTTCTTCAAAAATCGACCATGAGCTAAGGCTGTTGTTGTCAACATCTTCCATCCAGACACCTCGTGCGTCATCGGTAATACTAACAATGCTAGGCACAACATTAGTCTTCCAGATATCGATTAGAATAGGTTCGGAACCCAGTTGCGTCAATTGATCAGCAGCTTCGAAATAAGTTAGCTTGTTTTCATGTATTCTGGTTGCAACGACGATTTGCGTGTCGTTTTTCAAAAAGCGGACAGCTGAAATATAGTCATCCTTAAATTCCATTTTCTGAATCTTTACGTCATTGCCTATGAGCTTCCCATAATAGACATAAGTGAAGGTGAACCAGAAGAATTTCGATCCGTCCTTGGATACCTGCCAGCCGTTTGGTAGACCGTCGGAAGTGATCAATGCTTTTTCTTCAAAAGTCTCAGCATTTGTGAGGGAGGCTGCAAAATGCAATTTGTTTGGCTGATAAACAGACTCGATCGACACGAAATACTTCCCATCCGCTAAAGGCAATGCAAGACGGGGATAATGATTTTGCGGTGCAACGCGCATATTCACTTGAACACTCGGTTCCATCCATGGACGATGCATTGTGAGCAGTATGGACGTCTCTAGCTGTTCCCGTTCGAATAGTGTTGGCAGATTTTGCCATTCCTTATAGATTTCAAGCGAAGTTAGCATCCCAAAAGGCGTTTTAGCATAACCCCCGGCGCTGAGTTCCGCGTTCTGTTGACTTGTTTTAGAAGCAATTTTCAGCCGTGCATTCTGCTGTTCCAAAAGGATCATAAGAGGCTCCGACCAATCCGAGGTATTTCCGGCTGGATCTACACCCCTATACGATAGCTGCCAGAAACCCTGTCGAGTGTCGAAGGACACCGGACGATCGGCGGCGATTCGCTCTGGCTTTTCACAAAGAGGCTCAAATCCATTTACGTTTCCGGCATCCCAGTCCTGTCGCTTGAGATGGCAAACGTCGAACGCATAGAAATCGTCGGCTGGTGATGTGAAGCGAATGTCTTGATCCGAACTTAGAACCACAAAAGGGCGACCTTTATAGACTTTATTTTTCCCTGACGATAGAGATGTCGTAATTACAGGTCCCGTGTAGTCAAATTTCACAGGACAGGTCTTGATACTTTGTTCGCCACTGCGAAAATTATTAGTGACCGTAAAATCCAGCTGGATTTTGCCTTCCGGAAAGACTCCGGCTAATTCGATACTCTGCAAAAGAGAAAAATTCTGTTTCGGCCAGGATTTTTGAACCTTGTCGGAATGAATGGAAAAACTAACTTCATATCCGCGCAGATCATGCTCTCCTTGCTGCTCAAGCATGGACTGCAGATTCAATCTACGACCAACCTCATAAGCTGGGCATACCGGCTTCAAGTTCTCAGCGGAAATATCCTTCAGCTGTAAAGTCACGGATTGATGAATTTTCGAGAAATCCAGTACTAGACCTTCCGGCTTTTCGCGATGACGTATCAGCCAAATACCTGTAGTTTCAAGGGCTAAACAGCCCTTGCTGCTCAACTTCAACGTTTGGAGTGATTGGCCTTCGAGCGACCGATATTCAAGGAGCGGTTGCGGAAGTGGATTGCCAAGGTTATCCACAAACTTAACATATGAATCCTGCCACGCAACTTCACCCCCGCAATCCAGCTGCACAGTCGAGATCGTATTTGTAATTCGCTGACAGGCTAAACCATTGAGAATCGCAAATAGAACTAGCAATCGGTATAACATTTCCTCACGCTCCATCATGGCGGCACAGTCAATATAGCGGCAATCAAACTATCATTCCAAGTCACAATGACGTTATATGAAATTCTTTTAGCCGCTTACACCACTCGCGCAGAGTCTTTACTCACAATCAGCATCTTTGTCCGCCGCTATCGATTAAGCTGAGCGTTGCAGTTAAATGAGTTTGCAGCACGATTTAGAAGCCAACTTCTCACGGTGCTAGACTAGACTTGCTCATTACTTCGAGCCTCAGGGTTATCGCTTATTTCCAAAAGGCGCCTTCAAAGTAGTTGAGAACGGGTGATTGTCGGTTTGTTGCCACATTTGGATAAGTCGTGCGAGGACACCGCATAAGAGGAGGCTTGAAACATAGCGTCGGCATATTCAAGAGCTCTGCGGTTAACCTCCACAGCCTTATAATTGCAGACAGCCTGCCAAGAAAAGCAAATTCGCTCGAATTAGCTAACCAATTTTAATTATTAGAAAAAAAGAATATTAACCTTAATAGTGTGGGCGCCTTTCTTTAGCCGTTATGAATATTTCAAGCGGCTGTCTTAGTTATTGACAGGCTATGCAAACTTTTCCCTTCATATCGGTCATAAAAATCCCATATAATCATTTCATTCATAACTTACTGATCGGAGATGTTAATGAACTCGAAGAAATTGGGCATGATCGCCGCTGCTGCTTTGACTGTCGTGGCTGCTCAAGCCAATGCTGCAGACAAGAAAGCTGTGAAAGCTGGCGAAGCATCGGTTTGCGCGAGCACCTGCGGCGCTCCCCCCAGCAATAACTGCGGCGGCAAAGTCCATGAAGGCATCAAGGACGAACCTGCTTGCAAAGCCAAAAACGGCACCTGGATGAGCAAGGCTGAATTTGAAAAGAAAGCAGCTGCTGCCAAAGCCCCTGAAGCAGCAAAAGCTCATGACCACGCTCATCCTGCTCCTGCTAAGAAGTAATCCAAAGGGGAGCGCATGCTCCCCTTCTTCGCTCCTGAGGTCTCCATGTTGCAACAACTCGGTTTCGGGGTTGGGCTTCGCCCCGCGCACTACCCGGACTTCCACGCACGCAATACCCCCAAAATCGATTGGCTGGAGATTATCAGCGAAAACTTCATGGGCATCGGTGGACGCCCGCGACGGCATATTGAAAAGATTCGCAGTGACTATCCTATAGCTTCACATGGTGTAGGTCTTGGTATTGCTGGTCTTGATCCGCTGAATGAACGTTATCTGAAACTCCTCAAAGAAATGATCGACTGGCTGCAGCCAGCCATGGTCACCGACCATCTCTGCTGGACCTCGTGGAAAGGTCAGCAGTCCTATGACCTCCTGCCCTTTCCGCTGAATGAAGAAAGTCTGAACCACATCTGCGCCCGCGTGCAAAAAGTCCAGGAAACCCTTAAAAGGCCTATGCTGCTCGAAAACCCCAGCATGTACATCGATTTCCTGGCGTCCGACATGCACGAGCCCGACTTCCTCAACGAACTTTGTGCCCGCACCGGTTGCGGTATTCTTCTCGACATCAATAACTGCATGGTGAACAGCAAAAACCTGGGCTGGGACCCTGAATTCTATATCAATCGATTGAAACCCGAATACGTCGGACAGTTTCACCTTGCCGGTCATTCCGTAAGCGAAGACATTTGCATCGACACTCACGATCAGCCCGTACCTGATGAAGTCTGGAGCCTTTACCGTAAAGCCATCAAACTCTTTCCAGGTGTGCCCAGCCTCGTGGAATGGGACGGTCATCTTCCATCCCTATCCCGACTCGGGGACGAACTCGCAGCTGCACGGCAGCATGCAGAGGCCGCTCAAACAGAGACGCCCCTGGACCAGGCTCCTATAACAATTCCTGATCTCCGCAGCCAAAGCAAAGCCAGCCTCGCCACGCATCAGGAAAAACTGTTCTCCGTATTACGACGCGAGACCTTGCACGATAACATCACCGATCTTCTGCACAACTCCAACGTCAAACCTTTCCACGGTTTAAGCGCCTACACCAACAATCACTTCCTGGGTCTTCTGGAAGCGCTCAAAACCACCTTCAAGACTTTGCATGCCATCGTTGAAGACGACGCCATGACCGAGATCGTGTCGCAATACATTCGCCACATTCCACCAGAAAATTTTTCCATCAACTTTGCCGGATCGCGCCTGCCAACCTTTCTGATGGAACACCCGATCGGCATCGATTTTGGTGTCCCGCAGGCGTTGATTGCTGAACTCGCAGCCTTTGATGCCATGCACATGGAGCTCGCCACGCAGCCGGATCCAGCCGTGTCGCCTTTGGACTTGAATATCCTGATAAGCTGGTCACCAGATGAATGGGACGAGGCGACCTTCGTTTTCCGTAACGAGCACCGGGTTCTATCCCTGAATTGGGATGTGCTCACGGTCTATACAATGCTGCAAGCTGGCGAAGTTCCCCCACCCCCGGACCCTGCATCAGCGCCGATTTTAATGACCCGAACGGAAGATGGCCTTCTGTTCGACCGATGTCCGGACAATATCCAAAGCCTCCTCACGCTCCCCGAAGCCCCCTTCACTTTGCTCGATCTGGTTGAAATTTTTAAAACCAAGGATCAGACCGAGGAAGAAGCTACGGAGCTGGCCCTCGACGCTTTGATTGCGGCTTTGAAGCGATCCATGATCGGCCTCAAACCCACTTAAAAGTCAATTTGACACTCAAACTCTCCTCATTCTTTTCTCACCTGGCCTACGGGATTCTGGGTGAGTTTACATTCACCACGGGGCCTGCGACTCTTGACTCGCCAGGCCTTAGTGTGAATGCTAAACAATAATTCTCATAGTTCCCCTTCGTGCCGTCTGAAAAGGATCACCATGAAACGCTCCCTCAAGATAACTCTGGTCGGACTGGCCTGGGCTGTGTCCTGGCCGGCCTTTGCGGCCTTTACCTTGGATCAAACGTTTGATCTTGCTCTCAGCCAATCGGAAAACCTGACTCTGGGAAGACTGGAAATCGAACGCCAGCAGCAATCCGGAGAAGCCATAAGAACTCTCAATCAGCCGCGCGCCCGCATTGCCGGCGATTTTAGCCGCGTTTACTCCAAAGTGGGCGGTTCGGATGTTCGCGGTGATTGGCAGCCGTCCCTGCATACAGAACTTCGCCAGCCTATTTACGAAGGCGGCTCCATTCAAGCGCGCCTGCAAAGCGTGGAATACCTGACGACCGCGGCTCGCTGGGATTTCGAGGCGCAAAAGGAAGAACTTTACCTGCAGGTGGCTCAACTTTTTTATCAGATTGTCGGCAGCGATTCGGATATTGCCAACCTGCGCGAGACCGAACGAATCTATAGGCAACGCGTCAGCACCTTGCAGAAACGCGCCAGCATCGGTCGCTCCCGTGATGCTGAAGTCCTGGCAGCCCGCACGCAACTGGAAGCCACCAACGCGCAAATTCAAGCCTCGATAGCTTCGCGCGATAGCGCACAAAGACGTCTGGCGTGGCTCACAGGCCAATCAGGTTCTTTGAATCTATCGGATCGACTCAGCATCACCGATATGAAATTGACCGGCAAGCAGGAAAAAATCCTGCCGACGGTGGAAGCGGCTCGTATCCGCGTGGCCCTCGCCGAAAGCCGGATCGAGGAAGCCCGCACCGCCACCAAACCTCGGGTTGATCTGATTGCCGCTCATGACTGGAGCTATCCCTTCCCTGATAATGAGCAGGTGAACCGACTCAGCTTTGGTGTGGGTCTGACCTGGACCCTTTACGATGCCGGCGAAGTGGAAGCCAATGTGAAGACGGCGGTCATCGAGCGATCGCAGGCCAACGTCACCCAAAGCCTGGAAACCCGGGAAAACCGTTTGATTCGCGAGCAGGCCGAGCAAGCCTATCGCGATGGGCTGGAACAGATTCAGCTTTATGATAAGGCCCTGGCCGCAGCGGAACGCAGTGTGAAGATCCAGCAGGAGGAATTTGAAAATGGCCTCCTGACCAACCTCGAAATCATGCAGGCTTTGGATCAGCGTCTGCAAATCAAACGTAACCGCGACCAGGCCCTCTATAATGCGAAGCTGGCCTATATCGAGGCTCAGCTGCAGGTCCGTGGTCTGCCGAAAGCAGGCCGCCGATGAACATTTCCGAACTGTCCATTCGCAACCATGTTTTCACCTGGATGCTGATGTTCGGGCTCATATTCTTCGGCGCTCTTGCGTATCGGGAAATGGGCGTGAGCCTGAATCCCGATATCGACTTTCCCGTCGCCAACATCAGCGTGAACCATCCTGGTGCTGCTCCTGAAGTGATTGAAAAGGATGTCATTGAACCCCTGGAAGCTGCAGTCGTCGCCATTCCAGGCATCAAATCGCTGGTTTCGGACATCCGCACGGGATCGGGCAACATCAGTGTGGAATTTGAAATCGGCCAGGACATTGATATTGCGATTCAGGAACTGACCTCGCGCATCAGTCGGGCCCAGCAGTTTTTGCCAAAAAACATGGACCCACCGATTCTCTCGAAGATGAATCCGGAAGACAGCCCGATCATGTTTCTGGCGGTTAAAGCCGGTAAACTTTCACCGCGCGAATTGATGATCCTGATTAAGGAGCGCATCCAGGATCCCCTGTCTTCGGTGGCTGGCGTTGCGGAAGCTACGGTCTTTGGATACATCGAACCGATGATTCGGGTCGATCTGGATCTCGATAAACTCAAAGCTTTTGAGCTCACGGCCGATGACGTGGTGCAAGCGATCCAACGGGAGCATAACGAGCTGCCCGCTGGGGCCCTGACTCTCGGCGAAAAGGAGCAGGCGCTTCGGGTCCTGGGTGAAGTGGGCAGCGCCGACGAGTTAAAAAAAATCCAGATCACCCGTCGCGGTGGAAGCCCGGTTTATAGCAGCCTCACGCTCGGGCAGATCGCCAATATTTACGAGGGCACCGATGAAATTCGGCGGATTTCCCGCGTCAACGGCCAACCCACATCCACCATCGGGATTCGGAAACAGCGCGGCTCGAATGCAGTGGAAGTCGCCGATGCCGTCAAACTCAAGATCGAAGAATTGAATAAAATTCTGCCTGAGGGCACGGGCCTTGAAGTTAACTTCGACACCACATCGTTCATCCGCGAATCCGTCGAGGAACTGGTGGTCACCATCGTGCTGTCAGCCGCACTCACCTCCCTGGTCTGCTGGCTCTTCCTCGGTTCCTGGATCGCCACCTTCAATATTATTCTGGCCATTCCGACTTCGATCATCGGCAGCTTCATCGTCCTCAAAATGCTGAATTTCACCTTGAATACATTTACACTGCTGGGCTTATCCCTGGCCATCGGGATCGTTGTCGATGATGCGATCATTGTCCTCGAAAATATTTTCCGGCATCGGAAGACCGACAAGGACCCCGTGCGTTCCGCCTTGACCGGCAGTCGGGAAATCACTCTGGCGATCCTGGCAACGACGGCGGCCGTGGTGGCCATCTTTTTGCCCATCGCGTTTATCAAAGGGATCGTGGGCCAGTTCATTTTTCAATTTGGTGTGACCATCTCGGTCGCCGTTTTACTCTCGATGGTGGAATCCCTGACTCTGGCGCCGATGCGCATATCGCGCTTCAAAGGCGACGGCACGCGCACGACTCGTTTTGGCAAAGCCTTTGACGGTGGCATGGAATGGTTGGGCCGCACCTATGGGCAGAGTCTCGGTCATGCGCTGAAATTTCGCTGGCTCTATCTTGGCCTTGCGATGCTGGGCTTTGCCGCTTCACTTTATACGATCAAACTTTTGAAAACCGAGTTTGCGCCAGCTTTGGACGAAGGGCGGGCTTTTGTTTCTGTAAAAACCCCTGAAGGTTCATCACTGGAATTCACCGACGCAAAGTTAAAAGCGGTGGAGGCCGAGATTCAGAAATTACCGTTTGTCACCCGCCATTTCTCTTCCATTGGCGGCTTTGGCGGCGCTGGACGCAACAACTCCGGAACCGTCATTGTTATCTTCGGCAAACCCAAGGAGCGCGGCCCGGAATGGGAACTCAGCGAAATCGAAGCCAGCCTGCGCCAGGCGGTAAAAAACGTGCCGGGTGTGCAAGGCTTTGTCCGAGCCAGCTTCGCCGCAAGTATCGGCGGTGGCGGCGGTCAGCCTGTGGAATTCACGGTCAAGGGTCCCAATGACAAGGAACTGCGCGTCGCCACCAAAAGCTTGATCGCACAGTTGGAAAAAACTGGTCTGTATGTCGGCATCAATGCCGATAACCTGAATGCCATTCCAGAAATGCATGTCGTCCCGAATCGCGAGGCAGCGCTGCAATATGGAGTGGATATCGCCACGATCGCGAGCACTCTGAACACCATGTTCAGTGGAACCCGCGCGGCAAACTATTCGCAAGGCGGACGCCGTTATCCCATCATGGTGCGCCTTCCCAAGGAAACCCGTAACTCCATCAATGTGGTGAAATCCATTCAGGTTCGCAACAATCGAGGTCAGCTGGTGCCGCTGCACGCGGTGGTTAAGCTGGTCACCGATGATGGTCCTTTAACCATTTACCGGGAAAATCGTCAGCGTGGGATTGCTGTGAGTTCGGGCCTGGCACCGGCGGCATCCCAAGGTGATGCGATCGAGCGCGTGCGGACGGAAGCAGCCAAAATCCTTCCGGCCGGATATTTCGTCGATCTTTCCGGTTCGTCTGAAAGTTTCCAGGAATCCTTCCAAAGTTTCCTCATTGCCCTGGGGCTTGGCATTATTGTCTCGTATATGGTTCTGGCCTCGCAGTTCAATAGCTTCGTGGATCCCGTGACCATTCTCATGGCTTTGCCTTTCAGCGTCTCGGGCGCTCTCCTCGCTCTCTGGGGTACCGGGCAATCCCTCAACATGTACAGCATGATCGGTCTGATTCTTTTGATGGGAATTGCCAAGAAAAACTCGATTCTCCTTGTGGAATTTACCCATCAGCTGCGCGAACAAGGTTATGGGCTGTATCATGCCATTCAGGATGCTGGACGGCTACGGTTGCGACCCATTCTGATGACCACGCTCGCCACAGTCGTTGGAGCGATTCCTGCAGCCCTGAGTTTTGGGCCAGGTTCTGAAACAAGGATTCCAATGGCTATGGCGGTGATAGGTGGAGTGTTTTTTTCCACGCCGCTGACGCTTTACGTGGTGCCGATCGTTTATAGTTTATTTACGCGAGAAGAGTCGCCCGAAACGGAAAGACTTTTTAGTCATAAGGCTTCCGCGGAGGTATGAAAAAGTTTCCCGGCCTTTCCATAATCTTAAGGATGTTTCAACAGGTTTTCCTATACACTCGTCGACAGGCTCTGTTTTTCACTCTTGAAGGAGTCGCTGATGATACATGAAAATAGGGAGCTGGGTTACAGCATCGTTGAAGACAGTCTTTACGTTCACCACGCTTCAGACCTTTTGCAGCATCTGCGGGTCGACGAGCAGCGAGCGGAAGCCCGACATCAACTGGCGCAAGTATCCGGCATCACCAATGAATCCATCCTGAATGACCTTCTGGAACATGATGTCACCGCCTCCACTGTCGCAGCTCTGCCGCTGGTCCCATTGATTCTAACAGCCTGGGCTGATGGAGCCATGGAACCTGCGGAACGCACGGCGATACTGAAAGCCATGGGAGATCACGGCCTTATTCCGTCTCAGCCTGCCTACGAGCAGCTTCAGACGTGGCTGGATGAAGCCCCGGTTTCCACGCTTTTTGGTATTTGGGAAATCTATGCGCGCGGCATTCGCGAAGCGATGGATTATGCATCCTTCGGGGAATGGAAGAACCGAATCATGGACCGTGCAGAATTTATAGCCGCCGCAACGGGCGGCTTTATGGGACTTGGTTTTACGATTTCAGCAGCGGAAAAATCGATGCTGGCTAAACTGGAAAGTTCGTTTCCTCTTTAGCGTTTCGATTTGGGATCGAGATCGACCATCTTAAGCCAACTGTTTATGTCGGCGAGATTCGCCGGCAGCACCACCTGAGTTCCCTTGCGAGCCAGGTAAGACAGTCGGGTCAGATAGCGTTCGGCAATCTGCAGCTTCAAGGCCTCTTCACCACCCTCACGTTGCACCACAGCAGCAATCTTGGTGATGGAGTCAGCGGTCGCTTTCGCCAGCGTTCGAATCTCCTCGGCCCGGCCCTCGGCCTCGTTGATCTGCCTTTGCATTTCACCTTCCGACAGGTTGATCATTTCACGCTTTTTACCCTCGGATAGATTGATCTTGGCCTGCCTATCGCCTTCACTCTTGGCCAAGGTCGCGCGTCGCTGGCGTTCCGCCGTAACCTGCTTTTCCATGGAGACGCGTACGCTTTCCGGCGGCCGCAGGTTTTTGATTTCATATCGATGCACACGAATGCCCCAGGCCTGTCCCGCAGCGTCCAGCACAGCAACAGCCCGCGCGGAGATCGTCGAGCGCTCTTCAAAGGTCTTATCCAGGTCCAGCGTTCCAATGACAGCGCGCGTGGTGGTCTGCGCCAGCTGCACCGCCGCGTAGCGATAGTCTGTCACACCGTAACAGGCCTTGGTCGGATCTGTTACCGACAGATAAATCACGCCATCAACGGTAACATGCACCTCGTCTTTGGAAAAGCATTCCTGAGGCGGCACCTCAATGGCCTCCTCCCGCAGGTCCACCTTAAAGGGGACCTTATCCAGAAAGGGAATCGTGGCATGAAAACCAGGACCCAGCGTGCGATGATACTTGCCCAGTCGCTCCACAACGTAGGCGAATTGTGTCGGCACAAGACGGATCGAACCGATCAGCTTGATCACAATCACCAGGAACAGTAGGCCCCAAAAAATCAGATTAATCCATGCGAAAATATCCACGACTTACCTCGTTTGCGTTGGGAGAGGGTTGGTGACTAAATCAATGCCTTCAAAGATGCCTTTGACTTTGGCCAGCTCAGCAGGCACCACGGAAACGTCGGCTATTTTCAAGATTTCGCCGAGCTCATCCACAAACTGATCGATCAGCTTCAGTTTAACTGCGGTGGCACCCCCAGGCTGATTCACAGCATCGGCCACGATCATCATGCCTTCGGCCATGGCGGCCGCGATCAGACTGATTTTCTGTCCCTTGCCCATGGCTTCGTTGATCTTCTTTTGCTTCTCACCTTCCGAAATATTAATTGCAAACTGACGCTCACCCTCGGAAAGATTGATGCGCGCTTCCTTTTCCGCTGTGGCCAGAGTGATTTCGGAACGCTTTTCCCGCTCCGCTTCCATTTGTTTCTCCAGCGTCGCCACCACATGGGACGAAGGCTGAATGTTCATGATCTCATAGCGCAGAACCTTGATCCCCCAGGAGCTGGATGCAGCATCAATTTCTTCAACGATCTTATCGTTGAGGGCCTCGCGTTCAGAAAAGGTTTCGCTCAGGCTCATTTTACCGACCTCGGACCGCATGGTCGTCTGGGCGAGGTTGATGGCAGCCAACTGATAATTGGCAATCCCGTAACTGGCCAGCTCGGGATCGACAACCTTCAAATACAAAAGGCCATCCACCTCAATCTGAATATTATCCCGCGAAATACAGCTCTGGGGCGGAATATCCAGAACCTGCTCCCGAGTCTCGTGACGATACGCTACGCGATCGACCAGCGGCGTCAGGATGTGAAAGCCGGGCTGGGCCACTTTCAGAAAGCGCCCTAACCTTTCCACCACCACGGCCTCGCGCATGGGAACGACGATCACGGTCAGGTAAACAAAGATCAGTAGAATAAAGGCTAGCACGGTTAAAAAGATCATGGCAGTTGGTCTCCTTTCGCCATTGATTGAACGATCCAAAGGGAACCTGAGCGGTTCACGATTACGGCCTTTTCACCTCGCAGCAACGTTTCATCGCTTTCAGCTTCCCAGCTGGTGTCGCGAAAACGGATACGTCCGTGTTTCGCTGGGGTGATGTCCTGCAGGACTTCAACGATAGCGCCATGGGCGTCTTCATCCTCTTCCACGTTTTCAACGTGGGTGTCGCCGGGAAAAAATCGAAGAAACAGCGTGCGCACCACCAGAACCATAAAGAGCGCTATCACAAAAAAGAGAGTGAGAGACGGCACCCAACCGTCGACCCAGCCGAAATATTCAGCCAAACCGACCAGAGCCGCGGCCACTCCAACAAAACCCAAGACGGCGCCAGGGACCAGGAATTCGGCCAGCAAACACACAGCGGCGAGGATGGACCAAAATAGGGTCTGATTCATGTGGGTTCCTTTCCATGAAAACTGAGCACCTGCTTTTGTATGAAGTGCAGGGACGACTTTTTCAGTTCAATATTTTCTGCCACAGCTTCAATATAGGCCTGTTCATGGTGATTGAGCTCGCCGTCACTCAATGCCATGATGTAAAGAATCCACAGCAGCAGGTGCTTCAAGGCGTCCTTGGGAAACTTGCGCTCCAGACCCTTGCCCAGATAGCGGGATTCAAAGGCGCGCAGTAAACTGGCTTTTTCCCGCTCATCAAACTCAAAAGGCGCATAGGCGAGAAGAATGTCACGGGCTTTTTTTTCCTCGGCCCTGATCTTATGATCGGCGGTCATCAGCGAGTTCACATAACGACAGAGCTCCAAAAAATAATCGCGCCGCTGAGTCTCAGTCAGCCGATTCAAGAGGAGCTGCAGAACCGGGGTGCTCGATCCCAATTCGTCCAGACCGATTTCTGCGGCGATGATAGGGTCGTGCCGAATGGACTGGATCATGTCCTGCATCGACTGTGATACAAGCCCCAGTTGCACCATGGGCGCCATCCAGGGTCCGATCGCCTCAACCGTCGAGGCGACCTCCATCGGCTCAAATAGGTCCTTCCAGTCGGCTCCATACAATTGAAGCAGATACCACGCGGCTTCCAGACTGATTTTCAAACGGGCTTTTTCGTAATCGTAAAGGGTTCCCTGGCGCCAGTCGAGTTTCTGCTCCACCAACTTTTGAGTCAGGCCGGCTTCTTTTCTTAAATGGATGAGCCTTTCCAGCACATGCAATTCGGGAAATTGTTCATTTATCCCCATGAAGACCTCCATCATCATTCGTTCTATACAACGATAATTTTCCTGATTTGTTGCAAAAAAATCGTAATTATTTCTTAATGCATTGTTTTTATTGTCTATATTTTCGGAACTCGACGCAATTTTCTACAAAATTGGCCTACGTAGGGTCCTGCAGTCTCTAGACTTCGCTCTGTCCTCTTCCCAACTCATGTCGGCGTTAGCCCGCACCTGAGTTGTTTAAGCAGGTTAAGGACAATAGTAATGCGGAATGGTTCTTGCCTTATAGCTTGTGTCGTCCGCCCGAATGATGAGGAGCATTTATGCAGAATACAAAACCGGATCTGGAACATTTTATCGGCAACAAAGCTTTTCCTTGTGTTGGCGCCAAGACCGCTTTGGCCACCAATCAGATCGAGGTGTACGAAGCCAGTTCGCTCCTGGATTCTGATCACGACACCGAACTTCTTCAGAAGCTCCAGGACTACATTCAGAACTGTCGTGCCGATGATGGGGGCTTTCGCAGCTTCATCGTCACGTTCACCGATACACCGTCCCTCGACGAAGATGCATTCGAAGCGGCCCTTTGGGAACGACTGCAGAATTTGCACGCGCTGGACGAATCGGAATGGGATCCTGCCGTCAGTTCTGATCCGGATGATTCGAACTTTAGTCTGAGTCTGGCTGGCAAGGCTTTCTATGTTGTGGGTATGCATCCCCAGGCAAGCCGCCCCGCCCGGCGGTTCAAAGTCCCGGCGCTGGTTTTTAACCTTCATGAGCAGTTTGAACGCTTGCGGGCTGATGGCCGGTATCATACGATGCGACAGATCATAAGGCGCCGTGACCAGGCGTTCGCGGGATCTGTGAATCCCATGCTGCTTGATTTTGGAACGCGTTCTGAAGCCATTCAGTATAGCGGTCGACATGTTGAAGGTGCCTGGAAATGCCCCTTCCACTCGAAAAAGGTTGATGCCCATGTCCACTGAAAAGCTTCAGACCATCCTGCCTCGCAGCGGTACGGCCTTGAGAATGAAAGCCGGCCAGGAACTCAAAATTGTTGATCCACAAGGGGAGCAGGTCTGCGATTTGATCTGTTTCAATGCGGACGACAAAGCCGAGTATCTGTCGTCGGGTCGAACCTTGGATTACGCGAGCCGACTTTTCCTGACCAAAGGTGATGATTTTTATTCTAATCGCAGTCGGGTCATGTTTCGTCTGATCGAGGACACCGTGGGTCGGCACGATTTTTTGCTGACTCCGTGCAGCAAGGATACGTTTCGCATTATCTATGGTCATGACAAGCCGCACCGGGGATGCTTCGGAAATTTGGAAGAGGCCCTGTCACCTTTCGGCATTACAGGGGATAGCATCCCGGTCACGTTCAACGTATTTATGAATGTCGTCATTGATGGAACCAGTGGCGCTATGAAGGTTGAGCCGCCCCGAAGTCGTCCGGGAGACTCGATTATCATCAAAGCGGAAATGGATCTGATCGTAGGACTGACAGCCTGCTCAGCCGAGCAATCGAATAACTTCGCCTTTAAACCTATTCAGTTTGCGATCCTTTAAAGCACGGATTCTGCCGCCGGGTAAGTTTGAGTGAGAACTTCCCGGCTCTTCGCGTTTTTTTAGTATTTTAATGCCATTTGAAATGGCATCCCACCCTGTTAATATTATTAACTTTTTAATCTCAAATCATGAATTTTTACAGTCCAGCCTGTGCCAGCCGAAGAATAGAATAAGCTGACGAGGTTGAAAATGTATCTGTCTCCGACACCACGGAACAAGGTTTGGCTGGGATTCTCCCTGGCTGTCCTGCTATCCGCCTGCATGCCGCAAATGCAGCAGACGGCGCCGGAAGCTGCCGCCGTGGAAGAGACACCAGCCACCACCCTTTCCAAACAGAGCAATGCCGAGAAGGCTAAAGCGGAAGTCGATGTTGACCTCGGCGTGATGCTGGGTTCAGCATCCAGTGCGCGTCCCATCATGGCTCTGGTTTCGGTCATCGACGAAGTCGATTATCGTCTCAGCGGATGTGCGAGTGGCAACGGGATGCTTTATACCGCGGTTGGAAACCAATCCATCAAACTCTATAAGCATGATCAAAACTGCGTGATTGGCCTGGAGCGGGTGAAAATTGAAGGCGTGAATTACACGCTGCCCCTCAACACCAATTTCGATACTCAGTTGAATGCCCGAACAGCTTTAAAGAGTAGCAACGGAAAAACCATCTATGCGATGGTGCAAAGCCAGCTGCCGGCGTTGCTGAGTGCCTCGAATTATACGGTAGGTTTCGTTCTGAGTGAAACCGAGCAGGGTCTTACCAAAATGATCCCTATTTATGAAATCGGCTTGACCCTGAACCGCACCCAAATTGCGGAAGGCAATGCCTTGACAGCGACCTTCACGGCGCAGCGCGCGGTTCCTTCCATCGGCGCTCTATCCATTAATCTGGTGTATTCGGGTACCGTGACTCCAGGCGTTGATACCAATACCTTACCAACGACGCTTCAATTCCTTGATGGACAATCTCAGGTCAGTTTTACAGTTTCTGCTGTGGATGATACCAGTCTGGAGCCCTTGGAAACCCTGACAGTTAATCTGGGTCTGGGCGCCTACTTCTCCAAGGCTGTGCCGACCACGCTGAATCTCGCTGATAACGATGTGGCGGTTTTGAACTTCAATACACCAACATTGTCCTTCGGCTCACGCGCTCTGAACCTGCCGCAAGATATGTCGGTGACCGTGACCAATACGGGGACGGTCGCTGCTTCGGCTTTTCAGCTGGTTTCAGGTCTGGTCGGTCCTTTCTTTTTTCCGACCGGCTATCCTGGCGAAGGCGGAACCTGCGGCAACAGCTTGAATGCGGGCAGCAGCTGTACGCTTGTCTTTGGCTTCAATCCAACTGCCTTGACGGCATCCAGTAACTCTCTCATCTTTAGTTATCACGATGGTGTGACCACGCAAAATTTAAGTTTGAACCTGCAGGGCACCGGTGCTGCCGTGGGTTACCTGAAAACCAATCTTGGGAAGCGCTTTGATTTTGGAGTGGTGCCGACCGGCACGCCGACCAAAAAGCATGTGGTGATCGAAAATCTAGGCACAGGATCCATAAGCAGCCTGAGTCTCAGCTTTGGATCGACAGCGTTTGCTTACGCCGGTGGCACGTTCCCTGGAACGGGTGGCTCCTGCACGGCGACCGTTGCCGCAGCAGCAAGCTGCACGGTTGTCGTCACTTATACTTCGGCAACGGCCGGCGTGGTCAGCTCGTCTGTCACATTCAGTTATAATAACGGCTCTCAGGTTTTGACAACACGCGCTGTGCTGGAAGCTTCCGCCAGCACGCTGGTTTCGGAACATCAGGTGGTCACGACCGGTCTAAATACGGCCCGGGCCATTACCTTGAATTCGACCGGGGGAACAGGCACAAAAACCTACACGATCGATAGAACACCTGTCTTTGGCACCTTGACCGGAGCCGCTCCCAACCTGACCTATACACCCAATACGGGCTTCAAAGGTCAGGACACCTTTACGTTTCATGCCAACGACAGTGCTGGCCCAAGCGCCAGTGCCGAAGTCCGCATTTTGGTTCAGCCGAGCGCCATCTTTATCGTGTCGAACCCCAATAGTTTGGCCAGCATGGACTTGGATTTTAGAAACCGCCTGATTGCCAAAGGTTTCGCCGTGACCATGATTGATGACGGGGTGACCACCACCTCGCAGTCCAACGACAAGGATCTGGTCGGGGTGAGTGCTTCGGTGCGACCCTCGTCGGTTCTGACGAAGTATCGTGACGTCAAGCTTCCCGTTCTGATCTGGGAGCGCGGCCTCTACGATGATATGAAAATGATTTCAGGCAGCAGCGCCACCGGTGCCACAAGCAGCACATCAGCCATTCGCGTGGCGGAAAATACGAGTTTTATGAACCGGGGTTATACCGTCGGTTCCCTCACGGTGTTGACCGCGGGCGCCAGGCTCAGTTACGTAACCAACAATGATAGTAACGTTGCCAAATTTTCTTCGATGCCGAGCAGCACGACACAGATCCTGGAATTCGGCTACGAGGCGGACAGCTACATGCCCGGTGCGATGATTGCTCCCGGACGCCGCTTGGGAACATTTTATCCTGCCAGCAATGGTGACTTCAACACGGCCGGCTTTGCCCGTATCGATCGCAATATTGATTGGGCCCTGCAAAATCCTTCGAGCCTGATCTATGATTCCTTTCAGCGTGCCGCCAGCACCACGGTTGGCAACGGCTGGAAAGAAATCGAAGCCACGGCGACCGGCGCGAGCGTCGATGGACAGCAGTTGAAATTTGAAACTCAGGATAACGTGGTCCAGGTCAAAAACAGTTTTTCCTTGCAGAAGACCGGATTTTTAACGGCTTCCTTTTATCTGGACCTGCAAAGAACGGGCAGCCTGCCAACCGATTATCAGCTGCGCTTCCAGTTGGGCCGTTGTGATCTGATGGATAACGATAGCAGCAACGATTCCGGTGTAGCCGTCAACCTTCTGTGGGGCGGGATTAACTCAGGAATGGCGAGCGAAAATAGCCTGGGTTATCGACTGGCCAACGGCAACAATACCACGCTTGGCACTCTCAATAGCGCCCATGCGTTGATTTCCATCGAAGTGAATCTGAGCACGAACACCTATACGATCACCAGCCCCTTGGGCACCACTGGCAGCATTGCGTTCCAAAACAATGTGAGCGTCGACTGCGTGAAGTGGGTCGCCCGGAATATCAATAGTCAGGAGTTTACACGCCGGGGCGTGCACCACCTGAAAATCATTCAAGGCACATAATAGGTTATGACAGAAAAAGGATCCGCCTAAACGGATCCTTTTTCCGGACCAGGGTATTAAACTCCTGGCTGGATCTTATCCTGCCCACGAGTTGAGGTAATGGGTGGGATGGTGGTATCGCGGCGATCCTTGATGGAGACGCGACCATCGGAATCAACATGCGCTTCTTCGCGACGCACTTCTTCCGAAACCGATTTGGTTTCAGTGATTTTGTCTTTGGACACGCGGATTTCTTCGCGTGGCACCACTTTCTTGTCAATGTGCACAAACTCTTCACTGACAGGGATGCGAATTTCTTTGCTTTCCATATCCAGGCCAGCCGTTTCCAGCGAGCCTTCGCGGGCTTCACCATCCAAAGGACGGCGCTCCACAACGATCTCTTCGCGGGTTACAGGTACTTCAATGGTCCTGGTTTCGGTGACGATTTCCTTGCGAAGTTGAACTTCACCAGTTTGCATGCGTTCGGTGTAAACATCGAGTTGTTCTTCGCGCAGTTCCATCACCCGGTCCGAATCCATGCTGGTTTCCATGGTGGAGTCCAGACGATTGCCAGAAAGGCTCTGGTCGCGACTGATGTCGGTGCGTGTATCGGAAAGTCCGAGATCACGGTCCATATCGGTGCGGGTTCCCATCAGGCTTTGATCACGGTCCATATCGGTGCGGGTTCCAGACAATCCCAAATCACGGTCGAAGTTTGTCCGCGTTCCCGACAGGCTTTGATCATTAAGGCCCGAGCGGTCACTGTCCAAACTGGAGCGGGTTCCAGCAAGGCCTTGATCGCGATAGAGTTCGCTTTCATAGAACTGGCTGCCTTGTTCTTCAACACGGCCGCCGAAGCGGGCAATCACTTCGCGACAAACGGAGATATCGTTGGAGTCTTCTACGATCACGAGATGATGCTTGTTATTATAAGCATCCTGGAAATAAGCTTCCGAATCCTGGCTCATATTCCAGCTAGGCCGATCGTCATCAAAGCCGAAAAGACGGGCAAAGAAAGCGGAGATTCCCGTTTTTTTAGGTTCGGTGTTCGAACTATAGGTACTGCTGGCGCCTTGACGCTCAGATGTTCCGGTGAAAGTGACGTCTTGATCATTTTCCACCAGACGAACGGCAGAAACTCCAAGACTACGAAGTTCATCTGTTGCTCTTTGCGCATCAGAAAGATCCGAAAATACGCCGACTATTGTTCTGCTACCTGTTTGCATGATTTTGTCTCCTTGTCATTGGATGGCTCGATGCCGACACAAATCATTATGCAAATCAGAGTCCAATCTCGAATGATCGCCAACTGATGCGCGATCAAATGCTGGACAGCTCATCCGTGCTCTGCCGTCTCTTGAGAGACCTGTTCGTTTTTTCATACGGTGTCGTGAACCACAGCATGCAATCGAACCTTATCATGGGTTTTGAGCTTTTTTATGAGGGATTGATTAGAAGTTACAAGTCGCACCGACCACATGCCCAGCTCGACCGACTTCCTTGCAGCCGGCTGGTAGAGGATCACTATCTATATAGAGTCCATACTGCGAATGCTCCGATCCAACGCGTTCACCAAAACAAAGTCCCACTAAAGGATAAGGTCGCGGCGTTGTTCGAAAAACGGCGGCCTGATTCCAGGGCCAATCCGGAAGACGTCTTTTTAAGTTCTGACAGTCCTGCCAACTCAGAAAACGTTCCGCGGGTGTTTGGATGTAAAAAGGTCGCCATTCATAAGCCATATGTGTCAGGGCGCTGCCCATCAGTAACACCAGAAGCGCATAGCGAAAACGTTGAGCGGAGGCTGAGGCCTTCATATCGTCCAGGACAGCCTGCAGCAGAAGGCAAACCAAAGGTAAAGTTCCCATAAAATAGTACCGGTGCTGAAAGGCGTGCGCGCCATCCAACATTGCAATGGCAAGAATCTGGAGCCCCAGCAAAAGCCAAATGCGACCCAGAGGCCGCGTTTTCCCAAGCACGGTGAGAAGCAAAAGAAGAGGAAGGCCTGCATAAAAACTGAGGCCTTGTAGAAAGAGGTGGCCCATCTGCGGCAGGTCGCTGAGAAATTCCCGCAGCGCATGCAAAGGATTCTGTGGATCCACGCGATAAAGCGATTCGCCACCAGCCAGAGATTGAATCCACCTGGTGCCCTTCACATAATAAAGAACGGTCCCGGTGAAGGCGACAGCGATGGGCGGTATGGTCAGCCATAACGTTTGCCAAAACCCAGGGGAGAGCAGAAGGAGGGCCAGGACGATCACTGACGTTGGCTTCATCAGGAAACCTATCAGCAAAAGCAAAGTGGCGCCCACACGATGTGTTCTTTGATAAAGATAGCCCGTGGCCACCAGGACCAGAAGCATGGCCGTGGCATCGGGTATGAACTTTGGGAAAAAGACCAGACCGAGCCCGACCAGGGGCATCCATCGCCAGCTCCGGGATGCGTTGACCCCACCGGGCATTTGATCACGCCAGACCCGGATATTCCAAAGAACGAGGATTAAATTGAGAATAAACACCAGGGCGCGGGCCAGACCAGTGCCCCAGGCCGGGCCGAAGTGAAACAGCGGAGCTGCCACCAGATTGAGGAGAGGCCATTCCATGGCCATAAGACCCGAACTTTCACCACTATGAAGAACCGCGGGCAGAAGTGGCCAGGGTGCGTCCGGCTCAACTGTCCAACGCAGCCAATAACGCAGGCTCACACCCAGCGTATCGACCTGCCTCCAGACATGCGGATGACCCAGGGGCAAAAATAAGGCGACACACGCAAAAAAACCACGAACCCACCAGGCGATTTTCAAAGCCCGCGTTTCATTCATAGCCAGCCATTCCCCTTAGTTCACGCGATCCAGGAGCTGCTCCAGATCGCGAATCAAATCCGCAACGTTTTCAATACCGATCGACAAACGAATCGAGGTGGCATCAATTCCAGCCTGAATCCGCTCCTCCGCGCTCAGGTCACCCGCGAAAAAGAACAACGCGGGGGTGATCAGCGATTCGGTGGAACCAAGGCTGGCCGCTAACTTAAAGAGCTGGCCGCGAGCCACCATCTCTTCGATTGGATATTTTTTATTTTTCAAACTGAAGAGCAGCATGCTGCCGAAGTCATGGTACAACTCGCTGAAATACGCGTGCTGGGGATGGCTCGGCAAGCCGGGGTAGCTGACGTGTTCCACTTTGGGGTGCTTTTCAAGCCACTGGGCCAGAGCCAGAGCATTCTCACACTGGGCTTTGCGGCGAAGATGGAAGGTCTTCATCCCGCGCAGGATCAGATAGGCTGCATGCGGATCCAGAGTCGCGCCGAGCAGGATCATGTTTTCTTCCAGCTCCTGCCGCAGCTTCTGACTGGTCAGGATAATCCCGCCCATCACATCACCATGCCCGCTGGCGAATTTGGTGAGACTATGAATCACGACATCACACTGTTCGGATTTCAGCTTTTGAAAGCCGGCAAAGGTATGATCCAACACGGTCAGAACATTATGTTTCCTGGCCGCGGCGCAGATAAAATCAATGTCCGGAGCCCGGACCTGGGGATTCGTCATGCTTTCAAAGATGACCGCCTTGGTATCGGGCAGAGCCAGAGCCGCCTGGATACCCGCTTTGTCATCGATGGAAAGTCGCGTTAACTGAACCCCCATCTTGCGCAGAATTTTTTCCGCGAAGACCCGGGAAGGGCGATAGGACTCAATAAAATAAACCAGACGGTCCCCTGATTTCAGGAGACTGAGCAAGGCTCCTGCGATCGCGGCAATACCGGTGCTGGTGGCCAGTCCGGTTTCCTGACCCTGCAGCTGGGCGAGCAGATTTTCCAACTGAGCCACGGTGGGATTGCCGTGACGTGAATAGAAATAGCCGGTGCGCTCGTTGCGGAATATCCGTTTCAACTCATCGAAGTCTTTAACCGCAAATTTTACGCTTTGATAGATCGGGGTGGCCAGGGCGTAATTATCAGGTGGGAGCAACCGGGTTTCCAAATGATTGCAAATCGTCTCGGGTGCCATTGTGTTCTGGTCCATGGACTTTCTTCCTCCTGGTCCTTGGCCTGCAACGCCTGTGTTGATCGCAGCACAGCTGTTGCCAGGAACCGTCAAAATCCGGGGTCAAATACGCCAAAAAATACAAGCAATATCATGGACTTTCTTAAAGAAAGCCCGGAATGCGCCTTGCAGCAAGGTGTTCAGAGTGCTTCGTGCACCAAAGGAGAAATCTACCATGAGCTTCGAGATTCTTACCCGATTCAGTCCCCTGGCCCTGATCCCCCTGTTATTTGCCTGTGGCGTCGAAATCTATCATGAGCCTGCGGCTCCCGTCGATCACTATGTATCCATGACTCTTAGCCAAACCTATGGCCCACGCGATATCCTGGCCAACGAATGCATTGACCTTTGGGACAGCACCCACGGGGGGTCGATTGACGTCGACAGTCCCTGGCTGAGTCATGATTTGCGTGTGGATTGGCGAAACTTTGCCGGTCAGATTGAACTTGAAATCAGCGATGCCTTTGGTCCGCTGAGCAGTCATAGCTTTGATGAGGATTTTTTCAAAAAGGGTGGCAGTACGGAATTTTCGATTGCCACAGAAGGCCAGGATTACCTTCTTCAGCTCACAGGGCCCTATTGCAGCCGCAGGCGGTAAAGAGCAGGTGGGGGATTTGTGACAAAACGTCCATCCCCCTCCACCGATCAGCTGTTGTAGAACCACTTGAAATAATCCCGAGGCTCTCTTGGCACCAGGATGTTAGAGAACAGCCGATCTTCCAAACTTTTATCCGAATCCTTCCATCCAAACAGGCGACGCAATTTTTTAAACAATAGATTTCCCTCCGTGTTGCACTATCGTCCCTATCTTAAAAAAACTACGCGCGAAGCTCAACCTATAAAAAGAGGCTTTGAGTGCTTGCAGGAATTGACGCCAAGGCTTTAAAATTTTTCTTACATAAGGAGAATTTCATATGCGTCTTGCCTGGATGATTCCTGTCTGTCTTTCCTTACAGCTCATGTCCTGCACGAAGAAGAAGCCTTCCGAGACAGCACCGGCTCCTGCTGAAGCCTCGCCAGCCGCGGCAGTGCCGCAGGACGCGACCCACGCCAAGTTTCCTTTAACAGCCCAGCCGTCGGGTGAAATCCGCAACGAATGGGTCCCATCGCCCCACGAAAAAGCCCAACTGGAAGTCCTGGAGCAGGAATCCAAACAGTTCTCCGGACTGAAGAACAAGCCCGACAAAGGTCTCGCCCTCTTCAAACTACACTGCGCGACCTGTCATGGCCCGGAAGGACGAGGTAATGGACCGGCTGGCGACACTCTCCCCGTTATTCCGACAAATTTTCATGAGTGGCCAATAAAATATGGACGCGCCCCGCATGAACTGGCGTTCACGATCATCAACGGTCGCAATGAAGGTGTGATGCCGCCCTTTGGAGCAGCCATGAAGAAAGAGGATCTCTGGTCTTTGGTTTGGCTGGTTTCATCGTGGATCGAAGCGCGACCGGATAACAAAAAGCCCTGAGGACTGGGCCGCGGACAAGGTCAGTAGGCCCCGCGGCCAGTTAACATCACCCAAATGGTCAGCACGATCAGCTTTAAATCCAGCCACAGTGACCAATTGTAAACGTACTCCATATCCATGCGCATCCACTCTTTAAACGAAACATTACTGCGCCCACTCACCTGCCAGATGCAGGTGCAGCCCTGCTCCACGACCAGGCGACGACATTGCCACTTTTCCCAATGAATCACTTCTGAAGGCAAGGCGGGACGTGGACCGACCAGGCTCATGTCACCAATCAGGACGTTCCAAAGCTGGGGCAACTCGTCAAGACTGGTTTTCCGCAGAAAACGTCCCACCCGGGTCACGCGGGGATCATTGCGAATTTTGAAGACCGGCCCGTCACTCTCGTTTTTTTCCAGCAGAGTCTGCTTCAGTGCTTCGGCATTGGTGACCATGGTCCGAAATTTGTGCAGACGGAACAAGCGTCCACCGCGCGCCACTCGGGTTTGCGAGAAGTACACGGGCCCTGGACTATCCCATTTAATGGCCAAAATAATCAAACCTGCGATCGGGGCCAGAAGGGTCAGGGCCGTTCCAGCCAGCAGGATATCCATAAAGCGTTTTAAGAAACGTTGCACGGGACGCTGGACCGCTTCGCGATTCAGCATGCGTTTCAAATCAGGGCTGAACCGCAGACTCGAACGCCCCAGATCCTCGGTGTGCCAGACATGGGGTGTCGGGCGATAGGATTGGGGGGTCTGGATGCGTATCCCTTCAATTGACGTTGGCTGAGGTACCGCTTTCACATCAACATTCTTCGTCAGCTGGGTCTGATCCATTTCCATAGCAACTTCCCTCTTGACCAAGACGCGCTATGCGCCTTGCTGCCATTAGAGCAAGTTCAGATCCCAAGGCTAAGTCATTGAATGTAAAAGGAAATCAGGGCGATCCTAGAGGTCAAAATCAAGACTCCTGTCATAAACTTTGACAATCCAGTCTTGATGCAAGCTTTGTGGGCGTTACGATTGAGGAAGTTTGAGGCGATCGACCTCCGCGATGGGGTCGATCCTCGCCTCGGATCAGGCGACGGTCACTCGGTTGCGACCTTCGCGTTTGGAGGTGTAAAGGGCTTCATCAGCCTTTTCCACCAGGATGGTTTTGTCTTTCACGTCTTCGGCCAGGTAGCTGACGCCCAGGGAAATCGTCACCTTAAGGGTCGCTTCGCCATGAGGGATCGCCATGGTTTCGACCGCCTTCCGAATCCGTTCGGCGACCAGAGTCGCCATATCCGGGCTGGTTTCGGGCAGAATAACGGCCATTTCTTCGCCACCGTAGCGAGCCACGACATCCGACTTACGGCAGGTGTCCCGGATGGCACCGGCCACACGCTTCAAAACAAGGTCACCGATCTGATGCCCCCACTTATCGTTAAATCCCTTGAAGTGGTCAATATCGATGAGAATCAGCGAAAGATTGCGCAGGTTACGCTGTGATTGCAGCATTTCCTGTTCGAGCATGCTTTGGAAATAATCGTGGTTATAAAGTCCGGTCAGACCATCGGTGGCGGCCTTCACGGACAGTTCCAGGCGCCCGGCTGCCGCGAGGCAGATGATTTCCAGGGTTTCAATGCGTTCGGCGGTGAAGGTGCTGTTGGCCCGGTTATTTTCGAGGTACAAAAGGCCCACGATTTCCGAATCCGCACCAATGCCGACGGTGATGGGGATACAAAGGATCGACCAGACCTTGTTCTTTTGAATATAGGGCTCGCGGTGCAAACCGGGAACCGTATCCTGAGCAACGCTGGCATTATCGATCACAATACCCTTACGGGCGCGGCGCACATAGTTGATGACCATCTTCGAAAGATTATGGCTGTGTTCCACGGCCACCGATTGCAAGATCTTCGGCGCTTCCTGATCCACTGAACTTTCCGCTTCTATAAAGAACTCACCGTCCTTGCGCAGCAGCAAAGCACCTTTTTGAGCCCCAGCAAACTCGATCGCGCTGGAAATGATTTTTTCCAGCATCCGACTGTGAACGTTCTCTTCAGCAATGGCGAGCAGCGCACGTTTCAACGTCGTGATATCGATCGTGGACGAAGACATGGTGGCCAGCGAACCGGTCAGCGCTCGCTCTCCCATTTGACCACTGAGCATCTGCGGATATTTTTCTTCCAGCAGGCGGACCTTGGACATGGCGCCCCAACGTTCATAGTTATAACGCGCCCGCTTCATATAAGCATAAGCTGCAGTATGACGACCCTGGGTCAGATGAAATTTGGCAGCCAGTTCGTTGGCCAGAGCTTCGTCCTGCAAATACTGGTTGGCTTTAGCCAAACCAATGGCCTCATCATAGGCCAGCTGGGCGTCATAGGCTTTGCCGCGAAGAGCCAGCCATTCCGCTCGTAAAAGAGAATGTTTGTGCTGGAAATTCATCGGCGCCATCTGGCTCCACTTTTTATAGCGGGCAAAGGTCTGCTTGATCACGCGTCCCGCTTCCTTGCGTTCCGCAGGGCCCATCACATTCCACCGCCGCATCAAAGCCAGACTGTAGTAATAGAAGAAGACAGCACCCGTGACGGTCCCCATCACCACCTTGAAATGAGGAGCGGCTTTATTCGCCGCTGCCACGGCCTCCTCAGGATTATCAAAAGTATAAGCCAGGAAGCATTTTAAGAAGTAGGTGTTAAAGAGACCGCTGGCATCATGATTTTGCTCATAAATGGGGAGCATACGCTCTTCATCAAAGGTATCGCCCTTGAGGATATGCGGCGCCGGACTCTTGAGTTCGATCAGGTTTTGCAAGGCTTCATGATAGAGGCGCAGCTGCTCCTCATCCGCACGCTGGCCCAGCTGTTCCGTCACGACTGCGAAACGGGTCATGTCCTCGGCCAAGGGCCGCAATTCACTGCCGACGAGGAAGCTGCGCAGACAATAGCCCGCGACCCCATGCGCGGCAAATTCAAAGTCACCGGCATCCAGACCAGCCTGGTGAGCATAAAGTAAAGGCTTCAGGGTGCTGCGAATATGATCCTTCCAAGGCCGGATGAACATATTGAAGCAAACCAGGGTCGCAGATTCAATATCCTTGGCATTCAGTTTTTCATAGAGCTTGATGCCAAGTTCACCGAACTTATAACCCGTCTTGACATCACCCAGCATCGCCGCCATCAGCATACCGTAGGTTGTGTAAGCCAGGGCAGACGTTGACGTGTTGCCGTAACGCAGCGAGGTTCGAATCAGGATGCCGGAAATCAACGGCACCTGACGCGGAAAGAAATAGAAAATAGCCTGGGCCATCGAATAAAGGAAATGCATCTGCGCCAGGTGCAAAGGATCCTTCATTTCCGGCAAATTCAGCAGCTCGTCCTGGGAGCGGCGCCTGACCGACCAATGCGTATAAAGAAACGAGGCCGCAATCCTCAGCCAGCTCGGATTCTGTGGGATATGCACACCCAGCTCGGCCAGAATTTTTTTACCCAAGGCTATGGCTTCCTGCATATCGTTGCGAGCGACCGCAGCATGCACCTTGGTTTCATAGGCTGGGATTTTTTCAATCAGAGTCAAACCACGAGCCAGGACCACATCGATGGCTTCATGCATCGTCTCATAAGCTTTGGCCAGAAATGCCAGCTCGGCCGTTTCCCGATAAAGATCCATCATCAGAACATGATAATTGGCCCAGTCTTCCGTTTTTTCCTGGGTGGCCGCGGCCTGCAGATACTCCAAGGCGGTTTGATAGGCTGCGGAAATCTTGGCTTTCTTCGCCGCATACAGATTGAGTTGAATCAGTTCAATGCGCTCGGCATCGGACCGAATCAATTCGAGGCTGCCGTTCAGGTGGTTGACGATGGCAAAGATATAATCATCCCGCCGTGCTCCCTTATGCAGATCGAGAAGACTCCGGCCCACCTTATACCGCACGAGTTTACGAGAACCTTCATCAATCAGGTCGTATGCCGCCTGTTGAATGCGATCGTGCGTAAACTTATATTCAATGCGCAGGCCCTGATTCTCCATGGGAATTTCCAACTCGACCAGGCGATAGCCATCGCCGATCGGCACGATCAAACCCTGGGACATGGTTTCGCGCAGAAGTCCGGCCGTATGCTGCATCGCTTGGCCGGCAACCTGAGCCAGGGTCACGAGATCGAAAGTTTGGCCAATACAGGACGCCAATTGCACGAGTTCTCGCGTCGGCTGGCTGAGCTTTTGAATGCGTGTGCTCATAAGTTCGACGACGTTATCGGTCATGTTCGCGGAACGGATCTTCTCCAGATCCCATTCCCAGGTGCCTTTTTCGGGATGAAAATACAGCAGTTGATCTGTATAGAGGGATCGCAAGAATTCATCAGTAAAGAAGGGATTGCCGCCAGTTTTCTCAAGCACGAGCGACGCCAAAGGCTGAATACGCTCCACAGTGGTATAGAGGGCATCTGCAATCAACTGGCTGACTTCGCGGCCGCCCAGGGAATGCAGCTGCAGTTTGCCAAACTCAAATTCACTGGCTTCCAGTTCCTGCATATACATCGCCAACGGATGCGTGCTGCTGACTTCGTTATCGCGATACGTCCCGATAAAATAGAAATGCTGCAGGCGTTTGTCCTGCATCATGAGATCGATGAGTTTTAACGAACCGGTATCGATCCACTGCAGATCGTCCAGGTGCAGAACCAAAGGATGATCTGATTCACAAAAGACTTTGACGAAATTCTTGAAGACGAGCTTAAAGCGATTGTCCGCTTCGTTCGGGCCCAGTGGCTGAACCGGTGACTGGGGACCGATAACGAGTTCCACTTCGGGCAGCACATCGATAATGATTTGACCGTTAGGCCCTAGTGCTTTGAGAATTTTTTGACGCCATTCGATCAGCGTGGATTCCGGTTCACCCAGGAGCTGGCGCACCAGGTCACGGAAGGCATCCACAAAAGCTGAATAGGGGGTGCTGCGACGGAACTGATCAAACTTGCCGGCAATGAAGTGACCATTATGCTGCGATACTGGTTTTTGCAATTCCCGAATCAGCGAGGACTTTCCCACTCCAGAATAACCAGCCACAAAAAAGACTTCACGACCGCCTTCACAGACTTTCTCAAATCCCCGGGTCAGCTCCTCAAGTTCCTTTTGCCGACCGTAAAGGATTTCTGGTATGTGAAAACGATCAGGAATATCCTGAAGCCCGAGCGGGAATTTATCGACGGTTTTCTGCTCGCGCAGTCCTTTAAAGATTTTCTGCAAATCGACCATCACGCCCCAGGCGCTTTGATAACGGTCCTCGCAGTTCTTGCTCAAGAGTTTCAGGATCAAGTCGGTCAGCACTTCCGGCAGCTGGTGGTTGAAATGCCGAGGTGAAATGGGGCGTTTGGCGATATGAAAATGAATCAGCTGCAGCGGATCTTCCGCTTCAAAGGGCAGCCGGCCGGTAAACAGCTGATAAAGGGTGACACCAAAGCTGTAAAAATCACTGCGGTAATCAATGAATCGATTCATGCGGCCGGTTTGTTCTGGTGACATATAAGGCAGACTGCCTTCCGTCACACCGCTGCTGCTCAGCTCGGCTTGCTCACGCAGAAGTTTGGTCGAAATACCGAAATCGATGATTTTGACGTCACCTGTTTCCCGATTATAGAGAATATTGGTCGGGTTGATGTCCTTGTGGATGATATTCTTGCTATGAATCTCCACCAGGTTCTTGGCCAGTTTGCTGGCGATATCCAGGCCTTCCAGGATCGAAACCGCACCGGCGCGAAGGATCTCCTGCAAGGACACCCCGCCGGTATCTTCGAACACCAGCATGGGTGCATTTTGGTGCTTTTCATAAGCCAGAGCCACGGGGGCGCAGCTCAATCCGGATTCAGTCACGATGCGATACTGATTTTTATAGCGCGCAATTTCGTGACGTTCCAGAAACTCTTCCTGAAGAATCTTCAGAATCACGCGCTTGTGATCAGACTCACGAACGGCTTTGAACACCGTGCTGCGCGGACTTTCGAAAATCTTCACGAGATGAGTGTAGCCCGGTACCCGAACGAGATCGGACTCTTCCGCACTGGTCTTCTGCTTGGCAGCTGTCCCCATACGCGTCTTCCTTGATAAACCTGGTTTCTCACGAAGAGTATCGGCCCTGCCCCTTGGGATCTTGAAGAAAGTCCTGACCAGGCCATAAAAAACTTGAATGTACCGGTTTGGTGGATCGGACAAGACGGCGAAGCTTTCGCAATGAACATCGCTTGCTGGCGGCAGCGCGCTTTGCTAGTCTAGGGTGCGCCACGGTCACACAAGGAGATTGCCATGCAGGATGCGCTGGTTGAGATGAGTCGACATTCCGTGACCCGACAATTACTCAAGCGAATCGGCATCCGTCCCCCGCAGCCTCTGCTGAGGTCCTATCGACCCTGGTCCGACGCACTGCTGGGAGGCAAGCGCATTCTGGTCAACAAGGGCGGACATTATGCAGAACATCTGATCGCAGGACTGCAGGCGCAAAAGGCCACTGTGGATCATCTCAGCAGTCTATCCGAACTTTCAGCCGACACACGTTTACCCGTTGCGGCCACCGTCTATCAGGGCACTGTTTTTGATGCCACCGATATTCGCGACGTGTCACGCCTCCGGGACCTTTATGATTTTTTTCGTCCCGCCTTGAATCATCTGGGTTCGCACCATCGCATTGTGATTCTCCTGTCGAATGCCGAACCGCTGGGGTCACCAGAGCACGGTGCCGCGATCTCGGCCATGGAAGGATTTGCGCGGAGTCTGGCCAAGGAAAGCGGGCCACGTGGTGTCAACGTCAATTGCATTCGTGTCCACACAGCGCCTGATATCAAAGAACGCCTCGCCCCGCTCGTGCATTTTTTTCTGTCCGATTATGCCGCCTTTATCACGGGCCAGATCATCGACTGCACGGGCACCGCGGCCGCACGGACCGTCCCCACTCTGGTGGGATCTCTAGCGGGCAAGCGTATTTTAGTGACAGGCGCGGCTCAAGGCATCGGTTATGCCATTTGCCGTCGGCTGGGGGAAGAAGGCGCCCATGTTTACTGCCTCGATCGCCCGGAAAACAAGAAGGCTCTCGATGAACTGGCGCAAACCATTGATGGCGAAGTGATGCTCATGGATTTGGGCCAGGCCGATGCCACCCAACAGATTGCCGATCGTCTGCAGACCGCCCCGCCGCTCGATGGGATTGTCCATAATGCCGGCATCACGCGCGATCGAACCCTGTTCGCCATGGACGGCAAAAACTGGGATCAGGTGATGACCATCAATCTTCAGGTGGTGGTGCAACTCACCCAGGACCTCCTGCGTCGCGGACATATTGCAGATACGGGCCGC
Organism: Oligoflexus sp.; assembly: GCF_035638955.1. GTDB lineage: Bacteria > Bdellovibrionota_B > Oligoflexia > Oligoflexales > Oligoflexaceae > Oligoflexus. The sequence continues at coordinate 98,982 of NZ_DASQYZ010000276.1, read as the reverse complement.
ATCATCTGCATGTCCTCGATCAGTGGGCTTTCCGGCAATTTTGGTCAGACCAACTACAGCGCTTCCAAAGCGGGATTGGTAGGCTTTGTCAAAGCTCTCTCGCAACATCTCGCGGCACAAGGCATCACGGCCAACGCTGTCGCCCCAGGTTTTATTGAAACAGCGATGACCGCACGCGTGCCTTTTATGGTGAAGCAGATCGCACGTCGCTTTTCGAGTTTGGGCCAGGGCGGCCTGCCGGATGACGTGGCTGATCTGATCTGTTTTCTGGCGAGCCCCTGCTCGCAAGGCGTGACGGGAAGTGTGATCCGAGTTTGTGGTGGCAACTTCATCGGAGCTTGAACGCAGCAATAAGAAGCCTTCCACCCCTTCAATTTCATAAGAAAAAATAGCTATAATTAAGAATGGGTCCTAGGCCTCCGAAAGCGGGTTTAGCTTTTGGAGGAAGTTCCCGTGAATCGTACATTTATACCATTGGTCACTCTTTCGACAAGTATTGTCCTGGGCCTGGCCTGTGGCTCAGTGGAGCAGCAGAACCTGCGCAAAGTCGCGCAAGGGGCTCTGGATGCCGTCCCTGCCAAGCTCGTTGATTTCTCTTTTTCGCTCCCCTCACGAAGCAACCTTGGCCTTGATACCTCTGTCCTGCAACAGAAGATGACAGGCTATGCCTGGCGCGTGGAAGGTCAGGGCGATCACTGCACCGATACCAAGGTTCACGAATCCTTTGGTCCCTATGAAGACGCTCGAACCTATGCCATGCAACTGTCGGACAATTGCAATTATCTGGTTAAAATCATGGTGGGTGAACTCGCACCTCAAACCGCTCTGAATCTGACGGCCACAATCAATTATGATGAGCACATCAAACCTGTGATCCAAAAGGAATGCGTCAGCTGTCATGCTGAGTACACGGACTTCAGTGAAATCGAAAAGGATGCCAGCAGCATAGTCGCTCACATTGAGAATGAAACGATGCCACCCAATGCCCCTTTGGATGGCGCCACCATCGCGTTGTTCCTGGCTTGGAGTGACGATGGATTCAAGCAAAGCAACCCCAATCCCACTCCCATTACACCTGCAGATACGGCCCTGAGCTCGGTTTTTTATCGCAACAACACCAACGACTTTATTATGTCCTATGAACTGATGGGTCGCACGACGTACGAACTGCGCCGCTCACTATGGATTCAGCCTGCCGGTGATGCCCTGGGTCTGGAGAATCAGCAGATTTATACATTCCGCGTGACGACACCTGCCACGACCCCGACGGCTGGGCTCCAATAATTCAATCATCAGCGAAGTATACCCCGGGCTCCCAGAAATTCTGGGAGCTTTTTCAATATGTTAGGATAAAAATCCTCAGTTTTTTTGGACAGAATCCGAAAAACCTCAGGAAGATGGGGGTAACGCCGTGGTACGCGTTGGACTAAGAAAAGAACAGATCAAAAGCATCCTGCTCTGCAAGGATCGCGACTTCAAGCGCAAGGCTGTCGGGCATTTGAACAATTCGGCTTTCGCTGCCGAAAAGTTTGTCGTCGAGCATATGGCCGATGCTTTGGAAATCCTGGACCGCGATTTGGACATCGAAAACTTCATTGTCGATGCGTCCCCGCACACTTCGGATGACATCAAGCAGATGCTGGACCTTTATCAGCGTCGGACCAAGAATCCCGATGTGCGTTTTCTGTTTTACCTCGATGAAGCTTATCAAAGCAAAGAGAAGGACGTCATCCTTCAGGTCTTGCCGAGGGCGCAGGTTTTCTTTCTGCCGCCGCAGCAGAATCATTTCAATAAAGCCTTTCACGGTGGTCGCGCCATTCCCGATCCACCCGCTCCCAGTGCCTCCGAGCAGGCTGCCAAGGAAGGGCCTGCCCTGACCTTGATTGAGACCTCGTCGCACATCAAAGAGACTGTGGAGCTATTGAATTCAGTGTCCAAGGACCGCTCGCGCCTGGATATCCTGAAGCAGATCGGTCAGCGTTTTAACGGCATCATCGGCACCTTTGCCTTTTTCGTAGGCAAGCCCGGTTATGGCAAGGTCAAGGATTTGGCCACCATTATCGATGATGTTTCCCGCACCTATGAAGATTCTGAAGATCACAAAGACTTGACGGAAAAGCATTGGCAGCTTCTCATGGAAAGTGCCAAGACGCTTTATCTGATCCTGAAGGATCTGCGTGAAAATCGGCCTCTCACGACCGCTTACGTGGACAAAGCCAACTCTTTGATTGCTCTCTATCAAAAGGATGGCGATATCCGCAAACGCTCCAGTCAAACCCAGGACGAAGTGGATCGCATCGTCGATGTGGCCGCTGAAATCTTCAAGCACAGTAGCTAGTACATTTCGACGCTCGCTCTCTCATGAAAAACCAATGCTGAAGCAAATGCCACCCTATGTTATAAGGTTAACGTGGAGAGTGGCGTTCCGAATCTGTTGTTCATGAGGGAGGAACTCTATGTACCTGGCGGAAACTGAAGGTATCTCTGTCAACGTTGAGCCGCATTTTATTGCGAAAGAAAGCAATAGCGGGGTCGACTACTTTATTTATTCTTACACAATCACGATTCGCAACAACGGCCAGGCCAGCTGCCAATTGCTGAGCCGACATTGGGTGATCCGTGATGGTCTCGGCCGCGAGGAACATGTGGTCGGCGAAGGGGTGGTTGGCAAACAGCCGATTATTCGGCCTGGAGAGTCGTACACGTATCGGAGCGGCTGTCCCCTGGCAACGGCCACGGGCAGCATGCGGGGAACCTATCAAATGACAGGCTCCAATCACAGACGCTTTGACATAAAAATTCCTTTGTTTTTTCTGCGACCGGATTGCCCACGCTATGGGGCAACCAATATGACGATGCAGCGCTAATGTAAAAAAGGCTTCCCTGAGGAAGCCTTTTTTGCCATCCGGTATTCCCAACAGCAATCAAATTGAAACGTTATAACTCACCGACAGCTCGCGCTCAAATGGCTCGATCTGCGTCGGGTAGTTGTAATGGAAGAAGTTGTATTCAGCCATGAAGAACATGCGGGGCGAGAATCGTATGCCAGCGCCAAAGCCGGAGTGGGGGTTATACTTCGGACCCACTGTGATGGAAGTGGATGGCAAACCCAGCTCGTCCTTCTCAATGATGCGCTGCATGGCCGTTACACCAATCTTGAAACGCAGAATAAAAATCGAAAAGCTGGGATCCAGCAGCAGCGAGAACTTTCCAACCCGCTGGGTCTCCGTAATTTTGACCTCATTGTCAGGCTGGTCGGTGTCCATATTGAGGTCCTGGGCAAAGTCTATTTTGCCGTATTCATCCTTCGCCTCAGACACCTTGGAGGTCGTTGTGGTCCGGCTTTGACCCACGGCGAGCTGGGTTTTAAACAGGCGCCAGAAGCTGACCGAGGCCTGAATGCCGTATTCCTGGCGTTGTTTGAGGCTTTCGTTCTCTGTGCCACTAGCCTTTTTTCCAGGGGTTACGCTTTTGGTCGACTTAATGCTGACATACGGCGAGATTGTCACTTTGGCCCAAGCCGTTGAACTTATTATCAAAAATGTCGAGGCAAGAGCCGTTTTCCAAAAAATGCGTTTCATCACAGTCCTCCTGGCGTTCTGACCATGCGATCGGCAAAATTTACCGTAACTTGAGGCCTGCAGGGGGTTTCTCCAGGCTTGTGAGGAAGGGAGGAGTCGTTTAAAACAGACCTCTGTTTATCAGAAACTGAGGGAGACCATGCAAAAACAGTTACTCGGGTTCTTCGCCCTAATTTCCGCCATAACGACAAGCATCATGCTTTACAATAAAAACCTCGACACCAGCCTGATTGCGAGCATCGCCACGCTGATCTTCCTGGCATTGCATCTGCGCGTGCAGAGAGCAACGCCTGAAGTGGTCAAGGAACCAAAGCCCATCAAACTCATCGATGAACTGAACGATCGGCTGAATGCCAGCAAGCAGCAGGTGCAAAAGCTCCAGGCTCAGATTCAGCAACTCGAAGCCGCGACCAAAGGCGCGGATAGCGAGGACGCCGCAGTCTTGATGTTCCTGCGTGTGATGCAGGAAAAAAGCCGACTGCTTGATTTTGCGTTAACTGATATCGCCCGACTGCCGGATGCGCAGGTCGGTGCTGCGGCGCGCGTCGTGCATCAAGGTCTGCAGGGGCTCCTGCAGGATTCCTTTGAAATCAAGCCCATTGCTGACCAAAGTGAAGGGCAGAATCTGCAACTGCCCGAGGATTTCGATAGCTCGCGTTATCGTATCCTGCAGCAATCGGCAGCGGAGCAAAAGCCCCAAGGCGTGATCCTGCACCGGGGTTGGGAAGTGAAAAAAATGAATCTGCCGCGGTCTCTGCGCCGAACCGGAGATCCCCTGCCCTCTGTTTTGGCTCCCGTGGAAATTGAAGCGCGTGAGGTGCTCCAATGAATGATACACCCAAGCTCGTCCGTGGCATTGATCTGGGAACGTCGAATAGCGCGATGGCTGAAGCGGACACAACAGGATCCATCCGGCGCTTGCAGCCCATTCCGCAGCTGGATGGTCCAGGCCGCATCGTGGATCATGAACTTCTGCCTTCCGTTGCTTATCTTGCCGATCACCGGGATATGAGTCCGGCAGATCTGGGTTTGCCTTGGGATGTTTCGGGCCACGCGCCCTTGGTGGGAACCTGGGCCCGGGATCTGGCGCTCTTGAGCCCTGAAAAAGCGGTCCTTTCAGCCAAATCATGGCTTTGTTATGGGGGCGCGCAAAAGCTGGCGCGACTGCCGCAAGGGGCACCTGACGATAAATCCTGGACAGCCGTTCAAGCCTCAGCCGCCTATCTGCAGCATATGCAGGCAGCCTGGGATTTGAAGCATCACGATGTGCAGCCTGAGTTGACCGTTCTTACCGTCCCCGCTTCCTTTGATTTGGTGGCTCGTCAGCTGACCGAGGAAGCAGCTCGGCAGGCGGGACTGTCGCCCGTAACTCTGCTCGAGGAACCGCTGGCGGCCTTCTACGCCTGGCTGGGGGCTCATGAACAGCACTGGCAGGATGTCTTAAAACCAGGCGACCTCGTGCTGATCTGCGATATCGGAGGCGGTACCAGCGATTTTAGTTTGGTGGCCGTATCGCAGGATCAAGGTCTTCTGCGCCTCGATCGGATTGCAGTGGGTCGCCACCTCCTGCTCGGCGGCGATAATATGGATCTGGCGCTGGCGCATCACAGCCAATCGCAGATCGGCACAACGCTGGATACCTGGCAATTTCTGGCCTTGCAGCAGCAGGTGCGCGTGGCCAAGGAAGCTCTGCTTTCGCCCAACGCTCCGAGTCACTGGCCGTTGGCCATCGCCAGCCGCGGCAGCAATCTTTTTGCGCAGACGCTGCGTTATGAATTGCATCAGCAGACCGTTCAGGAACTTTTGGTTGAAGGATTTTTCCCCAAGGTGCAAGCGGATGAAGACATCCCTCGCACGCGGAGCACGGGTTTGGCTCGTATGGGTCTGCCTTATGAAAATGATCCGGGTATCACCCGCCATCTGCTGCAATTTCTACGGCAGGCGCAGAACACGATTCGTCAGTCACCGGAATTGCAGGAACGTCTGGGCTCAGGCTTTCACCCCGACCAAACGATGGTGACACCAACAGCCCTTTTGTTCAACGGCGGCGTTTTTCATAGTGCCGCGCTTCGTGAACGCGTTTTCAGTGTGGTTCAGAATTGGTCAGGACATCCGGTCAAGGAACTGCAGAGTCCCGGTTATGATCATGCTGTGGCGCTGGGTGCTGCGTATTTCGCACGCCTCCAGGTTCAAGGCACGGGCGTGCGTGTTCGCGCCGCTGCCGCCCGCTCTTACTATATTGGATTGGAAAGCAATGAACCCGCGGTTCCTGGCCTGATGCGGCCTCTGCGTGGGCTTTGTATTCTGCCTCAGGGAACGGAAGAAGGTTCGCATCTGAGTATTCCCGAGCAGGAATTTGGCCTATGGACCGGCGATGATATCAGTTTCCGCCTCTTCAGTTCCGCCTCACGCAGTGGTGATCGTCTTGGTACCATCGTACCGGATGCCGAGCGGGAGCTTGAGGAGGTCAGTGAATTGCATTGTCAAATTCAAAGCGATGAAGAGCCCGGTCTCTTGCCGGTTCATCTGCGCGCGGACTTGACTGATGTGGGCAGTTTGCAGCTGGCCATGCAGCATAGCCTTTCTGAAAGACAGTGGAATCTTGAGTTTCATCTGCGCGAGGAGGCACAGTCCACGCATGCTTGAAAGCGACAAAGGATCTTACGTCATCGGCATCGATCTCGGGACGACCAATTGTTCCCTGGCTTACAGTAAACGAAGCGGAGGTGATGACGATTCTGTGGAACTTTTGTCCATTACGCAGTGGGATGGCGAAGGCCGTCTCTTCCGCGATGTGAAGCTCCCCTCTTTCACCTGGATTTTGCCCAAGGCTCTGCAAAAAAACGGCAGCCGGCGTCTCCCGTGGCAAGCGGCTGACGCCCAGGTGAAATGGGTGGTCGGTCGTGAAGCCAAGGCGGAAGTGCTCAAGGATCAGGCGCGGGTGATTCATTCCGCCAAATCCTGGCTCAGTGTCGGAGCGGGCAGCACGCGGCAGAATCCATTTTTGCCCTGGGGTTCCGCTGCGGTGGGCGCGGATGAAAAACTGAGCCCGGTGACCGTGCAGAGTGCTTATCTGGATCATTTAAAAGCGGCCTGGGATGCCACGCAACCGGAGCCTTTTGTCCATCAAAAAGTGGTCATTACAGTGCCGGCCTCATTCGATGAGCTGGCGCAACGCCTGACCCTGGAAGCCACAAGGCTGGCTGGTTTTCCTGAAGGTGTGCAGCTTCTCGAAGAACCTCTGGCCGCGTTTTACGATTATTGGCAGAAGGATGCGCAGAAGCAGCAGAAAGGCGTCATCCTGATCTGCGATGTCGGCGGTGGCACCAGCGATTTTTCACTCCTGCGGGTGGAGGGTTCGTCCACCGAACCGCACATGGAGCGCATCAAGGTCAGTGAACATATCCTGCTCGGCGGCGATAACATCGACCTGCATCTGGCGAATCTTCTGGCCCAAAAAATGGGACCCGAGGAACTGCCGCGCAGCAGCTGGTCCTTGCTCCTATCCCAGGTTCGCAAGCTGAAAGAGGATATATTGAGTGTCGATGGTCCAGCTGATGAAGAGTTTTTCGTCAGTGTGCCATTGAAGCCCCAGATGCTGCTCGGCGGTTATGCTTCAACGTCCATGACCAGGCGTGAATTATTTCACAGCATGATTGAAGGTTTCTTTCCAGCGGTTGGCCGGGAGGCACAGCCGGAAAAAACTGCGGCCAGCGGTCTGCGCAGCTGGGGTTTGCCTTTTGCGGAAGACACGGCCATCACCAGGCATCTGGCGGCATTTCTTGATGATCAGATCATTGATGCCGTTCTGTTTGCAGGCGGATCCCTGCTGCCAGTTCCTTTACAGCAGCATATCTTTCAGATCCTCCAGAGTTGGCAGCCGCAGCACCCGATTCAACATCTGCAGCAGGCCGAACCTGATCTTGCGATTGCACGGGGCGCAGCACGATATGCAGGCTTGAAGGACCGTGCGTCCGCGGTCGTGCATAGTCCTTATCCGCAGTCGCTTTATGTGGCTTTGCAGAACAAGGAAAGCCTGGAACAACTGATCTGTCTGATCCCCCGAGGCTGGCCCAGGGAGACACCGGCTGTGCTGCAGATTCCTGGCCTTAAACTACGTCTGGGTTCCGAGGTTGTCTTTCGGCTGTACGCGTCCATGGACAGCAGCCGCGATACGATCGGAGGTGATGCCAACGTCGAGGCCCGCATGCGAGCCTTACCCCTGGTTTCCACCATGCTGGACAAAGGCGCGGCGGAAATTCCTATCAGCCTGCAGGCCATTGTGCGGGAAACAGGTCTTCTGCAGCTGCATTGCCTGGCGGAAGACGGCACAGGTCGATGCTGGCTGCTCGATTTTGCGATTGAAGGTCAAAATGATAACTCTGCGGACGCCAGGGACGCGCAGGATGTCAAACTTCCACCCCGCTTTCCCGAGGCGGAAAAGGTTCTGCGGACGCATTTTTCCAAGCAGGGCGCGCCGGCTGGCATTTCCTCGCTCCCCAAGCTTCTGGAGGAAATTCTGGGGCCCAGAAGTGAATGGAACATGCCCACACTGAGGGCAATGTGGCCCATTCTTGCGGAAGCCATGTTTCGCCGACAAAAGGATCCTGATGGCGAGGCTGTCTGGCTTTACCTGGCTGGATTCAGTCTGCGTCCGGGTTTCGGTGCCAGTCGCGATAGTGAACGCATGCAAAGCCTATGGCGCATTTATGATCAGGGCTATAGCAAGGGAGCGGCCGAGAAAAAACTTGAAGAGCAGTGGTCTCTTCTTTGGCGCCGCGTGGCCGGTGGCCTCCATCGGGCCCAGCAAAATCGGATTATGGATCGCATTCTGCCGGCTATTCGTAAGGTCGGTGAAGCCGGTCCGGAAGTCATTCGTCTGGCAGCCAGTCTGGAGCGAGCTGATGCCGCTCGTCGTATCCAGCTAGGTCGCACCCTCGTGCAGCAGATCGTATCCGGTAACAAGGATCAGCTCGACGCCCGTATCTGGGCCCTGGCTCGCGTGGGCAGTCGCTATCCCCTATATGCCGGACCCGAAGCCGTGCTGCCTATCGCGATGATCGAGGAATGGGCAGAACAACTCAAACCGCTGCCTCTTAAAAGCAAAGCCTGGCAAAAACTCGCGCTGTTTTATAGCTGGGCGGGCCGTCGTCGCGGTGATGTCCTCATGGATTTGGATGAGCACTGGAGGACGCATTTCATCGACCGTCTCCGCGAAGCGGGCGCTGATGCTGCTGAAATTCAAGCGGTGGCCACACCTCAAGGACGTGATGCGGGCTTCCTTCAGGATATGTTCGGAGAGAGTTTGCCGCTGGGTTTGGTGATCCGCTGATTGTCCCCAAAAAAAAGAACCAGAAGCTCAAAGAGCCCTGGTTCGAAACACACTAAGGGACGGAAACATTCTCGCCCAAAATCAGATCTGCTTGAACAGTCGCAAAGCTTGAAGAAACAGCTCCATCAAATAACCCAAACCGGAAAAAAAATTCCAGCCTACCGGGTCCATTTGAGGACTTGTTTGTTTTCATTTGCTAACCTTGGAATATAAATAAACGGTTTTCCGAATCAGATAAAGGATTTTCTTTATGCGCTGTGTGAAGCATGTGCCTGTCCTGTTTTTGCTCGGATTTGCCAACTTTGGATTCGCTAAAGAAGTGAGCCTGATGAGCGGCTTTTATCGAGGACAGGACGGGGATGGCCAGCCGACCAAAAAGGAAATCTCCATCGGAAGTCGTTTCGGTTTTGATATCGTCGATCGCACCATGTGGTATGCACAGGCCCGCATCACATCAACTTCATACAGTGGTGATAATGCTCCCGACGGCTCCACAGGCCTGCTGCTCGGCGGTGGCCAGTACTACTTTCTGAAGTCGTTTGATAAAGGCATCCACAGCTACGTGTCGTGGCTTGCCTATTTTTTGAATGAAAAGGATTCACCCAACGCCGGTACCGAAATCGAAACCAACGGGCTCTTTTATGCGGGAAGTGCGGGTTTCCGCTTTGATTTTACCAAATCCGTGGTGATGGATATCGAAGTGCAATTTTTTAACAGTGGGCTGACATCCAAAACCACCACAACCACGACGGCAGGCGGTGTGAGTACGGAAACATCCACGAAAAGGACTGAACTCTTCGCTCAATCCTTTGCTGGTGGCACCAATTCCATGCTCTTCAATCTGGGCTACCAATTCTGAAAATTGGCGGATTTTGCGGGCTGCCCATTCCGAAGATTGGTGGATTTTGCGGGCTGCCCATTCTGAAGACTGGTGGACATTGCAGGTCACCAATTCCAAGGACTAGCGAATATCGCGGGCCTGGCGGAGAGCCTCGTCATGGCCCGCCTCATCTCCACGCGCAGCTCGGGCGCGGGCGATGAATTCCCAGGTCTGTTTCCGATGCGTCTTATATTTGGTCGGCAATGTACCCAAAGCTCGCTGCGCCCATTGCTCAGCGTCGTCTGCTGAACCGGCCGCGAGACTGATCCGGGCTCGCATGAAGAGCACACGGTAATCATGTCCTTCCATCCGATAAGCACGCTCTGCATGGGCTTCGGCTTCCTGATACTGCTTTTGCTCCAGAGCCGCCTGGGATTTACGCAGGAGCGATTGCACCGCGGGTGACAAAGGCTCTCGGATCAACTCCATGCTTGGAGCTGTCACGGTCTCTTCGGGTTTTTCCTCGACAGGAACCGGCTCAGGTTCTGGAGCGTGTACACAGGTGTTGGCAATTCCCGCCAAAATCAGGATAACTAGGGCCCCCAAAGCGGAACTCAAAAACTTGCTTGGCATGTTTGTTTTTTATTTCTATTGCATGAGTTTAAAGAGCCAATCCAACATTGCAGGTTCTTTCCCTGTCGTCGCTGGCGGCTGATCAGGATGAATGGTTTCCGGCAAAACGGGGCACGGCACAGAATCTCGGGGAGCGGAATTACCCACAAAAGGCAAATAACGTACACCCTGACAATCGGCAGAGCTCAAAAGACCCGTGGCGTTATCCACCCACTGATACTGGACGCCGGGAGGCGCATTCAGCGTCAGACCCTGGCGACTGATTTTGGACATGATCTGAGCCCAAACATGCAGACCACCGCTGCTTCCGGTCAGGCGGGTCGGATCGTTGGCGTCATTGCCCACCCAGGACACGACCAATTTATCGCCGGTAAATCCAGCAAACCAGCTGTCCCGCTGATCATTGGATGTTCCTGTTTTTCCCGCTGCGGTAAGGTCACCCGGCATAAAGCTAAAGGCAGCGCGCCCCGTGCCTTCAAAAATAACGGCTCGCATTGCATACTGCAGAACATGGATGACCGACGGTTCGAATATTTTTACGACTTTGCTCGGATAGGCTTTGATTCGTTTGCCATCATGGTCCTGCACACCGCGCACGGCCTTAAGATCGGTACGATAGCCACCGGAAAAGAATGGATAGTACATGCCCGCAACTTCGTAGGGACTCATACCCAGAGCACCAAGCATGATCGAGGGATTATCAGGAATCTCGGTTGAACCGGTGAGCTTACGAAAAGTCTCCTGCACTTTTTTAAGGCCCACTTCCCGCCCTAGCCTGACCGTAGCACGGTTATAAGACTGCGTGAGCATCGTGAGAAGACTGACGTTGCCGTGGTCGCCATGATCGATGTTTTGCGGCTCCCACACCTGCCCTGAACTCAAGGGAATACTGACTGGGCCATCGGAGATGTGCGTGGCGAGCGTATATTTGGAGTGTTCCGCCAGAGCAGAAAGAAGAACCACAGGCTTGGCCAAAGAACCGATCGAACGCTTGGCGTCCAGGGCTCGATTGAAACCTTGAAAACCAGCGACCTTGTCACCGATCACACCCTGCACTTCGCCGCTTTCGGACACCACCACGGATGCCACCTGGAGCTTGCCGCCGGATTTTCCCTGTCGCCTCATAAAATCAGCTATGGCTTTTTCTGTCAGCACCTGCGTGATCGGATCCAGCGTCGAGAAAATTCTGAGACCTTCTTCCGCCAAATCCTTTGTCTGATAATCACGGTCCAGGTTACGCCTGACCAAATCCAGAAACGCAGGGAAACGGTTGGGAGCCCAGCGCAGTGATGGGCGCACTTTAATGGGCTGCCGACGGGCCTGGTCATAAGCGGCCTTGGTAATTTTCTTGTCTTCGAGCAGCAAGGCCAGGACTTTATTTCGACGCTTTTTCACGCGATCCGGATAACGGCCAGGGTTATAAAAGGAAGGGCCATTGGCAATCGCAGCCAGCACCGCGGCCTGATCGAGGCTCAAGGCTTCCAGCGGGCGCCCGAAATAGAATTCACTGGCCAGGCCGAAGCCGTGCACCCCGCTGTCACCACTGTGACCCAGGTAGATCTCGTTGATATAGGTTTCGAGGATTTCCTCTTTGCTGTAATGCAGCTCGAGCAGCACGGAATAAACCATTTCCGTGAATTTTCTTTTGATCGAACGCTCAGGCGTCAGATAGAAATTTTTCACCAGCTGCTGCGTGAGTGTACTGCCGCCCTGAACCCAGCGCCGAGCTTTGAAGTTGGTCCACATCGCTCGGCTGATGCCTTTGATCGACACACCGAAGTGATCATAGAATTCACGATCCTCAATCGCAATCAAAGCATCAATCACATACTTCGGCACCTGTTTCAGCTGCACGAGTTTGCGATCTTCCTTTTGGGTGGCGTAGATGCCACCGATTTTCATCGGATCGAGTCGACTCAATTCGCTCGGTTTGCCATCCTGCTTCAGGTCGGTCACACGGGATTTGACGATACGGAATTCAATCCGCGTTGTACCTTCGGCTCCTTCCCAGAATGGAAAGCCGCGCCGTTGAATTTCAAACTTGTCGTCATGTCGCGAATATTCCCCAGGCTGCTGGGGATCCTTGACTTTGAAATAGCTAAGCTCCTGGAGTTCCATTTCCAAGTCTTCATCGCGAAGAGGAGCGCCTTCATGGAGTTCGAGCGGGCGCGCGTAAACTACCGACGGCAAACGCCAGCGCTTGCCCTCAAACTTTTCGCGCACGATGCCATCCATCTGGTAAAGCATGATCGCGCTAAACGCCAATAGAACAACGATAGGCACAGGCCATAACCGGAGCAGGAAACGAAGTTTGTCGCGTGACACCGACATTCGCATAGCTTGTAAAATCCGAGTGATCAAGGGAGCTTGGCGGTCTTTCTCCCGGTTGAGATCCGCAATTTAGTCTTTCAAAGTTGAATCCGCCACAAGAAAAGGGGCAGGAGCGACTGGGGTTTCAGGCAGGCCTGAATTTATACATAAATTCAGGCACTTGTGAAGAGGCTTAGAGATTAACAACTGTGCACACTGCCTGGTTGGCATCGCAGTTCGGTGCGCGCCCTTTGTACTTGTCACAATTCTTCGCCATTTTTGACTTAGCTTTAGCCAAAGCTTGGTCCTGCTTTTTGGCGGGATGCTTGCTGACCAGCTGAAATGGTCCGTCTTGACCTTGCACGGTCAGGCGACAGATCGCGACGGCCTTTTTGCCACCTTTGCAATCACGCCAGAGCACTTCATACTCCTGACGAATTTCGCCGTCGAAGGTATCCACGGTAAAAAGACCCTTGGAATTGGCATCCGGGGCCTGCAGGTTCAGCGTCGCATCGATGGTGAAGTCCTTCTGCTTGTTGTTATTGCAGCCGCTCCATTTGAGATTGCCCACCGGCACTTCCTGCGCGTTGATATAGTTATCATCATAAGGACCGACCAGACTCATGGTGGTTTCGGCTTTCTTGCCCATGCCACCAAAACGAAGAGTCTGCTGACCGCTTACACCCGCATCCAGACCCGCGAATCCACGATAGGTGACAGCAAAGATAGCATATTCCCAGCCCGTCTCCTGTTCAGTATCAAAAACCACCTGACAGTTCTTGCGCTGCTGCTGAATGCCAGAGACCGGACTCACTTCGGCGAAAAATTCACTGAAGGTCAGCGTAAAAGCCTGCTGATCAGGCGAGATGTTTCGAGCCACAGTGCCCAGGGGGCAGCCCGTGCCATTGCTACGGATATTATTAATGATGAAGGTTTTTGGAGCGTCGTCTTGAGCAAGCGCTGGTGACATCATTCCAGCCAGGACCAAAGACAGTCCCAACGTTTTCAATTTAAATTGCATGAGATCCCTCGCATAAATTTCTGTTTCTGTTGCGAGCGTTATGCAGGGATCCTGCCAGAACATGAAAAAATCTCATGTGGCTGAAATTGCTGGAAAGCATTGTCCCGCCTGGGGGCGGAGGTACTAAGATAAACCAAGATGAAAACTCAGTGCCCGCCCAGGTAAGCCTTTTGCACCTCGTTGTTGGCGAGAAGATCGAGGCCTTTGCCGGTGAGTGTGATGCGGCCGTTCGTCAGCACATAGGCGCGGTCGGCCAGCCGCAAAGCCTGATTGGCATTCTGTTCCACAAGAAAAATGGTCATGCCTTGCGACGCAACCTGCTTAAGCGTTTCAAAGATCGCCTTGACCACCAAAGGCGCAAGACCAAGACTGGGTTCATCGAGAAGCAAAAGCTCGGGTTTGGCCATCAGCGAGCGACCAATGGCCAGCATCTGCTGCTCCCCGCCGGACAGGGTCCCAGCGCGTTGCGTGCTGCGTTCTTCGAGTCTAGGAAAGACCTTAAAAATGGTCTGCAGATCTTCTTCCACACCCGTGGCTTCAGGACGCGCGGTCAGGCCCATCTTTAAGTTTTCGACCACAGACATGGCGGGGAAGATATGCCTTCCTTCTGGAACCAGCGACAGGCCGCGTTTGGCGACCCGATGCGTGGGCACCGCCGTGATATCTTCACCGCGGAACATAATGCGGCCTTCGCGGGCGCGCGGGGCTCCGAACAAACTCTTCAGCAGTGTGGTTTTACCGGCTCCATTGCTGCCGATCAGCGTGACGATCTCGCCGCGTTTGACATCCAGACTCACGCCATGCAGCACTTCGGTCGGACCATAGGCCACTTTAAGATTTTCAATGGCAAGCAAAGGCTGATTCATGCAGTGGTCTCCGTCCCTAGATACGCGGCAAGGACTTTAGGGTGTTCCTGGATGGCTTTCGGTCGATCAGCGGCAATCACCTGGCCGTAATTCAGCACGACGACGTGATCGGAGATGCTCATGACGAGCGACATATCGTGTTCGATGACCAAAACCGTAGCTCGATGCTCTTCCCGCAGCAGGCGAATGAGGTCGGCCAATTCCCGCGTTTCCTTGGGGTTCAGGCCAGCCGCTGGTTCATCAAGACAAATCAAACGCGGACTCGTGCACATGGCGCGAGCGATTTCCAAACGACGTTGATTGCCATAGGACAAGGAACCCGCGAGATGATTCGCGTAGGATTCGAGCTTCACGGTTTTGAGCCATTGATAGGCGCGGTCCACAGCAGCTTCTTCCGCCCGCCGATAGGAGGGCAGCTGCAGCACTCCGGATAGGATATTGCGATTCACGAGCAGGTGCTGGGCCACGAGCAGGTTTTCCAAAACGCTCATTTCACGGAAGAGGCGAATGTTTTGAAACGTACGCGCGACACCGGCGCGGGTGACGAGATGCGTCCCTCCGAAAAATCCGTAGTAGGTCTTTTCCAGGAGTTTAGCGGGCTGCCCCAGATCCTCCAGGCGAAACTTGGCTCCCAGGAGTGTGCTCAGGTTCACCTCCCCTTCGGGAGTTTTCAACCAGACGGCGCCGCCCTGGGAACGATAAAAACCGGTTAAACAGTTAAAAACTGTGGTTTTGCCAGCACCATTGGGCCCAATCAATCCGGTGATGGAACCCTCGGTCACTTCAAAGTTCACTTTATTGAGGGCCATGATGCCCCCAAAGCGCACGCTTAAATCCTCGACACGGAGCAAAGGTTTCATCTTACGACTCCTTCACAGCAAAGAAAGGACGTCGCAATTGAACCAGTCCGCGCGGTTTCACGATCATGATCAGCACCATGGCAATGCCAAATACCAGAATCCGGTAGTCGGAAAATTCCCGCAGAAGTTCGGGCATGATTGTCAGGAAGAGAGCCGAGAGCACCACTCCTGTCAAGGACCCCATGCCGCCCAGGACGACGATGGCGAGCACCAAAGCTGATTCAAAGAAACTGAAGGATACCGGGGATACAAAGCCCTGGTAGGCTGCGAAAAACACCCCAGCGACGCCACCAATGGAAGCTCCCATCATGAAGGCCGAGAGCTTGATGTTCACGTGATTCAAACCCAGCGAGCGGCAGGCGATTTCATCCTCGCGCAAGGCTTCCCAGGCTCGGCCGATCGGCATGCGCCGCAGTCGATGAACGCCATAGAGAGTAAGCGCTACGGCCACCAGCAGGGTCAGGTAGATGAAACCATCCAAAAGGCCTTTTGAATATTCAAAACCAAAGGCCTCATGAAACGGCGTTCCCCCCTGGTTGGCAAACTCCTTAAATTCCCAGCCTAAAAACGTTGGCGGTGGGGCATCAAGTCCGTTGGGACCACCGGTAAAATCCAGCCAGTTATTGAGAATCAATCGAATGATTTCACCAAAACCCAATGTAACAATCGCGAGGTAGTCGCCGTGCATACGCAGAACGGGAAATCCGAGCACGGCACCAAAGAGTCCAGCGGTGAGCGCGGCCGTCGGCAGCGCGCCCCAAAAACCGAGATCGAGATACTTGAACCCCAGGGCATACCCATAGGCTCCAACCGCATAGAATCCCACAAATCCAAGATCCAAAAGTCCGGCCAGGCCCACCACGATATTCAGTCCCAACCCGAGGAGGACATAAATAAGGGCCATGATCAGAACCGTGATCCAGTACTTGGACCCCCAAACTGGGAAACTGGCACAAAGGGCAAAGACCACAAAAAAACCGAGGGCGGCCTGCCAGGGTTTGAAGGTGGCTGGTTTCGGCGGCAGCTCGGTCTTATGCGGGCGCAGGCGTTCCATGGGCAGAACCGCGAAGAGCAGGCGCGCGAACATGGCAAAGCCCGCAAGTATCAGGGGAACTTTGAAGTTGGCTTGAAAATCGTAGCCGTCGAGGATAAGGCCCGACAGGGGACCGGTCATCACCAGCGCGGCCAGGCCAGCTACCGCTATTGCGATCAAAATATGCAGAGGATTTTTCGTGCGCATGATTAGACTTTCTCCACCACGGGTTTGCCCAAGAGTCCGCTGGGACGAAAGATAAGAATGGCCACCAGAAGACCAAAGGCAAAGACGTCCTTATAGTCTGAATTCACAAAACCTGAGAAGAGCGATTCCGCCAATCCCAGCAGGATGCCACCCAGCATGGCTCCGGGCAGGGACCCGATGCCACCCAGAACGGCCGCGGTAAAGGCTTTAATACCCGTGACAAAGCCGACAAAGAAATCGAAGCTGCCGTAATTCAAGGTAATGAGAACACCCGCTACCGCTGCCATGGCCGCACCGAGCGCGAAAACGATGGCAATGATTCGATCCGTGTTGATACCGAGAATTTCCGCCATTTCCCTATCCTGCTGAGTCGCACGGCAGGCCCGGCCCAGCGCGGTGAAGCGAACGACGGCATTCAAGACGCCCATACTGAAGAGGGCCACAAAAATAATCAGAATCTGCGTGTAGGTAATTTGAAAGAACTGTTCCGTGCTGCCGACGCGCACCGCACCATCTATCAACGTCGGTACACCCTGGTTTTTAGCGCCCTGGCTCAGCTGCACGTAGTTTTGCAGAATCAGGGACACACCGATGGCCGAGATAAGCGGAGCCAAGCGGTTGGCCTTGCGCAGAGGTCGATAGGCGAGACGCTCAATCACAACACCATAAGTGCTGGTCACGACGATGGCGAAGACCAGCGTCAAAGCAATCAAGAGAAAGGGCGAGGAAATTCCCATCCAGGCCAGAACCGCAAGCCCGATGGCAGCGAGATAGGCAGAAATCATATAGATATCGCCATGAGCAAAATTGATCATGCCGATGATCCCATAGACCATGGTATAGCCCACTGCGATCAGGCCATAGGTCGCCCCTAGGACGAGGCCATTGACGAGCTGTTGACCCAGTACGTAAAGATCCATCGTTGCACCAGTTGGAAGATTAAAAAACAAGGGCCCGCGTTTCCACGCGGGCTGTCGGGCGCGAACCCAGGCGAAGTCCCTCACACAAGGTGAAGGACCTGTCGATTACATGTTATTGACTTCAGCGTACTTGCCTTTGGTATCCCAGACATACATCACATAACCGGATTTCTGAAGATCACCTTTTTTCGTCCAGTTTTGGGGGCCCATGACGGTTGTGGTCCCGTTATCGAAGAGCCACTTGGAAAGCTTGCGGCCGTCCCGGATTTCACCGGTGCCTTTGATGGCAGCGGCAATGGCCTGAACGGAAGCATAGGAATAAAGGGTATAACCTTCTGGCTCATAACCGGTCTTACGGAAGGTATCGACGATTTTCTTGCCCTCGGGCAGTTTGCGAGGATCGGCGCCAAAGGTCATATAAGCACCGCTGACGAATTTTTCGCCGCCAGCCGACGACACAAATTCCTCGGACACAATTCCATCACCCGAGATAAAAGCCGCTTTCAATCCCTGCTCACGCATCTGACGCAGCAGCGGGCCAGCTTCCGCGTGCAGTCCACCAAAGTAGACGGCATCAGCCTGGGCGGCCTTGATTTTGGTAACCAGGGCGTTAAAGTCCTTTTCCCCGCGAGTCAGACCTTCGTAAATCACCGGCTGCATGCCCAGGGTTTTCAAATGCGCCTTCATCGCATCCGCCAGGCCCTGGCCATAGGTGTCCTTGTCATGAACAATGGCCACCTTCTTGGCTTTCAGAGCTTTGTGGACAAACTCAGCGGCCTCCACACCCTGCTGGTCATCACGTCCGCACATCCGCATGATGACGCTGTGATTCTGCAGTTCGCAGTTGGCCTTTTTACCAGCATCGGTCACGCCCGCGCAGTCTTTTTCTCTAAATGCGGCGTCTTCGGTCACCCGAGGATTGGTCGAGGCTGGTGTGATCATCAAAACGTTGTTTTCACGATAAACGCTGGCGGCAGGAATGGTCGACGACGAGCAGAAGTGTCCGACTACGGCAGTAACGCCCTCGGTGTTGACGAGTTTGTTGGCCACGGATTTGGCCTGGGCCGGTATACAGGCGTCGTCTGCCTTCACCGCACGCAGCTTTTTGCCGTTGATGCCACCGGCATCATTGATGTCCTTAATCGCGGCTTCAGCACCTTTCCACAGCTGAAGGCCGAACGGGGCATTCGCGCCCGTGTGCGGGCCGGCGACGCCGATCACGATTTCATTGCTGGCGGCCCGTAGCCACTGACCCTGCAAGCCCAAGGCTGCCGCGAGCGTCATTCCGAGTGTTAGGCGATTCTTGACTGAGAACATAAAAGGTACTCCCTCTGTCGTAAGGCCAACTCCGCTTTCCCTTCGGGCGACTCACCGAGCGGCCCGAGATCCTTATCTGCACCTTGGTGCTCAGACTGGAGCGGAATTGAGGTACCCAAATTCTCAAAAAAGAATTCATTTTTCCATAAAAATTAAAAAAGCCGGATTGGCCCAGGGCCGATCCGGCTTTTTTTTGATCACAGGGGGACGGTATCAGTGAGCTTGCTCAGCCTGAACCGTCGGGGTGGGAAGCGGTCGCGGGATACCCGGCATTTCGTAGTAGATCTTAAACGTTACCCGGCGATTTAACATACGGCTCGATTCAATCGCGTTACTGACCTTGGGACGTTTTTCACCCCAGCCGACCGTCAGCAGTTTTTCCGGCGGCACTCCGTAGTTTCTCATGAGCCAGCGCTCGATGGTATCGGCGCGACGATCGCTCAATTCAAAATTGTAGTCATCCGTTCCCATCGAACAGGCATGACCTTCCACCACCACGCGGTCGATGGTTCGATTGCTTTGCAGGAGCTCTTTGAGCTTTTGCATCACTTCATAGCCTTTGGGATCACGAATTTCGGTCGAATCAAACTGAAAGTAAATATCATCCAATTCAATGATCGCATCCGGCGCGCGCTGGGTGATGGTCGGTCCCATGACGGGCACGATCGGGGCCACAGGCGTGGGTGCCGGCTCAACTTCAACTGGTTTTACGGGCGTCAGATCCGTCATCCAACGCACACCGGCGTAGATCCGGTGATCGGCGGAACTGATCGCATGCCGCATTTCTGCGCCGTAACCACCATAAAGGGTCCAGTCATCGTTCAGCGGATACTTTAAACCCACGAGGCCTTCCAGCACCGAGGAATTGCGCGGTGAAAAGCTCGAAAAATCTTCCTTGGCATAAGAACCATAGATTTCACCTTGAACCGTGAGCTTGGTCGAAGGCAGTTTAACGTCCACACCTGTCGACGCGACCCATTGGTCACCGAATCGCTGCAGCGGGAGAACTTCGAGCAGCTCCGCCGTGGGTTCGCCATGATGCCAACGATAGCCCATGTTGGTGGACCAGCTTAAAAAACCAAAATCCAGAGTGCCGAGGAGTTCCAAGGCAAACGCCGGCCATTCCAAATTGCCAGAATACGGATTGTTTTGAACGCGATTATGATTGGCGGTTCCGATCAAACCCAGAGCAAATCCATCGAAGTCGATCAGCTGAAATTTGGTCGCCAGGCGCAGCTCGGTAATGCCGAGTCGAGCAAAATAACCATGGAGCTGATCATCATTTTCCACCGTTTGCGCCACGTAAGATGGCAGCGCGAGACTGATGTCCCAGAAGGAAGTTATACCGTAACTCACAGCCAGTTCCAGGCCTGTCACGGAGTTATTGAAGGATTTCTTCTGATCGATATTAGGGCGGCCTTCTTCATTGAAGTAAGGCAGGGTATTCACCGCATTATTGGCAAAGAGTCCGAGGCTGAGTCGACCCGAGCCCATGGTTCTGGCGCTATGGACCGTGACCACATCTCCAGGCGTATAGGAGGCGTTGAAATTTTGCAGGTCAGAACCTGTGATATTCGCGCGAGCTTCGGTCGTCATCAGACAAACTGCAGCCCAAGCCACCAATCGCATTTGGTTTTTCATCATCTCTTCCCCTCTCCGGTTCCACATCAACATCAGCACAGCATTGGAATCTACGGTCCCTCCCCTCCTATCTTGCAAGACTGGTTCCGCGCCATGCCGCGGTTTTAGGATGGCTTTTTCACTGTCCTTATCATTCGTTAAAGAGATCGGTTGCGGGAGTGCCCCTGACAGCTGTTAAGAACCTTGACAGTTCAGGGTTGGCGGGATTTGCAAAATCAGCCCCGCATTCTTCACCTTGCTGTGAATTAGGGAATGGGTCTGGGGGCTTATAATTTTCACTTGTTTGCAGAATGAGCCGGCCGATAAGATATTAAGAATCGAAAAGGATGGCGTTCATGAAGCAGATTCGGGTTCTGAAGAATGTCAGCAGCAAAATACCAGTCACCCGATTCCTTGACTACAAGGCCTATCTGGAAGCTGTGTACCAGGCCATGAAAATGGAAATGGACAGCTATTCCTATATGCAATTTGCGGAAGATCTCGGGTTTGCGCGCAGCAACGTCATGTACCTGATCGTCAAAGGCCAAAGGCCGCTCACCAATAAAACCGGTCGCAAGATCGCTGAGGCGTTGGAGTTAAAAGCAGGAGAACGCAAATACTGGGACGATCTGGTCGCGTACTTTGATAGTGATCTGGCGCCCGAACGCGAGGTCATGCTGCAGAATATGGTCAAGCAGAAAACCCGAACCATTGCCGATTCGGATGAGCTGATGGCCCAGCTTGAATACTTCACCGAATGGTATCATGTGGCCATCTATGAGTTCAGTTTCACGCCGCATTTCACCGACGATCCGCAGGAATTGGCCGCAGCTTTGATTCCGCGCATACGTTTGGATCAGGCGAAAAAATCGCTTGCCCTGCTGCAAAAACTCGGGCTCCTCGTCATGGATCCTGACACTAAAAAACTCAAACCAACCCAGGCGCGCGTGTCCACAGGTCACGAAATCATGTCGATGGCTTTGGTGCGTTATCATCAAAAAATCCTGGAACTGGCCAAGCAGGCTCTGATGACGATCAGCGTGGACGAACGGGAAATTAGCGCCACGTCCATGGCCATAGCTCCGGAGCGAATGCCTAAAATCAAAAAAGAGATCCGAAACTTTCGTAAAAAGATTATGGACCTCGCCGCGCAGGATCCCGAGCCCGAGCGGGTTTACCAACTCAGCCTGCAGCTGTTTCCCATGACGCGTAAGCAAAGGACGGAATCAACATGAAAAGGCCGACTGCGTTTCCTTTCTCGATCCTTTTTTTGGGTCTTTTTCTCTTGCATCCCGGCTGCGGCACGGATGTGGGGAACTCTGGCAAACCCGTGACCAGCGAAACGAGCGAGCTCGCTTTGGTTGCGGGTATGCAGCATGATGAAGTGATCAGCTCGGTGAACGATGGCAGCGATAGCGAGGCATCGGCTTTGGCGCTGATTGGCTCGGCAAACGAGAGCAGTGCTCATGAGACCTCGCCAGCTTTGGACCTGATCAGCATGGCGAACGATAGGAACGGTCCCGGGGTCTCGCCGACTTGGGCAGCCGGAACGCGTCAAGACCTGACTGACGTGGAAATCCTATGCACGCCACAGACCGATGGCAGTCTTGATGTGCGCACCACTCGCAGTGTCGCCCTGGAAACGGAATACGGTCGGCCGTCCAAACGCAAGGTGCAGAAGGATTCCTTGGCCACGATCCTTGATATGAACTACGCCGTGCCCGCGACCCTGGGTGTGCTGGTCTGTAACAACAATCGTCCTGTGCTTAGCTGGGCCCAACTGGCGGAACTGAAAACCGTGGCGAAACTGGAGAAGAGCCGCAAGCGTTCGGTGGTGCTGAAGGCGGATGGCAGTGCCGTCAGCGAATCGGAGCTCACCGTGGCGAGCGAACGGACAGTGCAATTTGCCAAGGTTTCTGGATCATCGCCTTTGGAAAGCCTCATCGTACGGCGCACTTCAACCTTGAATAGCACCGTGTCCCTGCTCCGGAAGAATACCGATACGCCGATCACTCGATCCGTGACGACGCTGGCCAACGAACCCCTGGTGCTGGAAAAAACCCGAACCCGCGGCGCGGGCCTGACGCGTGTGGAAATTGTATCAGGCGCCGTGGTATCGACCCATCAGGATGCGAGAACGGTGATCCTGCGATACAAAAATCTGGTCTTGAGCACAGGTGGCAGCTGCCACCCCAGTTCAGGCAGTATCGAAGGTCAGATCCTGGAGAGCAGCGGCGACACCGAAGCGAAAAGCGCCTTTACGGTAGTCTTCGATGGCGACGGTGCAACCCTTATACAGGCGGATGGTTCCGAAGAGGAGATTGAGCTGGAAAGCTGCCAATTCTAAAAGGGCGAGTCGGGGCCCGAGCGGCCCTTTATCTTTTGTTATCGCTAGCGATGATGCCATTTCCCTCCCTCAGGGTATTTGAGCATTTTTGAACCCCGGATTTTTGGATTCTTACGATTTTTCTTAGCCCTTCTTCATTATTTTGCCCAATCGCACACGCCATCTCACTTTCGAGCCCATCGATAAGGGTCATTTTGGGGCCTAAAAAGGCTCAAAATGTCGTCCATTCATTTTTTTTGACTGCCCATTTGCCCTTGGCCTGGCTAGTCAGTCAACAGAGATGCTTGGTTTTTGATAAATTTCCAAACTCACAAAAGGTAGGCGTGCATGAAAAGAATGGCAGGATTCAACAAGGCAGTAGCACTGGTTCCCTGTTCCGTATTGCTGGCGATGGCTGCTGGTTGCGGCTCCACAACCGAGAGCAACAGCGAGCAGAAAGTTTACGGCGGCACCCGCGTGCCAACTGGCGGTTGGAAGAACGTCGTCGCTATCACGCAAAAAAGCGGCGGAATGTACTGTTCAGGTACAGCTATTGCTCCTACTGTTGTGATCACTGCCGCTCACTGCGCGAAAGGCTTCAAGGCAGCCAACGTCGCTGTTTATGTCGGTGACGGCAAAGAAGGAGGCCGTGTGTCGGGTCAATACCAGGCAAAGACCATCAAGTATTCTCCAAAATATTCGACGACCAACGATATCGCCTATATCACGCTGACACAGGCGCTCGATCTGCCTGAAGAAGCTTATATTCCCGTGTTGACCGCTGAAGAAGAAAAAGAAGAACTGCTTGGCATCGGCGGCGTGGGCCATATCGTCGGTTTCGGTAACCGTGACGATGGCGGCTTCGGCGTGAAGTTTGAAGTGGACGGCAAAATCACCAAGCTGACCAGCAATGAAATCAGCATCGGTGGCAGCGGCAAGGATTCCTGCCAAGGCGATAGCGGCGGTCCTGTGTTCGGCAAGCTCGAAAACGGTGAGTGGCGCGTTTACGGCGTGACTTCACGCGGCGGCGCCTGCGGTACCGGCGGTATCTACGGCCTGATGCACGCGAACATCTGCTGGGTTCAGGAAGATTCCGGTGTTGACCTCGGCCTGCCCAAAGGCACCTGCGACTAATTCTTTACGCTGACGATTACAATACAACCCGCCATGGCTCAGGCCTTCGGCGGGTTCTTTTTTTAAAATGCAAATGGCCTCTGAATTCTAGATTCAGAGGCCTCTTGCTTGGGACGGATACCAATTACGAGGTTCAAGGGACATGCTTGACAGCAACGTCTTTGAAGACGGCGTTGCTGCTATCCGTTTTTGTTGTGCCCGCGGGGCTGACGCTAAAGGGAACCACCAAATATTCATAGCCATTGGTGGCATCAATCGCCTGCGCGGGATCACCTGGCGTTTTTCCAGCATCCAGGGTCGGTGTATTGGCCTCGGTGAATTCCAGCCATAATTTATAATTACCTGTCAGCATGGTAGCACCGGCTTTATCCTTCAGATCCCAGGTCGCGGTGACCGGAATTCCCGCGGCTGGCGTGACCTGAGTGGCTCCTGTCGTGGCATCCAGGGTTCGATTGGTAAAGACCTGCCAGCGTTTCAAATGCACCGACCTCTGGCCGGCCAAGGCATGAATGGTTTTCAGGTATTTATTATTCGCATCTGTAATCCAGAGGCTTCGAATATGCCCGCGATTGCGGTAAGGCCCTGCCGGAGTTGGTGGAATGATATTCACATTCACAGCCACGCTCCCCGTGGCGGGAACAGCATTGGCCGGAGGGGTATTCGCGCCTGGGGCCGCTGGGGTAGAATTATCAGATGAGGCGGCATCATCAGCCTTCGCTCCGTTATCCAGGACCTCTGAGCTGGCATCAGCAGGAACGGAACTGGGGGCTTCGGCACTGGTATCGGTACGGGTCACACCAGGCTTTTGGACCTGATAAGGGCGAAGGACCGACTGTGAACATCCGATGAGCAGAACGGATAGACCAAACAGTGGAAGCCAGGCTCTCATGATATTTCCTTCCCAGGGTCAAAGTAACGGCAACCGATATGGGTTGTTCTATCGGCCCGAGGCTTCCAAATCTAAATAGGACTTAAGTCGTAAAAAGCGGAATTTAAAGGCTTTTTCTGTACCTAGGTCTTTAGTCCTAGAGAGGGCAACGGATGTTCGCAGACAATCATACCAAGCGGCAGAACTGGATTTTGACCGAACTGCTGATGATTATTATCGCCTTGCTGATATTCGATGTCTGGCACGACCTGAACCACGGTGTGTCGGCCACCCATCTCTATTTGGAATTTATTTGCGGCTTTATGGGCCTAGCGGCAATTTTCATCATCTGGCATCAGCGGATCGTGCCTTTGGAAGGGGCCCTGCGGACAACCGAGGGCAAAAGGCTGGCATTGGAGCAGCAGCTGGACGAGTTTCGCCGGTCGATTGCCCCCTTTGCAGCCAATATTAGACACGAAGTGGTGCGACAATTTTCCGTTTGGAATTTGACGGCGGCGGAAAAGGAAACGGCGTTTCTTCTTTTAAAAGGCTTGAGCCTTAAGGATATTGCGGTCGTACGCAATGTCAGCGAGAAAACGGTGAAACAGCATAATCTCACGATTTATCAAAAGTCGGGGCTGGCCGGACGAGCCGAGCTGTCGGCGTTTTTCCTGCAGGACCTGCTCACGATACCGGAGACTGATGGTTCGACGAAATCAGTAAGCTGAGTGGGCAAGGGATGCGACGGTTCGACGAAATCAGTAAGGTGAGTGTCATGCGACGGCTCAACGAAGCCGGATGCAGCACGAAGGATCGAAAATGCCGGGTGCCGAGGTACGGCGGGAAACAGTTAGCAGAAATGAAAGAAGGCCCCCTCATTGGCAGGGGGCCTCTTTTTTTAGATGACGGTAATCAGGTTGCTGCTTTAGGAGCAGCGGCGGCAGCGGCGGCAGCAGCAGCTGCAGCAGCTTGTTGTTTCGCAGCCGCAGCAGCAGCATTGGCAGCAGCAGCGTCAGCCTTCGCCTTGTCGGCATCAGCGCGAGCTTTGGCAGCATCGGCCTTGGCTTTTTGCACTTCGGCTTCCAGGGACTTGTTCTTGGTTTCGAGCTGCTGATACTTCAGCTGCAGCGCAGTGAGTTCAGCCTGCAAAGCCGAGGCGCTGGCTTGAGCGGCACCCAGATCAATCTTGGTCTTGCCAAGATCTTCCTGAGTTTTGGTGTAAATATCCTTCAGCTCGTCATAACGCCCTTGCAGAGTCGCAAGGCTGGCTTCCAACGCTTTGATGCGGGTGTTGGCAGCGTCCAGGTTCTTCTGCAGTTCGGCGTTCTTATCCTGCATCACGGTCGCCTGAGCCTGCAACTTGCGGTTGGCTTCCTGCTGCGCCGACAGATCGGCTGTCATGCGAGCGTTGGCCGTTTCCATTTGGCTCAATTTCGTGATCTGAGCATCATAAGCCGCGCGAGCGGTTTTGATGTCTTCAGCCATCCTGCGAGCGGTGGCGGTCTCACTGCTTTTCGCTGTGGCCAGATCCTGGCGTAATTTAGCGATCTGCGAGTCCTGACCCTTGGCTTTGGTTTCCAAAGCGGTGATCTTGTCCTGGGTCAGCTTCTGCTGATCGGCGGTCGGTGCATTGTTCAGCTGCACCTGCAGCTTCGCCAGCTCAGCTTTATACTCGGCCAAAGTCTGGGTCTGGGCAT
This sequence comes from Oligoflexus sp., assembly GCF_035638955.1. Classification (GTDB taxonomy): domain Bacteria; phylum Bdellovibrionota_B; class Oligoflexia; order Oligoflexales; family Oligoflexaceae; genus Oligoflexus. Next base: position 72,437 of record NZ_DASQYZ010000276.1, on the reverse strand, counting down.
CAAGCTGGGTTTTGTAGGCGGTTTCCACCTGGGTTCCGGACTTGTTCAATTCGTCGATACGCTGCTGCAACTGACTTACTTTTTCGTTGTTCGTTTCAAGATCGGTTGAGATCTCGGAACGCTCATCACTCAGACGCTCAACTTCCTGAGCCAGCTTTTCATTACTGGCGACAGCCTTCTCGAATTCGGCGGTCGACATCTGCTGGTCTTTGCTCGAGCCACATGCAGTGATCAGAACCATGGACAATAGGATATTCAAACTAGATTTCATAACGGCCCCTATACAAGTACTGCTCATTGGGAAAGGTTGTGAGCACGCTTATGCAAGGGCCGGGCCCAATGCTGTTTTCCCTGCAATTCAAACAACATAATGGCTCAAAAACCCCAAAATCATGCGTTTGAGTGACGCCGTCCTTGGAGATTTATGGTACGAAAATATTACTCAGAGGTATCTTTGCAAAACATTTTCTGCAGTTTAAGCCCAAACTGTAAAATGAAAATGTACCGTCAAAATTTTATTCGGTGGCCATCGTTGTGGTAATCGTAATCAGACGTTGAGGGAGAACCGTGGTGATCGTGATCAGAAGTCGAAGGAGAACTGCAGACCCTGGATGGCGAGCAAGGGATTCAGAATTTCCAAACGAAATTGCGTGCGATCCTGCTGCATCGCCAGGAGAGTGTAACGAGGTTGCAAGAGATCGGTGACCCGCGTCGACGATGGTGGCCGGAAGCCTGCTTCCAACACGCTTCCACCATAAGCCGCTGCCGCCAGAGCGAGCGAGAGCTGCGCAAGCTGGCGTGATTTTTTCGCGAACGCTTGATTTTCATCGACGAAATCCAGAAACACCGGATTGATATCATCGCCCGATTGAAAAGCCTTCTGCCTCACGGCCTGAATGGTTTGATCGGTTTCATCCGCTTCCACGGACTTTGCGTAGGCGAAATAGACCCCTAAAGCCTGGATTCCGCCAAGGGTCAGGCCAAGGACATACTTTTCCTGCACCAGCTGATTGACCCCAAACGGCAGATAGGTTTCCAAACGATCAAAGGCCAGTGGCGTCTTCTCGACCTTGGTGGCGACGGCGCGTGTGTCACGCCCATCACGCACATCCGCAAAGAACCTCTGGGCGCGCCGGCTGCGAACGACATCGGGCAAACCCAAATCCGGATCTTCATCGAGGGCTTTTTTGAAAAGAACCTTGGCCTTCCGCTCACGGTCCAGCTCCAGCACGGCCGCAGCCGCCAGAATCAAAGCTTTGGCGCGCCGTGTCCCCTTTTTTTCCCGGGCGAGACTCATGGCCTTTTTATAAGAGCGGGAATAATCCTGATGATCATAGGCATCCAGGGCCTGCTGATAGCTGGCCGCGAGGGCGCGACCTGTCGCCGGCCCGAGCAGGACCCAACCTGCCAGCATAAGTAATATCAATCTCTTGCAGACTAAATCCACGTGTTTCAGGCTCCTCGATCTCGCGTATTCCCTAGTGTTGCAAGGGTAATGCCGAAGGCAAGTCCGGGAAATTTATGGCCCCAGGGATGCCAACCCCAGGCCTTTGGCCTATAATGGATCTACGCCGAACCAGCAAAATAGGATCCCGCATGCAAAATTTTCAGTCGCTCGTCGAGATGCAGAAGGAATCATGTAAAAATTTTGCGGAACGTCCCATGTATGGGACCAAGATCAAAGGGGAATGGCGCTGGATTCATTTCAAAGAGTTTGAAGAATACGTGGAACAAATCCGTGGCGGTTTGAAACACCTTGGTTTTGAAGAAGGCGGAACCATTGCCATCATTTCCCGCAACTGCGTGGAATGGGTGGTCGCCGCCTATGCAGCCTATGGCTTGCGCGGCAAGGTTGTGGCGATGTACGAAACCCAGACGAGCACGGAGTGGGAATATATCCTGGCCGATTCCAAAGCCTCAGTCGTATTTGCTCACAACTCGGTGATCCATGATGTGATCGAACGCATCAGCCTCAAGCTGCCGCACATCCAGCATGTGGTCAACATTCACGAAAATGAAACCGAGCATCTCTGCTTCAATAAGTTGCTCGCGCTCGGCAAAAAGAATCCCACGCCTGTGATTCCAGCCAAACTTGATGACATCATGAGCATCATCTATACCTCGGGTACCACCGATAAACCCAAAGGCGTTTTGCTGAGCCATGGCAATATCCTGAGTCAGATCGTAGCAGTCAAGCAACGCTATGACTTCAACGCTGAAGACCGCACGCTCTCGTTTCTACCCTGGGCTCATATCTTCGGCCAGACCGGTGAGGTTCACGTTCTGATTGCCATGGGCTTCTCCAGCGCTTTTTCCGAGAGCGTCAGCAAGATTCTCGACAATCTGGGCGAGATCAAGCCCACCATGATGATGTCCGTCCCCCGCATTTTCAACCGCATCTATGAAAGCGTGACGAATAAAATTCATCGCGGTCCAGCTGTTATTCGTTGGATCTTCAAGAACGGTATGATCGGGGCTCAGAATCGACGTGAGGGCCTGCCCAGTTCCATCATTCAAAATTTTGCCTATCGAGTGGCGGATAAGCTGATCTTCCGCAAGATTCGCGCTGCCTTTGGCGGCCGCCTGCGGTATGCGATCAGCGGCGGCGCTGCCCTTCAGGTTGAGGTGGCCTCTTTTATCGCCAATCTCGGTATCACCGTCTATGAAGGCTACGGCCTCAGTGAAACCAGCCCCCTGGTCTCGGGCAATTATCCGGGCAACATCAAAATCGGCACGATCGGCAAGGTCCTGCACAACGTCCAGGTGAAGATCGATACCAGTGTCGGTGATTCGGAAATTCCAGGCGCTGGTGAAATCATCGTGTACGGTCCCAATGTCATGAAAGGTTATCATAACCTCCCTCAGGAAACGGCCCGCGTGATGACCGCAGACGGCGGTTTCCGCACGGGTGACCTCGGCTTTTTCAACAGCGAGGGATTCCTGACCATCTGCGGCCGGGTGAAGGAACAGTTCAAGCTGCAGAACGGCAAATACGTTGTTCCTACGGTGATCGAAGACCTTTTGAACCTGAGCACCTATGTCGCCAATTCCTTGATCTACGGCGATAATCGCGACTACACCGTGGCCGTGATCAATGTGAATCTCGATGAGGTCATTCATTACGCCAAATCACGCGGTCTTTATAACCAGACCCATGACGTGATCCCCAAAGAGGATGTGGAAAATTTGCTGAATATGGAACCCATCCAGACTCTGTTTCAAAAGATCATCAAGGATCAATGCGCCAGCATTCGTGGTTTCGAAGCACCCCGCAAATTCCTGCTGACGGCTGATGAATGGAGTGCCAACACCGGGTTTTTGACTCAAACGTTTAAACTGCGTCGCATGCCGATTATCAGCAACTACGCTGACCAGATCGACCTGCTCTATCATGAGAGCCGCAGCTTCCTGGAAGCGGCCAATAGCTGAGCGTTTCCATGCATGAAACCCTTTTAGTTCTGGCTCTGCAGGCCATTCGGTGGCCTGCCGATACCGCCCCGGTGATCGATGGCCGCCTGGACGAACCCTTCTGGCAAACGATCGCGCCAGCGGAGCAAATTTATCAGGTGCTTCCCGAGGCCGGTCTCCCGGCTTCGTTTCGCACGACGGTACGATTCGCCCTTGATACGGATAATTTTTACATAGGGGCCTCACTCGAGGATCCTTCAGGCTCCGAGCGCCAATCGAATGTCAGTCGACGCGATCATATCCCGGATACCGACGACACTCTCACCATCATCCTGGATCCCTTGGGTACTCGTGTCTTCGGACAGCTCTTTCAGGTCAATCCGGATTGCGCGACGAGCGATGGTCTTTACATGGAAGCCAGCCTCAGTACGGATCTTTCCACGGATTTCCATTATACGGTGGCATGCCATCAGTCTGATCGCGGCTGGACTGTGGAATTCAAGATTCCTTTGCAGGAGCTGCGCTTTGCTCAAGGCAATACGCAGCCATGGAATGTGCTGGTGCAAAGGAGCCTGGTGCGGGATCAAAGACGCACTGTGGCCAACGCTCCCCTGCCCCGTGATCCTCTTTGTTTATTGTGCCTCGCGCCCTCCCTGGACAGCCCGGCTGCGCTGCCTGAACCGAATTTTCTGCGGCTGACGCCCTATGCCCTCTTTCGCCGAACGGATAGAGCGCGAGCCACTCATGGGTTGGATATCAAATATCGCGTCAGCTCCGAGGCGATCATGGACGCCACGGTCAACCCTGATTTTTCCCAGATGAATCTGGACGAACCGCAGCTTTCGGCGAATACCCTCTTTGCGGTGTCGTCACCAGAAAACCGGCCTTTTTTTCTGGAAGGTGCCGATATCCTCGAATCCCCCTTGAAGGTGGTGGCCACCCGTTCGATCACGCAACCCAGCTGGGGCTTGAAATACACGCGGCGCTCTCAAACTCATGACACGATGATCCTGAGCGGTGATGACCGCAGCGACAACCGTATTCTGCTGCCAGGGGCTTATGGGTCACGCTATCACAGCTTGCGCGCGCAACAGAAATATCTGATTGGCAGCTCGCACTGGAAAGGCGAAGGCTATCATCTGGGTATGACGCTGACTCATAGGTCGTATGAGGACCTTGGCTCCAATCAAACGCTCGGGCTCGCTGCGATGCATTATCTCAGCCCCGAGGATTCCTTGCGTTGGCAATCCATTCTCAGCGTTTCCCACGATCGCTGGGCGGATGACAACGAGACGCAAGGTGATGCCCATTATGTTTTATTGCAGCATAAAGGTGCGATTTGGCAAAGCAGCCTGGAACTCAAATCCTTCAGCCGGGACTTCCGTTCTGACCTGGGTTTCAATCCTCGCAATAACTATCGGCTCGGCATTGTCACCAACTCCTTGCATCAGCAGTTCGGCGAAAAGCATGTGGCCTGGTATCTGCGGCTCAGCCGCAAGACCGAGCTTGCGCCGCGACCCATTCAAAGTCAATCCGTCCCGGGGGTCACGCTCAGCGGCTTTTGGGGAACCGAGATCACGCTCGAGACCCGACCGGCGACCTGGGAACGCATTCGCGCTGATGGGGTTTTGCACCGCTACCAACAACACTATGCGAGCCTGGGTCTCTATCCCGGATCGATGCTGACCTGGCTGCAATGTGATCTGACCTGGGGCGAACGCCTCGATGTGACGGATAATCGTGTGCGGCCCGGTCGTGTGGAAGGTTGTGCCGCAAGGCTTGCGATTGGTAAAAAATTGGAATGGAATGCCAGCTGGAGTCAGGAGCTTCTGCTCCAGGAGCCAGGTCTGGGCACGGCCGCGCCTATTCTCACCAATCGCGTCCTCCGCCATCTCATGGTGCTGCCCTTTGATGCCCATTGGTCCTTGCGATACATTCGGCAGGAGGAACGCGCGCAACGTCTAGGCGCACCTGAATCACGGGCCACCACGGATTCGTGGAATCTGAGTTTTGAGAATCCACAATTCCTCTCTTTGCATACCGGAGCGACGCAAGCGCGTGAATCGTCCGAACTAGTTCAAGACTACTACGTGAAACTCTCCGCTCCCATCCGCTGAAACCCAGAAAGTGACCGTCTTCCAGACAATTCTCTGACCTTTGACAAAGACACCCGAATTCTTACCGCCTCTTACCTGTGGTCCCAATTTTGCAAAACGAGGGCAATCGAACCCTTGTGAAAAGTTGGAGCTGTCATGAAACAGCGTCGCCTCCAGTTGCCGATCTCTGTGTTGCTGATTGTGGCCATTGCCATCATCGTATGGAAATGCCCGCGGCCGACGCGCATGGCCGCCGTTGAGCCCCGGCCAGCAGCCGTGACTCTTCCCATTGAAACCGAAACGGTGACCCTGACACCGGAACCACCGCGTGTCACGCCCCAAGCTGAACCCGCGGAGCCCGTGAGTGAAGACGTCGAAAGCATCGCCGACATCGTTGAGCATGTCGATCCCATGAAAATGAGCGACATCAACCGTGCTGTACAAAAACTGCGGAGTTTGCCACCCGAGCCGGTCGCAGCTTATTTCGTGCAGAATTTAAAAGACATCGGAACGAGCCGCTCTGCCGACCGGGATCGCCTCATCATGGTGGCCAATAGTCTGCAGTCACCCGCGGCTTTACCGTTATGGGTGGATCTCGCGAAACGGCAAACACCGCGCTATCCGGACGAAGAAAAGTTACGAAATCCGCCGCATCCGACGCTGGAATCACGCTTCGTTGATATGGAGCAGCTTCAGGCCATTCGCAATATCGGCCTGATCGCACGCGAGGATCGTGCAGCCCGGCGCGTTCTTATGGAAATTATCCTGACCCCGGATCAGACGGCTCATCGCACGCTGCACCGGGAACAGGCTTATATCGCTTTAAAAGAATCAGATCTCGCTGCGTCGCTGCGGGTTCTTAAGCAGCTGGCAGTGGAAGATGATCTCTTGAAGAGACTGTAAATGAAGGGCAAGCTTTGGAGTATAAGCATGAAAACGACATTAATCGGCACGGTACTGGTCTTGAGTTGTGGCCTGTTGGCCTGCCAACAGCAATCGATCGTGAGCCGGCGCCAAGGCCCACGGGAAGCCTCAACCATCGTCCTGAATCAAGGACTCAGCATGCAGATCGGGGCTAATAAACTCGATGCTTACGATTACACGTTTGGTTCGCAGGCTCTCCGGATCCAAAAATTCGAAGACAAAGGATCCAGCACTCTGGACAGTACGCGCCAGGTTTTTGTGGCTTCGGGCGCGAGCGTGGCGGCTGACATCAAATCGGCCTTGAATGGACTTTGTCAAAATATAGGCCTCAGCACCTCGGCTGAAACCTTTCAGGAGGCGACCAGCCTGCCCGCCGATGGACTGGTCTATGTGCACTGGCGCTCGCATTATTCCCTGGCCCAAAAGCAAAATCTTTCCGTGGCGCTGGAACAATTAAAAGTGCCCGTTCGCTGTCTTTTGAAAATCCAGATTGGCTCCGCAGCGGATCAACAGTTTGCCATGCTTGCCTTTGATCCCATTCCCGTCGAACAGCAAAAAGTAGCGGGGACCGCGAAAATTATTGAAGCTGTGGAAGAAGGCCTGATGCTGATTGACGAGTCACCCGCCGTGGCCATGAGTCAAGGTCAGCTGTGGCCTGTGGAAACGGCTGTCGACATTAAACCGATGATACCTGCGTTGCATAGCACGGACTTTCAGGTCCAACTGAGCAACAGTTCGGGCGCCACTTGCCGCTACCATACGTTGGCTGGCAAAAACAAAGTAGGCAATCCTACCGGTCTTCGCAGTTATCAGTATAGCCTGACGAGCGCGAAGTCTTACAATGTCAGCGGCGTGCGGCCGCAAAGTGTAGCTGGGCGTAGCCTGCCAGCCTGCGAAAAGGTCAAGACCCAGGTGGTCGAGCGTAATATTCAGGCTGACGTGGCCTGCGGCGATTATCGAAGCATTCAGGACGAGGGCCTGGAAGCCGGCTGCCAATGGTCGGTGGAAGTGGTCAATCCCAATGATACCGATAATGCTCTTGGTTATAATATTGGGATGGAAAAAATAGCCTTTGAAACGGTGGACGTTGGCAATATCAGCGGTGCCGCCAGTGTTATTCCCGAGGCCCCGATCAACCCCGTGCGTTCGAAAAGCACGATATTTACCGGCTTTAGTGCGCCGCAGCTCAGCTCCATGGAACAGTCTTTTGATTTCTGGATCGCCGTGAGCCCGAAATCGTACGCCACGCACTTTGATAAATATGTGACGCGCGTTAGCTATCTGGGTTTGACCGGGCCTGACTGCAGCCAACCTGGAGTTTTAGCCTTCGTGACGAGCCTGACCTCAACCGAGATGTTTTGGTGTGAAGCCGCCGGCATGAGCGCCACAGCCATATCGAATCAAAATTCGCCGCTGCAGATTCTGCTCATCAGCGTCACGGCCTTCCATGAAAACCTGCACACCCGCGGGCGTGCGCATGACTTCAATGCCGCGCAGTATCAACCGTGCCTGGGCACAGCGGAATCCGCTCTGCTGTCGTTCGACGCGCTCAAGACCTGTACCGATGATTATTGCCTGGCGTTCAAAGACTTCGCGTTGCAGGAATATCGGGCGGAACTCGATTATAGTCTGCAAGGTGATGCCCGGCGTTTTCAGGGCCAATGCCAAATCTGGAACACCGGTTTGGGTTTGAAGCCGACCGACTTCCGGACTTAATAATTAGCTTTGGACAAAGCTGGGGAACAGGATCATCACCAAAGCCAACAGGGCAAAGGCGAGCGCGGGAAAGAAGAGCATTTCCCCGATGCGCAGAACCCGCAGGAAAGGTGTCCCGGCAAACGCTGTGAAGCGAAACTGCGTGAGCACAGGTTCACGACCCGGTGACGTCAGAGTAAAGTTGCGAACGGATCCGCTCGTAAAATGCAGTTCCATATTCTGTTGCCAGGCGGTACCTGTACCCTTGGCTTTAATCTTGAGCGTCTTTTGCAGCTGATCCTGAGCCTCGGGATCCGTGATATGAAGTTCAAGCTTCGAGCCCTGGCGAGGCCTTCGATCCCACTGTAAAGTCCAGGGTTACAGGCACATCGCCCTCCACTCCGGCAGGAAGGACGAATCGACCGCTGCTTTTTTTTGCACCGGTTACCTCACCTTCTGCCAGGATCTGGGGCGCACGACGGGGAATAAATGAAGCGGCCGTCACGCTCAGAAGGAGCAACGGTAGGCTGTAAGCAAGCAATCTAAGGCCCCGATATCTTAGCTTCTTCTGCCAACTCGTGACCACGCCAACCTCATCAGACCAACTGTGTCATTTTATACAAGTCGCATTTTTCCAAGGTGAAAATCCAATTTCTTGCAATAAATGCGAGCCTCCGTCGTCTATCCAATGAGCGAGTCGAAAGGCTCGGAAGCGTGATAAAGAGGGCGACCTACCGGTGGCTTTGGGTTTTCCCGGCCACCTGTTCCCCATACAACCAGGACGATGTTCTGGCCCCAGTCTTGAGAAAACTTACCTACTTCCCCTTCCCCATATCCTACTATCGCCCTAACCTTTTCCCGCGCTCAACGGACCATGTCGGCTACCGTCCGACACCATATCTCTTCGCCGTTGAGCGATGGAATGAGCTCCAGTTTTTCACCGCCGAGTTGCTTCCAATCTTCCACACCGCGCATACCGATTTCTTCCAAAGTTTCGAGGCAATCCGCGATGAAGGCTGGGCACATGACAGCCAAGCGTTTCACACCCTTTTTCCGTAGTTCGCCAAACACCTCGTCGGTATAGGGCTTGATCCAGGGATCACGGCCGAGTCGTGATTGAAAGGACGTGCTGTAGCTACCTTCCTTGAGTTCCATGGCTTTCACCAAAGCCCGCGTCGTGGCATAACACTGGGCACGGTAACAGAGGCGATTATCCGGTCGAACGGACGCGCAGCATTCGCTATTGAACTGACAGGTTTCCGGTTTACGGACCGATTTGGTCATCTGTTTTTCAGGAAGGCCATGATAGCTGAAAAGCACGTGATCCGGCTGCATTTTCTGAATTCGCGGATTGGCCACAGCAGCAAACGAGGCTATAAATCCCGGATGATCATAGAAATCCGGCAAGACCTTCAGCGGGGGGAAGGCAAAATCCCGACACAGGGTTTCCATCACCACTTCCACGGATGAGGCCACCGAGGCTGCCGCATACTGGGGGTAAAGAGGCAGCACGCGCAGTTCCTCGATATCAGCTTCATGCAGAATCTTCAGCTGACTGGGAATACTGGGCTCGCCATAGCGCATGGCTGTGCGCACCACATAACGATCACCCAGAAGGGCCTGCACCTTATTCTGCAGCTCGATCCCATAATTCACTAAAGGCGAACCGGCACTGGTCCAGATCTTTTGATAGGCATGGGCCGATTTAGGTGACCGAAACGGGGCGATAATACCGTTGACCAGGACGTAGCGCGCCGGCGCTGAAATATCGATCACACGCCGATCAATCAAAAATTCACGCAAATAGCGGCTCACGGCCCCGGGTGTGGGATCCGCGGGACTACCGAGATTGATAAGAAGACATCCGATCCTGCTCATGAATACCTCGTTTGGGAAAGGCGCACCGATACTTTGATATGCCAGGGTCACAGCGCGTGACCAAGGGCTTTTTTAAACCTGCTTGCACGAGACCTCGAATGCCCGCACAATAGGCCTTTTTTAAACCATTCCTGGCTCGACGGAAGACCCCTCATGCCCTTGCCTACCGTGATCGCCCTTTTAGCGCTTGGACTCGGCTTCGGACTGGAATCCAAAGGTATCCTGCCGGCTCGCATCAAAGCCTGGATTGCCATGGCTCTGATCAATATTTTTTATCCCAGCCTGATCCTGGCGGCGCTGCTTTTACGGCTGAACTCCGCGTCCCTGGCCTCTCTCTGGGTCTTGCCCTTTCTGATGGCGCTCACGCTGGTGTTCGGCCTGGGCGTTGGAATCAGCCTGGAACGTCGCGTTGGGTTGCAAGAAGACAGCCAGAGGCGCAGCTTTCGATTTCTCTGTTTGCTTCCCAACTATTCTTACTTGCCTTTGATGGTGGCGCAAGCCCTTTGGGGTGATGACGGCATCACACTGGTGGCCATTGCGGGAGTTGGCGCTGATCTGGTTTTGTGGACGGTGGGTGTGCCGCAAATTATGCAACAGAGACACATGGACCTGCGCCGCCTCTTTCTGAATCCGCCGCTGATCGCACTGGTCCTGGCTCTGATTCTTTTGCAGGCACCTTTCGATTCCTGGCGTGAAATGGTGCAGCCGGGCTTGCGCGTTTTGCGACACATGGGAAGTGCCACCATTCCCGTATCCATGCTGCTGTTAGGGGCTCACCTTGCGCGGCGCACGTCCCATCGGCAACCCCGTACAGCCCATGCTGTGCTGCTCGGCCTTCGGCTTGTGCTGATCCCAGCCTGCCTCAGTCTGGCCTTTGCCATCTGGCCCAACCTTTTGCCGACGTTGCCGCGACAGGTTCTCATCTTAATCGCGTCCATGCCGGGCGCGATTGTTGCCGTCGTGCTGAGTGAGGTGCATGATGCCAGCCCCGATTTTGCTGCCCGCCACATTCTGCTGGGTCATGCGCTCTGGGTGCTGACAGGACCTTTATGGCTTTGGATCAATCAGGTTTAGGGGGGAGGGAAACGTAAAGCGATCCATGCCGAGGCGTTCCGAAAAAGCATTGATGGCCTCGGTGAGAGCCAATTCTAATTTTTCATTGAATCTTCGCAGAAAATTTCGGCTATGAATTTATAGGGCAAGGAACAGCTTGGCACGACTAGGCTTGGGCCTTCTGCTGCAGCTGCTTGCGGATGCGTTCGAGCAGAACCTGCAGTTGCTCCAGCTTCACTGGTTTGCGGAGCATAACTTCAGCGCCGGCCGAGAGCGCTTCCTTTTCCGTGATATCGGTATAGCCCGTCATCAAAATAAAGACCGGATCGTGGGGTTTTTGTTTCCGCACGCGGCGGATCATTTCGACCCCGTTTTCGCCTGGCATCCTGACATCGGAGAGCACGATATCAATCTGGCCATTCATAATCTGATGATAGGCCTGGGCCGTGGTATTGGCCGTGCTCGTGATAAAACCCAGATCGTCCAGAACATAAGCCAGCGACTCACAGAGATCCTGTTCGTCATCAACGATGAGAATCGAAAATCGTTGTGGGTCAGCCATGGGTGTCTCCAGGTTCAGACTTTTGTTACATTGTACTTGACCGGGGCAAAAGCTGCCAGCGGATCGACGTCTTTCCCTTACAAAAGCCTTGTGGTCCAGTTAGAATACGGGCTGGTTAAAGGAGCGGCAAGATGATTAAGAAATTCAGTCCCCTCGTTTGCGTACTCGTCCTCTGGTCATGCGGCGCAGGATCCAACGAATCCAGCGTAATCACACCGACGGATACGATCAGCAGCACAGCCACCGTACGATTTAACACAACTACGAGTAAGGTTGAGGTGTTGGAAACCGGTCCTGATCCCAAGAGTGAAACTTTTGACGTCTGCACCTTCAGCATGGATAGTGTCACAGGCGAATTGCCTTACTCGCTGCTCAGCGCGAATACTCTCAGCTTCAACGGAGCCAATTTCAGTTTCAAACGCAGTCTGAAAAGCCCTAAAACCAAGGCAGGTGTCGCCGATCGCATTTTTTCGGTCTGGGGAAGCCAGGATATTACTGTCGAAGGCGTGACACTGTCACAGGAACTCGAAATCGAGCCTGAACTGCTCATCTTTCGCATGACCTGCACCGCCTGACATCAGCGGCCTAGGGAATGGAAAATGGAATAGAGGGTGAGGAGTAAAAAAAGCGCCAAGAAAAGTTTCTTGGCGTATTTGCGCATGTAATAGGACTGCATATGCTCCTGGTGGACCCTGGGTCCGGTTCGCGTCGCGGACTATTATGATCCGGATACCAGGCTTTGAAAATAACTATCATCAATCTCATCGTCTTCGGCACCAGCCTCGGCGGGCTTGTCGGTGCCCGTCGGATTCACGCCGAAGTCCATGGCGCCAAATTCTTCGTCTTCCTGCTCCAGCGATTCCAGTTCCTGGATCCGCTTGGTTCCGGTAAGCGCGCCACCTTTGGCTTTCTGGGCCTTCAGGATCTCGACATTGTGCGAGGCCTTGGTAAAGGCAGCATCCAGTGTGGCGGCCTGCTCGAACGCGGACAGCGCCTGGGCGGCCTTGCCCCATTTGACCAGTCCAACGCCCATATTGAAGAAAACCCGAGCCAACACCTGAGTGTCACTCGAGACATAAGTCACCGCGGATTTATAAAGGCTGAGGCCCTGCTTGAAATGCCCCTGACGAATGGCAATGATAGCGGCACTGTTGAAAATCGAGGCCAGTTCCTTCGGGGTATCGATCTGTCCCAGGAACTTCATGGCTTCATTCACATGGCCTTCCAGCATGCTGCACTGGGCCTTGCCGATCTTGGCTTCTTTAAAGTCCTTATCAAGCTTCAGCGCGTCGTTGAACTTGCCTAAAGCCTCGGTGGTTTTATCAAGACTCAGCAAAATATTGCCAAGGTCCACCAGACGATCCACGTTGTGAGGACTGATCAACCAGGCTTCATCAAGAAGTTTCTGAGCCTCTTCAAAGGATCCCATTTTCATCAGGCAACGGGCTAAAAGATGCTGGGCCCGCAGATCCCCATCACTGGAAGCATGCACCTTCTGCATCCACTCCAACGCATCGTCGTAACGTCCTAAATCAAACAGTGTGGCACCGAGTTCGACCCCGGCTCGCACATTATTGGGTTCATCTTCGCAGAGTTTGCGCAGGATGGATTCCGTTGCCTCACCGTCACCTTTTTTCCGGAGTGCGGCCACATCCCGGAAGGCCTTACGGCAGGCCGGGGTCACGGTCGCAAATTTCAGCAATTCATTGAGATTTTTGACGATCTGCGCCTGGGAAATTTCGCCGGTATGAATCTGCATCACATTAAATTCATTGGCCACGGAGATGACCCGTTCGGCCAGGTCCAACGCGATAAAATAGATAGGACGGGTATCGACTCGATAGGGGCCTTGGGCGGCGCGCAGGACCTTGGTTACGGTTTGTTCGCCGTGCTCCCAGTCCACCACCAGCATACTGTCAGGGTTCTTCTGCAGATCCTCGCAGCACTCAGCAATGGAATCGAACACGTTGATGGTCAGAATTCCGTAATTTTTCATTTCCCGCACCACAACCGAACGCACGGTGGTGCGGCTGATAAAAACGGTCGCGGCTTTTACAAACAGGTCCTTAACAGGAGCGTTCTGGTCCTTGCCGGTGAAGTCAAATGCGCGAGCCGTGGCCATAATTCATTCCTGAGCAGCAGTGTCCAAGATACTTCAACCCATAAGAGAACCGTTCGCAACATCGGCAGGCCAGGCACGATCCTTAAGGACCATGCAAACCCCGGAAAGCACTGAGTGAATCAGCAGAAGCCTTCTTCCGAGATGCCACTTAGCAGAGCGTCCGTATCGAAATCTTCCAATTCCAACACACCTTTGTTCGGACCATCCTCACTAATCAAAGATATCGGCTCATTGGGGGAATTTATCGATTCGGGTTCACGCGATGGATCATAGACCGGCGTCGCGACCGGATCTTTGGCGTCGACGCGCTCGGTATGATGAGCCATAACCCTCACACCATCGTCCGTCCAAACGGCGTTTTGTGTCAATTCCTCAATATAGGGACGGGCTTTGGCAAACTGCTGACCACCGGCTTTCGCGGAACGCATAAACCACAGCAGGGCCTTGTCGGGCACGCGGTGGCGCAAATAGCCGAGACCCATATTGAACATAACCTTGGCCCTGACGTCAGAATCGCGAATAAACTGGAGCGCGGATTCGTAATGCTCGATCCCTTCAACCAGATGGCCTGCATGGACTTTCGAGATGCCGATGGTATTCATGAGGCTGGCAAAACTCTGGGAGAAAGATCCGGTCTCCGATTTTTTCTGCAGATACTGCAAAGCATTCAGACTGAGATCGTGCCCCTTCTGGGCTTTCTCCCAATTCGCATCGATGGTCAGGACGCGTTCAAAATTTTTCCGCGCGTCTTCCAGCTGGCACTCCTGAAGATGGAGTTCCCCCATGTGGCAAATGCGTTTGAGGTTGGCCGGGCTTAGGGTATCCGCTTCAGCGAAAACATGGATGGCTTCCCGGTGCTGCCCGCTGGCGTGTAGAACCTTGCCAAGCTCATTGAGAGCCAGGACATTGCCACGGTCTTCACGCACCACATGCTGCAGGAAATCGCGGGCTTCATCCCAGCATTTTTCCCGGCTCAGATAACGGCCAAACATCAGCAGCAAGGGTGCTGGATACGGTGCCGATTGCAATAGCTTGTGCATTTTTTTCACGCGGGGCGTGCCGCCGGAAACTTTGTTGTCGAGGAGTTTACGCAAAGGTTTTTCATGCGCATGAACCCAATCCAGCTCATGCTGCAGACTCTGCACGGCTTCAATAAAAACACCCGCTGTGAATGGTTTCTCGACCAAACGGGTCAATGCAAATTCCTCAAGGAGCCGGAAGTCATTGCGATCGAGAAAACCTGAGATGACCAGGATCGGCACCGTCGAAAACCGCGGGTCGTGTCGCAAGCGATTGAAAGCCGCGACCCCTGAGTTAGGACCTTTGGCATTCCAATCGAGAATAATCAAATCGCAGGAAGCTTTGACCTGATTTTGGAAACCATCGACATCACGACAAATGTCCAACTGCCCAATACCGATGTCCTCGGCATAGCCGCGAATCTGCGCGGCAAAATGCGGATCGGCTTCAATCAGCGCAGCGCGCTGGAAACCCAGGGACAATCGTGATTTCAGGACAGAAATCTTCATAGGTGGACCTCTTGTCTAAAGGAGTCCATCGGAGAATGAAGGAGGCCAGCGCGGCCTCAGGAAGTTCGGGTGAGAGGACAAAGCCTTACAATGGAGTATTTTTACAGCTGACCGGTCAGCTCTTCGAAAATATCGCGTTCGAGGACCACGAGCTGGGGATCGATGACCCAGGTCTGCAGAACGTAACGTGTGGATTTTGGAGGGAATACCTCATGCGGATGAGTGAGCTGAGCGGGAAAGACCACCGCATGCCCCAGCCTGGGTTTGACCTTCACATCCTGGGCCGGGAAATGCAGCTCCCCGCCCTCCTCCACATCATTCAGAAAGAAGATCATGGTGGCCAGCCGCAGGCCATTGGCAGGTGGCACTGGGCTTTGATAATCATCATGCAAGGCGCAGATATCACCTGGGCGGTAGCGGGCGATGACAAAGCCATCATTCAGCCACTCCTTGGGTTCCGCTGCCCGATAGGGTTCGGGTAAACGAAAATATTCTACCAAAAGCGGGTCCGCAAGCCGGGTCACTTTCTGAACCTCGCGCAACCAATCGAATTGCTGGGAAATATTCAGATAGGATCGAGTGCTGTATTCAGGTTGGGGGTCCACCTGAACCCGCGCATCCTGTTCGAAGCGGTCGATCAACTGCTGGCAGTATTCGGGACTTAGGGCATCGGCATAGGTCTTAATATAACGTGGCATGATCTTCTCTTCAGCTGTTGCAGCCTGCGGATATCATAACGCTGTATAAAAACAACCAAATAATATAAAGCATTGAAATCATTAGGCTGCCTAAAATAAAATCTTACCGAACTTATGTATTGGCGACGATCGACCGATAGTTCCTCTGGACAAGCCCCCAAAGGGGGCTACTTGCGACCACGGAGCATGACGATGAGCACTGCGTTCCACATTGGCAATGAGCTGTCTCTGGAAGATCTGAAAGCCCCCTTGGAGCAGTTTGCTCAAAAATACAGCCTGTCGAAACGCGAGCAGGACGTGCTGAACCTTCTCGTCCAGCAGGTGGTCAGCGCCGAGGACATCTCCTATAAACTCGGCATCAGTCGCAATACCGTGCGCATTCACTTGAAAAATATCAACACCAAGGTCGGCACCAACAGCAAGTCCGAGCTTCTGGGTCGCTTCATTGAGTTTGTGATTCAAAACAAGAAATCAGAAGACACGATCACCATGCAGCATCTGACGATTTTGATCGCCGATGATGATCAAAGCTATGTCGATTTGGTGAGAAAAGCCTCCGAGAGCGTGATCGGTGCCAATGTTACCTTTCAGCACGCGGTCGATGGTCAGAATATGATGGAATATCTGAACCGCGTGAAGCGGAATGATGCCAGCACACCCCGCCCCCACCTCATCCTTTTGGATCTGAATATGCCGAAGATCAATGGCTTTCAGGCCCTGGAAAAGATCAAAACCGATCCCATGCTCAGCGAAATTCCCGTGGTCGTCTTTTCGTCGTCCTCCACCCAATCGGATATTTCCAGCATTTATGCACTCGGTGGGAATTCCTATGTGACCAAACCAGGTGGCTATCAGGAACTGAAGAAGGTTATCCACGGCATCGTTTTCTACTGGGGCCAAATCGGAGCCTTACCAGCAAACAAGTAAATCCAGGCTTTTCACCGCTTTCAAGCTTCCTTCCCGTACCCTTTATCCTCTTTTTACCCCCGATGCGTTAAAATCGGTTGTATTGGCTGCATAGATTTGCAATTATACGTCTAATATGTATTAATATGCAAATTATGTGCATATTATGTCTGACCATGAAGGACGGGGCCCAAAGGGATGTATGAATTCGTCGTGAAGGTTGCGACTCAAGAGGAAGCTCATTTCGCGGAAGAAATCAGTCGGGAAATGGAAGCCAGCGCACGCGCGCGGGGCACCGGCATTGCCAAAAGAACGCCCGAATATTTGCGCGAAAAAATGCTGTCAGGCAAAGCGTTCATCGCTTTGGAAATGACACAACATAAAGTGGCTGGTTTTTGTTACATGGAAAGCTGGAGCAACGGCGCGCATATCGCCAACTCCGGACTTTTGATATTTCCTGAATATCGCCGTTATGGTTTGGCTCGGCAGCTGAAGGCTTTTTCGTTCGAGGAATCGAAGCGTCGTTTTCCGGAAGCGAAATTTTTCGGACTGACCACCAGTCTGGCTGTAATGAATATCAACAGCGAGCTCGGCTATCGACCCGTGACTTATAGTGAACTGACGCAGGATGAGGAATTCTGGGCCAGCTGCCAGAGCTGTGTGAACTATCCAACTCTGACGAGCAAGGACAAGAAAAACTGTCTCTGCACGGCCATGCTTTATGACCCCGAATGGGAAAAGAAGCGTTTGCAGAAGCCCAAGCCAGCCGTGTCGGTGATTCTCGAAACGGACAAACGGCTCACGAGTGGCAATCTCGCGCTCGATTTGTAAGTTTCGTTTTCCTGGGAGATACGACTATGCTACGCGCTGCGATCATCGGAGCTGCTGGATATACCGGCGGCGAACTTCTCCGGCTTCTCCTGAACCATCCAGCCTTGGGATCGGTGGAAGCTGTGAGCGCGAGTCATGCCGGGCAAAGCCTCTGCGAGGCCCACCCGGATCTGCTGGCGTTTTCGAAGCAGAATTTTGTGTCGGGATTATCGGCAGGACCACTTGATGTGGTCTTTCTCTGCGGCGGTCATGGCGAATCGCGACGCCTGATGGATCAGCATCAGCTTTATCATAAGGATACATTGATCATCGACCTCAGTCAGGATTTTCGCCTGGCGGATGGTGAGCATGATTTTTTCTATGGTCTGCCGGAAGCTTTCGGTTCGGCGTTGGCTGGAAAAAAACGGATTGCCAATCCGGGTTGTTTCGCGACGGCCATTCAGCTGGCGCTGCTGCCGCTCGCAGCTCAGGGGTGGCTGACGGATGAACTGCATATAACCGGGATCACGGGATCCACGGGTGCGGGACAAAAGCTGCAGGACACGCTGCATTTTTCCTGGCGCCACGATAATCTGTCAGTTTATAAGCCCTTTGCTCATCAGCATTTACCCGAGATTCAGGCGACCCTGCGGACGTTGCAGCCGGATTATGAAAAGACGCCGCTGTTCGTTCCCATGCGCGGACCTTTTACACGCGGCATCCTCGTGTCGGTGCATACGCTGTGCAAAGCGTCGGCCGATGCTCTCGTGCAGGCCTATGATGCTTATTATGAAAAGGCTCCTTTCGTGCACCGCACGCCCGAGGAAGCCGATTTGAAACGTGTGGTGAATACCAACAACGCGCTGCTGTCGGTGGAAAAGTATGGAAGCCACGCCCATATCGTCTGCTGCCTCGACAATCTCTTGAAAGGGGCCAGTGGCCAGGCGGTGCATAATATGAATCTGGCTCTCGGCTTGCCGGAAACGATGGGCCTGGGATTGAAGCCTTCGGCTTTTTAGATGGAAAGGACTGACAATGCGCCCTTTAGCTGTTTACGCCAAATTCGATTTGGCTTTGACCCGTGCCTCGGGTTGTTATCTCTATGATGACAAGGGTCGAACCATTCTGGATTTCTATAGTGGCCACGGGGTGATCTCCATTGGTCACAGCCATCCGCATTTTGTCACTCGAATGAAAGCGCAGATGGATCGACTGCTTTATTATTCGAATGCAGTGGATTTTGAAGAGCAGTATGAACTTTGCCGGGTGCTGGGTGATGTGAGCGGCTGTTCGGATTACGACCTTTTTATGGCCAATTCCGGTGCGGAAGCTGTGGAAAATGCGTTGAAAGTAGCGTCCTATATCACCGGTCGCAAAAAAATGGTGGTGATGCTGAACGGCTTTCATGGTCGCACATCCCTGGCCGCACAATGCACCGAAGCTTCGAAAATATGCGCTCCGATCAACAGTGGCCTCAATGTTGTGATGATTCCCCTGGGCGACACAGCCGCCGCTGAAGCCGCGATCGATGACCAGACGGCCGCCGTGATGATCGAAGGCATTCAGGGAGTCGGCGGCATTCATGAAGCACCGAGCCTTTTCTGGCAGTCTTTGCGTGAACTCACGCACCAGCATGGGGCGTTGCTCATCGCTGATGAGATTCAATCCGGTTATGGCCGTAGTGGGAAATTTTTCACCTTTCAGCATCACGGCGTAAGTCCTGATGTGATTTGTACGGCCAAGGGCATGGGCAACGGTTATCCCGTGTCCGCGACCTGGGTGAAACAGGGTTTGCCGATGGCCCAGGGTTCCCTGGGCACCACGTTCGGCGGTAATCCCCTGGCCTGTGCCGCCGCTACGGCAGTTGCTGAAGTGATCCGGGATGAAAACCTGATCGAACATGCGGCAGTGATGGGCGAGTTTTTGCAAAAGGGTCTGGCTTCCCTGCCGGGTCTTTCCAATATTCGTGGACGCGGTTTGATGATCGGCTTTGATTTGGATCATGACAGCTATGCGCTGCGCTCCAAACTTTTGCATCAGCATCAGATCATCACCGGCAGTTCGCGATTGAAGGAAACGGTACGGATCCTGCCGCCACTGGCCGTTTCCCGGTCCCAATGTGAACATTTTCTCGAACAGCTCGCTTTGGCTTTGAGGTCGCCCCAATGAATCAATTTTTGAGTGCCGATGACGTCAGCGATTTTCCTGCCTTGATGGAAGATGCGCTTTTTTTGAAACAGCATCCGTTTGCCTTTTCTGATCTGGGCAAACATCGCACCTTGGGACTGGTGTTTTTCAATCCCAGTCTGCGAACCCGACTCAGTTCGCAGAAAGCAGCCCATCATCTGGGCCTGCATGTTCTGAGCATCAACGTCAACCAGGAAGGCTGGACGATCGAGACGCAGGATGGTGTGGTCATGGACGGTGTTGCTGGCGAGCACCTGAAAGAAGCCGCAGGCGTCCTGGCCCAATACTGCGATATCATCGGCATTCGCTGCTTTCCCGGTTTGAAGGATCGGGACGCGGATTATCGCGAGGAAGTCCTGACCCAATTCGCGCGCTATAGCCAGCGGCCTATTATCAGTCTGGAATCCGCCACCGGTCACCCGCTCCAGGGTTTTGCCGATGTCATGACCATCATCGAACGCCAGCGGCGACCCAAACCCAAGGTGGTTTTAACCTGGGCGGCCCATATTAAGCCGTTGCCGCAGGCGGTGCCGAATTCCTTTGCACAATGGACGTTGCGTGCGGGTTTTGACCTGACGATCGTGCATCCGAAAGGTTACGAACTGGACGAGCGTTTCACCCGCGGGGCCACCATCATGCATGATCAGGATGAAGCCCTGGCCGGAGCGGATTTTGTTTATGCCAAGAGCTGGTCGTCGTATCAGGAATACGGTCAGATCCTTTCGCATGATCGCAGCTGGATGATCACCGATGAGAAGATGGCTCGGACCAATCAGGGCTACTTCATGCACTGTCTGCCTGTCCGGCGTAATCTGAAGGTTTCCGATAGCGTTCTGGATAGCCCCAGGTCGCTCGTGCTGCAGCAGGCCCATAATCGGATCTTTGCCGCTCAAGCTGTCATGAAACGCATGCTGGAATCCATGTGAGGGCGGGGATGGAAAAACTTTTTATCTTTAAAATCGGCGGCAAGATGCTCGATCATGCCGAAGAGCTGGAAGCCTTTTTAAAGGGTTTTTCCAGTATCCAGGGTCGGAAGATCCTGGTGCATGGCGGCGGAATTTTCGCCGATGATCTGGCCAAAAAACTCGATATTCCCATCACGATGCATGAAGGTCGACGGATCACCAGCGCCCCTATGCGCGATCTCGTGACCATGGTTTATGGTGGCCTTCTCAATAAGCAGGTGGTCGCACGCCTGCAGGCGTTGGGTTGCGATGCCATCGGTTTGTCCGGTGCGGATGGCGCCGTGCTCAAAGCCAAACGCCGAAAACCCGAGCCGATCGATTATGGTCTGGTTGGCGATATTTTCGAAGTGCGGCGCGATCTTTTGGAAACCTTCATCAACCATGGCATGACACCGGTGCTGGCGCCTTTGAGCTGGGAGGCCAGCGGCGAGATTCTGAACAGCAATGCCGATGGCGTGGCCTGCAAAATCACCGAAGCGTTTTCCGGACTTTACGAGACCTATCTCTTTTATTGTTTTGATAAGCCCGGGGTCCTGCTTGATGTCGAGAACCCGGCCTCACTGCTGGCGCAACTGGATCGACCTGCTTATGAAAGTCTGAAGAAGCAGCAGCTCGTCAAAGACGGGATGTTGCCGAAGCTCGACAGCTGCTTCCGAGCCCGTACTCTGGGCGCGCATAAGGTCCTGCTTTCGACCCCCACGAATAGCCTGAAGTTTGCTGCCGGTGCTGACTACGTCGGAACACTCATCCACTGATCGAAACACCGCGGATTCTACCGCCACTTCATCCGAACCATGACAGAAGACCTGCCATGGTTTTTTCGCGTGCCATTTTATAATTGTGAAAGGCGGCCCAAATCTTGTATGCCTTACAGAATATCTCCTAGCCAAGAGGCATTCATGCTGCACCCCAAAGCCGAGCACATTCAAGACGAAATCATGCAACGCCTCGGCTTTTTACCGCCGTTCTTCGAACCAGCCTATAACGCCCCCGTGGTCTTGCGGAATCTATGGCAGCAAACGCTGGACGCCTATCTGGACAATCCCCTACCGGATTTATTTAAAGAAAAGTTGGCCGTTGTCTTGAGTCGGTACTGCACGGTTCCTTACTGCATGCTGTGTCACAGCTCGACCTTGCGCCCTCTGGGCATGAGCGCCACGGCTATCCTGGAACTCCTGGAAATGCCCGCTCTCGGCTTTATCGAGTTGTCAGAAAAGACAGCGTGGCTCGCCCAACAAACTTTGGCTGAAGACGAGTGGCCCGAACCCGAATCTGAACTCGAAGAATGTATCCTCGCCTGCTGTGTTGCCGTGTTTCTTCATCAGGACAGCGAGCATTGCATGCGGCAGCTCCGGACTTTATTGGGACCTGATCGCTATCCATATTTGGTTCTATTCCTGGGTTATATTCGCACCTGTCTGAACTGGGCCGAAGCTCATCCGGAACTTTCTTTTGAAGCGGACCAGCGCGTTCAAAAGCATCTGGGCCCCCTGATACAAGACGAGCCGGCCTTGCGTGACTTTTTCGCCAACTACCAGAGCCGGATCACGATGCAGGCTGACCGCCGCACCCAGTGGTTGACCCAGCAGTATCATACCTTGCTTGAGACAGAGCACAAGGTCCGGGCTGAGTCGGACGAACAGGCCAGCCGGATGAAAAGTCTTCTTGATTCCACGTTTGAAGGCATTTGGGGTTTGGACCTGGAAGGCCGGATTACGTTTGTCAATGCTGCCGCTGTCAAAGCTTTGGGATATCAGTCTGCAGACGAGCTGATTGGCAAGAATGCGCACGATCTGGTGCACAGTAAATATCCCGACGGCACATCCTATCCCAAAGAGGATTGCCCGGTTCTGAAAGCCTTGAAGAATGGAACGTCGGTTCACTTGGAGAATGAAGTCCTCTGGCGGGAGGATGGAACAAGCTTTTTCACGCTTTACCGTTCGAACCCGATCAAGCAGGACGGACACATAGTCGGCGCGGTGAGCACATTTGTCGATAACACCGAACGTCGGAACATCCTGGAGCAACTCACCAACAGTCAGGAGTGGCTTTCTGCGACTCTGAAAAGTATCGGTGATGCCGTCATTGCCACATCGGCTGATGATGAGCCGAAAATCGTTTTCATGAATGATGTCGCCGAAAAATTGACCGGTTGGACCTTGGAGGAAGTCAAAGGTCGTCCGGTCGCGCAAGCCTTCGTCATCATGGATTCCCGCACCCGCGAGCAAGCAACCAGCCCCATGGGACGCGCGTTAGCAGAAGGCATCAAATTTGAATTGCCTGATCCCATGACTTTGCTTTCCAGAACTGGCGAAGAGTTCATGATTGAACATAGCGTGGCGCCCATCCGGAATAGTAACGGTGACGTCTCCGGCGTTGCTCTGGTTTTTCGTGATGTGACGGCCAAAGCGCAAGCCGAAGCCCGCGAGATTCGACTGCATCAGGACGTTCGTCATGCCCAGGAGATGCTGGCCGGCTTCTTTGCCCAGTCCCCTGTGCCCATGGTCATATTCCTGGGACCGGAACACGAATTTTCGTTGGCGAATCCGCCCTATGTGGAATTTATAGGTCGGAATCCACTGGGTCGCAAAATTCGCGACGTGTTTTCCGAGGACGAAGGCGGTGAATATTTCGCGCTCCTTGATGACGTTTATAGAACCGGAATTCCGTACATTGGCAGTGAGCTCCCCTATAGACGGCCGGATAAAAACGGTGTCCTGCACGACACGTTCATTCAAATCCTATACCAGCCCTTTCGCGAGCCGGATGGTACTGTCAAAGGGATCCTGGCCCTGGTCATCGACCAAACCGAGCAGGTGATAGCCAGGAAGAGAATTGAAGACAGTGAAGGCAAACTCAAGACTCTGGCAGAGGAACTCCTGACGACTCAGAGCAATCTGCAATCGGCTTTGGAAAGTTGCAGAATGGGCAGCTGGTATGTTGATCTCTCGCAAAATTACGTCAGCTATTCTACGGCTGCCCAGACGATCCTGGGTATCGAGAGCCTGGTGACGGATCCGAATGAATTTGTCGCTCGCTATGTCCACCCGGATGATAGGGACGCCGGGCACGAGGCTCTTCGCAAGACCATCGCGGAACGTTGCCCCTATCATTATGAATTTCGCCTGTATCAGCCATCGGGCGCTATGCTCTGGATCATCTCCCGAGGCAAGTTACTGGTGGGCGCCGATGGTCAGCCTTACGCCCTGACGGGTATCATCATCGACATCACCGAGGCCCGGCTGACCGAAGCCAAACTCCGCGAATCTGAGCTCCGCTATCGGACGTTATTTGATTCCGTGGATCAAGGCGTATGCCTCTTTGAAATGATCTTCGACGATGACAAAAGACCCATCGATTATCGTTTTCTTGAAATCAACCCGACCTTTGAGGCACAAACCGGCCTTGCCCATGCCCAAGGTAAAAGGGCACGCGAGCTCGTCCCGGACCTCGACAACTTCTGGTTCGAGACCTATGGGCGCGTGGCCCTCACCGGGGAATCGATTCGCTTTGAGCAGCCTGCGCCTGCCATGGGCCGAATCTTTGACGTTTACGCGGTACGCGTCGGTGACGCCGAAGAGCACCGCGTGGCGCTGCTTTTTAGTGATATTACAGAACGCAAAAAGCAGGAAAAGAACCTGAAGGATAGTGAAGCTCGATTTCGCACGATAACCGAGGTCATGCCACAGATCGTCTGGTCGGCTCTGCCCGATGGCACCATCAACTATCTCAATCAAAAATGGTCCGAATTCAGTGGCTTCCCTTTACATGTGAGTCTGGAAGGCGGTTGGATCCACTCCCTTCACCCGGACGATCATGCCAAGGCCTCCCAGATTTGGCTGCAAAGCCTCACCAGTGGGGATATGTACGAGACCGAATTCAGGATGAAGCACCATTCAGGACAGTACCGTTGGGGTCTGATGCGAGCTGTGCCGATTATCGCTGATGATGGCACCATTGCGGAATGGATGGGCACATGGACGGATATCCATGATCAGAAGGTTGCGGCCGAAGAACTGGCCCAGGCCAAGCACAACGCTGAAGTTGCAAACGCAGCCAAGACCTCATTTCTAGCCAACATGAGCCACGAAATCCGCACCCCTTTGGGAGCCATTATTGGCTTTAGTGAACTTCTGCGTGATCCTGATTTGGAGTTTGATGAACGCGAGGAATATCTGGAAATAGTCATACGCAATGGCCAGGGCCTGACGCGCATTATCGATGACATCCTGGATCTGGCCAAGGTGGAAGCTGGCAAGCTCGACATCGAGGCCTTGGAATTTTCAGTACCTGATCTCTTGAACCAGATCCTGGATCTTTTCAAGGACAAGGCCCGAGCGAAAAACATCTATCTGCTTTTGAATATCGAGGACCTGGTCCCTAAAACCCTGGTATCCGATGCCACACGGGTTCGCCAAATCCTCATCAATCTGGTTGGCAATGCTATCAAATTTACCAATCAGGGCGGCATCCGTATCACTGTCCAATCCCGGCTCGTCGAATCAGGTCGAGTGAGGCTCGACATTGCGGTGAAGGATACGGGAATTGGTTTATCGACCGTACAGCAGGCCAAACTTTTTGAACCCTTTGTTCAAGCCGATAGCACCACCACGCGTAAGTTCGGGGGAACGGGCCTGGGACTGTCCCTCTCCAAGCGATTGGCGAAAGCCCTGGGTGGAGATATAACCATCCCCGAAGGATGCGAAGGTCGAGGCTGCACGTTTATGCTGAGTTTCGTGGGTGTTGTGCCAGCGGTTCAAGGGCAGGCCTTCAGGGTTGATCGGCCCATGCCAACGTCTGCTCCAGGACGCGTTCCGAACGATTATCGGCTTTCAGGCATTCAGGTTCTTGTCGCCGAAGATTCCATCGATAATCAGGTTTTGACCAGACAATTTCTATCCAGACATGGAGCCATAGTCGAGGTCGCCAGTGATGGGGAAGAAGCGATACGGAAAGCCCTCACCAATCAATTCGATGTCGTCCTCATGGATATCCAGATGCCCCACGTGGACGGCCTTGAGGCCACCCGAGCCTTGCGGTCCAATGGCTATAAAAAGCCTATTATTGCACTGACGGCCCACGCCATGGCGGAAGAACGAGGGCGCACGCAAGCTGCCGGTTGCGATGGGCATTTGACCAAGCCTTTAAGTCAGACGGAGCTGCTTAAAACGATTGAAATGTACCTGCGTTAAAGCCTCATCACTGTCTTCTAATATAACAGCGGTAGTCCATCCTACGAAAGCGTTATGGACCATAGGTTTTCCGCTGGAAATCCCCACCCAACGCGAGTAAATCAAAGGCTTGATGATTGAACAGGATGGGGAAGATTATGTTGAAACTGCATCTTCAGAATATTGCACTGCTTCTGTCCCTCGGGGGCATCACGGGCACTGGGCACGCGCTGGACTATTGTCGCGCGGTCGCGCCGAATCAGGAAGGTTATGGACCGTTACTGACAAAAGAAGGTCAACCGGTCCGCCTGCAGTCAGAACATGGAACCCGGTATTGCGTGGCCACCCGCTCGTGTTCGGAAGCGCTCAACGGCGAGGGTTATGGTCTTCCCTTTTGGTCGTCGAACAAACTCTTTCGTAAGATCGATGAGGATTGGGCCAATACCGATTTGAGCAACTGGTGTCTCGTGCATTCGAATCTGGATCAGCCGCAGCTTGAGCTCTTTGAGCATCGGGGCCAGAAGATCTTCCTGACCGGTGTCAACCTTGGGAACGTTCAGTTTTTACCGTTCCGCAATGCCCCTTACGCGCATACCGAAGCTGAACTCAAAGAACTCCTGCGCCAGGCGTTTGCGGATCTGAAGGCCACGGGCGCCAACTCCTTTCGCTTCTGGCTCCATATCGATGGCAGCCGCAGTCCGCAGTTTCAAAATGGTCAGGTCAGTGGTTTACCGGCCGGACTGATCCAGGATTTGCAGTGGCTGATTCAAACCGCCTACCGCGATTACGGGCTGCTGGCCAATATCACGCTCTGGTCCCACGATGTGCTCGCTGTCAGGCGCGAACACTCCGTGGCATCACGCGATCAGGTGGTCCGCATGATGACCGATGAAACATCCATGCAGGCCTATCTTCAAAACGCGCTGACGCCGATTTTGACCGCCATGCAGCAAACCATTCCCGGTTCGACTCAGACCTATAATGATGGCGTCATGTCCTGGGAGGTCTTCAACGAACCCGAGGGTGTTGCCAAATCCTGGCGCCTCTACTGGAACTATCAGTATGCGATGCAGTATGGCGATTATCATTGGAGGCGCGTGAGCCTCGCCTATTTAAACGATCGACGCCGCACAGAATTTGCGATCGATGATGGTTCCGACAGCTATACACCCGTGCACTACCACGGCTGGCACTTTGTGGGAACTGAAAATCCTGGCTTCAACCTCTATATGTATAAGGATGTCACCGATGATTATCCCTCGGAATGGGATTACCTGAAGAAAGCCATTGTTGACGACAAGACGTTGACCACCGTGGACATTCCGCAGGATAAGGTGCTGCGTTTTATCAACCGCGTGGCTGGGGCCATTCATCGAATCGTGCCCAATGCCAAGGTATCAACCGGAACTCACAGCATGCCCTACAACACGGATGTGGCCATGCCGGGTCTGGACTATGCCGGGGCGCCTTTCAACTATTACACGGATGAGCGGCTGGTGGCGGCTGGTGGCGATCCCCTTGGTACCCTGGATTTCTATCAGGTCCATGGTTATCCGGAATGGTCCGATGCGGTCAAGGACGGCGTTCTCAATATGTTCAAATATCCGAAAAGACATTGGAATCTCGACAAACCCCTGGTGGTGGGCGAGCATTGGAACATTATCGGAGCTGGCAACGAGATGCTGCAGCCCTTTCATTATGAGCAGCTGCATGACACCGGTTATGCTGGTGTGTGGGGTTGGGCTTACTTCCATGTTCGTGAACAAATAGTCGGGGGACAGGTGCAGCGGCACATCGATAAGCACGAGAATCAGGACGACTTCCGCAATGTTCAGAAGAGTCTTCCGGAGCGTCTGAAGTACCCCGTTTCGGGGCGTTAACACACGGCCGCGACTTTCTCATTGCCCCCTGCAAACTGCATATAAAAGGGCGAGCTGCGCAGCAGCTCCTCGTGGGTCCCACGCCCCACGACTCGCCCTTCATCCATGATCAGAATCTGATCGCAGCCGACTATGGTCGGGCTGCGATGCGAGACGATAAAGGTCGTGCGACCGACCATGAGACGCTTGAGAGTTTTCTGCAGCCGGTCCTCGAGCGTGACATCCATCGCTGAAGTCGCTTCATCCAGAATCAGAATACGCGGATTTCGAATCAAGGCACGCGCCAGAGCCAGCCTTTGTTTCTGGCCGCCGCTCAAACGAATGCCATCCTCGCCCAGCGTGGCATGAATGCCATTGGGGAGAGACGACACAAAAGACCAGGCCTCTGCCTGCTGCAAAGCCTCCATCACTTCGGCCTCTGTCGCCCCTGGTTTTCCATAGGCGACATTGTCATAAATGCTGCCTGTCGCCAGAGCAATTTCCTGCGTCACAACTCCGATATGCTGGCGGAAGTCACGAAGATTGAGGGAGCTTAAATTGAGACCATCGAGAAGGATCTGACCGCGCTGCGGCTTCAAAAAGCCCAAAACCATGGCCAAAAGCGTGCTTTTCCCGCAGCCGCTGGGGCCTACTACAGCAAGGGCCTGCCCAGGTTTGATGGAAAAATTCATGTCATGCACGGCATCGGCGATACTTTCTGGATAACGGTACGAAACCTGGCGAAATTCGATATGACCCTGGGTGGTTGGGACGGGCACACCGTGATCCTCCTCGGCCACGGGCAGGCTCAAAAGTTCATCCAGGGACCGAGACGATTCCCGCATCTGGGACAGCAGAGGCAGTGTTCCTATCAACCCCATGAACGACCCACTGATGGAGGCAAAGAACGAGTTGAACATCACAATATCGCCGACGCTGATACGGCCGCTCACGCACATCCAGATGGACAGGAGCAGAAACAGGACCTGAATCAATGTAAAGCTTACAAAGCTCGCCGCTCCCATGCGTTCCGCCGCGAAATCAAATTTCTGACCCACTCGATAGACGTCGTTGATCCTGGGTTTCAGCTGAGCCATGGCATAGGCTTCCAGCCCATGGGCCTTGGTGACCGTATTCATGGTCAGCTGATTGTGGAGACTGCTCGACATCGTTTCAAACGTCAGGCGATAGTCTGAAGAAATGGCCTGCATATTCTTTAAGAAATACATGCGTAAGAACACGGCCATCGGAATGGAGGCCACGAATACCCACAAAGCTTCCGGCGCCCGCCACAGAATGGAGGCCAGAATAATCAAAAGCGTCATGCTCGTAGAGAGGATCTGATTCAAAAACACCTTGGGAAACTGCTCAATCATTTCCACATCGCGAATGGCCTTCGCATAAAGCTTGCCCTCTCGAAAACGCGACTGCTGCAGAAAACCCAGATCATGAATGCGCTGACACACCTGCAGGCGCAGATCCAGGCTCACGCCTCGCGACAACCGACTCTGCAGCTGCACCGATTTCAGCGCTGTGGGGTAATTCAAAAGCACCAGTCCCAGCTGGAGTCCAACCAGGGCCATGGCCCAGGTCCACCTCTCCGGGTCATCGGAACTGGCAATATCAATCAGTCTGGCCATGATTATCGGAGATATCCACACGCAGGCGGATTTCAAAATAAAAAATACCGTCATGCCCATAAAATTGCGCGCGTGGGGACGATAAATCCGCCAGTACCACGCTTCGGGAGACTTGCCTGTCATCGCGTTTCCGCCAGACTGGAGGGATCCTTTTTGCGGATCACTTTAAAGGCAATGTCGCTTTTGAATTCAGGCAACGTCAAATACAGGCGGCCATCGCGCGAACGCAATTCGGTACGATTGATCACGGCACCCTTGATCGTATCCCAGTACTCCACCGCAAAAAACCCATCCTTGGGCACCTGCACCTTGAATTGAAGACTGCGCCACTCCTTAAGGGATCCCGCATCCTGGGCCTGGAAAGCCCGACTGTCGGCGATCCAGCCGAGCATCAGATCCGTGCTTTGCAGGCCTTGAAAAATCAGTTTTTCATCGAGGCCGAGGCGCCGCTGCACCATCCACTCCTCGCGCACGGTCTGCCAATCCTTGTTCCGTCGATCGATACCCTCCAGATATTGGGCGAGGGCTTTCCAATGATAATAGAGATCATTGGGTGCGATGTGCGTATTCCACCACCAGGGCATGGCATTGCCGCCTGTGGGCTGCATGGCTTGCGACCAAAGGCCTGCGTGCACAAAGACCCCTTTCTTATCCGCATCATCCACGCCATCAGCCGAATTACCGCCGAATTCAGCGAAAAAGAACGGTTTATTGAACTGGCGGAAGCGTTCCACAACAGTCTGCATGGTCTTCACAACCCGCTTTTGATAGGCGTGATACTGCGTGTAATCTATCGTCGGCAGCTCATACGTTTTCTTATTGTAATAGTCATAGTACGAGGTCGTGATCATATGCCGATGCGGATCCAGATCCTTCAGCCAGGCGCTCATATCTTTAAGCCAGGCGGTTTCCTTTTCTGGAGCAAAATTATCACTGAAATTGATTTCATTGAAAAATTCCCAGGCCATGATCTGCGGACTATACCCCCATCGGGCCACTATGTATCGCAGACGGCGTTTATAAAGTTCGCGGGCCTGGGGGTCGGTCCAAAAATCATCAGCCTTGGCCAGGAGCCCGCCATTGGCTTTGTTATAGGGATTGTTGGTCCATTCGGCATTGACCTTGCTGCTCAAAGCTCCATGGAAATCAAAGACCAGCTGCATGAAGATGCCGTGTTGGGCCGCGAGATCCATGAGACGGTCAAGACGCTCGGCGTTTACCAGATTGTAATTGCCAAGGCCTCGGAAAAAGCCCATCTCCTTCCATTCCAGTCCAAAGCTCCAGTTGGACATCCAGACCCGGGTCCAGTTCTGACCTGAGTTGCCCATGGCGGCAAAGATTTTTTTATAATTGTCGTCGGAATCCCAGCCCACGTTCTGGCCCATGGGATAATAAAAGCTGCCATCACCAAAACTGAAGTAATGAGGATCCTTGGCATCCACCTGTAAAAAGCCTCGAAAAGGTGCTTTTTCCACGGTGAAGCTTTGCGCCACAGATTGGGTCGAGCCACGTGGGTTTTTGACGAAAACCTGGAAGGACCAGACGCCAGGTTCATCCGGTGTGATGCGAAGCTTCCAAAGGGCATCTGTCACAGCCGCCTTCAGCGTCACCTCGCCCTTGGCTAAAAAACCAGGCATGCGCAGCTGCCGGCCACTGGGCGCTGTGAACACTCCATCCACCGCAATCTCATCAGGATCAAAGGGGTTGTGATAGAAGCCCTCAAAGTTGAAGGTGACTTCATACCTTTGGCCGACTTTACCGGTTGCGGATGATTCCAGTATTTTGAAACCGCTGGGAGCCTTCAAAATCGGGGCCTTTTGCCGCAAACGTGTCAGACTGTTGCCCCATTCCTTGACCCGCAGGTTATCCACCGCGAACAGGCCTTCGCGGGTATCTCCGCTGTAGAAGATAAAAAAAATGTTGCCAACCGCGGCCCCTTTTTTCAAACCAGTTTTATATTCCCAGTTGGAAGTGGCCGATTTAAATTTCTGACTTAATAGGTCGAGTCGAACATCACGATTCCATCCCGCTTGAAGTTTAATCTTGGGGCCCTCGTAATACTCATCAGCTTCGATCGCGAGCGCGAATTCAATGGGTTTACCAAGGCCGTTAAAAATATCGACTTCGATCGTCTGCAGATTTTCGGGCCGTCCACTAAAGCCACGCCTCAGGAAAAGTCCCTTGTTATCCGGCTTTTTATTGGCGGGATCGAGCCGCACCTCCAGCGCCTTCTGCCCTTGCGTGGCATGCCCCGGGCTCAGGCTAAGTTTGGCGCCATCGCCCCACTCTTTCACCTCCCACAGCATGCTCTCTTCAAAATCATCGGCCAGGTCCGCAGCCTGGAGGCGGAGGACGAGTCCCAGCCATCCCACCATCAGAATCAGAAAGTAAAGGCGCATGGCATTCTCCTTGAGCTTTTAACGGGTCTGCTCAGCCGGCATTTCGATCGTAATGGGAACCGCGTCCTGGCTTCGGTCCTTGCTCAGGGCCGCCCCGTAAAGGCACAGCCCATGGCGCAGGGAAGCCTGCTCTTTCACGGAAAAGCGCAGGATATTCTGATCCCCAGGTTTCAGGTTTAAATTACGGACCCGCTCCGGATCCTCAATTTTCCATTCATACACCTGGCCTTCAGTGTCATCAGGCACCACGGTTCGCGTGCCGATTTCCACGCCATTGACGGCCAACGTCACTTCACTTTTCTCATGGGGCCGCCCGCGTTCATTCGATTCCGCACTCATGCGGGCCCTGACTGTAAATGAGGTCGGAGGCTGATCCAGACCACGGAATCGGTAATCATAATAGCCGGCACCCTTGCCACCGTACTGATGTTCAAAGGTGGTGCCTCCATCGTAAAAACCAAAATATTCCCAATCCGCGTCACTGAAGTTGGCCACGTCCAGCACCTGGCGGTGGGGATCGGGCACGGGCAAGTGTTCGTTGACGACAGCCGGCCCCTTCATCAGACACGAAGGAAGGACCAGGACAAAGCCAAACGGGATCAGACCTCCAAGCTTCATAGCGGGACCTCATGCGTAGGAGTCAAACAGCGAACGAACCCGCAACTGTTCCAGCAGCTCACCGAGCGTGATGGCGCTTTGCGGCACGGTAATGATGCGACGTTGTCCGGCATCGAGATCGAAGTAGTTATCCGAGAACACGACATCGTCGCGCACCAGATCCAATTCCACGAACTTGGCAAAGCAGGCGTTGGCTTCGACATGGACTTCCCAAACGCCCTGTCCTTCACGGATCTCGGTTTTTAAATCCGGAGCGTCGAGATTGAGCTGCTTATACGGAACAAAGGTCGCCGTTGTAAACCGCTGGCTTTGATCGTTTAGATCCACGTAGCTGACGGCGAGATACCGATCGCGCGCGAGATGTCCGGCAACGTCCGGCTTGAAGTCGAGACTTTCGATCAGACTATTGCTCAAGGGTCCGACCTCCACCATCCGCTCCCCGGACCGTAGAACGTCGCCCTTTAAAGTCATAAGTTTCCAATGCAGCATGCCATGGCTGGGCTGCAGCCGATCGTTGGTCACATGAATTTCAGCTGTTTCGCGAGTTTCCTTGACGGACACCAGGACCGGATCATAACAACGCTTGGCCCCATAATGCATGGCTTTCCAGCGGCCAAAATAATCCACCGATGACCACGACGCCGTGGGCCAGTTATCATTCAACTGCCAGTAGGTGGTCCCCATGCAACGCCCTCGATTCTGCATTAAATGCTCCACGGCATAGCGCAAAGCTTCGGACTGGCTGCATTGAGAGGTATAGACGATGCTTTCAAAATCCTTGGGATAACGATAGTAGTCGGCTATAAAATGGAAAATCTTGCTGTTCCCGTTATCGCTCTCGTTGCGCTGGTGATCCTCCATCACCGGACTGAAGATATTGCGGTCTTCAGGCGCTGTGTAACTGCGAATGGTCTTGATATTGGGAAAGCTCTGGAAACCGAATTCCGAAAGGAAGCGGTAGCAGTTTTTGCGGAATTCCGTGTAATTCTTCCGGCCGTGCCACACGTTCCAGTCATGGACGTCGCCGCGGGTGTAGTCATTGGGATTATCGAAATGGCCACCTGACGAGGGCGAAGCCGGCCAGTAGTCAATTTCGGGACAAACTTCGGCTACCAGCGCGGGGAACAGCACTTCGTACTGTTTGATGTATTCCACCCGGTTTTCCTTGGTTTTGGGAAACTCCCACTGCTCAAAAGCCCATTCCATCTCATTATTGCCACAAATCAAAGCAAGGGATGCATGGTGCCGCATACGATGCAAGGCATCACGGACTTCATGGGTGATGCTTTCATAGAATTGAGGATTATGAATATCGTAAATGGAGCAGGAGAACATCAGATCCTGCCAGACCATAATGCCGAGTTCATCGCAGATCTCAAAAAAACTATCATGAGGATAGATGCCGCCCCCCCAGACCCGCAGGCAGTTGAAATGCGCATCGACGCAGGTTTGGAGCAGCTTGCGCGTCGACGCTGGCGTCACGCGATTCAGATAAACATCTTCAGGAATATAGTTGGCGCCCTTGGCAAAGATGGCCACGCCGTTGCAGTTGAATTGAAAACTTTCTCCCCATTCATCAGGCTTGCGTTCCAGCTTCAAGGTCCGCAGACCGATGCGTTGGCTTTGGCTATGCAGGACTTTGCCGTCCTCCATAAGGTTGGCTTCAATCGTATAAAGAGGCTGCTCGCCGTAGTCATTGGGCCACCAAAGCTGGGGCCCATCGATGCGAATTTCACCCGTCCCATCCGCGGGCAGGGTTTGATGGAAGGTCTTGCCCTGGGGGTTGGTCACTGTCACGTCCAGCTGCCGTGAACCGGTCGTCCAGCTTTCCACCTTCGATGTCAAAGCCAGCGTCACAGAACCCTTGTCATGGGTTTGCGTGATATGCAGGTCCGCGATGCGGGCTTTTTCATAACGAACGAGACGGATATCCCGATAAATACCGGTATCGGGAATCTGAGGCCCCCAGTCCCAGCCAAAGGAACAAAACATTTTACGGATATGGTTGGCGCCGATAAGGGGCGTTCCCACCTGCCACAGTTTACGGGTTTTATCCTTGGCCGCTATCACCTCAATGATGTTGGCAAAACGCAGCTCAATCTGGTTATCCCCGGCCTTCAACTGAGCTGACACATCGAAGCGATAACGCCGATGCATGTTATCGACTGAAGCCACCAGCTTGCCGTTTAAATAAAGATCGGCGATGGTATCGATGCCGTCACATTCCAGAAAAACCGGTGCATGGGCGTTTGGCATGAGGTCCTGGGCCAGGTGAAAAGAACGGCTGAAGGTGAAGGCCCGATTGGCCAGCTCCGCACACTGCCTATTGTTTTCACCGTAGTAAACATCATGTTCACCCCAATACCCGGAAGCTTCAAGCTCCTTGAAAAAAGACGTCGGCACCTGCCCGTCGAATTGAAAGCGTCCGTCATCGGACGCGATGTGCCAGGTTCCATTGAGCGATAATGATTTCATGCGTAAATCCCCATCTGAGCACTCAGCCCTGAGTGTCTATGTAACGGCAGACTCACTTGGGTTCTGCCATCAAAAAAATGCAGTCGATCGATCAGAACAGGCAACGCCACCTCCTGACCCACGGTCCATGAGCCCTGTTCCACCCGGGCAATCCAATGCGCCTGCCCCGTTTCACAGTACAGATAGGTTTCAGCTCCCAGGGGTTCGACCACCCGTATTTTACCGTGGAGGCGGGGTGCGTCCCGCTGCTGCCAGGCCTGGCTGCAGCCAATCATTTCAGGCCGCAGGCCGAGGGTCAGGGGAACCGGGCCTGTGTGTTGGGCAAAGTCTTTATAAGCGTCTGGCAACGCCAGATGAATGCCCTCGCTTTGGTGAAAGGCCCAGCCACGATCAGTATGAACCAACATACCTTCAAAAAAATTCATGGCCGGACTGCCGATAAAGCCCGCTACGAAACGGTTGGCCGGGTTGTTGTAGATTTCCATGGGACGATCCATCTGCTGAATCACTCCATCCTTCATCACCACAATGCGATCCCCCATGGTCATGGCTTCCGTTTGATCATGGGTCACATAAATCGCGGTGACGCCGAGCCGGTGATGCAGATCCCGGATCTCGACCCGCATTTGCACTCGAAGCTTGGCATCCAGATTGGAAAGGGGTTCATCAAACAGAAAAATGGAAGGCTGACGTACAATCGCGCGGCCGATAGCCACCCGCTGCCTTTGACCACCGGACAGTTCGCGTGGCAAGCGTTCCAGCAGGTGACGAATGTCGAGAATACGGGCCGCGTCCT
This sequence comes from Oligoflexus sp., assembly GCF_035638955.1. GTDB lineage: Bacteria > Bdellovibrionota_B > Oligoflexia > Oligoflexales > Oligoflexaceae > Oligoflexus. Next base: position 36,646 of record NZ_DASQYZ010000276.1, on the reverse strand, counting down.
GCACACGCCGATCAATTTCAGCTTTCTGTACTTTGCGTAAACTCAGACTGAAGGCCATGTTTTTATAAACAGTCATATGGGGATACAGAGCATAATTTTGAAAGACCATGGCAATGTCCCTGTCCTTGGAAGGCAGGGTATTGACCACGCGGTTGTTGATTTTCAAGGTTCCCGAAGTGATGTCCTCCAGGCCTGCTATCATATTGAGCAGCGTGGACTTGCCACAGCCGGATGGTCCCACCAGCACCACGAATTCGCCGTCATGGACCTCCAGGTTCGCTTGATTCACCGCCAGGCAGCCGTTGCCATAATCCTTGCAGATGTTGTTTAAACTCAATTGAGCCATCGTATCAATCTCCCTCGTCGCGGCCTTACTCTTTGAGGCCGCTGTTGGCAAAGCTGCTGACTATCTGTTTCTGAAAGATGAAGAAAAAAATCAAAGCGGGCACGATGGACAGCAGGGAGCCCGCCATCTGCACGTTCTCCTGGCCGCCGAAGCGCCCTTGAAGCATCGAAATCACCAGCGGAATGGTGTAACGGTCTTCATCCAGAAGGTAAATCATGGGACCGATAAAACCATTCCAGGAGCCCAAAAAGCTGAGGATACCGATGGAAGCCAAAAGTGGTCGGCACAGTGGCAGAATAATCTGAAAGAAGATTCTCCATTCCGAGCAGCCGTCCATCCTTGCGGCTTGAATGAGATCCCTGGGAATTTTGCTGATAAACTGCCGCGCGAGAAAAACATAAAAAATACTGGCGAGGCCAGGCACGATCAAAGGCCAGTAGGTATTGACCCAACCAAAATCGCGGGCGAGAATGAAATTGGGCACCAGAAGCACCGCACCGGGTACCATCATGGTCGACAGTAAAAGGAAAAAGATGCGATCCCGTCCTGGAAAACGGTGTTTGGCAAAGGCATAACCCGCGAGCGGACACAGCAGCATGTTGCCAAGGGTCGTCACCACCGCGATGACAAAACTATTCCAGGCCGCGTGCAGATAAGCCGTGCCATTTAACAGGCGTCGCAAGGGGTCCAAGGTGGGATTTTGGACCCAGAGCGACACTTCATCGTGAGCCAGCTCTGCTGTCGATTTAAAAGTCGTGATCAGCATGTAATAGAAGGGCATGGCGAATAGCAAAGCCGCCAGGGCTAGAGCCAGGTAAACCCAAACCAGTCGCCTTGCTTTCCAGCGACCCAGAGTTTGCCACGGATTCCACACCTTGTCCGAAGGTTCCCAGTTCAGGGTCAACGGCTGCGCGGGCAGTTCTTTATCAATATTCATCACAGTCTCCCCTATTCCGCTGTCTTTTGCCGCAGCACGCGAAGCTGCAGCATGGTCAAGCCCAGGATCACTAGAAACAGAATGTACGCCACGGCTGAAGCACGCCCCATTTTGAACTGTTCAAAACCAAGGTCATAAATCAACGGCACCATCGTCCGTCCCGCATCGTTGGGTCCAAATTTCGAGCCGGCATAACCGGATCCACCGCCGAGCATATAGATCTGTTCAAAAACCTGAAAACTGCCTATCAAGCCCATGATCAGGGCAAAAAACAGCTGCGGCCTGATACCCGGCAGGGACACATGCCAAAACTTTTGCCACCAGCCCGCGCCATCAATCTCGGCGGCCTTATAAAGCTGAGTGGGAATCTGCTGCAAACCCGCTAAAAAAAGCAGAATGGTGAAGGCCAGCCCATGCCAGATCGCAAGCGCCATCACGCAGGATAAAAAGGTTTGCTCATCCTTCAGGAATAAAATCGGATTGCTGATCCAACCGAGTCGCAATAGGGCCGCATTGAGCCAGCCCATGGATGACTCCCGGTAGAGCTGGGTAAAGATCAAGGACACCGACACGGCACTGGTGATCAGCGGAGAAAAGTACAGAAAGCGCCAGAATCTTTGGCTGATCAAATCGTTATTGAGGAGCGCGGCAAAGAGCAGGGCTAACGCGATGCCCAAAGGTACCGTCACACTCACATAAGTCATGGTTTTGCCGATGCTGCGCAGAACATTTTCGGAATCACTCAGATCAAGGGACGTGAGATAGTGCTGCCAGCCGATCCACTTGGCTGATGCCAGCGGCAATATTGAGTGATATTCCGTGAACGAAAGATACAGGGAGGTCAGCATGGGCACGACGACAAAAACCAGGGACAGGAGGCAGGGCACGGCTATGAAAGCATAGGACGTGCGAAAGGCTCGAAGGCCAGGCATGGTAAACACCAGCAGCGTGCCCAGCAGAAGCGCCCCAAGCGCGCCCCATTTGAGATAATCCAGGATATGGGTCCGTCCTTCAAAGGTGTCGAGCCGAGCGACGATGTCACCGTAACTGTTTTGATAGCGAGCGCTTTCCTCCCGCAGACGCTCCAGGGCCAAGGGATAGTGACGGGCGTATTCCGTCGCCAGCTGGTCCCGGATCCACGCCTGCATACTGTCCCGCTGCGGACGCCCCTGGGCGGACGCCATCCACTTGATATAATCCCAGCGGGTCATTTCGCGCGCCTCAGCCTCCGCCGTTAAACGACGATTGATGGCCGTTCCCATCCGATCGAGAATACGGGCTTCCATCTGATCGGTATCGGGTTTGCCCTTGAGTGAGGGAAAGGATTGAAAGGTATCCAGAATTCCGCGCAAGGCATCAATGATTTTTCTTTGATCGCGAAATTCGGGACGCGCCCAAAACGCAGCCTGGGACGCATCCCAGACTTCCTTGACGGGTGAGATATTAAAGGCCGCCGCCTGCCCTTCCCGCTGCACCCGCTCCAGGATCATGAACTGCTGCGCTTCGAGGGAATTCAAAAACTTCAGCCAGGCAAAGGCCGCATCCTTGTTCCTGGATTTTTGAAAAATGACATACGAAGTCCCGCCCATCACATTGATCGCCCGACCGTCATCCGCCTTGGGCCAGGGCACAACACCCCAACGCGCCTCGGCTTCAGGCGCAATCTTCTGAATGGAGCTGGCCACCCAGTTGCCGTCCACCATCATCCCGAGGGATTGATCCGGCACATCCGACAGAAAGCGCCCGATCGTGCGATCGGTGGAACCATCCCCGATGGCATCATGCAGATGCCAAAGGTTCAAACCGTGGGCCACACCTTTCTGGTAGCCAGGCTGCAGCCAATCGAGTCCTGGCTGGCCGTCGGCCCCCTGGCTGACACCCGCATAGCCAAAGGGCAGTGTCTGATAATAGAGCGCCCATTGTTCCCCGCGCGTCCAACCATAATGAAAGTGGTAGCGATGGATTTCCAGGGTCTCGATGGTGTTCTGCAGTTCGCTCCAGGTTTGCGGCGGCGTTAGCTTCAATCGTTCAAACACATCCTTGCGATAGTAGAGAACGGCTGTGACCAGTTCCGTCGGCAGACCATAAAGATGCCCATTGAAGGTAAACTGCGGCAAAGTTCCAGGAAAGAATCGCTGCTTCAGCTCGTCGATTTCTTTTGGAAACGCCTGATCCAACGCCACCACACCGCCCAGGGATCCCCATTCCATCGGTGATCCCAGGTTGGCAACGCCGACATCCGGTGGCAAAGCGGCTGCCATCGACGTGAGATATTTCTGATTGAAATTACCCCAGGACAGCGGCGTGATGTTCACCGCATAGCCGCTCTGTTCCTGAAACTTGCGAGCCAGCTCGCGATACATGATCGAATCTTCGATGCCATTGCCCACAACCCAAAACTGCAGCTGTTGAGATCGCTCAGCCCTGGCCGCAGGGATACAGAGCAGCTGGAAGATGACCAGCCATAACCAGTTTAAATTAAGCTCTGACACTCATTGCTCCCTTATCCTCAGCGCACATTTTTTGGATAACTCTCCTAACACTTGTGGAGTCGATTCTTCAGCCGAAATAATCGACTTTCATTAATCGTTATCTATTGTGCCCTGACGCATCAAACTTGATTCGAAATTCCATTTCATCTCGTAATTCGTCCGAACCAAGTCGTCCACTGAAAAAAAATTTTAGGCACGCCAACGGTCGCGAAACACGTTATTCAATTACTTCATTCGAGCAGGCGCGTCGCTGTTTTCAGCTAATTTTTCCGGTAAAAATGTTGAAAAATTACAAGTCTGTCCAAGACCCTAACTATAGAGAGGAACCAAACGTCCCTTACGAAAAAATCGTCAGAACCATTTAGTAAATTTTGTTAACAAAGTGGAACGGTAATAATTCTTGTGTTTCCCATCAAAAAAGTGGAATCACAGGCAAAGAGTTGAATGGGAGTTTTTCATGAAATTGGGTATCGACCTGGGTGGAACCAAGATCGAAATCCTGGCTCTTGATGATCATGGCCAGGAATTGCTTCGCCGACGTGTCCCTACTCCTCGAGGCTCTTACCGGCCAATCGTCGAATGTCTTCGCCGACTCGTCGAGGACGCTGAAGCCGAATTGGGCAACAAAGGGACCTTGGGAATTGGAATCCCCGGCGCAATCGATCCTCATAATGGATTAGTAAAAAACGCTAACACGACAGAACTGATAGGACAGCCCCTGCAGAGTGACCTTGAGCGTTTATTGGATCGACCGATTCGCGTCGCCAATGACGCCAACTGTTTCGCGCTGTCGGAAGCCTGGGATGGTGCCGGCGCCTATGCGTCCACCGTATTCGGCATCATCCTGGGAACTGGCTGTGGTGGCGGCATTGTGTATCAGAGGCAGCTGCTGGTTGGGTTGAATTCGATTGGTGGTGAATGGGGACATAACCGTCTGCCGGATCCTTTGCCTTATGATTTGCCGAGTCCCTATTGTTACTGCGGACAACGCGGCTGCATTGAAACCTATGTTTCCGGTTCAGGTTTGGCGCGCGATTATGCTGCAGTTACCGGTAAACAGGCCCATGCGCAAAAAATCGTTGAGCTCGCAGAAAAAGGCGATCCCGAGGCGGATGCCGCGTTGGAGAGACTCGAACATCGGCTGGCTCGAAGTCTGGCATCCGTCATCAATATCCTGGATCCCGACGTGATCGTGGCAGGCGGCGGCCTTTCCAATTGCATGCGTATTTATCAAAACGTGCCGCGCATCTGGAGTGAGTATATTTTCAGCCCGGATGTGCGGACCCGTTTCGTGCCTGGCCGCTTCGGCGATTCCAGCGGCGTCCGAGGTGCGGCGCATTTGAATTCTCAAGGGCAGTTCAGTCGATAAAGGATCGCAAAGGTTATGAAAAATAAGGGGGGCAAAATTAATGAACATGGTTATGAGATGGAGTCTCGTGCTGGCCCTGATGGCTTGTGGTCGCCCCGATACGACCCCGGTTGGCCAGGTCCAGGACTGTGATAACGGTACGTATTTTAGCTTGAAAACGCAAAGCTGCCAAACCCTATGGGGGTACGAAACCCGCTTGGACGAGACAGGCTTTGAAAGCATGCACATTGCCAATGGTGTGACCGTTCCTCGTAAAATCAACGGTCAATCGCCATTTCTGGTGACCGTTGCTTATAACGTCTCGCGTCCGACGTCACTCGAAGTTGTGATGAAAGAGGTCCTCTTCGGGACCGTCGGCGGCGATGGGCTTACGGATTGGCAGAAACTGGAACTCGAACCCGGATCCGGCGTCCGCTCCCTGGTCCTCACACCGAACTATACCTTGCCCAAGGGCCGGGCCGCCGCCTACATGGATGGACGCTGGACCATTGACACCGGCTATATGCTCGAGATCAAAGGAGGTGATCGATTCGAGGATGAGGACGCGGATCAAATTGCATCCTGGCGTGTGGCCGGGATACAAGTCGATCCCGAAGCACCACGGGATCCGGCAGCGAAATCCCTTATTTTAGGCGCCATGGTGGTTCCTGATCAGATCGTTGGCTGTCAGTTGATTGAGATTGATTTACCGGTGCAACGGCTGACTTTCGCCGCCAGTTTCGATTTGGCCTTGAAACAGCCCGGTTCCAATTGGGCGTCTTATGGGGGTCAGACGATTCGCTTGGAAAAAGGTTTCGAAGGCGCTTTGCATTTTCAATTCGCAGCCAAAAGTGAGACAGGTGACTGCGCGCCACCAGGCCCCCCAGCGCAAGCGGATGCATCGGGACAGTTTCAACCGGGTGCCTACCTCTTCCAACTCGACATCTATACGGATGACGGAGGAAAGCTGGATAAAACAAGCGAAGTCTATACCGTGCCGGAAGGCTGGCGACCGGTGACTGTGGCCAGTGCGGCTTAAGATTCAGCGATGGATAAAACATGAAGACTGTGTTCCGAATCCTGGTAGGACTTACGGTTGTTTTGCTTCAGCTGCCACTCCACGCGCAGGTGCAGGAGGACGGCAAGCTGCATGGGCGCGTGAATATCAATCTTGGACTGGGACCTGGCGGCAGCCTCAGTCCCTGTTTAAGAACACAAGGCGATCAGGACCTGCAGATTGCGCGTGATGACTGCGCGGAAACCGAAGGGGTTCTGGCCTGGTCCAAGTATTTTATGCGCGGCGGGACGCAACAGATATGGGCGCGTGCTTTGATCGACCTCACCTTGAGAGTGCCGATGGAACGAGGCTGGGCCGACACCACCGGAGGCAACAGTGGCCTCGTTCTGGGCAATCGCAATTTTTTTGCGGAGGTTGGGAACTTTTGGGGATCGAAGGAAGTGGTCTGGGTTGGCAATCGCAGCTACGACTACGAAGATCTTTGGACCCTTGATCTGCGGATCCTGGATCAGCATGGTCCGGGTCTCGGCATGAATAACATTGATTTGGGGTGGGGCACCCTGGGTTTGGCTTTTTTCCGCGTGAATTCTAAAAATGGTGGACCGTCGCAGGATACGCTGGATCTGCGTTGGGATCGACTGCCGTTGTTTGGAGGCCTCCTCAAGTTCGCTCTCTTGCAAACCCGCACGCTCAGTACCGATAGCAAAACCGGAGCTAAAAAATATGCGCCGATGACCGGCACGCAGCTGGCTTTGATCCACCGTTGGGATGATGAGGACAGCGAAAATAAGTTTTTCATGCAAGCGGGCCAGGGGCTTTATGGTGGAAATGATCTGGTGCCCTTCGATCAAGGTCGTGGTTCGGAATTTAACAACACGGGCGAGGAACGCGATCCGATCTGGCTCGATGCCACCCTTTATCATGAAGAACGGCAGGCTCTGAAACGTTCACGTGCCTATCGGATCGGCAATCAGTATCTCCTCTATCCGGAATTCCTGCCATTTTCCCTGCATACTGCGGCTCTCTATGAGCGGGTGGAATTTGGTGGCCTGCACTACGAAGACGAAGGCCTGATTTTCGATCGGCCGCGTATGGAAACCCGTGCCTGGATTCTGAGACCCATGTGGGATATCACCACCCGCCAGAGTCTGGCTCTCAGCCACGCGGCCGTTCTCATTCAAAATGGGCTCGGCTATCATCGGCGGCTTCTGGATGGAACTCTAAGCGAGAGTCGCAAGCCCGTCGATCGCAGTCTCAGACGCAGTGAAATAGCCTATATTGTGCGTCCCCTCGGCTGGGGTGGCGGCACGGAAGCCAAACTTTATGCGGCTTATAACGAATGGAATCCGGAAACGAGGCGTGATGTGTCGCGAGGCCCACTGCAAAATAAAACGCACGGCTGGACGGGTGGTTTAACCATGAGCCTTTGGTGGTGATATGAAAACATTGGGAAGTCTCGCGTGCCTTTTGCTGCTTCTGCTGCCAACCCAGGCGCGGGCGGAACTGCTGGATGGTTTTGAAAAGGACAACAAGTGGCGGCTCGCCGACTGGGGTGATGAGTCGAAGTCGGAAACCACGGAAACATCATTTACCGAGGGGCAAAAGTCCCTCAAAATATTCTGGCTTGAAGGGGCGCAGCGCAAGGGCAAAGGCATCGTCATCGAGCGCGACATCAGTTCTCTGGGACGGGAATTCACCAGTCTGCGACTGGATATTGAACTGCCGGAAATCTCCAACGCGCAGGTCGCCATGGCCATCGACACCGACGAGTATTTTGAGTCCATGCCCTTCAATTTGGAAAAGGGCTGGAATCGCGATGTCGTGTTCTATTTGAAAAGTAAGACCTGGAAGGCCAAAACCACCAGCTGGCAGTATCAAAGCGCGGTGAATCTGACCACGGTGCCGAAGAAGATTTATCTCCTCTTTTTCATGCCCGATCAACCGACCGGAATTTTTCACCTGGACAATATTCGCCTGGCGCAGGAAGTGGAGCCGCAGGTCAGTGTAGGGCCACAGGCTGAGCAGCAGCCGGTCCGCAGCAAAAAGAACCACTATCGGCCGCGGGAGTTGCCCATTGAAATCTTCATTCGCCCCTAAGGCCACAGGATGGATGGGCGCCTTCTGGTTTCTGCTGCTGGTGGCTTGGCTTCAACCCCGATCAGCCGAGGCTCAGGAATTGAAGAGCTGGTGGAAATTTGGCCTTAACCTTGGCCTCAACGAAGCGGGCGTCAGTTGCAAACCGATCAACCAGCCACAGAAATCCGGACTTTGGGTCAGCGGTGCCGGCGGCTCGTGTCAAGGGGCCTGGTCGGAACTTTTTAATCAGTACCACCTCCGCAGTCCGAGCAGCGAGGGCGGGGCTTGGGTCCGCTTTGACTTTGATTTGCAGCTGACACTCAATGGCGAACGCAGCGCCGGGACTGAGGCGATGAAAATCGGCAATCGCAATATGTTTCTGGAAGTCGGCCAATTCCTGCCGAGAGAATCGTTGTTCTGGTTTGGTCGACGGGGGTATCGTTGGGAAGGTTTTTGGCTCATCGGCATGACGATTATGAACAGCGAAGCGCCTGGGTTCGGGGTGTATAACATCGATGTGGGTCAGGGCATGCGAGCCTCGGCCGCTGCGTTTTATACCGTGTCCTATTCAGGCGGCCCCTTGCAGACGGCCTTGGACCTGCGTCTTGAGGAAATCAGCCTGCTGAATGGCAAACTCAGTCTTATTTATAACGCCACCCAGAGTGGAGCCCGTGACGCCGCAGCCGGGACCCAAAGTTATGCACCCATGCGCGGCTCCAAGTTTGCCATCATGCATAAGGCCTGGATGCCCTCGGCTTCGCACCAATTCGGAGCCATGTATGGTCAAGGCCTGTTTGGAGCGATGGATAGCGCGGATTTCGATCAAGGGCCCTTGGCCGATTCCCTGGGCCCCTGGCGCAACAATGAGCTTTTCTCGGCTTCGAGCCCACCCGAGCTGCGGGATGCCATCCGCGAATCCTCGGTTATGCGCATCGGTGAACAGTTCAGCTGGTATCCGCAAGGTCGTAGTTTTAGCCTGGATGCAGCTGTGGGCTGGCAGCGCGCTGAATTCGGCGGCTGGCGTTATGTCATCGATAATATGATTATGGAACGTCCTCCCATGCAGGCCGTGGCCGCCGCAATCCGCCCTACCCTGCAGCTGCGCCCGACCCTCGAACTGGAAACTCTGCTCGGCTATGTGTCGGTCATCGATGGTTTTGGTTATCGCCACCGGAATAGTGCGGGTGATTTGCAGGAGACGATTCGCCCCGTCGATCAATCACTGTGCAATATCTATTTTGCCCTGAATTTAAAGCCTTTGGCGCGTTGGCAGCAGAAATTTGGCCTGTATACCGGCTATTCTTTTTGGAACGCCGCCATGCGACGCGACGTCAGCAATGGACTTTATCCCGATCGAAACAGCGGTTTCTATCTGGGTCTGTCAAGTTACTGGGAAATTTAAAGTTCCATTGGGGGGATGACATGACACGACATTTTTGGGCCAGGCGTTTGACGGAAGCCATACTGATGATCATGCTGCTGGGATGCAGCCCCGATCATGATCCGAGCCAGTTTTTAGGGACGGACCTTGCCGGTTCAGGCTTTGTGACTCGACATGAAAGACAGTTCTATTTGGATGGCAAACCTTTCTTTTTCAATGGCACCAATCTTTACGAACTTGGCCTGCTCAGTGGCGCTTCCGAACAGGATGTGGATCAAACTTTAAGAAAGGTTGCCGAGCGCGGCCTGAAAGTCGTCCGCATTTGGGGGTTTAGCAATGGCAGCTGGAATGGAACCATCGCCACCCAATGGGGCCCCGGTAACTTCAACTGGGAAGGTGTTCGACGCATGGACTGGGCACTGGCCAAAGCCGCTGATTATGGTTTGAAAGTGATTTTTGTTCTGGTTAACTACGAGCCGGAATATGGCGGCATGCAATGGTGGGTCGATCAGATTGTGGGATACGGCAAGGACAGGGAACTTTTTTACACCGACGAACGCGTGCGGGCGGCCTACCGCAACTACGCCCATTTTTGGATCCACCATCGCAATTCGGTGAACAATCGCATCTATCGCGACGATCCCACGATCATGGCCTGGGAGTTGGCCAACGAACCGCATACGCGTGACGGCTATGAATGGAATCGCGGCATCAAACCAGGCACACTCGCTCATGACTGGTTATGGAGCATGGCGGAATATGTGGACCGGGAAGCCCCGAACCAGCTGATTGCCACGGGTGAAGAAGGTTATCGTAGCGAAGGCTGGAGCGATCGGCATAACTGGATCAACAATGGTCTCAAAGGCTCCGATTACGTGAGCAACCTCTATATTCCCTGGATTGACTTTGCCACACTGCATGCCTATCCCGATCAGTGGGAAATTCCGTATCATGATCGCCGCTGGATTCTCGATCATTACATCACCGATCGCTTTCGCTTGGCGTCGGATGCGAAAAAGCCTCTGGTGATCGAAGAGATCGGTTTTCGACGCTGGTATGGCGATCGGAATCAATTGATTCGTGAAGTGTTCCAGCATGCCAATCAACTGGGTATTCCCGGAACCATGGTCTGGCGCATCCAGGCTTCACCGATTGATGACGCCAGTTATGAATTTGATTTCGATGATCCAGGGGCCCAGGCCGTGTGGGAGCAGACGCATCACATGAATACCAGGAGCTACTGAATGATGAATCGATTGGCGGCCAGCCTTGATTCAAGCCGATGATAGCCGGAGCGGGGCCTGGCTGCCCCCGGATCATCCGGATCTGCAGGTTTCGGGTCGCGTGAGTTGGACCGAGCAGAACAAACTGCGTGTGATCTGGCCGGGCACGCAGATTCAAGGGCGCTTCACAGGGCGCTCCCTGGCCGTGCAACTGGAAGACACGGGTCGAACGGATTATCAGGTGATCATCGATGTTGATCTGAAAAACTCGCGACTTTTGGATACCGTCCCTGGTTTTCATGTTTATCCTTTGGCGCAAAATCTTGCGGCGGGAGAGCATCGCTCTTCCGGCGTACGGAAACCTTTTCAGGTTCCAGCCAGATCGATGGATTTTTTCTGGATCAGGGTCACGGTTTCCTGCCCTGGAATGAACCCGTGCGCCTGCATCTGGATTTTTACGGCGATTCGCAAACAGTAGGGGCCTGCAATGAATGCGGTGACGTGGAGCAGTGGGACGATCTGCGGCCTCACAATCACCTTCTATCCTATGCGGCTCTCACCAGTCGTCTGCTGAAGGCTGACAGTCACATCATAGCCGTCAGTGGCATCGGCCTGACGCTCGGCTATCAGGACTCCACCATGGCTCAGATCTGGTTCCGTGAAGGCCCGAACCCCTTGGATAAGGTGTATCCATCCACGCGTCAGCCGCATGTGATTCTCGTGAATCTTGGGCAGAACGATTTTGCCAAAGGCGTACGGGACTCGTTTACGCCAGCCTATGAGCAGTTCCTCAAGGATCTGCGTCTACGTCATCCCCAGGCCTGGATCGTCGGCCTGCTGGGAGCCATGAATGCAGCCCATGAGCCGTCGCCTTTTCCTGGCTACGTGGCGACTGCGGTGGCCAGCCAAAAGGATTCCAAAATGCTGATGTATATTTTCGAAACGCGCAGTATCGAACATCCACGGGTGCCGGATCATTTGAAGATGGCCCATGAGCTGGTGGAGTTTTTACAAAGCCACATACCCCTGACCTGAGTGGCAAGGCACGCCTTCTCATTTCTCAGGAAGATTAAGCCTGGTTCAGGACTCACTTATTCTTTTGATTGAACCGAGGAATCAAGCCAAGGGCGGAATGAACAAAGCTCATCTTGAAGGTATAAGGAAGTCTTTGGTTAGACCCGGTACGGCCGATGGAAATAGAAGTACAATGGCAGGCGGATCTGTGGCGGACCGCTTCGGAAGTTCTAACCCCGTAGTTGATACCAACCATCTGACTAACCTTTTGGCGTTTTACTCATCGAGAGAAGATGCTTTTTTCACGCTGTGAATTATTTTTCACTGGTCTGTAGAATGAGTTTCGTATTCTGCCAATAGAAAATGTTGCTGAATTATAGCCTCTTGCCTGAACGTTACTCATGCTCACCAGTTTTATGCCATGGCAGGACAGTTGGTCGCGGGGATAGGCAGCTCAATAAATCTCTTTAATTATCAAAGCATTGCGGACATTTCACGCGGTACCTGCCCGCAGACGAAGGTTTGGGTGTGGAGTATAAACGCGCAATTGTGGTGAATCAGATTAGCTGGATGGTTGTATCTCTTGTCTGAGACGTTTTGTCTGATTCTGAGAAAACCCTGTTGATGCTGTTGCGAGGAGAGGTCTCTATGAAACAAGCGATTGGCTTGTATGTGTTGATGGCTCTGACTTTTTCGGGGTGTGGAAAAACACCTCACGAAAATTCGAGGTCACCTGTCCTCACGCAGGACAGCAAAATTACGGCTGAGGAAGAAACCGATACCCATTCGCAGATTCTTAACAACCACACGATGTTGGATTCTCAGGGCTTAAGGGCAAGCTTCTTTTCAGAAGGGCAGTCGCCAATCCTCAGTAGAATCGACCAGAACGTCAACTTTGATTGGAAGGAAGGCTCGCCGGCCACAGAGGTTCCGGCGGATCGCTTCAGTGTTCGCTGGGAAGGAGAATTTGAAGCACCAGCCAATGGAGACTATGAATTTTATACAGTCGCCGATGATGGGATCAAGCTTTGGGTCGGTGATACACTGCTGATCAATGACTGGCGTGCGCATGGCGCTCTCGATATGAGTCAGACGATGCGTGGCTTGTCGGCCGGAAGGCGCTATCCGATCAAACTGGAATACTTCGAAAACATCGGTGTCGCGAGTGTCAAGCTCGGTTGGCGAGTGCCTGGCGGGGAAAGAGAAATCATCCCGACTGAAAGGTTGTTTCCATCGCAGGTTGCATCCCTGGCGAATGGCCCACTTTTGCCTCAAGTACCTTCTTCACCCGGTTCACCAGCTCCAAGCTATGATTTTCCAGCAGGCTTGAAGTATCTTCACGGAATCCTCCCTAATAAGTATACACAGGACCAGATGAATCAGGATCTTGTGACGATGTGGGGAGCATGGCGCAACGTTTACCTTAAGGAGGTCTCAAGCAGCCCCAAGGTTCTGCGTGTCGCCTCGGAGAACGGTGAGACAAGTCTAAGCGAGGGGACAGGATATGGGCTCCTCATTTCGGCTTATATGGCCAATGCCAGCAATACCGGCAAAGGTGATTTTGATGCGATTCTTCGCTATTACAAGAATTACAAAAAGCGAAACACAAAAGGAGAGAATGTAGGTCTCATGGCTTGGCGCATTGGAGCCAATGGCGATATCCTCGACAATTGGGTAGCCCCCGACGGGGACCTCGATGCAGCATTTGCACTTTTAGTGGCCGATAAAAAATGGGGCAGCGCTGGCGAGTTCAACTACAAGCAGGAGGCCATAGCGATCATAAACTCACTGATGAAGTGGAGTGTACATAACCGCAGCCCGGGGGCCTCGCAATTGATTGCCCGCTCAGATATGGCGCTGACAGACCAGGAATCAGCCGGGTCGTGGACCATGTCTTCGTATCAGACGGTTGGCTACTTCAACCAATTTAAGAAAGCTACGAACGACCCGAGGTGGCTGGAAACACTGAAAGCTGGCTATAAAATGTACGACCATTTCCATAAAGCGAACCCCTCGACCGCTCTGACGCCCTATGTGCTTCTGACGAAACCTGGTACAACGCAATATTCCAGAAAAGACGGAAAAGGTTACAATTTCGGGTATGATTCCTGTCGCACACCCTGGAGGGTTGGTATTGATTATCTCTGGTATGGCAACGCGAACGCTCTCTCGGCTCGCTCGTCTGACGGGTCCATCAACCCTCAGATTGCCCATGACATGCCGAACGTCAACACAAAGTGGCTCCAGAGAATTAGCGAAGGCAACCCTATGAATGTCCGCAGTAGCTACGAACTGAACGGTACTCCTTCAGCTACTTCTTTTGTAGGTAGTCAAAGAAACTTTGTATCGCCGATGGCTGTGGCAGCCATGGTCGATCCTTCCAATCAAGAGTGGCTTAACACCCTATACGATTGGATGCGATTGCAGACTCCGGGCACGCCCTACACGAAAAATGGCCTCAGGGCTAGCCCGAGCTACTTTGAAGATACGGTCATGATGGTAAATATGATTGCTGTAACAGGCAACATGCCGAACTTGCCTGATATGCCGTAGTTCAATGCGAAAGGGGGAGACTCCATAGCGTTTTGTAGTGGAAATGCTCGGTTGCATCTGTAAACGATGCTCAGAGCTTTGCCCTATCTCTCAAATGGAACCGACTTCAGCAAGAATGATCTCACTCCTACAAATATCAGCAGCAAATGCCTATACACATCCAATAGTGGAGGGCAGATAGGCCCAAATCTTCGGCTTTATCGCCGGACAATGGGCGGAAAGCCCTTTGAGTTTGGTCGATAGCCCTGTAGCCATGAAATCACTTTAATCCTCGGGTTTGGATTTTTTTACAATCTTCTGATGATCTGGCAGGGAACGTTGCACGATGACAGGACTTGCTTCCCGGGCAGCCTTGTGCTTGCTGCGAATCTCGCTCGTCCTTGCCTTAAGCCTTTCCCGCCACCGTTCGAAATCCGCCAGATATATGGAGCGGTCGGGCTCTGGCACATCCACGGCACCCTGCTTCATCTTCGGCCACACCACTTCAAAGAACATATCGTTGAATTTTTGGATATGCTGTCGGCGGTGCATGAACTCATCCGATTCGGTCACCAGAGCATGTATATCTGAAGCCTTCAGGACTTCATCACGGGAGAGCTGAACTGCAGCTCCCGCAAATATGATGGCCCATTCAGGATGAAGGCGGCCGGGATCCTTGAGCCGTTTGAAAAGATCGAATATCCACTCCCCGTAAAGTTCTTTGAAAGTGAGGTATTCAAGCGGAGAAAACTGGATGAACGGGAAATAGCCGAGGCTCCTGGCCTCTGCGGTGAAGTCGGCGCTCGGATCCGTGGTCATGATTCCCGCCTTGACGCCGAAAGGTCGGAATCAGGAATTTCCACCCTCTCACAGTCATCCATTTTTCTGTCGAGATCGAGATCCTGCCCCCCTGGGCTGCCGTCGTCTTCAGGCCAAAGAGTATCCTTCATACTGATCCCGCCTTTCCTTTGCGCAGTTTCGCTAGTATCGGCTGCCTGCCATGAGCCTGGCCAGACTTTATTGCTCACGCTTCCAGCTGATAGGCCAGAATTTGAGTAAAAACGTGCCGCCATCCGAGGCGGCACGCAAGGACCTAACGTTAAAAAAATGTTTCTTCCGGATTCAAATTTTGCATATCACTTCGCGTTTTTCCACAAAAAACCGTGGTCGCCGAAACGGGTTCCGATTCAAAGTCGAATGGCTCCACGTTTCAGGGCGGCTTCTGCCAGGATCTTCAAAAAATTTGCCTTTCAATATCCCACTCGAAAAACCACATTCTTCTCGTGAGCTTTTTTCGCTTGCTATACCTCTGCGTCGTGCGCGAGTTCCTGTGGCCGAGGGCAACCTGCACATCCTCGAGGGAGCACCGCCGTTATCAAAAGGACTGTACTGCCCCGCAATCTCACATCCAACGTGCAGAATGATTTTTACCTGTGCATGAATATCAAGCAGGATACGAGTGCTCCCGCCCAATCGTTTCTGAGCGCGCCCTTTGCCTTTGCTGAAGTGGGCTGGAAGCTCATCAATCTGCAGACCAATGAACCGATGTCCTGCCTTGAATTCGAGCAGGCCGGCAAGGCTGCTGAGGCCCAGGTCTTCTATGCCTTGTATTGGGCTGTCCCCATGGGCAACCAGTATACTTATAAGCAGTATATTCATAGCTTGACGGTAGGAAAGTGATTCGATCCCAAGCTAAACAATCTGCAGAGTGCGGAGTGAGTCCTGGACGCCCAGAGCGTGGGTGCCCAGCAAAGGCAGTTTGATTTCAAAGCGGACGCCGTGGCCCACCTGGTTCTTGATCGATAGCGTGCCCTGCAGCTTTTGAACGGCCTCATGCACAGCCGCCATGCCAACGCCACGACCTGAAATCAGGCTGGTGCTATCGGCCGTCGAGAAACCTTGCAAAAGGATATAGCGCGTTAAGTCTTCATCACTCATACGGTCGTGGGCCGACGCAACGCCCAGCTTTTGGGCTTTTTCCCGAATTTTTTCCAAATTCAGTCCGGCGCCATCGTCTTCAACCGCGATACAAAACGCGGCGGAATCGAAGGCGAACTGAAGCCGAATAACGCCCTCGGGGCCCTTGTCTCCACGGTCTTCCGGCAGCTCGATCCCATGATCAACAGCATTCCGAATGATGTGCACCAGGTTCCGCAGAACCGGGGAATACTGTTCGTCCACGCGCAGGGACTGACCTTCGATCTCGCAGCGAATATTTTTGCCAAGCCTTTGGGCCAGGTTCACCGCTCCATTTTCCAATGGACCGATATAACTGTGAATGGTCATCAACCGTGATTTGTGGCAAAGGTTGATGATATTCTGCCGATCAGGTTCCTTGATCCGATGCCGGGCATAGGATTCCACCGCAAGGAAATCGTCCCGATTCACCTCGACGATCTGACTATCAAACGTCCCCAGTCGCAGGACTTTTTCATGATCATGCAGGAGTCGCTCGAAATGGTCCGCGATCGCCATGATATTTGATTTTTCGACACGCGGAAGGCTTTCAATCTGGTGGATGTGCCCGACCAGATCATGGATGGCAAATGCAGCCAGGTTACCTTTCAGCGTGTGCAGAAAGGTTCGTAAAGCCGGCTGATTGTCTTTTTCAGTTTCCAAAAGGATGGCCTTCAGTTCCTCGCGGTAGTCATGAAGGAAGAACTTAAAGGATTCCTTCTCCTGAATGATATTAAGCAGCATGGTGTTGATATGCACCTGGTATTCGGCTTCCTGCAGATCGGTGGCATCATGAATCGTAAACAGCACAGCATGGATTTTCTGTTCGTGGTTTCGCAAAGCCACGCACGAGAGTCCCAGGGTTTTGGCACCCAGCTTCACCCGTGTTGGAATTTGACTTAAGCTGACCTCGGTCGGCATATTGTCTTCAAACACCTGGGCTACAGCGACACGGAAACTGCGTCTGACAGCGTCGCCCAGCTGAATCAGTTCGGGCAGGATCTGCCCAGCCTGCAGTTTCGCCCCAAGCAAGCCATGGCAGGATTCTGTAAAACCAGGCAGGATACGGCCCTGGCGATCAATCAGCAGGAAACCTGAGCTGACATTGTTGAGAATGGTATTGATCTGATCTGTTCGTTCTTCAACCTTATGCTCCAGCACCTCATTGAGCTGCCGCAGTTCCCTTTCGGTGTGTTCCACGCGATCGAAGGCCTGGTCAAAGCGTTTGGACAGAATAATGGCTTGTGAGAACACTATGCAGAAGGTCCCCAGGTGGGCCAGCGGCATCATCTGAATCACATTATTCGCCGCCAGGATATCAAACAAGCCTGCCAGGAAAAACATGGAGAAGCCGGCCATGAAGATGCGGGCGCCTTCCCGTTTTCGCGCGCATGCGAGCCCCAGACTCACGAACTGGGTTGTTCCCACGATGGCAATTACCATTTGCATGAAGCGCAAAAACAGAGGATAGATCGTCGCCGGCGTCGCGAGTATCATGACAAGCCAAAGTGCGCAGATCACCGCCACCATGTAGCTAATGTATTTTGAAAATTCCTTAGGATAAAGTTCGCTCGTCAGAACGGTCAGAGCGAAAAACCCTACAGTCATGCCCGCGTATTCTGTTTTAAATTGCAATTCCAATGGAGTATCTGGGAAAACGAGAGTCAGGATCTCACCCTCGCCCGCCGTCAGAGTCCGGATACTGACCGCCAGGCAATAGAGACCAAAATAGAGGGGCGCATAGCGACTTTTACGAATCCCCCAGAGATAGAAATGATAGAAGGCCATGATAAATATGGCCCCCACAGTAATCAAATCCCGAACGAGGTCCAGTTGATATTCGCGATAGATGGTGCGATTGGGTCCCAGCATAAGGCCACCCTTGGCGCCGATACTGAGTCGGGAAAAATTCGAAATCTGGATTGTTATGGTATTGAGTTCGGGGCCGGGCAGCAAATCGTAAAAGGTCAGGCTCTTGCGCGCCACCTCTGTATTGGCATCGGTTCCAACCTTGCCAATGGGATCCAGTTCCTTGCCGTTAAACCAAACTCTGACAGCTGACGCCATTTCTGGAACACGCAGGGTCAAAGCCTGATCGCTCCGAGCCTTAAACTCCAGATGATAGGTCGCATAACCCTGGGACTGCGCGGCCACTTCCGGGAAAGGTGCCTTGGCCCAGTTCGATTCAGGTGAGAAATAACCGGTGCGCTGCCCTTTGCCTTGAGCCAGCTCTGCAGGCGTGATCAACTGATTCCAATAGAACTGCCACTCGCCGGCTAAGGCCTGGACTTCCTGCTGATCCCAATTCACTTGGGATAAATCGCAAAACCCTGCACGAGCGCAAGCATTCGAATCGGCTTCATGCATCCCAAGGAGCAGAAGACAAAGAATCAGCAGGTTTTTCCAAGTCCGAGTGCGCATATTTCCCAGCCTATGGCTCTGCTATCGACATTCTGTCTCGAAGAATAAGCAGGTTGCGTGGGGATGCCCTTGGGCTTATCTGCAAAATTTCAGCAAAAACCTTGCAGAGTGATGGTTTGGTCATGTCAAGGCACCGGGAAAAATGCCCCCAGGTCCGCATGTTAAGCTCAATAGTGTGTATGGATTTGCGCTGAAGGGAAATTTTTGATTTGGCATGTGCTTAAAAAGTTGGCCTTTCTCCCTTTCGTTTGGCTCCTTGCGAGTCCTGCATTTCTGCGAGCTGAATCTGCGCCGCCCTTTATGCTCATGGATCATCTGGAATATTGGGAAGACAAGGGGGGTAAAGTCACCCTGGATGAACTCCCCCACGATACCAATAACTGGAAGGTGAACACAGGTTCGTTGAACTTTGGTTTCACCCGCAGCGCCTTCTGGTTTCGCTTTGAACTCCCGCCACATCTGGTGAATCGCGAAACCCTGATCCTTCTGTTTGGATATTCCATCATCGATGACGTGCGACTCTTCATGCCCAACCCGGACCGAGCTGGTTATACCGTTTTGAAGATTGGCCGTAATTATCCTATCGCTGGCCGCACGGTTCAGACTCAGGATCTGGCATTGGAAATTCCGCTGTCGCATCAACTGCCCGGTCGCACCTTTTACTTGCGCATGCAAACCCAAGGGTCAGCTCAGTTCCCCATGCGTCTCATGACCTTTCATGAGTATTTCAGGTACGCGTATTCAAGCAGTTTGGTGTATCGGCTGTTCATGGGTTCCATGCTGATCATGATTTTATATAACCTGATTTTCTTTCTGGTGACGCGACTTATTTCCTACCTGATCTATGTCGTCTTTATCACCTGCTCCACCCTCTTTGTCATGTCAACCTATGGTCTTGCCTTTCTATATATCTGGCCTCTCGCTCCCGAATTCAATAAGATCAGCATCCCCTTCTTTTTGGGCCTCAGTAATATGACCCTCAGCATTTTCAATGTGGTCAGTCTGCGCCGGATCTTGCGCAAAAAACTGACCCGTAATGTGCTTTATTTCAATGCTACCTTTGGTCTACTCGTGACTCTATCCTGCTTCACGATCCCCTATGCTTTGAGTGTCCGTCTTGCCACCGCCCAGACGATGTTCACAGCCATCCTGCTCCCGGTCATCTATGTGAACCTTTGCCGGGAAAAATATCGTCCAGCCTACTTTTATCTGCTATCGATTGGCTCGCTTGCCTTGGGAGCTGTGGTCTTTGGTATGAAAGCCTTTGGTTTCCTCCCGCACAACATATGGACGGAAGGTTCAGCCATGATCGCTTCCGCTTCGCAGATCACCCTTCTGACGTTTGCCCTGGCAGACCAATATCGCGCGATACAAAAGCAAAATGAGAGCATGCAGAAGGAAATGATCGAGATGCAACGGGAGAACATCCGTCTTCTGGATCAGAAAGTGGCCGACAAAACCCGTGACGTACGCGTGATTCTGAGCTCCATCCAACAGGGCATCTTTACCATCAGCGGCCAGCCGCCACGAATCGACGACGAGTTTTCCGGTCATCTCGAAAGCATGTTTCCGGAGCAAACCATAGCCGGCCGTGATCCTGTTGAATTTCTCAGTGCTTTCAGTCAGCTATCGGGCGACGAGTGGGACCAGATTCGGTCTGTGATTGTCGTCTGTCTCGAAAGCCATCGCTTTAATTTTGAAATCAATGACGCTCTCTTCCCGAAGCAAATCATTCGCCAGGTTCAAGGCCAGGCCAAAAGGATTTTGCAGGTGGAATGGTCACCCGTCCTGTGGAGTGATGAATCGGTCGGTAAGATTCTGGTGGCGCTGCGTTGATGTCACCCGTCTCTTGGAACTCGAAGAACAGAAATCGAGAATGGATGCCGAATATCGCCTGATGACTCTGGTGCTGTCGCATTCGCCTCTTCGCGTGGAGAATTTCCTACGCTTCAATCGCCGTCTCCTGGAGGGCATTTACGCCCATCTCAATGATACCAATCAGGACCAACTGAAAAATTTCCTGCACACACTCAAGGGCAACAGTCGAACCTTCGGTCTGCCCGCCATTGCCAATACCTGTCATCAGCTGGAAGATCTGATCAAGGCTCAGCAACTCACGCCTGATCAGATGGCCGTGCATGTCAAAGACATCGAAACAGGACTTCAGGATCTCGAGCGAGCCAGTGAAACCATTCATGCCGCGAGTTCCCAGGACCACAGCTGGCTCCGGGATCAGGTTCAAAATTCTTTGGATGTCTTGCGGCGAGCCTTGACCGCTGGTGAAGCCGAAGGGCCCCTGTTCATCCGAAGGGCTGCCGAGGGCTTGGCCACTCTGGTTTACAGGGATCTGCAGGAAGCCATTCACAGCCTCAAGCCTTCCCTCGATATTCTGGCTCAGGAGTTAAAAAAACCGGTTCCGCATCTGGTCTATCAGGAGGAAGCTCCTGTTTATATCGAACATGGTCTGGCCGAAGTCATGCAGAGTGCGTTGGTTCATATCCTGAGCAACTCCATGATTCATGGCATTGAATCCGCCGACGATCGCCGCCTCCAGGGCAAATCCTCCCAAGGCACGATTCGAATTGAGACCAAAGCCCAGGACCATACGATTATCATTATGATCGCTGATGACGGTCGAGGGTTTAGCCTGGATACCATTCACAAGAAGGCTGTGCAGTCGGGTTTGCTCCAGCCCGATGACACAGACCCAAAGGCCATTGCTGACACCATTTTTGCACCTGGCCTGTCCACCGCCCGTGAAGTCTCACTCCATGCTGGTCGCGGCGTGGGAATGACGGCTGTACGGACCATGATCCAGGATCTTGGAGGGCGGATCGAGGTGCAGCTGCCTCAGGCCCTGCACAGAACTTTCACTGATTTCCAGCCCTTGGCTTTTGTGATTCAGCTGCCTCGATCCCAGGACCAACTTCTGACGCGCGTGGAGTCGGAAGACCCAAAGCTGCCGACCGCACGCGCCTCCTAGATCCCTTCATTCAACCCTGACAGCTCATCTTCAATGTATAGCTCTCAATATCCGTGAAACGGCTATCGTCCGCATAGGGATCCTGAAAACGCAGGGCAAGCTCCTGACCAGCAGCAACCTTCGAAATCGCGGTTGTGATATCATACGAAACACTATAAAAACCCCAGAAACTGCGAACGGGTGACAAGGTGAACGAACAGTTCGAGAGCATACGGCCAGACGTATTCTGCACGCCGATGTTCAGTTCATCACCACCTTGAGTGAGTTGACGGGTGATCTCAAACAGTTCGGGTTTGGCCCCATCATCACCATCATCCGGCTCGGGCTGAGGCTGTGGAGCCACGTTCCCCGTAGCCAGCGGATCCTGACGGCCGGTGAGTTGGCGAGCCATGTCCACAATTAAATCATAGTTGAGACTGACGCTCGCATATTCGTTACCACCGATGCAACGTCTCCAAGCATCCATATACGCGGTGGAGGTGATCCCGGCTGTGTACCACGTTCCATTTTTCTGCACATATAGAGGTCCACCGGAATCGCCACTGCAGGCGGCTGTGGAATTATGCCGAACCATAAGGGCGCCGCTACGGGTCTTGCCCTGATAGCGACTCTCGACAGTCCGCAAGGTTCCAAAGGAATTGGGCCGGTTGTCACTGCCGTAACCGGCCTGGCGAACCGCGTCACCCGCATTCAAAGAAACACCGGACGGCAGGAGTTTGACCGGTTGATAGCCCGCGGGTATATCGCTGGACAGTTTCAGGAGGGCCACATCATTATGTGAATCGGTGTAGGCCCGATTCACGGTGGACCCATTGATCCGAATTATTTTGCGGTCGCGGCCGTTGAACTGCATGCCGAAGAGCGCATAACCGCCCTGCACGGAATTCTGATAACAATGCGCCGCCGTCAGGATCAGATCGCGGGCAATGATCGTTCCCGTACACCCACCGAGCCCCACCGTGGAACCTTTCTCAGGTCCATTGTCCTGCGCCGTCACCACACGACCTCCCACGATATCGACTTCACTGTGTTCATCCTTTTGACCGCACGCGTTGAGCATGACCACACTTCCCAGAATCCATGGCAGGGTTTTCAAACTGTTCACATTCATCTTCTGATTCCTCTCCGTTCAACATAACCAATCAATCGGTCTCCACGCCACGCAACCCGGCAACGAACCGCATGCAAGCGTTTCAGCTGGATGACTTGGAGTGCTGACCGTAACCGATCAGCGCTTAAGCAAGGTTTGTACCGCTTGCCATGATTGGGTTTTAGGGCTTAAGGGAAAGCGAAGAGTCGTGCAGAGCAGACAGGGCAATCGATAGCAGGTATACATAAGTTTCGACAACAGCAGAACCATAGGCAAAACCTGGTTCCGCACGCTGTCTCCTCAGGACGTCGAGGGTTTCTCTTATAGGCCTGACGCCTTGGCTTTGGGAGAGACAGGCCGACGCTTTGTCTCCAGCGTGGACCCATGAATTTTATCCCAGTGGTGAAAGAACGAGCCAAAGTTACCGTTGAATTTGGAATGATGCTCGTCATGAGGCTGCGCGCCCCCGCCGTAAATGAGCTTATGCGGAAACCAGAGTTTAAAATTGTAGCCGCTATGCCCATCCAATGTTTCCAGCACCCGCACAAAGAGCCAAATCCACAGCGTTCCCAGGTGTACGGGAACACCGACCAGACACAGGAGGAAGGGCCCGGCCATCACCGGCAGGGAGTTGGCGATCACGAATTCCAAAGGATGCGCATAAAGCGCGGCGATAGCGGTCGGGACAACGAATTCATGATGAGTCTTATGAATTTTCTTATACAAGCTGGGCCGATGAAACGTGCGATGCGCCCAGTAAAACACAAAATCCTCGATCAACATAAAAAATACAATCTGCAAAGCTATGACCCAGATAGGCGACCAATCACTCAACGAAAAGTTCATACCGAGATACGCAAACGTCGGATAGGTAAGAAAAATCAGCGGCAGGAGAATAAACGTTTGATTGATAAGGATCGAGCGCGCCGCTTTTTTCACCAGCTTGGCCGGTGCATACTTATTCGGCTGAATCTTATAGCGCGCAAAAAGTTTCTTTTTATCGAACCACGTGTAGATAGCAACACCGATCCAAAACGTTCCCATTAAAATGAGGGTGGTGCCCACGAAAAACAAAATGTGATCGCTCATACTCGATGCCTCCCCTTATACTTTACCACTTTGAATAGTGCTTTTCAGCCACTCCGAACGCACGAGCGATGCGATAGGACTGCCCATTCACGGACACCGTTCCCGCATAGTTGCCAAACGCCTGGGTGAATTTTGAGGCCAGGAACCCGAGAGACACATGCTCTTTGCGTGCTCCCTTGGGTTCGAACGTCAAATCCACGCTCAGCGCGGACGGGTTCTGCCAGTCGGCGGCTTGAATGCGCCAGGGTTTGGAATGGAGATCCTTGGCATCAGGCAAAGTGAATACGGCTGGTCCGGTCTGATAGCTACGGCCATCCACCCAAAGGGTATTTTCCTGACTCAAGCCTTGCGGGTCATCGTAGATCAATCGCGAAAGATTAAGACCGATACGCTGCCCTTCTTCACTCAAGCAGGCAAAACAAGCAAAGTACCATTGCGTGATCCGGTTGCTAAAGCTGCGCGACCAGTCCGAAGCGCCTAAACAGTTCTCTGGCGTCAGAGTGAATTCCTCACCGCTGATCGTCAGTTTCCCCTGCACCCGATTGCCAACTTCCTTATGCGTATAGCCCGCCCGATTTTCAGCCAGCGGGAACACCAGTGCCATCGCCTCGTCACGTTGCATGGAAAAGTTAGCGGAAAGTTGACCCACGGACAGTTGGATATCCCAGCCCTGGGGCCGATTGAGGATTTTTAAATGGCAGGTTCGACTCTGCCAGACCGTATCACCTTGGATCGACGATTCCCCAAATGTCAGGCTACGTCCCAGCAGCACCCGGTCACCCCACTCGTGCATACGCCCGGTTCTTTTGTCAAAGGCGTACACAAACAGATTGGCGACGTAGCCGAGCTGAGCCACAGCAAAGGCTACGAACATATCAGGGTGGTTGACGGAAATAAAATGCCACTCCTTGAGCCGCAGCGATCGGAACCAGGCATTCCAGCGGGTGGGCTGCCTCAGCCACCCGGCATAGTCTTCCAGGTAGCCATCGGTGATATTGGCTGAAGTGAACGGCAGCGCATAACGTCCAAACTGACATCGACCTTCGGCATCGACGATATAAGGCTTGCTGGCCATCGGTTGCTACTCCTGCTTTGTAGTTTGTCCGACGGCCATAACTACTACGGATCTATCCGGCTGCAAAGAACGATTTCGCCAGGTTTGCAGGACGCAGCCTTACATATTCTCGGCCTTCAATTGGCCAGATCCAGGTACCGATAAGGGAACGGCGACATCATATGGCGTTTAAAGTTCAGCACATTTTTCTGTTTGAGCCCCACCACGGTATTGTTCACCAGCAAAATAAAGGGCACCTCATCTTTGATGATGGCATCCATCTCGGCAAAGATCTTCCAGCGCTCCGGACCGTCGGCCATATGCCGTGACTGCAGATAGAGCTCATCATAGCGGGGATTCATGAAGTTGCCCGTATTGGGACCGGGTGCCACATTCTTGCCGTAAAGCAGAGCATAAAAATTCTCGGCATCCGGGTAATCCGCATTCCAACCGGCATCAGCCAGCTGAAAGTTGCCTTCATCGGTTTTTTTCAAAAAGTTGGAAAAACTCTGGAAATTGGCTTCCACCTTGACCCCAATCTTCGCCCATTCGTTGCGGATGTATTCAAAACGCATCCTTTGATCCTTGTTCGTACTGCGATATTCGATCGTCAGAACGGGCAGCCCCTTGCCTTCCGGATAACCGGCTTCCGCCAGTTTCTTTTTTGCGGCTTCCAGATCAGCCTTGTGCCAGGTCGATCCCGTGTCCCGCGCGCTGCCGCGAATATCCACCGGGATCAAAGAATCGGGCGGGAGTCCGCGGCCGTTATACATCAGGTCGATATAGCCCTGCGAATCGAGAGCCAGCGCCAGCGCTTGACGGACCGCTTTTTTGCTGAGGATAGGATCCCGCATGCCGATGCGAATAAAAGAATTCAACAGCCCGTTGGCATAATAAAGATCAAATTCCTTGACGTATTCAGGCTTCAGCGCGAACTCACTGCCCTTGCGGTCGACCATCAGTTCAAAATCATCGCGATTCATGGCGACATAAGCCACCTGCCCTTTTTTAAACTTCAGCAGCTGAGGCTGTGTCTCTTCGATGAGGGGCAGATGCACCTCATCGACGAACGGTATTTTTTTGCCCGCCGCTTCCAATCGTCCAGCCGTCTTATCCTCAGGCATCCCTTCGGTGGGATAGGTCCCGTGGTAGTTGGGATTGCGTACCAGGATCGTGGTTCCGCGTCGGGAATACGCTTTCATGATAAACGGGCCACTGCCGACTGGATTTTTGTCGATATCATCCCCATATTTCTCAACAGCTTCGCGCGGCATTATCGAGAGGCCGCTGAAAGCCAGCGGGTGAAAGTTCAGCGGGCTTTCCTGAGCAAAGGTGATGGTGAACGTGGAATCATCCAGCTTTTTCACGCCGGTGATTTCATTTTTATCATAAGCGAAGGCTTTGCCGTCCTTGCTGGAGGCTGCGCGAAACTCATCCATACCCACGATCAGCCCCTGAATCAGGGTGTAGGTCAGGCGATTGACATTGGCATCCGCAAAGCGTTTCAGCGAATAAATGACGTCGTCTGATTTCAGTTCACGGCCCTTGCCACCTGGAAAGCAGGCGTTGTCGTGAAAGAGGACGCCTTTTTTCAAGGTAAAGAGGAAGGTTCGACCATCCGCCTGCTTTACCGGCATTTGGGTCAGCAGATTCGGTTCCAATTCATAGGGTCGCTTCAGATAGTGATACCGCAGAAGTGTGTCGTATAGATTACCGACAAGCTGATGGGACACTTCATCGAACTGTTTCATGGGGTCGACGCTTTTTTCCTCGGCCTCGCGCAGATGATAGAGGATTTTCACCGGCGTGGCCGATGTCGTTTCACTTTTTTTCTTTTTGATACAGCCGCCGAGCAGGCAGGTCAAGCTGATGGTCAGAAGTGTTATGATGCGTAAAAGCAAGAGCGGGACCTCCTTTTTGGTGATAGTTCCCGCTCATTGTGCATGGATTCGCGCTCTTTGTCTCGCCCATTCCTAGGCATTCATGCGATCACCGAGTGGCAGATCCTGGAAGGATTCGATGAAATCGTTGATGTGCTTACGGTCGGACAGGGTCTTCTTGAAAAATACGAAGTTGGCCTTGCCGCAGTTCACCCGCAAAAATCCTGGAATCTTATACTCGGACGAACCGATTTCCAGCTGCCAGGTGCCATCAAATTCCGCAGCTGCACTCATAAGCCCCGGCAGGGTAATACCGCAGCCATCCAAGCTCACGTCATCCAGAACACCTTCGAAGCGAAAATGATCGGCATGAGTCAGGACTACGGCCAAGCCCTTGACCTTGTAACGGGACTGCTGCCGGCGTTCACTGGCTCGGGCTATGGCGTCGTCACCATACAAAACACCTTCACTCGCATAGGGCGCATCGAACAGAAATTGCAGGACAGTCTGATTGATCAGCTGGGGGCGGCGCAACGGCAGCAGATGATCCCCCCGCTCAATCAGGACAAAATCGCCATTCTCGAAGCAGCCATGCACTTCCAGGCTCTGATCCGGTGTCGTGAAATGATCATAAAGAGCGGTCAGCACGAGGGTCCGCACCTGGAAATTCCGCTGCGGCAGACGCTCGCGCAAAAGGCGTGCGGAGTTGGAGCGGTAGCCGGCAAGGTCTTTTGAACTCATACGCTTAATGGAGTGTATGAGATTCTCGACAAGTCCGAGCGACAGACCCGTTTCATCCATGGCATTGAGATTAAAGAAGGCCTGGGATGCGGCTTCGGAATCCTCGTCTATGGTCTCCGAATTAAAATTTTCCACGGCGTACTGCAGAATCTGCTTTTGGGTGTGCCGCAGATCCAGGCTGCAGCCCACCAGAATCAGCTGCTCCAGCCGCATCTCATAGCTATAGGCATAGGTATAGGCCAGGAGAGAACCATAGGAATAACCGGCCAGCGCCACCTGTTCGATCTGCAGTTCCCGAAAAAACCCTTCCAAAAGATCCGCCATATCGCGAAGGCTCAGATGCGAGGCATCGCGGGTTTCACGGTTGCTGGCTTGACCGGGCAAGGCCACGAGCAGCACGGGCAGTTCCGGCAGGTAGGCCTTCACGTCTTGAATAAAGGAGGAGAAGGATTGGAAGGCTCCGCCCAGCAGGACCAACGGCGTCTTATTGCGGTGTTCTGAACGACAGAACCCCATATAATTGATCGTCCAGCCGTTCACAGTAACTGTTGCGGGCTCTTCGCGAAAAGCCTGAACGACAAGATCTCCGTGTTGATAGATCATCGCACACTCCTGGACGTGTCATGGTAGACGAGGTATTTTGCAATAACCCGTCCAGGTGCCCGGCTTTGTCATTTCCGTGGGTTGGTCGGCGGCACGGCCGGATTTGCCTTTTCCTTGGCCATTCAGTGCCTTGATTTTATTGGGTATTGGTAAGAACTTTATTACCGTACCTTTCCTTCTTTTGGGAATCTGGATACTATGCCTTCGACTGATTCCTGTGGATTTATTCGGAAAGGAATATGGAATGTTTCGTCGATGTGTACTTCCCTTGTTTGCCCTGGTGACGCCACTGACCCTGTCCGCTGCCGGCAAAGGCAAAGGCGATGGCCTGACTCAAAAAGAAATCGTGACCGTTATTCAATCCCACAACGACGATGCCCTGGCCTGCTATCAGCAAACTGTCGACAAAGACAAAACTGCGGAAGGCAAAGTCAAAATCCGCTTTTTAATCGGCCTGCAAGGCAAGATCGAAGCCAGCGAAGTGGAGCAAAACACCTTCAAAGACAAGGCGATCGGCACCTGCCTGCGCAATAAAATGAAAGCATGGACCTTTCCCAAGCCGCGGGGCGATCAGCGCATCAGCATCGCCTATCCTTTCGAATTCAAGAAGGCGCCTCCGCCACCGCCCCCAGCGCCCCCAGCGCCTGTCGCTCCGGACGCACCACCAGCACCGGGCACCATGCCGACCGCTCCCGATACACCGCCGACGGCTCCTGGGACGCCAGGCACAGCCCCGACCACTCCAGGCACGGCACCGGGCACACCACCCACACCAGGAACACCAAGTCCTGCTGAAAACCCTGGTCAGTAATTTGCAAAAAGGATCCCCGTTCGCGGGGATTCTTACCTGCTGGCCTATATTGCACCAGAATGCATGACAAATCCTCTGTCGGTGTTTCAGGCATTGTCGTCCAAAGTCCAGCCGTTTCCGCCTTGGTCAATTTCCAATAGAAAAAAATATCAGGGCCTTGGCCCTCGCCTCTTCGTGGCCTGTATCTTGCGATAGTACAGGGATCAACAGAATTCGGCTTACGAGCAAAGAAGCACGCTTCTGAGGAAGCACGAGGGAGGGTATCGGATGAAACGTATTCTTGCAACGTCACTGATCGCAGTTTTGGCTTTGAGTACCGCTTGCGGCCAGAAAAAAGTAGAGGACAAGGCCGAAGAGCAAGGTCAAGCCGCCAAAGACGAACAATCTGGTGATGCGGCGACCGATCCCAATGCCCCGAAAACCGACGTGCCTGCTCAAAAGTTGACTGACCTTTATCCGCCCGCGATCGGCGTGTATCCCTTATCAGCTCCGGCCCCCGGCCGTTCGCTTTTCTTCGGATTTTCTTCTGATGGAACTCAGAAATTCGAAATGATCTGGGTTTATGCCGTGGCTGCTGTGCCTGACTTTGACAAAGCCGTCACGGTACCGCAATTCACAACACAGGCTGAATTCGATGCCTTCATGGAAAAATGGGCCACTGAATTCAAGGATCGTCCGGAAATGGTGGCAGCGCTCACCAAACTCCAAACTGAGTTCTCATTCAAGGTCGATCCTTTGTTTATGACCGATGCGGCCGTGACGATTCCGGCTGCGGCTCTCGACGGCCAGCCGAATTATGTGAAGATCACCCAGAAATTCTACGCCCGTCGTTATACGACCAAGCAGGCGGGAGCCACGACGATTTCGGCTACTGCTAATGGCGCTACTTTGAGCGTTCCTGTTACAGTCACCGCTTACACGAATGCCAGTATAACAGCTGGCAAGACGCGTTATGATACGGCTGCGAACGCGGCCACCCCAGGTCTGAGCGGTTGCGTGGGCTGTCACGGCAGCGCCACTGCCGGTCAGGACGCGTTCCTGAAGCATTCCTCGGACTACCTGGCCTATGCCACCGACGCGGAAATTCTGGCGATCGTGAAAACCGGAACGTATCCCGACAGCACGCTGATGGCCAATGCTGCAACCCATAAGTTCACCTTTGCAGCGGTCACCGACGAAGCGAACATCGTTGGTTACCTGCGCAGCTTCCCACCTTCGTTTGACAAACTTCAAGGTGTCGCGGCTCAACCAGCCGCTCTACGCCTGCGCTAAGATTTTTTTTGGACTCCTTCAAACCGCTGAGCTTCATCTCAGTGGTTTTTTTTCGTTCATAGCGCGAACGGCACGATCGCTTTGCGTTCCCTGGGATAATTGGCAAAGTTCTGGTGATACCACTGATGCGTTCGTAGAGCCCGCCCGAACAGATAACCGCAGGTCCAAATAAAAATCATATACGCACCCAGATGTCGCGACATCAGGGCGATGCCGAGCCATGCGCACAATTCCATTAGATAATGCGGCGCCGTGATCAATGGGAAAAGCCCGCGCGAGGGAATTGCATATTTTTGCTCCTGCCCTTCCACCTGACGTAAATCGGCCAGCAGCTTATGATGATAAAAATTGAAGAATTCACCAAAGATGAAGAGAGCCCCACCCACGATGAACAGGGGATCAATGGTGGCGATGGTCACGGTATGCAACCGGGCCAGAAGGAAAGTGGCCAGTGAATAAGCCATGGCGATCTGGGCAACTGTCGGCAGATCGATCGGACCTGAGTACTTATGGACAAACAGCACTTCCAGGCAGCGTTTGGCGAAGTGTCCGACGATGGCCCAAAACAAGAGGGACTGGACCAGCGTGGGTGCATCCATGTGGGAGCGTGAGAATAGGGCATAGACCACGATGGGAACGAAGTAGAGAATAAACATGCCCGTCCGGCTGCTGATCCCGCTCGTCTTTCTAAAGCGGCTGTAATTCAGAAGCAGGAGTCCGCGCTGTTCCAGAAAACCGAAGCTCAAACACAGGATGGCAAACAGGGAATAACCGATAACAGTTCCGGGATCCCACTGTGGCCAGATCATAAAGTTCATAGTACGCTCCTTTGGATTCCCGCTCCTTATACCGATCGGTCCTCCAAAAGGCAAGGGTGGGCCAGCTTCACCTGGCTTTGTCCCCAATTTCCCTACAAACCTGCTCGGCCTGCCTGATATCGAAGGATCGGGCAAATAGCCTCATTCTTATAAGATTAGAATAGTTAAAAATCCTAAAATGGTCCTCTAGAACAGCATCTGTGAATGACCCAGCTGGAGCAGGCGCGACTGGACCTCTGGCTTTGATTGCCAACGCGCTTGGCTCACAACAAACATACTGCGGAGAAAAGATGAAAATGCTGAAACTAGCGTTATCTATTGGCCTAACTACGACAGCTCTAGGGAGCACTGCAATAGCAAGGGATTTTCGCGACTTCCCGGCAATCTTTGGAAGCGAAAGAGTCAGTATCCCTGCTGGCAATATCACTTGCGTTGTTCTGGAAACTTCGGCTCCCCCAGGTGGTTTCAAGGGATCAAAAGCACAGGTTCAGGTATCGGGCTTCTTTATCAACTCGGCGCAACAGACTCTGTCGATCGATGCCGATCGCCCCCTCAGTGCCGACCTCCTAACCAGGAATATGCGCGTGGCAAGAGATTGCGCCGAATTTCTGGACGACGTCAGTAACGGAGACGTTGCTGCTATACGTCAAGGACGAAAATTGCAGTTGGTAACGAATTCCTACAATGTATTTGACCTGGATTGATTGATTCTCACAGCAATCTCTCACGCTGCATTTGTAGCGTGAGATGGTTTAGCGTTCACAACGGTTCTATTGAAGCTGTTTGAGGCCATAATGTGCCTCGAGAAACTTGCGGGGGCCGACTCATGGAGCTTGATGACCCGGCGCTCAAAACCATGTCCCATTCATCGTGCACAATCGCATAAAATTCTTCTGTGAAGTAAGCCGACGGATCGTTTTAGCTTCCGTGCTTTTTCGCGCGTAAACTTCCAGGTTATCCATCTCTTTTCTTGATTGGCTCGGGTACGAGGCATTAGTCTATGATATTGTGCATTGTAGTGTCCTCCCGAATAGGAACAACAGTGGATCGGGCGGGCGATGGACGGGGGGCACCCCTTTGCGCCCGTGGTTTAGGGTTGTTGCCATGGCTTGCGGGAGCCTTGCTCGCACCGAGGTCTTCAGCCACCCACGCGTGGACTGACTATGGGAGCGTGAAGTCTAAAACTCCCACAGCTTCGTGCATGAGCGTTTCCTGGGCATTCACGACCCTTGCCATTTGAATGGCGTCCAGGTTGAGTGCCTCCATGTGAGTAAGGCCAGCCCCGGAATCAAATGAGAAGATGCCTTCCTGATTCTTCTGATAGACTATCGTGCAGGACATCTGACTCTGACTTTGGCGGCATAGGCCGTCTGCCATGTCTCCCCGCAATTGAAGGGGTTGGTCCAAGGAAACACTCCGCAGTTTGATCAGCGGAGCCTCCGGTCCCACGATTTCATAAGGCAAGGCGTATTCGAGAGAAACTGTTCCCTCGTCGTCCACGTTCCATTCTATGATGGGAGCCGAAAGTTCAAGCGGCTCGTCCATATAGGAACCCATCGGAACGGTATAAGTCCCTGTCAGTTCCAACCCATTGGCCCTGACTGTATCCAGACTGAGGACGCTGCCGAGCATGACGGCCCCCAAAGTCCAAAGATTTTTTCCCTGATATCCTGTCATCAGCATCTCCTTTCAGCTTTCCTGGCTTTGATAGTAAGTGGAACGACCGGAACCGAATCTTCGCAGTGTCCCCAGTTCAACCAGCCGCGATAGGTCACGGGTGATCGTGGCGTCGGACACCTTAAATCGCTTGGCCATCTGCCGCGGCTGAATTTTTTCAAAATCCCTGGCCATATCGAGGATCTCGATCTGCCTCGCATTCAGATGGGGCAGCTCCGCCCGGGCCTCTAATGGCTCGGGTAGTGAATACTTCATCACGGAAGCAGCTGGGGACACCGCCATCGGAACGTCAGGTTCCCTACTGCCGCTCTGGGTCACAACGCGGCCGTTTCGTAGGCTCACGCCTTCCTCGAGCCGATAGCCGTGATCGGTGACTTCGATCCATCGTGCATAAGGCTGCAGGAGCCTGCGCGTCCTTGCGATCAGAGTGTAGATCAGTTGATCATGCCGCATGGGATGATAGGCCTGAGCCCAGAGAAAATGCGTAATTGCCTCCTTGCTCAGCTCTCGGCCGTCCTTCAGGGCCAGGAGAAGTTTTTTAATCAGAGCCGTGCAGCCCTCGGCCCGGTGCGTGATGTGGCCCCTGGAAAATAGGGTGATGGATCCGAGCTGCAGATCAAAGACGATCAGATTCTGCTGAGGCGTGACGCCGAGAACCTGGTGCAAAAAGGAGAGCCAACCCTTGGCAAAGATATCCGCAATGATATCCCGCTTGTTGAAATACACATCATCAAGCAGGTCTCCGAGGGGGTCCTCACCGCGGCGGCAGTTGGCGGCCATAAACTCACTACGACTCTGAATGCGTCTGGACACAAAGGATCCGGATTTTGCCGTTAACGACTTCATGTCCCGGATCACCGCCTTCTGTTCCGCTCCCATACCCATGCGTTCGAGGATTGCACACTGCAGACCCAGGGATTTCAAGACAGACGGCATGTAGCTCCGCTCGCGGGCCCGGGCTTCTGTGTTGCGGGCGATGGACAATGCGATGGCATCGTTACCTTCCAGCATTTGAACATGCGCGAGACAAAGATTATAAATGGTCTCAAGATAGGGATTGTCGACCTTGTAAACGAGCGAGCTGGCTTTTTCCAGCAGGGCCGAAGCCTCCCTCAGATCACCAGTCAGAGTCAGAATACGCGCCAGCTGAATCTGCAGTGAGGCTTTCGTATAGGCGTCCTCGTACCTGCATTTGCTGATGGCCTCATACAGCTCGACGATTATTTCATCGGCATGTGAGCAAAGCCCATAAGTTGCTCGATATAGTCTCTGCGCGGCATCAAAAGTCTGGGTGAGGGCGCCCTGACCGAGTCGTGCGGCTTTGTCCCGGGCCAGTTTCAGATTAATCATGCCGGCCGTCACTTGGCCGACCTGAAGTTGAATGTGACCGTGGAGTTCATGAGCAAGGCAGGAACCATACTGAAAAGAGGAGGCCGTCGCCGAGTTCAGGGCTTTCCGAATCCAAAATTCCGACTGTCGAAAGTGGCCCATATTGTACCGCAGAAAGGCCAGGCCCTGAGCACTATAGAACTTCACCCGCTCCACTTCCGGAATGGAAGCTCCGTCTTTCCCAAGCTCCTGCACCAGGGCGCGAGCCCTTTTCCAATTCTCGACGAAGAGAGAGCGCGCCGCCGGCATCCGTCGTTCCCGGCAGACAGCCAGCGCATAGAAAAATCGCGTCACCAACGCAGCTTTAGGCGGAAGCGTGCTGATATAGGCATGGTAAAGACCGCCGGCTTCCTCGGTACGGCCGAGCAGGGCAAGAGCGGCTACAACATGGGGCAGGTTCTGAGGTCCCGGCTGAAAATCCGGGCTATCGACGCTCAGGGCCAGGATTTCATTGTAGCGCCCCTGATAAAGTAATCTTTCGCACTCGTGATCCGCCATATCATATATCGCTCGCATGGGGTTCCTCTTGCCTTTACTAGAGGCACGCGCAGGCCGCAACGATTTTATGAGGACGCCTGACAAGGTCCGGATATTTAAAGGCAGTTCCCATCAATCCACCGCTGCAGCAATTGTTTCTCGGCTAATGGCAGAGGAGGCCCCCGGAAAGGCATCTCATCCTTCTTCACAACCTGATAAAGCAGGCTGTCATCGGCGTGACCACAGCGCACAAGGTCTTCGGTTGCGAGCAGGATCTCCTTGGTTTCCAGGTTGATGCCACCCGACGCAGAGTTACTGTTATGACAACGCAGGCATTTGGGTTTTAGTACAGTCGTAAAGACCTCGGTAAACGCTGGAGCTGGCTCCGGAACAGGCTCTGGAGTCGAGGTTGGCGTTGGGGTTGGGGTTGGGGTTGGGGTTGGGGTTGGGGTTGGGGTTGGGGTCGTTGTTGGTGTCGGCGTTGTCGGTTGCAGTTGAGCGGCAACGGGCGCCGCATCGTTGTTCTTGTCTTTATCTTTCGAGGACCCGCAGCTCAGAGTGAAAAAGATCAGGGTAATGAAACATGAAATGTATCGCATGACGTCCCTCAAGTGGAAGGTTTTATCCTTCTTAAACTCTGGGCGCTTTGGTTCCCACGAATATCGTCTGGTATTTATGATGAGATATAAACAGCTGAAAATATTCAGGTTAAAATCATCATGAGGCGATTGATGAGGCAGCTCCTCGCATAACCGGGGAATTCAATTTTCGGATTGCAGCTGCCGCCACAGCCGATCCCCAAAGCATGGCTAGTCCTGGTCTTCTGCGATTCACAAGGTTCCGCCTAATCTCTCACTGGCCAGGCACTGACTTACTTGGACGGCCAATGGCCGAAACCGCTCCGTTTTCTTGGTGATCCCGTAATCGGACTTGATGCCTACCTGAACCACATCTTCACTGAGCTGCCCAAGGCCACTTCTGCTGCAGAGTTCGAAGATCTCCTGATCTGGAATTTTTTGACCAGACACTGACCGAGTCTGGTCATCCAGCAACCCCTGGATATGGCTGACTGCTTACGGAGTTTCATCCGAACCAAGCCAAGCAAGAGAGCGTAGATTTTGCTTCTTGAAGTCAAGACCGGTCGTGACGAAAAGGTGAGGGCCATACTTTGTGGAGTCAAACTGTGCGTAGCCTTAAGATGATCCTCGCGATTCTTATCCTTATATGGGGAGGTCCGCAAGCTTTTGGCGAAAATGCATGGGTCACTGTCGACGACAAAACGGAAAAGTTGGAGATCAGCCGCAATCTCGAGTGGCAAATTTTTCCTGCTGGTCCAAAACCGTCGGACCAAGAGTTTCTAAGCCGTCTTCAAACAGGCTGGCAACGGGGCACCTTTGATGGGAAACGAATCGATCTTCCAAATCTTGACCTCGTAAAACCCATTTACAGGATTGTCCTAAAGAAGGGGAAAAACGTTTTTTTCGGCATGCTTCAGCACGGAAACGGCCGGATGGATCACCCACTTGTGATCTACTCTATCGAGAGCTATGTCAAGGAACACCCAAGGAGAAGTGTTTTCAATGGCATTGTATACGGCGTTGCTATCACCATGTTCTTTTATAACCTTTGCATGTATGTCTTCTTCAGGAAGATCTACTTTATCTACTATTGTCTCTATGTCGGATCATATACTTTCGCGCTCATGTATGGAGGTGGCCATTTACCCCCTATGGGAGCCTATGGTGGCATCATTGTTCCGATCGGAGCAGCCCTCCTTTTCCTTTACCTTTTCAAATCGTCGGCGCTTTCCTTAAAACGCCAGACTCCCAAGCTTTACAACCTGTACACTACGGCTAATCTGGCTAATCTGGGGACCTTCTTTTATTTTACAGTCATCTCATTCAGCTGGGGTTATGCTTTTATCCTGGTTCTCCTTGTAGTCGCATTGGGCTTGGCATGCACCGTGCTACGCGCCATCCAAGGATATAGGCCAGCTTATTTCTTCATCCTGGGTTGGA
>NZ_DASQYZ010000275.1:0-4445 GCF_035638955.1 Oligoflexus sp. | reverse complement strand
AGTTCGTGGCCTGCTTTCCGCCCCAGGATTCAATGACCCAATCAAAAGACAGATCTATCTATCAGCTGAATGGATCGGCGCGACCATGCAGAGCATTGACCCGCTCAAAGATGCCAAGGCCGATGAGATTCGTTTGAAGTCAGGTGTCGCCTCTCGCCGTTCGATCGTTGAGGAGCAAGGCCGGGATTACGAGAAGTTGCGGCGCGAAATTGAAAACGAGATGGAGCATGTCGTACCCGGCGAATCAGAGAGCAAAGAAGATAGCGGGGCAAAGAATGCTTAGCGGTCTTGATCTTTTCAGCGGATACGGCGGTCTCACCCTTGCGCTTTCTCCATGGGTGAAGCCAGTGCTTTACTGTGAGATCGCGCCTTACGCGCAGGCCATTCTTCTTTCCAGAATGGCATCTGGTCAGCTTCCCGAAGCTCCGATTTTTACCGACATCACAAAGCTTGGCGCTGCTTCGATCGAATCAGCGTTATCGTTTCATGTGGAAGAGAAGTTTATGGCAGGAAGATTTAGGAAGCTCTCGAACGATCAGGTTCTGGAAGCAGTCAAGGGCTACGAGTCAGGTTCGTCTCTGGGTGACTTGGCTCATGAGTACGGAGTCACTAGGCAGGCAATTTGGGGTCTCCTGAGAATCCGAACGACGATGAGACCCCAGCAGAGATACGGAAGCGAAAACCACTTTTACCGGGGAGGTCGGCGTGCCGATGAGCGAGCCCATGACATCGTTGAAACAGCAATTCGGGCCGGACGACTGGTTAATCCTGGACAGTGTGAGACCTGCGGACAATCCCGAGTCTTTGAAGATGGTCGAACCGGAATCCATGCCCACCACGATGACTATAATGAACCCATGTCCGTGCGCTGGCTCTGCTATCCATGCCACCACAAATGGCACCAGTGCAATGAGCCCGTGCCTCTGCGGAAAGGAGGTGCAGAAGAAAGCTCGTCCGTTGATATCATCTACGGCGGCTTTCCGTAAACATGTCAGGATGTTAGCGTTGCATGGGCTGGAAAAGGCTTGGACGGAAAGCGAAGCGGCCTGTTTGGCGAGATCCCGCGGCTGGCCCAAGAGCTCAGGTCCCCGTTCATTTTCCTCGAAAACGTGCCTGGACTCAGGACGCGCGGTCTCGACAGAGTTGTCGGCGAACTTTCCTCCCGACGGTATGACTGTCGATGGCGCATGCTATCCGCTGCGGATGTCGGAGCCCCCCATATCCGAAAACGATGGTTTCTGCTGGCCTACAATCCGGGCTTCGGACGGAAAGAAGGGGGGACCTGGGCAGCGTTTCGGCCACGGCTCATTGAGTCTTCCAGCTGCGGCGGCGATGTTTCCGACCCCAACCGCATCGATATACGGCTACAACCAGGGGGGAGCAGCAGGACGGACAGGGAAGAAACGACCAGGCCTCGAAACGATGGCGAAAGCAAACCTATGGCCGACACCACTCGCAAGGGATTGGAAATCGGGATCGACAGCAACGAAAAAGAACAGCAGACCCCTTTCGGAAGAGGTTGGTGGGAGTCTGAACCCTCCATGGGTCGAGTGGCTTATGGGTGTCCCCATAGGGTGGACCGAATTACTGCCTTGGGAAACGGCGTGGTTCCTCTCCAAGCGAGGGAAGCGTTCGAGAGCATGATGTTTAAATACGGTGAGATTCTTGCCCGCGATAGTTGAACGGAGCAGTTCGGCTGCGATAGATGCTGACGGCTTCAACCAGGGTCTTTGCATTTATAGGCTTGGTTAGGTGATCGTTATACCCTGCGTCAAACGAGCGCTCAATTTCTTCCTTCATGGCATGCGCGGTAATAGCCAATATGGGACCTCGATAGCCGTTGAGCCGAAGAGCTTTTGTAGCCTGAATTCCGTCCATTTTTGGCATCTGGATATCCATGAGGATGACGTCATATAGTTCCGTCTGAGCTTTTTCCATGGCTTCCTCTCCATTGCTCGCAAGATCGACGTCTGCTCCTGCGACAGAGAGAAATCTGTGCATGAGCACTTGGTTGGAGTAAGTGTCCTCGGCCACGAGGATACGCATTCCGGTTAAGGATTGCTCCTGTTCATCCATGGCTGGCAACCTTTGTGGGGAAGCCTGTTTTAAATGAGAGCTTTCCAAATCAAACGGAGCTGCTTCTATGCGAACTCGAAAAGTACTCCCTTTGTTCAGCTTGCTATCGACAAGAACAAGATTTCCACCAAGCTCCTCGCAAAGTCTACGGGATAGCATCAGACCAAGTCCTGAGCCACCAAATTGGCGGGCAATTGATGCGTCAGCCTGCGCAAAACGTTGGAAGAGGCGGCCTTGATTCTCCTGCGATATTCCAATTCCAGTGTCAGTGATGTCGAAGATTAGATGTAGCGGTTTGTCCAGTCTCGCCCGGATTCGAACTTCACCGCTGCTTGTAAACTTGACCGCATTACCGAGGACATTGGTAAGAATCTGCCGAATTCGAGCCGGGTCAGAGCAGGCTGAAAGAGGAACGTCGGGGTCGAATTCCAACCTGAGTTCTATGCCCTTCTGTTCAGCTGCATGGCGAACGACCGCAGCGGCTTCAGAAACCACCTCAAAAGGAGCGAAAACCGATTTTTCCAGTGTTAGTTTGCCTGCTTCGATCCTGGAGATATCAAGAATGTCATCGATCAGTCTCAGGAGAGCCCGACCCCCGCTATCAATTCTTTGGAGGGCATCATGTTTGTCCTCCTCAGTTACGCCCCTATCCCGGAGAACTTCTGTAAAACCCAGTATCGCTGTCATAGGTGTACGGAGCTCATGGCTCATGTTGGCAAGAAATGCACTCTTCGCCTCATTCGCACTCTCAGCGGCTTCAACAGCGGCCTTAAGGTCTGCCGTCAGGGTTTCAAGTTTTCGTCTTGCGACCACCATTTCTGTGACGTCATGAGCAAGGCCGAGAATACCCCTGATCTTTCCATCAGCATCACGAAGAGGGGTAAAACTCAAATTGGTATAGTGCTCTTTGAGGGAACCATCATCGTCGATGAGGGGCAAAGGTAGTTCATTGCCAACGTAAGGTTCCCCTGTCTCCAGAACGCGTTTAAGGATCGGAAAGTGATAAAGCCGTTCTGTCTCAGTGAAAACGTCGGCCAGGAACTTTCCCATCGCCTTTCGATTTACCAGACGATCATGGGCAGGATTGGCTAACGTATAATGAAAATCTGAACCCATTATAATGCACATAGGCATAGGAGCCTGCATGATAAAGTCGCACAGGTCCTGCTTTGCCGCTGACTCCAATGCCCGGGCTGTTTCTAAATTTTTTTCACTGACCTGCAGCTCTTCGATTTTAACGTCGATCCGTCTCGCTGTTTCAGAGGCTGCTTTCTTCGCTAGGACTGTGTCGGTAACATTTTCGGAAGTCTGCAGTATACAATCAACTTCTCCATATTCGTTGAATACCGGTGAGTTGAGCACCTGCCAGTAATGTTCAAAATCACCTGATTGATCAAATTGACCATCCCAGCGGGTGATTGGCATACGGTGGGGTTTTTTGGAGTGCATGACTGCCGCGACTGAAATTCTAAGCGCTTCAGCACCAGCCGGACTTTCTGGCCAGACCTCGCAGACGTTGTAACCAATAACTTCGGCCCGCTGCTTGCTGGTCATGATTAAAAAATTTTCGTTAACGGCAACTATTTGGAGGTCCGGGGTAAGAATACAAGCGGACGTTGGCATTGCATCAAGCAAGTGCTCAACTCGTGGAAGAATCCCAATTTTATTCACCACTTGTGACAAGAGAGACCCCTTTCTTCACAAAGAGCTGCATATTAGCCACCTTCTAACGGAGGAGGCAATTTCTGAATCGCCAGGGAAATCATACCCAGCTCAACGAGCCATGTATATCCGGGATTATGGTAGAAAAATCACGCCCAAAAACTGACAAGCAGTCTTTAAGACATTGTTAGTGGAGGTGCCTTTACCGGGGATCAAATTACAGCCTTGGCTAGCTGGTGGTTCTCACCAAGCGATGGAGTCACCTAAACCGTCTGGCGTAAAAGTTGTCGGTCATTGAACCTGAACCCATCCCGGGCCATCGCTCCAATAATCTCGGAATGTATGCTGCGCATGCTCTTTGGGCGTTCCGCGTAAGCAGCGCCAAAAATAGAAATGATGACAAAAACTTATGGAGGGTTGGTCCAGTCCACTGTCGTAAGCAGTCCGTCAAAAGCCATGCGAGCCCGAAAAGGATCGTGCAAACTTTTAGGACTGACACCAGCTTCCTTCAAAGCTTCCGCGAGCAGAAATCCGTGCATGTCGCCTGCTACGGATACACATTCTGCGCATGCTGCAATCGTGCTCTCGCTCAAAATAGGCTGACTCATACCGACCTCCCAAGCGTATATCAGTCGATCACCATACGCATGAATGGGTACCCTGGGACGTGATTTGCGGTCAAGAAATTTTTCAGAAAGCAGGAAAAG
>NZ_DASQYZ010000274.1:0-28711 GCF_035638955.1 Oligoflexus sp. | reverse complement strand
GCAGGATTTTGGAAGAATATTCAGAGGCAAAATGGTTTTCTCCGCGTCACAGCCCGTCTGGACGATGGTGCGGGTCATCTGGAAGAAACCTCGGCATCGATTGGCATCCAACCCGAACGCTGGCTGCCTTTGCGCAAGGGTCTCAGCCTCGCGTCCGAAAACAGCATCTCGGGCCTCTTGCAGGATAGTCGGAGCCGAATATTTCTGAAAAATCGGACGGACATCAAGCAATGGGACAGTCAAACGAATCAATGGAAACTGCTGCCTCGGATCAAGACGGATACACAGCCTCTTGAGCCTATTCAGTTCTGGCTGTCAGCAGCAGGTGACCTCGTGAGCGAGCAGGTTTTTGCTACAGGTTCAGACAGCGTACCGACAGCTCACCTGGCGCGATGGGATGGAGCCTTCTGGAATGCCTTGCCTCTGCCACCGGATCAGCCAACATTTCGCTGTCTGCGACCCGAGATGCATCCGGGTGGATTTTGGTGTCAGAAGCCTGAAGGCGGCATTCAGCTGTTCGACAAGGGGCAATGGCTGACACTGGATTTGCCCATGGCGTGGCAACAGCATCGCTGTGCCGAGGCAGGGGATCGACTGCGTTTTGCCCGGGACAATCGCCAACATTTTTGGATGGCCTGCGACAGCGAGGTCTATCACAAAGCCTCTGCGGGTGAGAGCTGGCTTCCGATCCTGGACAGCTGGCCTGATACGAATGGACTCCCTCTGCTTGGCCTGGGGCTCGATGCTGGTCATGCTCTTTGGCTTGCGTTCGGCCAACAGCCCGAAAATCTTATGATTCTGCGCGGCGAGGGAGGCGAGCTGCAAAGCATGAAACGTCCCGACTTGATGCCCTGGAAGGATGTTATCGGCCGTGATTTCCTCGTGACAGCTCGCGGCCAGGTTCTCCTGGGCCCGAACATTTGGGACAATCGAACCCAGGCATGGCAGCCGATTCATGAACTCGCCGAAATCGGCTTTCAGCAGCATATGACACCCGATGTTACGGATCAGGGTGAACTTTATTGGACAACCGGGCAGGGTCTTATTCAGTCGGGCGCCGAAGGGCTGCGTTACTGGGATTTTAGTATGCTTGGATTGCAAAAAATCGGTGCCAGCTCCAAACCCGTGTTCGAGCAGCAGGGCCTGTGGGTGGCGGCCAAAGAACATGGCGGTCTCGAGTATCCTTATTACGTCAACGTCAGTCCTTGGCTTTTGATCAGGCGTCCGGCAGGGTTTGCAGATGGCGTGATCAGCAATTTCTGGCTGAC
Organism: Oligoflexus sp.; assembly: GCF_035638955.1. Lineage (GTDB taxonomy): Bacteria > Bdellovibrionota_B > Oligoflexia > Oligoflexales > Oligoflexaceae > Oligoflexus. The sequence continues at coordinate 27,443 of NZ_DASQYZ010000274.1, read as the reverse complement.
GAACGGTCAGCCACGAATCTATGTGCCGAATGATGGTCTTTATCTGCAGGAGGCAACGGGTTGGACCAGGCTCATGGCGAGCCCGCAATTTGACGAAAAGCTGCTGCTCAGTCAGGAACAATTCGAAGGCTATGCGATCGAGCCCCAGGGCCTGCATCGCTTGGATCCGGATACCCTGCAATGGCAGCGGATTCACACCTTCACCAAATACTCCAATTTCAAAGGTGGTCTTAAAGATCAGCAGGGACGCATCTGGATCTATGAGCCCAACCGCAACCAGGCGGGCTTTATCAAGGCCGACAAGACAAGCTTCACAAGTGTTGTCCCAGGAGTCGATTCCGTTCATCTGCATGGGCTGTATTCTTTGCAAAACTCCATCCATACTTCCAGCAGCGAGCAACTTCTGCGCTACGATGAAGCCACAGGCGGCTGGGTGAGCGAACGGCGTTGGTCCGAAGACGGATTTGCGGGTCCGAATAACGTCGTGCAAGCCGATGCCGAAACGCTGGTGGTGCACGATAGATTCCAACAGGGCAAGCCTGAGGGAATGTGGCTGTTCAAACCTGCATCCGGCGAGAAGACCTTCTTACCGATCCAAACCAGGGGCATGGTCCTGGGTCATGCGGTTAAGAATGCACGTGGGGATTTTATCATCACGGTTGACTACGATATCCATTTGGTAGAGAGCGGCACGGGCAGGATCCGCCATCTCTTCAACAAAACGGACCTGAAGAACCTCTTCAAGGAAGAGGATAAGGAAGTCGAATACATCAGCCTGATCGTGGATGCCGACAATCGATTGTGGATTAATATCAACAAAGGGCTTTTGATGATTCACTTGCCTTGATAGCACGCCTGCGTTGCTCGCGTTCAGTGCTGCCGCAACACCAAGGATAAGACTGTGGGTTCGGCCCCTTTTTTGCAGTCAACCAATCGCGACTTTCTCATTCAATTTACAGCCACCTCCTCCGGCAACCGAAGATAAAGGAAATGCCATTTAAGGAGCTGTGAATCATGCGATTAAGCCTGGGTAACGCCCTCTGGTTGAAAGCTCTATTCTTCGTCTGCGCTGCGCCTGCCTGGGCAGCTTCAATCCAGTTTCCCATCAGAATACAAACGCCCGAGTCTTTGACGGACGCTCAGGCACTGGCTGATCATGCGATGATCTGGGATGGTCAGGATTGGATTTCGCCCGCCCTCGATTTCAGTCAGGTGACGTGTCAGCTTCAAGGTGAGCAGAGTTTGTGCTCGGGGTCCGTTCAGGTGAATGCTGACGACGCCCCCGAGGGAAAGCAGGACCGGCTGAAATTGATTTTTGATTGGAATGGCAATCGCCTGCGCGACAAAAACGAACCGATGATTCCGGTGTTGAAGGACCAGGCAGGAACGCTGGCGCCGCATGGATCTGTCGTGTTCCTCCAGACCGAATGCCGATGCCGTGAGCAGGCTGACGACTGCATGTATCGTGAGTCGACACAGATTTCCATTCACGAGAAAAATACGGGTCGCATGGTTTGGGGTTCTGAGAATCATCAGCTTCTTTATGATGCGAGCTGTAAAGTTTTGCTGCTGCTTGGTGATAAACGGCCTTTGAGTGCTGATCTTCTCCGCCGCGATACCAGCGACCTGAAGGTGACCCTTAGCTCCCAGAATGGACGGCAGGATGTGCCGTTTTATTTCCTGACAGGGAACGCGACCGAGAGTGCAAGCCGGGTAGGTATCCTGGAGCGCGGTGAGAAAGGGGAAAAAGGAGAAAAGGGAGAAAAGGGGGAAAAAGGCGGAAAGGGAGAAAAAGGCGAGAAGGGGGAAAAAGGCGAGAAGGGGGAAAAAGGTCAGGGAGGACCGACGGGAGCCATAGGACCGACGGGAGCCATAGGACCGGCGGGCGCCATGGGGCCAGCGGGCGCCATGGGGCCAGCGGGACCCATGGGACCACAGGGGCCCCAAGGGGACAAAGGCGACATGGGGGCCAGAGGTGAACGCGGACTTTCGGGTGAAGCGGGAGCAGCTGGAGCTCAGGGTCTCAAGGGTGAACGAGGGGAAGCGGGTCCTCAGGGTATTAAGGGCGATAAAGGAGACACGGGTCTCACAGGGCTCAAGGGTGATGCCGGCCCACAGGGTGCGCGAGGTGAATCAGGTGAACGTGGCCTCGTAGGCCCGCAGGGTTCTCAGGGTGATAAAGGTGATACGGGTCCCGTCGGCCTGCAGGGATTAAAAGGTGACGTGGGATCGCAAGGACCTAAGGGTGACACGGGAGCACAAGGTGATACCGGAGCCAAAGGCGATAAAGGCGACATCGGACCACAAGGCGCACGAGGCGACGTCGGCCGTCAGGGCGAAGCCGGACCACAAGGTGATAAAGGCGACCAGGGAGATATCGGACCACAAGGCACACGCGGTGATGTCGGTCGTCAAGGCGAAGCCGGACTCAAAGGTGATAAAGGCGACCAGGGAGATATCGGACCACAAGGCGCACGCGGCGATGTCGGTCCGCAGGGTGAAGCCGGACCAGCAGGTGCCCAGGGCCCCAAAGGCGATTTAGGTCCACAGGGCGAAGCCGGCTCCAAAGGTGACGCTGGATCGCAAGGACCTAAGGGTGACACGGGTGCACAAGGTGAAACGGGACTCAAAGGCGATCAAGGTGATGTTGGATCGCAAGGACCAAAAGGCGACACGGGTGCACAAGGTGAAACGGGAGCCAAAGGCGATCAAGGCAATGTTGGACCGCAAGGTGAAATGGGTCCCGCAGGTGCTCAGGGTCCAAAGGGTGATGAGGGACAGCATGGCGAAGTCGGACCTCAAGGCGAAATTGGCCTCCAAGGTCCGCGCGGTGAAAGTGGTTTGACCGGTCCACAGGGCGAAGCAGGACCGGAAGGACCCACGGGAGATGCGGGTCCCCAAGGCGAAATCGGGCCACAAGGACCAAATGGTGAAGCAGGTCCACGAGGCGAAACGGGTCCGCAAGGCCTTCAAGGCGATATAGGACCAAAAGGTGATGCAGGTCTCCAAGGTGACATCGGACTACAAGGACGAAAAGGTGATGCAGGTCCACGGGGTGAAACGGGTCTGCAAGGACCTGGAGGCACAGTTGGACCAAAAGGTGATCGAGGTGATCCAGGACCGCAAGGCTTGCGAGGCAGAACCGGCCCCGAAGGACCTGAAGGCGAGCAGGGTCTGACGGGCGAAAAAGGTGACAAAGGTGACAAGGGCGATCCAGGACCAGCTCAGGATATGACCGACCACGAGCTGCGTCTCCAAGCCATCGAACGGGCCCTTGGCCTTCGTCAGTAGGACATGATCAGACCCCAGCCTTCGGACTGGGGTTTTTAAAAATGGCTTGAAGAATGAGGGCACAGACTTCGCGATGTGCAGGTTGAACCGGATGAATATTGGTACGGCCTTCGATCTTAAAGAAAGGCATTTTCCAACTGAGTCATCTGTTCCTTCTCGATGGCTGAAACCTTGGAACCCAGGCCCAGATATCCGCCCGCGGCTTCCGCCACAGATCGCGTGCGTTGCATGATTTGTGTCTTCAGGTTAAGAAATGCAGTTCGTTCCATAGTCTGGCCCAGACCCTTCACATAAGTTTTCCAGGTTTCAAAAAGATGAGGGCCAGGCGCTTCTTTCAACCAGTCTGAAAGCAATTCATAAGCTGCATGATTGACATCAATACCCTGCTCAGCCATGGCCTTAAGGATCGCATTGCGTTCGGCTGTTTCCATCGTACGATCGGCCCATGCGGTCAGTATCAAAGGTACAAACGTGAGGGCGACTAAAGTTGACGGTTGAATATTTTGATTAAGCAAGCTTTCGAGTACGGAGTCATCCTTAATACCCGAATACTGAGAGAGCTGAGTTTTGGTTTCCGCGCGAGTTTTTTGGGCTCGAAGCTTTTGCATGAGTTCTTGATTTTGACGTGCGAAGAATTCCTCTTCCAACGACCGGCCTGAGCTTTCCTTCTTTTCGTAAACCATGGCTCGTTACCTCAGAATGATTTGGAAAGTTTATATCCTGAAACTTATATTAAGCTTTCAATGAGATCAAGCTAAGGCCCAGCAAATCGAACCAGCGAACCATTCGAGACCAAGCTAAACTCAAAATCATATTCCTGAGGTTCGATATTCCATCGAACTTTTTGCGGCAAGCCCAAACATGCGAGTCAACGTGTGTCGCATTCCTGGCGAGATTGGCGTCACCTGTTTAATCCCCACGCTAATCTGTGCTGGGACACGCGATCCTGGATCAAATCAGTTCAACGAACCAATTTCCTTAAGCAGAACATCGACTGCATACCTTCCCACACGCCTTTCAGCCCTCTCTTTTCGCAGAATCCCATTGACAAAACTGCATATTTTCATTATTCGTCAACCAACGAATATTCATGAAAGCTTGGCGGAGCCGGCATTTGCGAAATTTAGCCGCCATCACCAAAGCTCTTGCCGATGAAAATCGTCTTAAATTAATCATGGCTTTGATGGATGGGGAACTGGCCTTTGCAAAGTTGACCCAGTTGATCCCGCTTGCTGCGTCAACCGCTTCGAAACACATGTCCATCCTTTACAGTGCAGGTCTGGTCGATTCTCGAAAACATGGCCGCATCCTGTACTACCGACTGGCCCGCGAGAGTGCCGATCCAAGAGTTCGAAAGGCTCTAACCTGGGTTCAGGAGGCTCTCATGCAGGAACCTTCATTCAAAGCGAGTTCCCAGCATTTCACTTCCATCGACACAGAGGAAAGCCCGTGCGAATAGAAAAGAGTCAATGGCAGTGGTTGATTGAGACCTTACTGATCATTCTGTCCCTTGTACTTGGTGTTATCGACTTTCAGAGCCGGACCGGCACAACTGTATGGGTCCTTCATGTTATTTTGATTACCTTTGGTGTATTCACACGCCAACCCAGACTTCCTTTGGTACTGGCAACCTTGGCTTCTCTTTTCATGGCAGCCTCCATTCTCAAGGTTCCGACTTCGACTCTGGATTCCTGGATTGGTCAGGTCTCACGTATCCTGGGCGTCACCACCTTCTGGGCGTCTGCCTATATCGTGAGCAAGTTCATCGGCTCGCAGCTCACCCTCGAGAAAAGCGACCTGAAGGCTCAGGAAATCAGCGAGGATCTTAAAACGGTAGCCTGGATACACGATGGGCTTTCCAAAATGAATGATGCCATACGAGGCGTCCAGGCACCTGTTGTGCTTTGCCAGAACTTTTTAAATCAGCTTGCCGAGCACATCGGTGCGAACGTAGGCTCGTTTTATCTTTCAGACGAAGGTTGTTTTCTGCGCAGGGCCGCAGTCTATGCCTATGCTGACAACGAAGGCATGGGTCAAACCTTTGCCCCCAATGAAGGTCTTTTAGGTCAGGCCGGCGCCCAACAAAAAATTCTTGAGCTGGCGGATTTGCCGGCGGACTACTATTTAAAAATCAAGTCCAGCCTCGGCAGTCTTCCGCCGCGATACATCATGGCTGTCCCGGTGCTCTTCGATGGCACCTTGCGCGGCGTCTTTGAACTCGGTTCCCTGACGCCCTTTTCGGCAGCCACGCGTACATTTTTGAGTCTGGCCCCGAAAAATATCGGTATTGCCATCGATCTGGCCTTGAGTCGTGTCCGCCTGCAGGAGTCTCTCCATCAGTCGCAAAGATTTTCCGAAGAAATGCAGGTTCAGCAGGAAGAGCTAAGAGCCCTGAACGAAGAAATGCACGAGCAGGCCAAAGCCCTTGAGGCCTCGCAGTCCAAGCTGGAAATGCAGCAGACCGCCCTTGAAGAAAGCAATGCGGATCTTGAACTCAAGCAGGCCTTGCTGGAAGAACAGAAGGAAGCACTCCAAGAGAAAAATACGCTCCTGATATCTTCGAAGCGCGAGATTGAACTGGCGAGCCAGTACAAGTCTGAATTTCTATCGAATATGTCTCACGAGCTCAGAACGCCATTGAATAGCATTCTGATTCTAGCCCAAATGCTGGCCAACAATAAAGCCAGCCGCCTCTCTGAAGACGAGGTTGATTCCGCGACGACCATCGTAACGGCCGGCAATGATCTGCTGTCGCTGATCAATGATATTTTGGATCTATCCAAAATTGAATCAGGCAAATTGGAATTGAACCCAGAATTGGTGGACCTTGGTGATTTGACAGCAAGCCTTGAACGCACCTTCAGACCAATGGCCGATAAAAAGCGGATTGATTTCGCGTTGAATGTCGACAAGGACGCGCTGCGGGAAGTGTTTACAGATCGGCAGAGGCTCGAACAGATACTCAAGAATTTTCTGTCGAATGCTCTTAAGTTCACACAAAAGGGTCATGTTCGCCTGCATATTACACGCTCCGACGATCAGGACAAACCTATCGCCATTTCCGTGTCAGACTCCGGCATAGGCATTCCCAAGGACAAGCAGGAGGTTATTTTTGAAGCTTTCAAGCAAGCCGATGGCACCACATCAAGGCGCTTCGGTGGCACAGGTCTCGGTTTGTCGATCTCGCGCGACCTCACGTTCCATCTCCAGGGTGAAATAGGCCTCCAAAGTATCGAAGGCAAGGGCAGCACCTTCACCATTTACCTGCCAGTCCGTTTGCGATTGAAAGATGCAGCCCCGCCGGTCCTGACTCCTGTGTCGGTGCATCGTCAGCATAGGGAATTGGTGCGGCCAGAGCCGCAACCGGCAAACGATGGCAGGTCACGCTCCCATTCCTTTCAGGATGACCGTGATTCCATCGCGCCAGGACAGAGGAGCCTTCTGATCATAGAGGATGACCCAAGCTTCGCTTATACCCTTTCCAAACAGGTCAGGGAGCTTGGATTCAGATGCATTCTTAGCGAAGACGGTGAACTCGGACTTGCCGATGCCAGGCGCTATCTACCCAATGGCATCATCCTGGACCTCAAACTTCCGGGATTGGGCGGCATGGAGGTTCTGGAGCAGCTCAAGAAGGATCCGAAAACGCGGCACATCCCTGTTCATGTCGTATCCGGCATGGACCGCAGGAAAAGCGCTCTTCATTTGGGAGCCGTAGGGTACCTCATGAAACCGGTCACAGCAGACTCGCTCATGGAAGCTTTCTCGAAAATTGAAGCGGTCGCTGCCGGATCGCTCAAGCGGGTCCTGATCGTGGAAGACAATGCGATCCAACTCAAAAGCATGCAAGGATTGATTGCAGGCCTCAAGGATGTTGAATCATTCGGAGCGAGCAGTGCCACCGAAGCCTTGGAGGTGCTTGCGACGACAGCTGTCGACTGCGTGGTTCTCGATTTAAGTCTACCCGATATGTCCGGTCTCAAGATGCTGGAAACCATGGCCGCCGAACCGGGCGGATCCTGTCCCCCCGTCGTCGTCTATACGGGAATGGACCTGACCCGCGAAGACGAGCAGGCCATCCGGAAGTATACTGACAGCATCATCATCAAAGGAGCTCGCTCTCCGGAACGACTGCTGGATGAAGTTGTACTCTTTCTTCACCGCGTGGAAAGCGAGCTGCCCGCTGGCAAACAGCAGGTTCTCAAGGAACTTCGCGATCGCAATGAAATTTTCCTTGGTGCCAAGATCCTTCTGGTTGACGATGACCTGCGCAATGTCTTCGCCTTGAGTCGCCTTCTCGATGAAAACGGCGCCATTGTCACGGTCGCACGAAACGGCGAAGAGGCCCTGGAACGTTTGAACAAAAGTCCTGACCAGCACCTGGTTCTTATGGATGTGATGATGCCTATCATGGATGGGCTCGAAGCCATGCGCAGGATTCGATTGGATGCGCGCTTTACGAAACTTCCGATGATTGCCCTTACGGCCAAAGCCATGAAAGGTGATCAGGAAAACTGTATAGCGGCCGGAGCCAACGATTACCTGGCGAAGCCAATTGATATCGCAAGGCTGACCTCTCTTATTCGCGTATGGCTCGCGCCACAAGGATTTTAATGAACCTTGAATCTGAAGATCAAGCCACCAACGAGGAAATCGCCCTATTTATCAAGGCGATCCATCAATCCTATGGTTACGACTTCCGTGACTATGCCCCGGCTTCCTTGCGCCGGCGTGTGCTGAGAGCACGTGAGCTGTTTGAATGTGCCAGCATCACTGAGCTGCAGGCGCGGGCTGTGCGTGACAAAACTTTTTTTGCTCTGCTCCTGAGTGAAATGACGGTCACAGTCAGTGAAATGTTTCGCGATCCGAAGGTCTATCGAAAACTGATTGATGAGGTCTTTCCCGTTCTCGCGACGTACCCCTCGATTCGGATATGGCACGCGGGCTGCAGCACAGGTGAAGAGGTGTATTCCATGGCGATCCTGCTGCACGAAGAGGGTTTGCTCAAGCGCACCACTCTTTATGCCACGGATATCAACCCCACGGCTTTGCGTAAGGCTCGATCAGGCGTTTTCACAACGGAAGAAATTCAGATTTCAACCGCCAATTATCAAAAAGCCGGTCGACTTGGGTCATTCAGTGACTACTATACAGCCGATTATGGGTCAGTCCTCATGGATCGCTCGCTGAGGGATAAAGTCGTTTTTGCGGAACATAACCTCGCGACGGACAGCGTATTTTCGGAAGTGCACCTCATCCTCTGCCGGAATGTGATGATTTATTTCAACAGGGCTATGCAGAATAGAGTTTTAAAGACGTTTTATGATAGCCTCCTGTTCAAAGGTTTTATGTGTCTTGGGCCGAAGGAAACCCTTAGTTTTTCTGATTATCAGAACGTTTTCAGCGAAATCAATCTGGACGCTCGGATCTTCCAAAAATTGGGAGGCCATTGATGCGCAAAGTTGGGTCAACTGGAGCGGTCGTGATGGGGTCATCCGCAGGTGGCATGAACGCACTGCGCAAGATCCTTCGGCTGCTGCCCGCGGATTTCGCGCTTCCGATCCTGATCGTTCAGCATTTTCCGTCTGATACGCCGATGCTTTTGCCTGCGCTTCTTCGCTCCGATTGTTTGCTGCCTGTGAAGGAAGCCACGGATAAATCGCCGATTGAAGCTGGTCATGTGTATTTGGCACCACCCGGGTATCACCTCCTGGTGGAAGAGGATCACACGCTGGCGCTGAGCGAGGACGAACTGGTGAACTGGTCCAGACCATCGATTGATGTCCTCTTTGAATCGGCTTCGCTGGCTTTCAGGACGGAACTCATAGGAATTGTGCTCACAGGAGCCAACCACGACGGGGCTCATGGACTCAGAATGATCAAAGAACGTGGGGGTCTTGCTCTCGTCCAGGACCCGGATACTGCAGAAGCCAGGACCATGCCGCAGGCTGCGATCGACGCAACGCCCGTGGATCATGTGGCCACTCTCGAGACGATAGGAATGCTTCTCGCGCGACAGAAGGGATCAACAGATGCTTAACGATTCACGAACCATGACTGCGGGCGCAGGCGCTGCAAGAACAAAGATTCTTGTGGTCGATGACGTGCCTGCCAATATTAAAACGATGATCAAGGTCATAAACGGGTTCGGACTGGACATTGAAATCCTGGCTGCCGAGTCTGGCAGTGAAGCCTTGAGCCTTCTGCTTGACCATGATTTTGCGCTCACGTTGCTCGACGTGCAGATGCCTGACTTGAACGGCTTTGAAGTGGCTGAACTGATGCGTGGTCGTCGCGAGAGTCGTCATATTCCTATCATATTCGTGACGGCCGGGGCCTCGGACAAGCAGCAAATGTTCAAAGGCTATGAAGCCGGCGCTGTCGATTTTCTGCCCAAGCCTTTTGATCCCGCTGCCCTGGAGAGCAAAGTCAGGGTTTTCGTGGAACTCTATGATGCCCGCAAAACTTTGAAAGGTCAGGTGGAAGAAATCACTCTGCAACGGAATGAACTGGCTCGTTTGAAAGTGGCTGCTGAAGCTGCAAATGCGGCCAAGAGCACTTTCCTTTCCAATATCAGCCACGAGATTCGCACGCCTCTCAGCGCTATACTGGGTTTCGCCGATCTTCTCCAGTATTCCGATCATAGCCCTGAAGAACATGCTGACTGCATCGACGTCATTCGCCGGAACGGCCAGCATCTGCTGAAGGTGATCAACGACGTTCTGGATATGAGCAAAATTGAAGCCGGCCTCCTGGATGTGGAATTGGTGGACGTGGCTTTGCCCGATTTGCTGGCCGACATCGAACGGGCTTTGCAATTCAGAGTGGTTGAGAAGAGTCTGAAATTTAGCCTATTAGGCAACGTCCCTGACTTTATCCGAACGGATCCCACCCGCCTCAAGCAAATTTTAATTAATATTATTGGAAACGCGATCAAGTTCACTGAGAATGGCGCGATTGAAGTTACGACCAGCATGGAACTTAAAGGTCCGGACAGCAATGAACGAAAGTTGATCATTGCCGTCAAAGACAGCGGCATTGGCCTGTCCAGTGAGCAGTCAGCTCGCCTCTTTCATCCGTTTGTTCAATCAGAAATCACCACGTCCCGCAAGTTTGGAGGCACCGGATTGGGCCTCGTGATATCACGGCAACTGGCTCAGGCTCTCGGCGGTGATGTTGTGCTTGCCCAAACAGCGCCAGGCGAGGGCAGCACGTTCGAGATTTCGATTGACGCGGGACCAGCCAGGCTGTCCGTCGTGCCCAAGGTGAAAACAGCTCCGGTGCTGCCGACTCAAGCCATTTTTAATAATCTCAAGATTTTAGTCGTGGACGATTCGCGTGACAACCGAACACTTTTGAATCGCATTCTCCTGCGCTTGGGCGCTGACGTCGATATTGCTGGAGATGGTCGAGAGGGTATGGAAATGGCGCTTAAGGGATCCTATGATCTCGTCTTCATGGACGTTCAGATGCCTGTCATGGATGGGCTGGAAGCGACCAGGAATCTGCGTCGTCAGAATTTCGATCGCCCCATCATTGCTTTGACGGCTTATGCATTTGAACAGGAAGGGGCGCGGTGTATGGCTGCAGGTTATAGTGATCATCTCTCAAAACCTATCGACTACCAGCGCCTCATCGAGCGCATCAAGCACCATACCAGCGTCGATCCACGCCTCTTGGGAATGGATCAAAGGCAGGTCCCGGGCTTCAGACCCAGTCCCGACGCTTAAACCAGAGGAACATCACCAAGGGGATCCCCGCGCACAGCCCCACCATGGACCACATCAGGGGATCCGATTGCGTCCAGTCCGCAATACCCAGCAGGTTATGAAAATTCTGACCGAAGAACCCGACGACAAACGCCAAAGGCAGAAACACGGCACTCATGATCGTCAGATGCTTCATAATTTCATTGGTACGCTGCGAGACCGAAGATAGGTAGGCCTCCCGCGCATTGCCCAGCAAATCTCGGTTGGCTTCAATCGATTCATTGATTCGCATCAAATGATCATAGACATCCCGGAAATAATGGAGCGAACGCTCCGAAATATATCCATCGCTCAACTTGGTCAGCACCGCGAGCACGTCGCGCTGCGGCGACAGAACCTTGCGCATGCTGACGAGCAGATGCTTCAACTCAAAAATACGGGTCAGGTTTTCCCGCTGCGGATCGGACAGGACCTCTTCCTCAAGCAGCTCCAACTCCTCCGTCACCAGATCGAGGATTGGAAAGTTCGCATCCACCATGCGATCGGCAATCAGATAATAAATAAAATCAACGCCGCGACGCATCAATGAACCATCACCTGTCGCGCGTTTCCAAACCATATCCAGCGCGTCCATGCCTTCGCTATGCACGGTCACCAGAAAATTCGGGCCCAGAAAGGTATGGAGCTCGAGAATCTTCAGATTTTCAATTGAGCCGCCTTCGCACACAAACCCCTGGGTAACGATGAAAAGATAGCCGCCATATTCCTCGGCCTTGGGCCTTTGATCAAAGTGCGAGCAGTCTTCAATGGCGAGTGGATGGAAATTGAAACCATGACGAAGCGCTTCAAGCTGGACATCATCCTGAGAGGTAAGGTCAACCCAGCGCCAACAACCTGCGGCGGGCGGGCCAATGTATGACACGTCTTCGTGGATTTGCACTAAACCATCCGGTCCAACGTCCAAAATTCGAAACATGCGAAAGGCTCCCTGTGAGGCGTCACGGTATGCTCTGTTTATCACTACCCTCCCCGGACCGGCCAGAGGTATTTGTATCTTCTGACGCGCAAGGAATCCTTGAAATCCCGGACAAAAATGAGTACAGATGCCCTTAAGATAGCTTTGCGTCCAAGGAGTTGAAAATGAATATCGTGGGTTCCATCCGCGTCCTGGCGCCAGCCTTGGCCTGGATGATAGCAGCAGCAGCATGGTCATGTCCCGCTTCCCCCGAGCCGGTGGAGAAGCGCTTTGAAAATAATGCCTGGCAGTTTGTCTGGGAATTGAAGGAGGCCCCAACCTGGCTGGGAGTGGAGTCCGCACCTATTCCGGCCAGTTTGCAGGAGTACCGGGATTACGCCAACGGTCAGACCGATACCGATCCCTTTGTCCTCCTGGCACGGCAAAGGGCGGTTTTTGAGAAAGCATATGGCATCAATGATCCGTCCCTCGAAGCCTTTCGGCTGATCGAAAGGCGCGAAGTCGGACGTATCGCGAACAGTTCATGTCTGGAATTGATGCTGATGGCGGAACATTTGAAGTTTCATCCCTTGAATGTTCCCGGTTCTGAATTCAGTGCCCGAATCTATCGCAAGCAATCCCAACTGAAAGTGTTTGCATCCTTTATCGAGCATGAGTCCATGGGTGCGCCCGGGGTGGCGATCAGCCTGGCCCAACGCAACGAAATTCAGAAGAATGCGTGGCAGTTCACGACGTTCCTCCACAATCATCCCTTTTCATTTCAAAACCCCTACGGTGATATTTCCGGCACTGTGATTCCCAGCGATCCTGATCTTGTAACATTCCGTAGTCTTTTTGAAGCCGAAGGCTTGCAGGCGGCATGGATCACCAACGGCATTCATTCGGCTCGCTATCAGTCCATGGACACCGATCGTCTGCTCTCAACCATCGGGCTGTGAGCCGCGCGGCAATTGTCTTTGCAAGCCCAGTAATTCCCGGTAGGGTGAGGCCAGTTTCAGATTATGGTCTCATCACGGGGAGTAAGTATTTTTATGATCTGCATTCAGGCGAGTCGTCCTGGTATTCTCGCAACCATCTTTTTCAGTCTCAGTGTTTTTCACACCCAAGGGGCTCTGGCAAAACCTGCGGCACCGTTAAACTGCGAAGTCGCCATCATTGGCGGCGGTGCTGGCGGTCTGCACACGGCCTTTCGCCTGGGACCTACTCTGGGGTCCAAGGTCTGCCTTTTTGAAAAAGAGCAGGACCTGGGCGGACGCATTCATGATATTTCCTATGAATCGCAGAACAAGGATGCGCCTCGCATGGGTGTAGGTGCGCGTCGCATTATGGAAACGCAGACTGTGGTTTTTGATCTGGCAGCTGAACTGGGACTGGAGCTGGAAAGCCCGCCGCTCGGCACGGATCTGATTCAAGCCCGAGGCCGGACGTCCTTCAGCAAGGACGATTTCGTTTCGCTCTATCCCGGCCTGCCTCTTAAGGACAATCCCGAGACGGATCAGGAAACCTGGCTTTACGATCAGCTGCGCCATGGCCCCGAGCGTGCCAGGGTCGACCAATATCCAGACTTTCGCAGCTATGTGAGCGCGGTGACCAAGCCAGCAGGACTTGATTACCTTCGTGATATGACGCGCTTCCGGGCCGATTTCGAATATCCACTCGATGCCCGAGGCTACATGGATTATCTGGATACGGAATGGGATGTGTGCTGCGTGGCGTCCTATCCCGTGGGTGGCATGTCGACGTTTATTCGTGGCATGGAGGAACGAGCGCAAAAGATGGGCGTCCGCATTTTCAAAGGCGAGCCTATCCGGACGATCAACCGCAAGGGAGCCGCCTATCAGCTGCAGAGTCATCGTTATAAGATCAACGCCCGTAAGCTGGTGATCGCAGTTCCTCCGCATGCGTTTCGTCACCTGCACGGTGATGTGCCTGCCCGCATTCATCAACAAAAAGCTTTCCAGGACATCATTGGGGTCAAGGTCGCCACCATCACCCAGTGGTGGCCTTCCGCCTGGTGGAAGGATATCCGTAATCCCGCGCTTCCGGACGGCAGCAATCAGGTCTGGCGAGCCTGGACAACTGACAGCTGTGTGAACTTTATCGAAATTCCCATGAACCCGGATGCGGCCCAGCAGAACGTGACACGATCGGTTTATGATGACGATCAGCGTTGTGTGGATCACTGGGAGAAGCTGGCGCAAAAATCGATGCAGCAGGTGGAAGCGGAAATTCATCAGGGTCTGACCAGGATCTTTAGCAACAATGGTGTGAGTGAACCAGCGACCGTCGCGATCCCGCAGCCCCTTAAGACTCATGTTCAGATCTGGCCTGCAGGCTGGCATTATCTGCGCGCGGGAGCGACTCATACCAATGCTGACATCACCGAATGGGCTGTGGAACCGCTGAAGGGAGAGCCGGTGGCTTTGGTGGGTGAAGCTTATTTCCCCAACCGCTCCGGCTGGAGCGATGGGGCTTATAAATCCTCAATCAAACTCTTGAACGCCCGCTATGGGATGCAGCTCAAGAGTGAATAAGAATTGATTCAGTGACCGCTCTGAGCCGCCGTTTTATTGGGAACGGCGGTGTGTTTTTCCAGAAACTGGGCCAGTCGCAGATAGAATTCATAGCGGTTGGCATCCTGACTGAAGCCATGACCCTCGGAATCCTTGGCCAACCATTCATAAGGTTTCTTGGCTTTTTCCAGGGCGTCGCGCAGGCGTTCGGCGTTCGAGAAGGGCACCCGGACATCATCCTTGCCATGGGCGATCATGATGGGAATTTTGATGCGATCGATATTGTAGAGGGCCGAACGTTTTTTCAGATCCGCTTCATCTGTTCCCAGCGCACGATCCATGTATTCCTCGCCTGCTTCCGACTCACCGGTATCACTGTCACTCCGTTGAATGGTCAAATCGGAAACACCCACATAGGTCACCGCACACCGGTACAGATCCGGTTCACGAACAGCACCCATCAGAGCCGCATAGCCGCCGTAACTGGCGCCAAAAATCGCCAGACGTTTGGCATCCGCATAGCCTTCCTTCACCAGCCAGTTGGTGGCATCAGTCAGGTCATCCTGCATCTTCAGGCCCCATTGCTTATAGCCGGACTCCAGAAACGGACGACCGTACCCACCTGAACCACGATAGTTAACCTTCAGCACGGCAAAGCCGCGCTGAGCCAGGAACTGAGCTTCGGGATCATAATCCCAGAAATCACGAATGCCATGAGGACCGCCGTGAACCACCAGGACAGCCGGCAGATTTTTCTGAGCGCCTTGGGGCGGCAGAGTCAGATATCCATGGATATCCAGACCATCGCGCGATTTAAATTTGACTGGTTTCATGCTCGCGAGCTTGGCGGATTTCAACCAGGGCATGGATTGCCCCAGAGGCGTGACCTTGCGACTTTTGACATCGATTTTATAAAATGAAGCGGGATTGGTATCGCTGGACACCATAAAAACACCCAAAGATTTATCGCGGGTCAAATTCAAACTGTTGACGCGCTGACCTTTGAAACTGACCAGCAGATCGCGGTACAATGTCATGATTTCAGAATCTGGGGCAATCATTTCAATTTCAGGATAGTCCGGATCATAAACCGCACCGACAAGACGATCCTCATCCATGATAGGACTGCTTACATCCACCACAGGGTCACTTGAAACGAGCTTCGATTGACCGCTTGTCAGATCCAAACGATAGATCGCATCCCGTCCGGTTTCGAGACCGGACATTAAATAAAGAGCCTTCGCCTTGGTATCCAGATGGAGGGGATTCAAGGAGCCTTTGCCTTTGACCGGATATTCCAGTTTGGTCCAGGGTGAGCCGCGTCCGAGGCGGTAGTGAATTTGACTCTCGTCAAAGCTTTGCTTGCTGGGTTCCAGCGCGACATTGACTTCACCATTCTGGTCTGCTAGCAAATACCCGCGCGCGATAGGAGGCGACGCCAGCAGCTTTTCGTCGCCGTTGTTGACATTCACTTTGACAGCAGTGGGTCGACCGCGGTCCGAGTAATGATACTTAGCCATCACTACATAGTTGGGATCATTGGGCAAGGTGCGTACTAATGAATAATAGGCCCATTTGCCCGCGAAAAAATTCTGGAAATTGCGGCCGTTGTAATCCACAAAATAGGTCCGAACGTCGGAATTACGGCCATCCAGGTAACCGAATTTCTTGCCTGCCTGCAGCATCAGGCGCGTATCATTCACCCACTCGTAGTTGATGACATGGCGTTCATCATCAAACTGGCCGGTAAAGATCAACTGACTCAGATCACTCGAAAGAATGCCGATCGAATTTATGCCATTCTTGGGATAAATCGCCGCAATGAAGCGGCCATCGGGGGAAATCTTCAGCTGAGAGTACTCCGCCTCTTTGAAGAAATCCTCCAGGGGCTGACCCTTGCCATTGAATGTTTTTAACTCCGTCTGAAGCTCATTGGTCAGCTGCGCCTTTTGAAAGGTGCAGCCCATAAAACTCCAGCTCACCAGCATGATGACTTTAAAAATAACTCGCACGTACCTGTTCCTCCATGGTCCAATCCACGGAGTTTGACGGAATTTCATCAAAAAATATGCAATAAATTTTTGGGGATTCATAAGCGTCAGAATGCCCCCGCGCGTTTACCCCGGCGTTTGCACCGGTGTTCACCGTGCAAACGCCGGGGGACTCGAGGAGAGACGAATCAAGGCTTCTCGCAACGATCCATATGCTGCACGAAGTATTCAAGATCCGCATACAGCGGATCGTCCTTGGTAATCACACAGCCTTTGCAGAAGACATTGCCCAGGACGGCTTCAAGAAGTTTCTTGGAATCGGTGACAGTTTTCAGAACCGCAAACGAGGCCGCTTCATCAGCACCTTGAGCGAATTCGGTCACACTATAACGGTTGGCCTTATTGTGACAGGTTCCGCACTCCGGTCGCAGATAGCCCTGATAAAGATAAGTGAAACCTTTTTCCATGCAAATCTCGTTCGGGCGAACCCCGGGCACGGCATATCCTTTGCTCGCCTGCTGATTCTGGGAAGGCAGATGAATCGGCTTCTTTTCAGCAGGAGTGGCCGCACTGTCGGATGTCGCAGGCGCCGTGGTTTCCGTCTCCGACCGTTCCGAAGCACTGGGTGTCGGTTGACACGCTGTCACGCCACTCCATAAAACACAGGCCATCACGAATCGAAGCATGAGATAGATCCTCCGTTATTTTAGGTTCGAGATCTTTGCCGCAGCTGCAGAGGGCAGCTGCTGCCCTCTGCAGCCGTAGCGGGCTGCTGCAGACCTCGGGGAAACAGCACGTGTTCTTCGAAATTGATATGCTGCATGATAGCAAATTCCAGTTCTTCAAGACCGCTGTACAGAGCACACCAGCTTTCGAATGCACCCGCGGGTGCTTGGAACTGATCCGCGAGCTGCCGAATTCGGCTCAGTTGCGCGCCCGTCGTTTCATGTTCATGGTGCAGGACTGTCATCGGTCCGTTCAGGAGCGGCGAAACGCGCGAAGACACGAGCCACTGCGGGATCTCGCGCGGCGCGATCCCCAAGGGTTTCGCGTGTCGCAGGATTTTTTCCAGCGATTCCAGGTTGCATACGTCAGCTCCCTCATCGTGCACTCCCAGTTAAGCGAAATTCGTGCCGAAATCTAAAACCCATGATCCTGCCACATTGAACTAGCCCGCTGTCATCCCGATAACGTATAATGTTATAAAACGGACAACACGTTATCAGATGGATAACCAGCCCAGGGACTCGCATGAACCCGACGGATCCTCTTGTTCAGGTCGCCCTCGACCTCTCGCAAAGCCTGCCGACCGATGCCCGCTACAGCCGCCTCTTGCAGGCGGTTCGAAAATTGGTGCCTGGCGCCGTGGCGGCTTTATTTCGCTTCGAGCATGGAATTCTTATTCCCCTGGCCGTCGACGGATTACCGGATACGCTGCTGAAACATCGATTTGTGCCGGGAGAACATCCTCGTTTGGCGACGATCCTGGGATCCCGTCGTCCCGTGCGTTTTGCGGCTGATGATCCTTTGCCGGATCCTTTTGATGCCTGGCTGCGTGATCCCGAAGACCCAAGCGATCGTGTGCATGCCTGCATGGGTTGTGGGCTTTGGGTGGAAAATCGAGCCGTTGGACTCCTGACCATGGACGCGCTGCAGCAGGGGGCCTTTGATGGGATCAGCAGCAGCCAGCTGGAACGCATTGCAGCTCTGGCATCAGCCACGATGCAAACCGCAGCCCTGATCGAAGCTCTGGAAGAAAAGGTGGAAAAAAATCAGCGGGTCGCCGCCGAGCTGCAGCGCGATAATTTCCATCGCGAAGGCAGTCTGCTCATCGGCGACAGTCTGCCCATCCAGACCCTGAAGAGCGAAATCCAAATGGTGGCGTCTTCGGATTTACCTGTCCTGATATTGGGAGAAACAGGAACCGGCAAGGAACTGGTTGCTCGACTTTTGCACATGGGTTCATCACGAAGCGAACAGGCCATGGTTCATGTGAATTGCGCGGCTCTCCCGGCAAGCATCGCGGAGAGTGAACTCTTCGGTCACACCAAGGGGGCGTTCACCGGAGCCATTCAGGACCGCATGGGAAAATTTGAATTGGCGGACGGCGGCACCTTGTTTTTGGATGAAGTGGGTGAATTGCCGCTTTCGATTCAGGCGACCATGCTACGTGCCTTGCAGTCGGGAGAAATTCAACGGGTGGGCTCGGATCGGTTGCACCAGGTTAATACCCGCGTGATTGCCGCGACCAATCGGGATCTGAGTCGCGAAGTGAAGCAGGGCCGGTTTCGCGCCGACCTTTATCATCGATTAAGTGTCTATCCCTTGCAAATCTCGCCGTTGCGGGATCACAAGGATGATATTGCCGTTCTATCCGATTACTTTCTGGGCCAGATCAGTTTGAAATTGGGTGCCCGTTCCCTGCGCCTGGAAAAGGATGCCCTGCACATCCTACAAAGTTATGATTGGCCGGGTAACGTCCGTGAGCTGGAACACAGTCTCACCCGAGCGGCTCTTCGGGCTTCGCGCGCGTCGGGCAAACCGGGTTCCCTCGTCAGGGCGGAACATCTGGATGGCATTTTCACCCAGTTGGCCTCGCCCCTGCCGTCCTCCAAACAAAAATCTCTGGATGTCTTTGAGCCCTTGGCCTTGTCGGTGCTGACCTTTCAAAAGAAGGAAATCCTGCGCGCCCTCAAGGCCAGCGATGGCAATTGGGCTGCGGCGGCCCGTTTACTGGGGATGCACCGAAGCAACCTGCATCGCCTGGCCCAACGGCTCGGCATCCGCTAACCAAACACGACGGTCGAGCCGTTCAAATGACGCCAAGCTCCGGGATGTGCGCTGCGAACCCTATCCACACACGGCGGTCGAACCGTTTAAATGACGCCAAACTCCGGGATGTGCGCTGCGAACGAGTCGTGCTAATCTGCGCTCGAACTTCGCACTTTGTCTTATCAGGAGCACCATCGTGTCAACACTTGTACCTGGAGTCGATCCGCAAGGGCTTCTCGAATATTCTGTGGTCTTTAACGATCGTTCCCTCAATCATATGTCGGCCACCTTCCAAGGCATCATGCGATCCATTTCCAGCACCCTGAAACAGGTGTATGCAGCGGACGCGGTGACGATTGTTCCCGGTGGTGGAACCTACGGAATGGAAGCCGTCGCTCGGCAGTTTGCGACGGGTCGACGCTGTCTCGTCCTGCGCAACGGCTGGTTCAGCTATCGCTGGAGCCAGATTTTCGAAATGGGCAGCATTCCGGCTGAACATAAAGTTTTGAAGGCACGCCGTCCGAGTGCCGAACGTTTTGCACCTTTCAGCCCTGCGCCCCTCGCTGAAGTCCTGCAAGCGATTCAAACGGACAAGCCGGATCTGGTGTTGGCTCCGCATGTGGAAACAGCGTCGGGGATTATATTGCCCGATGATTATATTCAAGCCGTCGCCGAGGCTGTCCACGCGGTGGGTGGTCTCTTCATCCTCGATTGCATTGCCTCCGGAACGGTTTGGGTGGATATGAAAAAATGCGGTGTGGATATTCTGATCAGCGCCCCGCAGAAAGGCTGGAGCGCCAGCCCGTGCAGTGCTTTAATCATGCTCAACAAGGAAGCCAGGCAGCGCATGGAGACCACCCGCAGCACGAGCTTTGCTTGCGATCTTCTCAAGTGGACGCAGATCATGCAGGCCTATGAAGCCGGTGGTCATGCCTATCATGCGACCATGCCGACCGATGCGCTCGCCCGCTTTCATGAGGCTATGAAGGAAGCAGAAAAGCTGGGTTTTGCCAGCCTTGCTGACCAGCAGCGTGAACTGGGTCGCAAAGTTCGAGCGCTCCTGGCCAGCCGAGGATTTGCGAGCGTCGCGGCCCCAGGATTCGAAGCACCCGGCGTGGTGGTGTGCTACAGCGATGATGATGGTCTGCATAAAGGCAGCAAGTTTGCCAAAGTTGGATTGCAAACAGCCGCAGGTGTGCCGCTCATGTGTGATGAGCCCGCGGATTACAAAACATTTCGTTTGGGACTTTTTGGGCTGGATAAGCTCATGAATATTGATCGGACCGTGCAGCATCTGCAGAAGGCTTTGGATCAGATGGGATGATCCCCCCGAAGCATCGGAGGATCTGGTGTCACGTCCGGCATCAGGGAGAATTGGTATTACGGCTGAAACGTTCCAATCAAGGTGGCTTTACCAAGACTCTTGCCTTCCAACTCCGTTTTATTGGTCGTGGAATTGGCCGTCAGATTCAAGGTCTCGCCTGCTTTGATCGCATAAATGGTCCATTCATAGCGATGCAGGTTGGGTGGATTGGGACCACCATAGTTTCTAAATTGGTTAGCACCTAAAGCTTCGGCTGGGGCCGCAAGGTTGTTGCCAGCCGGTATATTCACGGGCAGCTGCGTGGTGGTCGCTGGAATGTTCGAGATCATCCAGTGCACCAGCGGCTGCGGGTTGGCAAAATCGAGGTCGATCATTTGAATCGCAAACGAACCGGTGCCGGCCGGGGCGTTCTTCCACTGCAAGGGCGGTGATTGATTGCCGCCTCCCTGTCGAGCCACATAAAGGACAGGAATGGGAGCCATGTTCGCAAACGCGGTACTCGTGATGGCCATAGGCGCGGGAGCAGCCGGTGGCGTGGCAGGAGGCGTTGCGGGTTTATCCTCAACCTTGGGCGTTGCCGCGGTGTCAGCCGTAGTCTTACCATCCGCGCTGTCACCATCTTGCGTCTTGGTGCTGTCGCCGGTCGAAACAACCGGCGTTTGTTGGGTTTTCGTCGCGGGGGCCGTGGGCACAGCGGATGAGCATCCCAGGGTCAAGAGGAGCGCCGCGCTGTACAAAACTTTGATAGTGCATGATGCTTTTTTCATTGATATGCCTCCGGTCACACTATCGGCTCTGGACCTCAATAACTTGAGAAAGTGAAAATCCCCGGCTCTTCTTCAAGCGATAAGACCCCCTTCGAAGCACGCAAACCTCATGCAATAACAGCAACTCATCCTCTTTCATCACGTAGACTACTTATTGGTGCCCATGGTCTTGACGAAACGACCCAAAAAATTCTTACTACGCCTGCGATACCAGTACGTTACAAACAGACACGGTTCTTGCAAGACATCAACTATTACACACGTAGCCCATGCTTAACCAGTGAGGTCATCCCTTATGAAAAAGCAGTTGGCTTTGGTCATCACCTTCCTGTCCACCCTTGCGGTTTCGGTTCCCACTGGAATGGCTGGGGAAAAGATTGCGGACGAGGACGAGGATGATGCCAGCCTTTACATGCTCAATCTTAATGGAGCCGAACACATCGCATCCACAGCTTCCATTCGTGTTAAAATCTTTCCCCATGAACGCGATTTCCTGCCTCATGGTAAGGATGAAGTTCTGGATCAGTTCACGATTCGGGCGGACAGTCCTTGTACTATCTTTAAGGCCAGCCAGGATCAAATTGCACCCGCAGGCATTTTGCAGAAGGATCAAACCCTGATCCAGCTCAAGGCCTCGGATCTTCAAACGGCCATGATCATCGATTGCCCCGAGCAATTTACCTTGGAACGCAATTCCGGCGAGGCGCTGAAGACGCTGAGCTATTCAGGATTGCTGTATGTTCATGCGGTTAAGAAGCAAGAGCAGACCATGCTGGAGGCTATCAATGTGGTCAGCCTGCGCGGTTATCTGCGCGGCGTGGTCCCATCCGAAGTCTTTCATCACTGGCCTATGGAAGCTCTGAAGAGTCAGGCTGTGGCGGCTCGTACGTATGCCGTTTACCACATTCTGCGCGCTCGTCGTTATGCTCCAGCGCGACTTTGGGATGTTGATGATACGGTGATGTATCAAGCCTATACGGGCGTGACGCATCGCAAAGAAAAAACCGATGAAGCTGTTTTCGCCACCGAAGGCCAGATTCTGCTGTACCAGGGTCAGGTCATCCAGGCCTTCTACCATGCGGAAAGCGGTGGGTCGACCGAAGAAGCCAGCACCATCTGGGATAAGCCGGCGCCTTTTACCGTGGCGCGTCCCGAAGCCAGCGATCTGGAAATGAATCGAGTTGTTTGGGAACGCCCATTCAGTCTGAGCGAGTTAACCGAGAAGATGAAGGAAATGGGTCACTGGACCAAGGATCGCCCGATTGCCCGCGTTGTGGTTCCCATGGTGGGCCAGACCAATTCGGGTCGCGTGAAAGCTGTGACCATGATCGACGCCAAAGGTGAATATGTAACCATCCCTACGCGAACATTCAAGCGCGTGGTGGGAACTCTGCCATCCAACCTTTTTACCGTCAACCCTGCGGAAGATGGTCAAATCATGATCAAGGGCCTGGGCTTCGGCCACGGCGTGGGCATGAGCCAGCAGGGTGCAGCGGCACTGGCAGGACGCAAAGCCTGGACCTATCGCCAGATCCTGGATTACTTTTACGTGCGCACCAGCCTATGCTCGATCGATAACAATCGTGAAGGCGTTCCAGACTGTGCACGCGAAACAATCAAATACATGAAACAGGTCGCCCACGTGCCGGCACGCTAACCGTCCGCGCGGACTCATTCCCAAACGCCATGCAGTAATCTTATGGGACGCCCGCGTCCCGGCATCTCCATCCAAACGCCATGCAGTAAACTTCTGGGACGCCCGCGTCCCGTCATCTCCATCCAAAAGCCATGCAGTAAAATTCTGGCACTCCCACGTCCCATCATCTCCATCCAAACGCCATGCAGTAAATTTCCAACACACCGTAAATCATTGTTGGCAGACATAACCTTGGCCTAAGATGGTCTTCCCTAACAAGCGGAGGACCCTCCATGCGCCATGCCCTCTTGATACTAAGCCTCGTATTCAGCATCCCTTCAGCTCGAGCAGGAACCTTGTCCTGGAATCAAACTCTCTGGAACCCAGCCGAAGGAACACAAATCCACCCCACAGAATTCGATAAACTCGCCGGTCAACCAACCATCTTCGTGTTGGGTGAGGAACACTATAATCCACCCGTGCAGTTGGCCGAAGCCTGGCTGATCACTCGCATCGCCCATGAGTTGCCCAAGGCGAGTCAGCTGATTCTAGGCTGGGAATTTCTCAACACCGAGGATCGCTTCCGGATCAACGAACATTACGCGCAGTATAAGGACCATACTCTCAGCAGCGAAGAATTTCTGCAGCAGCTGTTCCCGGCTGGACCTGCCACCACTGAATATGCACCCGTGCTTGAAAGCGCCCGGGCTCATGGCGCTGCGCTGGTCCCGACCAATCTGTCCCGCGCGCAAAAGAGTCCTGTGACGCGGGGAGGAATTGAAGCTCTCGACCCCACGCTGCTGCCCAAGGACTTCATCCTGGGCGGTCCCCTCTACTGGGAACGCTTTCAAGAGGCCATGGGTCCGCATCCCCTGCCCTATCCTATCGAGAATTACTTCGCGGCGCAGAGCCTCACCGATGAAGTCATGGCGACGGAA
Organism: Oligoflexus sp.; assembly: GCF_035638955.1. GTDB lineage: Bacteria > Bdellovibrionota_B > Oligoflexia > Oligoflexales > Oligoflexaceae > Oligoflexus. The sequence goes on along the minus strand of NZ_DASQYZ010000274.1, from coordinate 3,526 downwards.
CTGCTCAGGCTTCCGAGTGACTCATCGAGAGTCCTCATAACCGGCGCCTTTCATGGCGACTACCGTCAAGGCGTGGTAACCAGCCTCGAACGTCGAAGCCCGAATGTGCCTGTCGTTTATATTCGTATTGTGGATGCTCAGGTGTGGACCGAGGACGAGCTTCGCGCGTTCTTCGTGCATCCGCGCTATGGGCCCGTCGCCGATCTTCTCTACGTGGTGAATGAGCCCTCTCGCCCCTGAAGCCAAAAGGAGGCCCCTCCGCCAGGAAAGGCCTCTTACAATGAGAAGTACCACTTGGGGAAGGCTCATGACTACGAATGTGTGGTTCGCAGACCAGGGTAATGGCTGAGCTTATTGTCCTGCCAGAGCCGCGTTGGCACCAGCAATCACACAGTTGTCCATCTGGACCTGACTGGCGAACATACAGTCAGGGGTCGCCAGGAAATCACCAAGTAAAGGATTCGCCACGTTCACTTCGATGCGGGACTGTTCGATGGCCTGGGTCTGCAGAATGCTCAGTTCCTGACGGGAGATGAAACCCTGAGTCCGCAAGCTGCTCCACTGAGTCCGGTAAGGTTCGTTCTGCAAGAGGCCGTCCAACACAGATTCCGTAATGCCCAGTTCCTCTTTCACATCGCTCTTGCTCATCGAGCGGTTGAAGAAGCGGAAGGCCTGGTTCACAGGATCTGGACTCTTGGGGTCGATACCTAACTGAGTCAGAGCATTGAAGTGGAAGGCATTGTCTTTATCCATCGCAGCCTTGAACACGGCGTCTTCAGGATAGATATTCAGAATCTTTTCCATTTCAGCCTGAGAGAAGGCCGTTACGTTCGCTTGAGCAAAAGCCCGAACTTCATCCTTCTTGTAGAGCAGACCAGCGCCGTGGCAGTTCATACAGGAGACACCATTGACGATCGCGGACAGGAACTGGGAGGGTGCATCATTCTGCTTCACGATACTGGTAGGACCCTTATCCAGAATCACACCGGCGTTGTTGACCAGGCGATAACCAAGCATACCGTTAGGCAATTGGAAGATGATCTCACCACCGTCATGCTGAAAGCTCTTCGCTGTATTCAAAGCGACCGGCCCCAGCGGATTGGCGAAGATGTTCTCGATCGCGTCGAGACGGGCGAAGTCATAGCTGATCCAGTAAGACAAACCATTGTTCTGGCTATGACGCTCAATCACACGGTTCTGGCTCGACACACCGGAGTTCTTAAAGCCGGAGCGCAAGACACGGTTGGCAGCAAGGTTAGCATTGATGTTAACACCCAGCTGAGCATCCAGAGCGGCCTGGTCGGCACCGAGCTGCATGAGACGCTCGTATGGAACCGGCATGGTCGCGGTTGCGATAAACCAGTCAGCACGAATCAGATAGTTGCTGGAGGCGGTGGCCGTGCGCAGGTTGGTATCATTTTGAGAGGCCTGAATCGAAACAGCATCGGAAACGGTATTCACAAATTGTTTGGAGAATGGATAGAAATCGCGCATCACGTCTTCAAAGACCTGAACCGGAACACCGATTTCATCCAGCTTGATGCGATAGATGAGTTTCTTGGCATCGACAGCCACCGGCTTGACCAAGACTGGCGAGCGCGACAGACTGTTGACGACTTTGGCGAAAGCTTTGCGCATAGCCTCTAAAGATGCATCGTTGGTACCGACATTGTTCGGCACATGGAAGGTGAAGTAACGGACCTGATTCTGATCAGCAGCCGGAACATTCAGCTGCAAATCCTTTTGAATCACGTCAAGAACTGTTGTTTCTTTCAAAGGAACGATCTGAACAGCCTTGAGGCTGGCAATCCACGACTTGATCGTGGCAGCTTCCTCAGGCTTCAGAGCGCCTGATGGAGGCATGTTACCAACAGGAGCCAACTTGGTGTAAATCAACGAACGCTCAGGGGCTCCTGCTACTATGTAGCGGTTACTGGCGATCATGGCTTCGACGTTATCGAGGCTACCGAAGTTACCCTGAATATTCTTTGCACTGTGGCAGCTGACGCAGGCACGATCCAGGATCGCAAGAGCTTCAGCCTGCAGATTTCCCTTGGCAACGGGAGTCTCTGCGGGTGTTTGGTCAGCAGCTTGGTTCTGGGGTGGCGTCTTGTTTTCCTCTATTTTTTCTACGCCGCTGATCTTGGATAGTACTGGTATGGAAGGGCTGGAACTACAAGCCCCCATCAGGAGCAGAATAAATATCCAAGGGCTGTAGTTTTTAAAAGTTGGTTTCATGTCCGGTCCCCTCGCAGGCTAAAAATGTTTCCGCGAACCTCATATGCAAAGTTTTATCGGAAAAAGTTGGCAATACTTTAGGATCCCGGCAAATAATGCTCAATAACAGGGACTTACGAGCATGTTCCAAAAGCTTCTGGTGCAAAAAATGGTGAGATTTGCGATTTTCGAGGTTTTGGGGGCTTTTCCCGTTAATAGAAACGATCAGAAATTTTGAATACGCCTTTGCCATAACCGACCGTGTAAGATCTTGATAATACGTCACTCCATCACTCTTCCTCAATTCTTTCCAAATTTTTCCGATAAAACTTTGCACATTCCGCAGGTGCCTGCGGGTCGGACCCATCGCGGTCCAAATTTAGAGGAAGGGACGGACTTATGTACTCAGCTATTTGCAATGCCTTTCAGGTCTTGTTTTTTTTGATATGGGCGCTCAGTTGTAAGGAATCCGATGCGACAGGTTCTTATAAGAATAAGAGAGCATTACCGGCTGCTGTGGAAGCTGCTCCAGTCGGCGACGATGCCACGGCCGGAGACGATGCGAATGATGAGGCTGTTCCAGCCGGCGCAGCCGGTTCCCTTGCCGAACAGGCCCAGGCTATCTTAAGTAAGAACTGTGCCCGCTGCCATGGCGCCACCAATCCCCAAGGTAATTTTGCGATTATCGACAACGTGCCGGCGATGCTGGCCAGCGGTCGCTATATCGTGGCTGGCAACCCTGAAGCATCCCTGATCTTTACCAAGCTCGCACCCTTTGGCAACATGCCTCCGGTCGGTCCTTTAGCATCAGGTGATGTCTCTATTATTAAGCAGTGGATTCAGAGCCTGCAGTCCAATCAGGTTGTGGCCTTGCGTGATACCCAGATTCTGGATGTGATTCAAAAGGATATCCAGTCGAGCGTGGCTGCTGCCGATCAAAACCAGGTTCGTTACTTCAGCTTGCATGTACCCAATAACGTCGGTGTTGCCGAAGCCGATTTGGAAATCATGCGGAAAGCTTTCTTTAAGGTCATCAACAGCCTGTCGCGTTCCCCGGTCATCGTCAAGCCTGTGCCCGTCGATGCCAAAAAGCTGGTTTATCGCCTTAAACTGGACGAAATGGGTATCCCGATCGCTGTCTTTGAATCGGTTATGGCTGACTTTTATCCTGGGCCGTCGAAACCTGCTACATCTAGCCGGACTTGAGACGGTCCCATTTTTGATCCAGTTTGTCTGATTCCAGCTGAGAAAAAATCCTCATCCTTTCCATCTTTCCCGTGACCCCGATTTCCTCTTTCTTCCAATTCGC
>NZ_DASQYZ010000273.1:0-6254 GCF_035638955.1 Oligoflexus sp. | reverse complement strand
ATATATAGAGAAGCGAAAGGCCTTGTCGGCGCATTTGAACTCGACTCCTGCAGTTTTGCATTTGATTATTGTAACACTGCAGCCTTTGCATTTGTTATCAGATTCAGGGCTGTGAAGTGGAAAGACGGCATCCGGTGTTATGAACCACCAAAGCCCGTTGGGGATTTGGGCCTCAAGTGGAAGACACGGTTGATCGATATTTTCAGAGATTTTATAACGATTTCAGTACAAATAATTAAAAGGAAGGGAGGTCCAAAGTTGGAGAAATCTCCAGGGATGTAGCGCAAATTTCAACCAAATTATTAAAATTAACAGGTTTGAGCACATTTTAATGCCAAGGATTCGATCGAAGAATCGTTTGTATTGAACCCATAGCCTGAAAGCAAGACTCTGCAGGAGTTAACCTATTTACGCTCCCACCACTTCCAAGCCTCTTTTCGGTAATCGAAATCCGGAATCAATCGGTCGCATATGGACAAATCCTAATGTTCATTTGGTGGTGATTTCGGAAACAGGCTACAATATTGCATAATCATAAAGATCTTACTGCCTTTAATCCATTTTATAGTGTGTGGGAAATATGGAAAAATTAGGTAAATACCAAATTGTTGAAACTCTCCATTCCTCTTCACCTAATGTGGTCTACGTTTGTATGGAACCGGATGCGGGAGAAGAGGTTGTTCTTAAAGTCGTTCCCGACAGGCACAATAACAGTCTGGCATCACTTCGCCTGGAGCAGGAGTTCAGCTTTATCCATACTTTGAATGGCGCCTATTTCCTTAAGGCTTTTGACCTGATCAAGGAAGCCGACCGGATTTATATCGTCATGGAAAGGTTCAGAGGACTTTCCCTCCGGAGGCATTTGCCGGAAAGAAAATCGCCACTTGAAATCGAACAGATTTTCAGCCTTGCCATATCCATGGTTGAAGCCATCGACCATGTTCATGACAAGCTGATCATCCATAAGGATATCAGCCCTGACAACATTCTCGTCTCCGACGACCTTAAGGAAATCCGCCTCATCGATTTCGGAATATCGACCCTGCTTTCCCGGGAGCACCCGAAGGTCGAGCATCTCAGTCAGCTTGAAGGACACTTTCAGTACATTGCTCCGGAACAAACGGGACGTATGAACCGGAGCCTCGATTATCGCTGCGATTATTATTCGCTTGGAGCCTTGCTCTATGAGCTGGTCTCGGGAGAGCCGCCCTTTCCGACTGATGATCCTCTGGCCTGTGTTTCAGCCCACATATCGGAAATGCGTCGTCCGCCTCATGCCCCCGGGCGGGAGGTTCCCCCCGCTCTCAGCGAGATCATCCTCAAGCTCTTGAGCAAAGGGGCCGAGGACCGTTACCAAAGCGGTTTTGGACTTATTGCTGATCTTAAAGAGGCTCAAAAGCGCTGGGCTGCGGGGGAGAGGCAAAGCCGTTTTCCGCTGGCCACAAGGGATGTGCCTCGCTATTTTGCTGTGAGCCAGAAATACTACGGCCGGGAGAAGGAAATCAGGCTCCTTGAAGAGGCCTTTGAAAAGGTGTTCAGCAGCAAGCAGGCACAGATGATTCTTGTCACCGGGGCTTCGGGCATAGGCAAAACCACCCTGATCAATGAAGTTCATAAACCGCTTCTCAGGCAGCGCGGTCTATTCATTAAAGGCAAATTCAATCAATACAGTCGCGATATACCCTATGAAGCCTTTATCAGTGCCTTCTCGTCCCTGGCGGATCACTTCCTGGCCCTGCCTGAAGCTCAGCTGGTAAAGATTCGCGAAGGATTGCTCAAGACTCTCGGGCATAATGCCAGGGTAGCAGTCGACCTGATCCCCAGATTCGGAGCGGTTCTGGGTGAGCTGCCTGAACTGGAGGATCTCGGTAGCGTAGGGAATGCCAACCGTTTCCGTCTCGCTTTGGACGCCATAGTCACCGCCATAGTCCAGAATGAATACCCGCTGGTGATATTCATTGATGACCTTCAGTGGGCTGATGGTGGCTCTCTCGGCCTCATTCAGAATATATTTGAGCGCCGTGAGGGTGCTCAGCTCTTCCTCATCGGAGCCTATCGCGACAATGAAGTTGATCAACTGCATCCGTTGACCCGTTGCCTTCAGAACCTGATGGATATGGGGCTCGATATTGCCAGGGCGGGTTTGAACCCGCTCAGCGAGCTTGATCTGGCCGGTCTGATTGCCGACAGTCTTTACTCGTCTCCCGTTGAAACAAAGGACATCTGCGAGGAAGTCATGCATAAAACCCATGGCAACCCCTTCTTCGTGCATGAAGTCCTTACCCAGCTCTATCATGCCAAAGCCTTTAATTTTTCCGCTCAGCTTGGCCGATGGCAATGGGATATCAATAATATTCGTGCGCTGGGCCTCAGCTCCAATGTCATCGATTTTCTTATTGTCAAAATTAAAAACTTGGGAGCAGAGGTCATTCCTCTCCTGGCGCATGCTGCATGCATTGGTCACGAATTTGACCTGAAAACCCTATGTGCATTGTCCGGCGTGGGCCTCCAGGAAGCCTCAATGATATTGGCAGGACCCTGTCAGGAGCACATCCTTATCTACGAAGGACCATCTTTTCTGTTCCAGCATGCGTCGAGCGAGGACAGACCTTCAGATACCTTTGATGAGATCAAATACCGGTTTGTCCATGATCGCGTGCAGCAGGCGTGTCATGCACTTCTTCCAGAGACCGACATCAAAAAAATCAAGCTGCAGTATGGAAGATATCTTCTACGAAACTCGAGCGGAGAGGACGTACAGAAGAATCTCGTCGTGCAGATTGCCGAGCTATTTAACAGTGGATTCGATTATATAGAAACCTCTTCTGAACAAAGCCTTGTGGTCGATCTCAATCTCATGGCAGCGAAAAAATCTGCGGCATCACTTTCCTATGGAAGTGCTGTAAAACTTGCGAGGCTTGGCCTTCAAATCCTGCAAAGTGTCAACAAAGACGACCAGGGAGATCGCTGGCGCGCCCTGATGCTCACACTTGCTGAAGCGGAATACCACAATCACAACGTGAAGGTCTCTGAGCAACTCTTTGAAAGCCTCCTTTCAACGGGAGGCGATCCCTTTTCCATGGCCCAGGTTTATAAGAAAAAAACGGCCCTCTATGGCCTGACTGGCGAGCATGAAAAAGCCTGCATGAGCGGAATCGAGGGACTCAGGCTTCTTGGGATTGATCTGCCTTTGAAGCCCCATATAGCGCATGGTGTTTTTGAATGTTTGAGGAGTTTATATTTAGCCGGGAAACTTAGAAAAAGTGGTCAATTGGTCGAGACGTTAATGTCGCCTCCAGTTGAGGATGAAAAGCATAAACTTACTGTCGCTTTATTCATAGCTATTCAATTTAATGCATTTCAGTACAATATTAACCTTTTTACTCTTGTCAATGCTTATCCAATTCGGCTCCTTCTTATGAACGGAAATACCGAGGGCGCAAGTGGACTTTACCAAAACCTTGCTTTGCTTACTATTTTGATCAATCGGGATTATCAGCATGCGGCTGCCCTGACAGAATTAGGGATTGAATTTGCGAAGAAGTATGAGTCCAAAGGCACTGTGGGGGCGACATTGCTGTCGTATGCATTCTGTCTCCTCCCCTGGGCAAAAGATTTAAGAGAAACCACAGCCAGGATCGCGACAGCAGAAGATTTTCTCATACAGGCAGGTGAAATTGATCGGCTCGATAGCGCTCGCGCTATCAGACTTTATTTCACTATGCATTGCGCACCTTACATCCAGGATATTGCAAAAATGGCGCGCGAGATGGAGGGTGTAACCAGGCAGAAAACATTAAGGGACGCTGCACCCTGTTATGCCATGACTCAGCAATATCTGCGCGTAATGACTGGAGTCACGCCCGACATTCTTACCTATCGTGCTGAGGACAAATGGGATAAAGATGCTGTTGATATGGTCATGCAGAAGGTTCCAGGGATAACGTCCACAACCAATTTTTCGATACTTCAATCACAATCGTTTCTTATTTTCAATCAATATGAAAGAGCGCTTCCACTGCTTCTGGCATGTGAACTCAATAAAATCGTGGGCTGCGCGACCGTTGCGTACCACAATTTTTTTCTCGGCCTAAGCGCATCGGCACTCCATCAGAGACAGCTCATGGGTTCCTACCAGTGCGGCAAGAGGCTTCGATCAACATTGAAAAAAGCCAGAACGTGGGCTTCTGTCGTTCCCGTCAATTTTAAGCACTTTGCACTTGTACTTGAGGCAGAATTTCAGTTGTTCAAGGGTCAATACCTAAAGGCGGCGGCATTCTACGATGAAGCCATCAGCACTGCCGAGCAATCCAGCTATTTTTGGGTTGCGGGCCTCGCTGCCGACCGCTGTGCCGAGATGTATCTCGGTTTGAAACAGCGACGGGTCGCTGAATTGTATTTAAAAATGGCCTATGGCTTCTATCAGACATATGGGGCGACGGGAAAGCTTCAACAACTCCTGGCAAATCATCCTGATGTCTTTAGGAAAACAAGTCACAGCCAGATCGCTGGTGTCGTGAACAAAACCCTCCATGGCAGGACGATCACCCAGCCTGAGGGCCAGACCACCTATCAGCATGGTGATGTCCTGGACGTGACGGCCATAACGCGGGCAGCACAGGCAATTTCCGGCTCGATCCGGATTGATGACCTGCTTTCCAAGCTCCTTGCCATCCTTCGACAGACTGCGGGAGGCAATCGCTGTGTGCTGCTTCTGCCCATGAAGGAAGGATCCGAATCCAGCTGGCAGGTGATGGCGCAAAGCATCGATTCGAACGATCCGAAGCTTATGCTTCATGTCCCATACCAGGAGTCACCTCATCTATGCACCGCGATCTGCGAATACGTCATGAGATCGAGATTGCCCCTCGTGCTTGGTGATCCGGGCAGGGAAGGTGCTTACACCCAAAACAGCTACGTGAAGGAACAGAGACCACAATCGATCCTCTGCATGCCCATCATAAGCAGAAACAATCCTGTGGCCTTGATTTACCTTGAAAACAGTACATCGACTCATGCATTTACGTCGGAACGAATCGAACTTATTACAACGCTTGGTTCGCAGGCCGCGATTTCAATCGAAAATGCCCTGCTTTATGCAGGGATGGAAAAGCAGGTTGAGGAAAGAACCGCTAAGTTAAACGAAAAAACCCTTGAAGTAAGAAGCATTCTTCAGAATATAGAGCTTGGGATATTCACCGTAGGCTTATCCTCAGACCGGTCTAAAATCATCATCGATCAGGAGCATTCCGTCTACCTCAAGTCCATCCTTGAAATGGAAAATCCAGGTGGCAGGGAGCTTTCAGAGATTCTCAAAAAAACCAGTCTTGGCGAGGATCAGCAGGCCGGTCTTGTGAGCGCCATCAATGCCATGATGGGAGAGGATGCACTTATCAGGGAAATGAATGAACACTTTCTCTCGAAGGAATTTGAGCTGCTGTTCGCCGATGGCCGACATAAAATCATAGAAATTGACTGGGGATTTATTTATTCAGACAGTCTCACTCTTCAAAAGATACTCGTAAGTCTTCGCGACGTTACCAGATTGAAGGCTCTTCAATTGGAGGTGGAGGCGCATAAAGAGGAACTTGAGATCATTGGCCAGGTGCTCGATATCACATTGCCGAAGTTCAAGCTCTTTGCTGAAAGGGCCAATCAGTATCTTCAGGAGAACCGAAAAATTCTGGTTCGCCGGACCGCATCGGAAGAACTGTTGAACATTCTATATCGCAATCTGCATACATTGAAAGGGTTATGTCGCAACTATAAAATGATGAGACTTGCTGACCTCGTTCATAAAGCAGAGGAAACCCTGAGTGTTGTCAGGGGAGCGCCAGATGCCAAGTGGGATTTTGAGAGAATGGAAGCAGACCTGGCTGCGGCTGAGTCGATACTGTTCAAGTATTCTGACGTAATTAATCGAAAGCTTGGTTTCGGCGCTGATAAAATGTTCCCCTCCGATGGGCTGGAAACCGTGGCTGGTCTAACGGCTGCTCTCAGGGAAACTCTGCCCTCCATGGCCCAAAGCCTCGGCAAGAATCCTCCACAAATACATATTGAGGGTGGGCACATTCTCCTGAGCAGGGAGAATTCCGAACTCATGGAAGGAGTCTTGACTCATTGCCTGCGCAATTCCATTGATCATGGAATCGAGGCACCTGAGGATCGCGCGAAAGCGGGAAAGGACGAAGTCGGGAAAATCAATGTTGTGGTTGAGGAAGAGCCGGAAAGCTACCTTGTCAGGATCCGGGATG
>NZ_DASQYZ010000272.1:0-4629 GCF_035638955.1 Oligoflexus sp. | reverse complement strand
CTTTCGGCCACAAGCAGCACACATCCGCGCTGGCCTTCCAATCCGGAAGAAACCAATGCAGCCCTTTCGCTCCCTGGCAGACGATCCGTGGCACGATACTCCAGGCATCGCTTTTTGAAACGCAGGTGATCATCGCGTCGTAGGAATCAAAAATCACCTTGCTGTTGGGCACGATTCCTTTTTCCACAAGACAGGGATGCTGTTCGCAGTTGTCAATACCGTGGAATGATTTTGCGGCAATGTAAGGGAGCTTACTGAGTTCTTTAAAGGGAAATGGCCTGTTACCGAGACGCTTCAGCAGTGGATGCGAACTTCTCAAACAGAGCCCAAGTGGCTCCGTGCCGAGCTTCCGGATTTCGATTTGGGGATGAACGAGCGGACTGAAACACAGTCCAAAGTCGATTTCTCCGCGAGCGACAGCCTGGAGAATTTCCACCGAACGCATGCTGTAAGCTTCGATGGTCAGCTTGGACAGTGGCAAGGATTCCATCCAAATCCTACCAGATCGCCTTAGACCCATTGATGAGTAGGTTTTTCACCGAATCGCCCTTGATTCCGCGCGGGTTTGAGGACGAAATGGTTAGGCTGGCCGTAAACCTGTCCGGGATCGAGGCGTGAAACCGTTGGAGATCAAGGGTCGATTTTAAGCAAACTGCGCTGGCCGAAAACTAGTGTTTTGGGCCAGCAGAAAATATGCCGTTAGGTTGCATGCTGGTCAATATCCTGACTGTCAGCCCTTCCAGAACGATCTGGTGGGATTTGGATGGAATCCTTACCGCTGTCCGAACAACAGCAGCGGCTGCAAAAATATTTTGTTTTCCATTCATGAACAGGCTCCAGCGCTCGATCGTATTAGTTTGGAAGCTTTCGGAGGTTTGATTCTCAGCAACGACTGAAAGATCGTGGCTAAAAGTCAAAGAATTCGTGCGGCCAGGAAATGTTCAAAAAAGGCATATATCCGTCAAAATGATATTCAAGCTCTGGAGCGCCTGCGATTCATGGGTTTCATGGAGTGAAGAATTAATTGTCCAATAGTTTTGTAATGATATCCAAAAAACTACTGGATTCTGGATGCATATATTCATCGTCGTATCCTATTGCTTCTTCAGAAAATATTCTTCTGAGCGCGGCACAGAAAACTCACTCGCATAATCGCTCTAATTTTGCAGCTTTGCCAGCCACTCCCGACGCAGGCGTTCTTTCACCGCAGGATCCGTCTCGCTCGTCACCTCGGTCAAAATCCTGGCCTTTTCAGCGGCCGGCAAGGTCGATCGCATCAGTGCCTTCGAAAATGCCCCGCTGAGCGCTGATCCAGAAAGGCGAGCCAAGGCATTGCCCGCCCCCATCTCGGAGCTCGGAACCTGGTTTTTCTCAGCAGGCTTTCCAGCATCAACCAGCTGAGGATTGAAAGCTGAAGACACCGAATCTCCCAAGCCATCTTTCAGCTCAAGCTGTCCGATATCAACACCACTGCTGGGGGTTGGCCCGCCCTTGACCCCAGGCCTGTCATTGCCAGCTGCCGTCTCAGAGCTTGGCACCCCATTTTCGAAGCTCGGAGTCGCGCCGGCTACAGAAGATTTCGAGCGTCCGGTATCCGATAAACGTGGAGATACGGATTCACCGGCTTCTGGTCAGGCACTTGAGTATACACAACCGGAGTGAGGGCCTGGCCCGCCCTCACACTCCCCGGCATGACTCCGTTCCGGAATTGGGAGGAGAAATCTTCAGAGAGAATTCCTTCGGGAATAGGATCGGGTCTCTCCACCGGCTGGTTAGCTGCCGCTTGAGATCCCCGAAGGGATCCCTTCTTATAAAATTTTTGGGAATGTTGATTTGACTTACTTGGTTGCAGTACCTCGACCAACCAACCTGGCAGTTCCAGGTCTGGTAGTGTGCCCTTCAGAGAGCTCCGATGATGGTAAAGACTCCGCAGTATCGAGCCGAGTCCACGCGTCAATGATTGCGACTTCTGCCAACCGGGAACACGGGTGATAATGCGGCTCAGCGCTGCACGGGTCTCGGCCTGGCCAAACCCCTTTTTCTTGCAACAAACAATAATCGAAACGAGCCATCGATTCCGCTCGCCGGCGCGCACGTTCTCGGGACTCTCGATAGTCCATATCCTGGGAAGCTGCTTGGCTGAAGAGGTGCGAGTCTCAATTAGTGTATATGCTCTGTCCGTCAGTGAACGGTCGGGTCGAATAGTGAGACGGATCCCTTCGCCGATAAGACGCTCCACTCCAAGCCACTTGGGTGGATTACCGAGGAGCTTATAAACCGTATTTTTTGATATCCCATACCGAGCCATTATCTCACGCGCGCGCATCTGTTCCGTTCCCCATGGCCCCACTGAATCCAAAAGGTCTGTGTAAAGGCGCGCCAGGGGCTTTTCCACCCGTGTGTCGGGCCACAGGATGTCGTCACGGTCCTGCTTGTTCCGGGAACGTAGAGCAGGATGAAAGCGCAGTACATAAAGCAGGTTTTGCAATACTCGCGGACGACGCTTCTGAATCATCTGCTGCACAAAATCTGCTTGATCAAGAACTCGATCGGATTGGAAGACGTTGGGCATCAGCCGCTTGAGACCACGCGCTCCTTCGTCGGCGCCCATCCCATGGTAATTGAAAATTCGGATGATCATGTCTTGCACCTTAAAGGCCAGCTTTTGCACGTCACCCGTTTCATCGATCAGTTCGAGGGGCGAGATGGCGAGCACCAGGCTCAGCCCTTTGCCGCCGCTGGATCGGACGACATAGGCCAAGTAGCGCAGGAACATGGGAACATCTTCTCCGAGTGTAGCTCCTATAGTCGGCCAGTCCAGTTTACCGTTGCGGATCCATTTTTTATCTGCACGTTTAAAATCCAAATCGAAATGCAGCCAGATGAGGGTCTCTGTGCGTGTGCTTTCATTCATGATTGTCGTTGAGATTAACGGATACTCCGCTCTCTTGTCACTTCGCACGCCGCCAACCGGCACGGCGAAGCGTTTGCCATCCTCATAGGACCAAAGGGCGAATTGGTAATGGGATGGGTTGCTGGTTTGCGAAGACTTTTTCTTCCGCGGGCGTCCCTGTCCTTCATATTCACGATCGATTGCTGTTGCAGCCATCCATGGCTCCAGGCAAAATGTTCCTGACCCGTTCACAGCTGCGGCCTTAGGCCGCAAAATGCCCGCGAATGGGTGATTTTTGACAACAAATATCGAATGGGGCTTGCGCGTAAAATCGGGGCAGGATAATTTAGTGTTGCGACACACTTAGAATTTCTTACCCGTTAGTTAGGCACTACTACTTCCCCTCTTTGGGATCTGTCACTCGCCGCTGGGAGAGTGTCTACTGTCTGATGGTGCTTTTTACCTCACCCTTGAACAATGCCAAAGTCCCTTATGCGGGCGCACCCGTAAGTCGAAAGTTTCGCTTTCGCAGTGCACTCACTATGTTCGGTAGTGTCTCCATCAATCCATGAAGGCAAAGGATGTTTAGGGGCTCAAGAATGAGCCGCCTCATCCACTCGACCACGCTCTGTGAAGTCACAGACCCTGCGGAAGCCTTTAACGCTGCCCTTTTCTCTGCTGCAATCAGGTGTCTTCTGGTTTGAGCCAGCTCATCCTCGAGCGGTTTGGTTTCCAGCTGGATGCGGGCAATTGCGGTTCTATATTTCACAGCGTGCATGTCTGCGATAGCACTGCGGCTGGGTGCCAGCCTTCCTTCAATATCTCTGATCTGCTTTTGAAGGAGCATAACTTCTGATGATCCCGCCGCAATTTCGCTTATGGTTTTTTCCTTCTCTTCTGTAATTCCGGCATACATCACACAGTAGCCGAGGCATAAGATTGCGCCGCCAAGCATTTTCTGAATCCAGCTTTTTAAGGATTTTCCCTTGAATTGTGTTGAGAGCAGAATGGTGCCTGATGTCACGATCAGGATTGACCAAAACCAAGCTTCTAAAGTCCAGGCTCCAGCTTCCGCACCCGCTACGATCAGTGCCCCACTGCATACGAGAGAGCCAACAGCACAAATGGCTGCCTTAAGTTCGGCAAGACCGAAAATCGGGTCACCGGAAGTTCCACTGTTTCGCGACGAGGTAACAGAAGCAGCTATCGCTATAGGCGTAGGAGGCTCTTTGGACTCGAAGGTTTGCTTATAGTTATGTGAATCAGTAGGCGTGTAAACTACGGACCTACGTGCTTCTTTTGTAGGCAGAGAAGCAATTTGGTGAGCTGCCTGTTTATCAAAGCCTTTGCTCATCCAATAAGCAACTCGCTTGCGGAAAGCTTCTTTCTCTTTATATGTTATCTCTTGAGCCATCCTGTGCTCCATCGCTGTTAATGACAATGCTACCAATTTGAAAAAGAATCTGTCTATTGGATATTTTCTTTTGCATTGAAATGTTTTGCCCGGAAGTTGACTTCCGGAGTAGCTCACTTCCGGAGTAGCTCACTACCGGAGTAGCTCACTCCTGAGAGACCGTGTATTCGTCAACTCTATCGTAGCGCGACGAATGGCTGGTTTCGTCGTGACAGCGGAACAGATCGAAAGGCTCAATGAGATCGTAAAATGCAAGTCTGATGAAATTGAGATGCTGTTGCTCGGTAAACGTGCGCTTTCGACCGAGAAGGTGCCGATTTCG
>NZ_DASQYZ010000271.1:0-22180 GCF_035638955.1 Oligoflexus sp. | reverse complement strand
AGTCTGTTTTTGTTTTGATTTTTTCACGCTTTAAGTTGGTCTCGCGACCCAGGCGTTCAGCAACGGTCTCCTCAAAGGAAGCAGCACCGATTAGAGAATTCGCAAATTCCGCTGCAGAAGCTCAACCGGGCCCCGGTGGAACAGCTGCGAATCTGGAATATGGATACATAAATTCCAGGCTGGGCAAGGCGTCTCATCTCGAAGCTGAACATGAACTGTCCCTTTAATCCTTTCGATAGCTGAGCGTATCGCATCCATGCCTACACCTCGCCCGGAGACCTGTCCCAATTCATTTGCCGTAGAGAAGCCAGATAGAAAAATCAGTTCAGCAGCTTCGGCCGCTACCAGCCCACGCTCCGAAGGGATAATTCCAAGCTTGACGGCCCGCTCCTCGATCTTCACAAGGTCAAGCCCACGTCCATCATCTGAAATGGCAAGATCCAGACCCTTTTCGTTCAGGGTTGCGACGAAGGAGATTGTGCCACTCTCAGCCTTATTAAGCCTGGCACGTTCCTCGGCATTTTCAAGGCCATGGTCAAGAGCATTGCGCAGGAGATGGATTAAAACCTGATCGAACGCATCTGCCGCTGCCACGGAAAGGCGACTGGACAGTGGACCAACCAGCAGAAAACGAGGAGTTGGCTTGCCTAGATCGGCAGCAATTTTCGACACATCCTGCTCTCTTTCTTCGACCATACGTTTTATGCAAGGCATTTTTTCGAGCAGATAGTCTTTTTCTGAACCATTAACCAATGCCTTCTCTATGGCACGAAAGTCCCATATATTCTCCATGGAGTGGAACTGAGCAGAAATATCCTTTAGGTCCTCCAAACACAGGACAGCAGCTTCGATATGAGCAAGCAAGGAATGAAGGTTTAGGCTTTTAAGGCTGTCTTCAGCTTTATGTATGCTAGCTCCAAGTGCCGTAAAGCCCAGAGTACGAGCCGCTCCTTTGGCTGTATGCAGACTGATAAACGCTTCCTTGTGATTCGCCACTAGATGGGCCTCTGCCTTATACCTTGCATCGGCAAGCTGAGTGCCAGCCTTCTTTACAAAAGATGCAGTCTTCGCAGGCCCCGCTGCAAAAACAGCAGCTATAAGTTCATTTCTATCAATTCTTGTTTTAAGACTGTAAATGGCTTCAACGGAAGTTGCCTCAAACTGTATGCGCTGCACTGTATGCGTGTCGTCTTCGAGAGCAGTCCAGGCAATATTGAAGTTTTCCTTATGGATTATCACGTTTGTCGGCAGTTGGGCCTGATTGACCTCAAAATTCAGTACATTTTCGCCGAGGCTGGCATTGATAACTTCGTTAACAGTTGGACGCACTTTTTCATCAAAAATTCCGACAATATCATAGATATTGGAAGTGCCAGGCAGTGCTTTTTGAAAAGCTTTTGATGAGGCTGTCAAACGTGAGTCCGCCCCGAATATAGCGATCAGGTTGGGAGTCGCATTAAGAATGGTCGCTATATTTTTGTTAACTGCCTCAATTTTAATCTTGGCAGCTTCGACTTCCGCGCGAGCCTGCTCCGATTTTCTGAGATGATGATCCGAAACGCTTTTAAACAAAAATCCGATAAAATATGTCAAGCCGAGGTTGAACAGAAATATGCACAAGGAAAAATAGTCTGCAGTTTGAAATACAGGATCGGAGTGTAAAGTATGATATACAGCGAAGCACGAAATTATGAAAGCAAGCAACGCTGCGAGCCGGTAGCCAACAGCCCACATAATTCCAAGAAGGATTGAGGAGGTCCAGACCGATCCAGCGCTTCCAACACCACCGGCTGTTCGAAAACACTCGAGATAGAAAAACAGGCATGACAGGAGCCGAACAAGTGCAGAGATTCGATGTTCACCCCTCTCCGCCATAGCGATGCCGATTGAATATACTGCAAGCGAACCAAAAGCAGCCATTAATATATAGGAATTATCCCTGAATAGCCAGAACCAGAGGCCATTCGTAAGGAACAGTGAAAACACCAGAATGGCAAACGTCCTGATCACCGCGATCTTTTTGCCTTTTTCTCCACCGAGAAAATATTTCTTAATCGCCAGAAATGACAATGTTTTTCTCCTAGTCTGCGGAACTCCGTATATTTTAACAATTTTAAACGATCATGTATAGAATTGACAGTGCTTACTGAGCCAACCTTGAATGTTTTTTATAGACTACGGAAGCTTTGCTGCCAGGCAATGCATTCGTAGAAATTGGTAAAAGTTGGAAAACAAAAATCTGCGGACTCTCACTATCACATCCTGGAAAGGGTGTGGGATATCTTTCAGCGCCTCTGAGCAGCACTCGAAAGAACAACCATACATACTGACGAGAGAGTAAGAAGCTTTATCTCGCCTTGTGCGAGAGCTTGTGTTCGGTTAATGCTCTGCACAAACATTGTGGAGACAAACATGACAAAGAACAACAGACGTGATTTCCTAAAGTTCACAGCTCTTCTTCCTGTCGCTGAACTAAGTCTGGCAGGAGTGGGTCTGACCGTTGGCAGCTCAGTGAGTGCGGAAACCCAAGGTCACTCTATGGGTCGTTCCCTGAATTTTCCCCGATCGCCTTGCTATGGCAATCGCGAGGAATTTGAGGATAAGCTCCAGGTGATTGAAGGCCAGCTCCCTGATGACATCTTTGGTCATGCTTTCATCATAGAATCAATCGATACCCCAGAGCGAGTGAACCTTGCCGCCGGCAAAGGTGCCATCAGCCGTGTGGATTTCACGGAAGCCGGACCACATATCAAGCGGGTGTTGATTCGCACCCCTTCCGTGATCGCGCAGGAAAAACTCGAGAACAGTCGGCATCGCTTCAAAAATAAGGGGATAGCCTACCTGAGTGACACCCTTGGAACCCTTAACAGTTGCAATACCGCTTTCGTACCACTGAGTGATGATCGCATGGTTATTACTTACGATGCAGGTGAACCCTATGAAATCGACCCAGTTTCATTGCAGGTTGTCACCCCCATCGGTTCGCGCGATGAGTGGAAGCAGGGGCTGCCAAACTTTGCGAAGTTAGTTGCGGGTAAATGGATCTTCCCCATGGTGCGAACAACGGCCCATCCTTTTTACGATCCTTACACCGGAGAATTTATCAGCGTTAACTTTGGTGGAACGGTCGATATCAGCGGTCTTTTGCACGGCGACGCTTTTACTCATATCGTCACCTGGGATTTACAGGGTCGGCTGCGCCATACCCCACTCCTCGACGATGCCGAGGAAAATTTTCCGGCCAATATCCGTCAAACAGTGCATTCGATTTGTGTGACTCGCAACTACGTCCTCCTCATCGATACTCCTTTCTCGATGGAAGGGGAGGTCATGCTGGGCTTGAAGGCTTTAAGGGCTCAGCTACCGGAGACAACCATCTGGGTTGTCCCACGCGCCGAACTTAATGGCGAAAATCAGCCCATTCGTGTTCGCAAAGTTATCTTGGAAAAAGAATGGGAGCATATTTTCGCCGACTATGACGACGGCGATGGCATCATAACCCTCTACGGGGCTACAAATCCTGCATCAGACTACTCCGAATGCTTGAAAGTGGGTGATCGCCTCTACCCTAGTAACGAGCCTGTTAGACCGGATCTTTATGGTATGATCGTCTCCCCCATGGATCGTGGGGATTGTGGACAAGTTCGAATCGATATGAGAGGTGGGTCTAAGAAGAACCTCAAGGCGGAGGTCCATCTCACAAGCCATCCAGTCTACAATTGGCAGACAGCTCTGGCGACTTATCGTGATGATGGGCAACCGATCGAAAAGCTTGAATACTTATATTGGATGTCCTTTGGCTTTTCCAAAGAGCTCATCACCAAAGATCTTTACTATACCTATGATTACTATAAGTATCGCCAGGTTCCAGTCCATGAACTGCCTTGGGATGGCGTTCCACCAGCACTGTTCCGCTATAATTGTCTGAATTTGACCATAGACGATGGCTACACCATGCCTTCGGGAGTCTTTAGCTCGTCTCCCGTCTTTGTTCCTAAAAAAGGTAGTTCATCACAAAAAGATGGTTACATCCTCTGTACCGTAACAGCGGATCGCAGAGCACAAGCAGGCGATGAGCTTTGGTTGTTTGATGCCCAACGTCTGAGCCAAGGACCTATCTGTAAGATGGTCCATCCCAAGCTGAACTTCGCTTTTACGCTTCATACTGTATGGCGGGCACAGATTAGCAAGCGTCAGGCCAAATATAAGGTGACAGCTGCTGAAAGCTACGGACAGGCATTGCAGCAGCAGCCCGAGGACATACAGCAATTCTTTGAACAGGAAATATTCCCGCGCTTTAGTTAAGCGGTCGGTTCTGTTGCGGCTGGAGTCTTCTTGAGGGCTTTGAAGAAATTTCGGCTTCACTGCATGAACCCGGCAACTCAACCTTGCCTGGGTTCCTTGCAGTCAAATAAATTCAGTTGATCGTAAACACGAGATTGGCGCTTCCCTTACCAATTTCGCTGGTCGCGGTAACCGTAGACCTGAAAATCCCTTTGGCGCCAGGTGTGCCACTGATCACGCCTGTAGCGGGATCGATTTGCAAGCCTGGAGGCAGGTTCGTTGCTGCGTACGAATCGGGGTAATTGTAGACAATCAGTTTATAAGTCAACGGCTTATTCTGCGTGCCTGTCACAGCCAGCGAGGAAACCACTCGGGGCAGGATATTGTGCTCATAGGCGCCCCTATCGATGCTATTCCCCGTTTGACGCGAAATATTATTGATGTCGGTCGTGGGCGTTTCATCTTCAATAACCACGCCGCTATCGAGCGCAGGACTGGTATGCTGAATTCTGAAGTCCGCGACGCTGCAGTTCACGTCCGGGGAATTCGGAATGGGCACACAGGGGGTAAGGCTGGGTCTCATGAACTTGGGATCACCCACGATATCATTGGGGCCTTGCGTCCCTGGCGTGATCTTTCCGTTGAAATAGAGGTTGAAATCATAGTCGACATTGACGTTCTGGGTTTTGCTGTTGATGGTGGCATCCTTGCGAGCATAGACAATATTATTGCGGAAGCGGCCATTGACCGTTTCCCGCGCATAGATGTCGGGATAAAGAACCTTGTCGCCGTTCATATAGGCCGTATTGTTAAACACGTCCACGTTGCGTCCGCCAATACTATGAATGCCTGAGCCTCCGTTGTGGACAACCAAATTATTGGCGATCAAAGTCTTCCCGCTAAACTCTCCTCCGGCGCTATCCTTTTCAGTGATATCAAGGATAAAGCCGTTGCCGTCGCTATATTTCCCATCGGCTTGCTTCGTTACTTCAACGCCTTTGGAGTTCTTGACCTTATACTCGCCCGTTGTCAGCCATTTCACTAGGCCTCTGTTGTTCCAAAAGATATTGCCGGTAATTTTGTTGCGATAGCCTGAATTCGTATCACTGGGATCTTTGTTGACCGTAAAAAGCGTACCCCCGGAGGTACCGAAGCGCGAGTACCATGAATTGTCGTAAATCCTATTGTTTTCCATGACAACATAGTCGGCGAAGAGGACAGCGATGCCACCACCTCCAAATTTGCGAACGATGCAGTTCCTTACCGTAAGATGATGTGCAGGCGCCCTGCCTCGGAGTTCTTTTGGCTTATTGTTCAAAGCGATGCCATTGCCATTGAAAGCGCCACTCGGGACGTAATTTGGAATATATGTAGGATTAGGCGTGTCTACCGTGACTGGTTTGCCCGCAGCAGGCTTGTATTCAATCAACCCAGTCTTGGTATTCTTGACGAAGGGATTGATGTCATTGACACCAGTCTTTGGGTTTTTGACGAAGAACGTGGGAATGGACTTGTAATAATCCTTTTCAGCTTCTGCCAACGTAACATTGTCGTTGTTTCCGGTGATGGTAAATCCATCAATGATTTGATAGCTGGCTTTGACGTCTATCCCATACCATCCTGCGGATACGATTTCAGGACGATGTCCAGGATAGGCCTTCCATGTGATGGGCGCTCCCTCACGTCCAGATACCTTTAAAACTACCGGTTCATATGTCCCGTTCAGCACGTAGACTGTGTCTCCTGGCTGTACGATCGCCGCTGCCTTTTGCAGTGTTGCAAAAGGCATGTTCAGCGAGTTATTCACGAGCGGCACTTGGTCGTTGCCAATGCGTCGACTGACATAGATATTCGCCGCCGATGCCAGCTCTGAAAGCGATATCAGGCATAGCGCGGCCGCACACATTTGGTAGGCAATTTTCATTTTCGTCTCCCTGTGTAGAATCTAAAAACTTGTCACTGGCGATGCAAAGATTTCAACATCTTTACTTGCTGAGCGCCCATCAGCTACGTGCAGGTATAGGCATGTCTCGATAAAGAATATTGATCTGCATTTCATCGAAGTCGTGTTAATTGAGTTGATGAATCTCTTTGATGGTTAGGAACTGTTGATACCTAATCCCTCTTAACAATTTTTCTTTTCGGCTATCAAGCAGAATATAGCATTAAGATCTGACTCTTAAACGCAACAGAACCTGAGTTGCCCTGCTTCATGGACTCAAGTGATAGGCGACAAAGAGAATGATCCCTGTTGGATGGAATTGACAAGAGGCCTGTTTAAACTGCAGGAATTCCAAGCTATTTCATTCGGGGTTTACACAGGAGTTTTCACAGAGGTCGCCGATAGAAGGTAAATGCTCATTCTGCAAAAAAGCTTTGCCGCAATGAGCTGAAAAAAGGTGCCCGCTTTGATCCAGACGCTTTTTGTGCGCTTACGAGGGGTTACAGTCCAGCGAGTATTCGTGGTGGCGTTTTACTCCAGCAGCTGACCATAGTAAATGCCGCGGCCGTTGGTACCGATGTACACCCGCCCAAACACTTGACGATCACCTGCCATTGTATTGGGTTCATTGCCAATAGGGACTTTTGAATCGCCGATAGCGACCCAAGTAGCGCCCATATCGTCTGATCTGAAAATACCGTCATTATTTTCAACTCTGCCGTAAACAAACACGGCTGGGTTGGATCGTCCAGGTGCTGCTTTACCAAATGCCATGAGGCGTGCCCGCTGCACTTTTTGAATCCTGGTAAAGGTATCTCCGGAGTTGCTCGACCGATAGATCCCGCTCGAGTCAAGCCCAGCCCAAACCTCGCCTTTCATCCCGGGCGCAGCTTGAATCGTATGCCAATCACCTGAGTCCGGCAGGCTCGATACTTCAGCCCACGTTGTTGAGCCGTCGCTGCTACGATAGAAGCGACCCGACTTGTATAGATAAAAGATGTTGGAATCGACCCGATCGGCAGCCAGTGGCTGATTGAAGCATTGGAAGATGGTGGTCCCTTTCATAGCCCCTGCAGGTGCGCCGGTGGATGCAACCCAGGTCGTGCCACGATCTTCGGAATAGAAGGGGACTTGTCCTTGCGGTACCCATATGATGCGAGCCCCCGACGTTAGGGATTCAATTTTCCTGTCATCCACGTGTTTGATTCTGCAAACTTGTAGCACTTCGAAGCCGATCAGAGGATTTCTTTTGGTCGACAACGTGATTTTGGTATTCGGTCTGCTCCATTCCAATACTCACCGTGTCTACTGTCATTGACTGGCAGCTACTATTGCCCATAAAGGATTCGCCACGTGATTAAGGAAAAGACAATTTGAACGCAATGCAGTTATGAACGCTGAAGTGGATTGATTTCAAGTGCAGTTGGAAGATTCTCAGATTCAAACTAGATTACTTCGAATACAACAGCAGTAGGCACAGGTCCTGTGTCCGCTTCGACTTCGACGAAAGTGACCGCAGGAGGCCTGCCATGAAGGTTTTGAACTCATCGTGTCGTGCTCAAGTTATTCATTCCATGGATCGGCCAGGGCCTGGGATCCCAATACAGAAGTTTACTCGCGGGATCGGTCTTAAAAAATGCGGAACCGATCCACCTCAACAGGTCCTACTGTAGGGACAAAAATGCGGCGCAGCAGTTCCGCCGAACTCATCCCGTATTTCCTGCGTACGGCATCCTCGGTTTTCTTAAACGTGAAACCGCGGCTTCGCAAATCATCGATCAGGTCGGGAAGACCGGCCACAGTTTGAGAATGAACCGAGTGAAGCAGCACAACTCCATACTGTCCCTGGTCGATCGCGGCGATCACGTTGCCACGAACACAATCACCATCATCAGGTGCACAGGCCCAGTCGTTGGAATCGATGTTCCAGCCGATATGAACGGCATGCTGAGCCACAATACCAGCCACACGATCGAAATCAGGCTGACGATTCTGGTAGGGTTCGCCATGGGGTGCCCGCAGAAGGGTGAGGCGTGGGCCGCGGCCATTAAAAATGCGATTCACAGAGTCTTCGACAGCGCTGATCTCACTCTCAATGTCCTCGTTGCTGAGGTCCGCAAGGTGCGCATGATGTTGCGTATGGTTTCCAAGTTCATGACCTTCATTCACCATGCGTCGCACAAGGTCCTGCATCGGCGCTTCGGTCTCAATGTTCGACCAGTTGTTGCCGTTGATAAAAAAACTCGCTTTAACACCTTTGTCTCGGAGAATGTCGAGCACCTGGGCTGTATTATTCCAATCCGGTCCATCATCGAATGTCAGAACAATTTCATTGGAGTTCAGGTAGGACGGACGATCTTCAAACCCAAGTTCTCGAACGGTTTGAGCATCGGCTATACCTGCCGCTCCCAAGCAAGCTGTAGCAGTGAGAAGCAATTTCCTTAGGCTTAGCATGTTCAAATACTCCCAAATAATTTTTTCACAAAACGAAGAGGATGCCTCTATTGTGCTGTGGACTGGCTGCTGCAAAGATCGAAGAAGATGATGGTTCCTTTTGTTTGTCTCAAAGATTTACTAAACCAGCTGTCTCCGGAGGTCCAATCATAGGAGACCTGCGAAGGAAAAATTCTATCAAGATGAGTTGGGATTATGCTCATCAGCTGTGAATGTTTTTCCCCGAAGGACGAAGATACGGAAAGGTGTGCTGCCTTTGAGCAGGGCGAAGGCTGCAAGGCAATTCCTACCCACCCTGCCTCTTCGGGGCGCATGCTAGACTGAAAGCAAAGATATATTCTGTCGCGAGGTAGGCATGCTCGAGAACATGGAAACGCCGTGGAAATATGTGGTCGCCGCCCTTATTTTCCCCATCTTTTTTCAGAACGATCTATTTCAGTTCGTCTGGGGCGCCCAGGACCCAATGAGCATAGCCTTGGCCAAGCGCATTCTTCTGCTCTGGCCGGCCTGCGCGATCATCTTCTGCTGCTGGATGTCGGTGCCGAACATTCTGTCTATCATCGTAAGGCAGAACCGGCGGGAGTTTATCTCGGCCGTGTTCCTGACCTGGTGGGACCTCGGCCGATCCATCTTCTATTTTTGGGGCGGGATCATCCGGTTCATCATTAATCTCGGCGGCTGGGCTTATGGCCTGATTCGTCTTATTGTTCTGGGCTTTTTGCTCATGGCGAAGGACCTCCTGCTGTTTCCCATGCGCGCGTTCGGTGAAGTTTCCAATACCAGCTTTCAACGGGGCATTCCATGGCCCGCAATCTTGATGATGGTCGTCTGGACCTGTGTGGAAGCCGCGATCTTCACCTTTGTGATGAACGATCTGGTCATCAACGTGATGGAAAGCTTCAGCGATGGCGAATTTCAGGGTGGCATCTGGCTGAAGATGGGACTCTTCGTGGTCTTCACGTTCTTTGTCCTGGGTTCCTATGCCGTGATCCATACCCTCGGCCAGGCCGTTAAGGAAAAGAAATGGGGCTCGGTGGTCGCCTATGCCCTGATCGAATTGATCGTGGCCGCTGTGGAAACCGTACTCTTTTACCGTGAATTCGTCGACGCTCTGGTTCCCTGGTTTGCCCAGCATGCCGGTGATAACTTTGAACTCGGCATTGCCGGTACGCTCGGTATCGCCTTTACCGTCTGGTTCGGTATCCGCTGTATGACCTGGTTCCTGTTCGGGGCCTCGGCCATCCCCATGCTGCTCGCCATGATTCAAAGAACCGGCATCGATATGCAGGGCAGCAGCCGCGGTGCCGCTGGCGCAGGCAAGAGCCAGAACCCCATGATGGTCTATATTCATGGAGCCATGACCGAATTCCGCGAGGAAATGGATTGGGTGCAGGCCAAGGGCGATTACATACTAAGTTCGTTTCTGGTACCACCGCTGCAGATCCTGGCGGTTTGCATCAACTTTTGTACGCTTTTGATCGGCGGCAATCACCTCTTTCAACTGCCCTTCCGCAGCTTTCAGGATATCCTGGATACCAAGGATCTGATCGAAAAAGCTCGCAAATCCGTGCGAAAGGATTAAACCATGACCATCTCCAAAAAAATCCTGCATGCCTGGCTGCTCCTCCTGCTTTGTGTCTCGGGTCCAGCTCTCGCCGAGGACGAAAAAGAGGACAAGGACGAGCCCAAAGGCAATATGGTTATGTTCGTCGGCATGGACATCAGCGGTTCCTTTAAGAACCGCAAGTACTTCGATGACTCGATCAAATTCGCCTCGCACTATCTGTATGCTCACCTGCACGGCATCGGTGGCCTGAAGGTTCCCCACTCCCTTTTCGTCGGCCCCATCGGTGGCGCCAAGGTTGATGAGGCCAAGACCTTTTTCCCGATTCAGACCTTTCAGTATAAGAAGATCGAAGAGATCGAGCAGGAACTGCGGAAGATTTTCCCTATGAAGACCACCAACAAGTTCACTGATTTCAACGCCTACTTCGATCAGGTTTCGACCTTTATGAAAAACCGGAAGCTCATGATGAAGCCCACTGAGATCATCCTGTTTTCCGATGGTATTCCCGACGCTCCAACCCCGAATGGCAAAACCAATTACAAGATGCTGCAGCTGAAACCACTGGAAAACCTTACACGGAAAATGACCATCCGCGTGCTCTATACCTCGGCCGTAACCGGTGCCGCCTGGCAGGATGAAGTGCCACGCAAGCGCGTGCGGATTTGGACTCAGGATGATCAGGTCATGGCTCAGTGGCAAGCGCCTGATATCTTTTTAAAGGACGTGCCGTTCGAAAAGCAGGATCGTCTTTTCAAATGGATCAAGGACAACGTCGACTTTCCCGTCCGCGAAAAAAGGGTGAACTGAACGCCGGACCTGGGCTATCTTGGGCGGGCAGCTCTTTGGGGCTGATACGCCGGAAGATCCAGGAAAGGATAAGTCACTTTGAATACATCTCATCAGGAAGCACGGGGCCCCCTCGATATTGAAGGGCTGAAGGCTCAGGTGGAACGCCCCAGTCATGCCGTGGTTACTGCAGGAATGCCCTACGCCAATGGTCCTTTGCACCTCGGTCACCTGGCCGGTGCGCAAATTCCAGGGGATATTTACGCCCGCTGGCTGCGTATGCTGATTGGTGCGGACAATGTGCTCTACGTCTGCGGTACCGATGATCACGGCTCGACTAGTGAGCTGGCTGCCATGCAGGCCGGCAAAACCATCCAGGAATTCATCACCACCATCCGTGAAAAGCAGCGGGACACGCTGAAGCGTTACAATATCGCCCTCGATGTTTATACCGGCACGTCTCATCCGGATTGCTTTCCCATTCATAAGGCCACCGCTCAGGATTTCTTGCGGCGGCTTGATAACAATAAGATGCTCGATAAAAAGGTCAGCCGCCAATGGTACGACCCCAAGCTGGATCGCTTCCTTCAGGATCGATTTGTGCGCGGTGAGTGTCCCAATCCCAAATGCGATAACAAGGACGCTTACAGCGATGAATGCGATCGCTGTGGATCCCACTATGATCCGACCGAGTTGAAAAACCCTCGCAGTGCGTTGAGCGATGCCACACCTGAGCTGCGCGATACCCTGCACTGGTGGCTTGATATGTGGCGGGTCTCGGAGCAGCTGCGCGTCTGGGTGCAGAGCAAGGAAAAGAAGTGGCGAAAGGCTGTTTTCACCGAAGTGATCGAGACGGTCCTGCCTTCCCTGCGTTTTGATAATACGTTCGAAGCGAAATACAAAGAAATCAAAGCCACCCTGCCTAAACATAAAAGCAAGTATGCCGCGGGCAAGAAAGTGGCTCTGACTTTTGACAATAAGCTGGATCTGGCCACGGGTCAGTCCCATCTGAAAAAAGAAGGTATTCCCAGCGAATATATCGACGGCTGGGCGCATCGTTCCATCACCCGCGATGTCACCTGGGGCATTCCGTTGCCGGACGAGATGGGGCCGGAAACCAAAGGTAAAACACTTTATGTTTGGCCGGATTCTCTGATCGCGCCTATCTCCTTTTCCAAAGTGGCCTTGAAAGCCAAGGGCAAGAATCCCGAACTTTATACTGAGTTCTGGCGCAATCCCAACGCCCGCGTTTATCAGTTCCTGGGCCAGGATAATGTATTTTTCTATACTTTGATGCAGGGAGCGTTGTGGCTCGGCACCCAGGATGAACCGGAGCATCTGCCGCAAGCCAACGACTATCAGCTCACCGAAATTTTCAGCGTTTACCATCTGATGGTGGACGGTGAGAAGATGAGCAAGTCGCGTGGTAATTTTTATTCCGGCGATCAGCTGCTCGATGAAAAAGGTTTTCATCCGGATCAGGTTCGCTATTTCCTGGCGCTTTTAAGCCTGCCCGAGAAAAGTTCGAACTTCGACTTTGAAACCTTCAAGGAACGCAATCGCTTCCTGGCCGGACCGATGAATGCGGCCTTTGAAAAACCCATAGCGGCCGCGAATTCCAAATTTGATGGGAAGGTGCCGGACGGTGTCTTGATGGAAAAGGTGCTGGCGGAAACCACGCAGATGATCAAGCGCTATCTGAGGTCCATGGAACGGGCGGAATACTCGACTCTGCTGTTTGCCATCGAAAACTATGCGCGGCAGATCAATAGCCTCTTCACCCAGTTCAAGCCACATGATGATCGTCAGCCCGAAGACAGCCGTCGGGATGCGCTCTTCTCGTGTTTCTATGTTCTGAAGAATATCATGATCATGCTTTATCCTTTTGTGCCGGATACCGTGAACAAGGTGCGCGAGTCGCTGCGTCTTGGCCCGGAGGTCTTCTGCATTGAGGAGCTGGGTCGACCCATCCCTGCCGGTCATCAGATCGGCGAAAAACAGCAGTTTTTCCCGGCTGCTGAATAATAGCCATCGAGGGATTTTCGGCGCGAGTTCGAAAATCCTGCCCTTTGTCCGTTGCATCCCATGCGGTGCAAGGGCACGCTATTGCACGCTGGTTTTATTGACATCTTCCGGCTGGTGTTGCGCCTTGGCAATGGCCTGGAGAACGACTTCGCGGATCTGCTGCCTTTGCTGGGGTTCAACCTTAAACTGATTGTCACAGGTCAAAAGCATGGCATCCAGATCCTTGGGGTTTTCAATCCCCTGATTTTCCCGGAACTGCCCTTCGATACATTCGCTGAGACCCTGAGCGTAGCCGCGCCTGGCCATTTCCTGCGTCAGATTCATAAAAACACTTTCCAGGTTGCTTTCCCGTTCCTCGACATCGTCGTCGGCGACGGTTGTGTTCATTTCACCGTCCAGAGTCTGCTCATTGATGTCGCGTTCGGCCGCAATGGATTCCGCGTCCTCTGGCTTGGTTTTGCTGGCCGGCTCGACCTGCTGGGGTTCAGGCAGTCCCAACACATCCCGGGGATCAGGCTCGCTGCGGTCCCGGAAGAAAAAAGACGAGGCGGCCAGGACAATGGCCAGCGCCAGGATAAAGCCGAGACCTATTTTTACTTGCATTGCTTCACTCCTCCACCGCTTTCCCAATATTTACCGTAATTTCGCAAGGGAAGCTAGAGCCGTCAAAGATCCCAGTTGCAGCCAAAGTGATGCCATGGACAGAAGGCCCGTGATCCTGTAAAAATTCAGCTTCACGTACGGAGGCATCATGGCGAATCGAAAGACTCAGTTGGTGGAGCAATTGATGCCCCTGATCGAAACCGAAATCAGGATCCTGCAAAAATCCCTGGACAGCGCGTCCGAGGCGGCCACACATCCTGAAAGCAAACCGGAAAATAAATATGATACTCGTGGACTTGAGGCTTCCTATCTTGCGGGTGCGCAAAGAGAGCGCTTGAATGAACTCAAAAACGCGCTGTTTTCCCTGCAGAATATGGTCGTCCGGGATTTCACCGCCGACGATCGCATCGCACCGACGGCCCTTGTGGAGCTGGAGCAGGATGGGCGTCAATCGAGTTATTTTCTGCTGCCGCTGGGTGCCGGTTTCATGCTCCAGTGGGAAGGCAAGCCGGTTCAGGTGCTCACGCCGCAATCACCCTTGGGGCAGGCGTTACTGCATAAAAATGTCGGCGATGCTGTCAAGATTCGCGCCGGATCGGCTATCAAGGAATATGAAATACTGCAGGTTCTCTAGACATGGGGTTAGCTTTCGTGACATCCTCTCGGGAATGAATTCCCGAGCATCCCTTGCTTCAGGCATTTCGCCCAAGGCTTGGCGTCTCATGTCCGAGACGGAGAATGTTCCTCGCAGCATTCACGTCCCGGTCATGGACCGCTCCGCACGTGCAGGACCACTCTCTTATACCAAGGCCACTCAGTCCACTCGGCTCTGTCTTTTGAAGGCAGACCGAGCAGGTGACCGTGGAATTTCGCTCATTGATTTCGAGCATCCGTCCTCCCCGCCTCAGGGACTGGTATGAGAGGAAGGTTTTTATCTGATGCCAGGCGGCGTCATGGACGCCTTTGGCCATTCGGGTTTTGACAAGCTTTGCGGACGAGGCATTGCCAAAAAATATCGTCTGATATTGCCCTGCCAGCTCAAAGGACTTTTTATGATTCCAGTCCTGACGGGAGTTCCTGATTTTCGCATGAATCTTTTTGATCTGACGCTTTTTTCGGTGCCTCTGGGCTTTCGCAAGTGTTTCAGCATATTGCCTTGTGATGCTATCCCGCCCATAGCCTTTGGTCAGGACATGCAGATCATTTTTGCTGGTGTAAAACCGTGACTCCTGCCAGCGGCGGCGGATGATTTCGTTGCTGAAATTCCAAACGAAATTGACATTCCCAGCCAGAGCTTTCAGCTCTCTTCTCCTGGTGCCGTCTTTCAGTCTGAATCTGTAGGTCAGCAGCATCCTTGTGCCTCCGTGTATGGCTTCTACCATAGACGGTGATTTCTGCAATGAAATTATCTCCGACCTGGGCGATAGTTGAGGCCCGTTCATCCTACATCTGAAGAAGTGGGTATTCTGGTCATGTGTTTTCATAAAGTTTGGGGCTGCGTGATCCATATTTCAAACTGCGAATGCGTGTGACACCCTGCAGTTTTTTATCTTCCTGCACGACGATATGATGGCCCTCGACCGTTTGAACTTCCAGGAGACCATCGATATGCATCTTGAGCCGTTTAAAATCCGGATGTGTTTTGACTCTCGCGCGGGCGCCCGCAAAATCCTCGGCACAGACAAAGATATTGGTATGGCCTTCGAATAGACCATCACCGACGGTGGCATCGTAAAATCCACAATGAACCATATAGAGACGCTGCATTCAAGTCCTCATCCTATGTTTTCAGCTGCGGGAACGGCACGTCTGGTAGCGCTGCTTGACCCTGTTGGCAAACCAGCTTGTCGACCGCGTTCGGGCCAGCTTCGGTGAATTCAATTCCACTTCGGGCACGCGGGCATAAACCGGCGGACGGCCTTTTTTCTGCTGCCAGGCCTCGCGCACTTTTTCCCAGCTGTCCGTGGTTTCAAATTCTTCGGATTTTTCCTTTTTAGCATCACGCCTGATGGTCCAGGACGAGACATCATACTGCTCACCAAAAGCCAGCATGGCCTTCAGTGTTTGCGACTCGGCATCCGTGGGGTCACCATCCTCCTCATAGGCCAGCAGGTCCCCGTCGAGGGCCAGTTGTTTCCCGGTAAGATCCTCGAGCATGGCCTGGAAAGCGGCATTGCGTGAGGCATAGACGCCGACGTTGAAATCAGCAAAGCGATAGATCAGATCATCATAGGAAGCCGGATAGTCGATCAATCGCGCCGTGCCCACTCGAATGCCGCCCATGCGTGTATAAAGATATTCCCGCAGCTGGTCATCACTCAGTGATTTCAAATCATCGAGCTCGCGCGCATAGGACACCTTTACCTGCATCGAGCCTGCGGTGGTCACAGGGTTCAGGTCTTCCAGAGAACCTTTGCCGAGGATGAGCGAAAGCGCGGAGGCAATGGCAAACGGGCCAGGCATACGGCCTCGATAGGTCGTGGCCATGTCGCGAAAAAAGCGATCGAGATCACGTTCCGTGCGCAGTTTATTGATGCGTTGATTGAATGTTTCGTTACTACCGGGGGCTTTACCTGAAAGGAGGGTATCCATGGCAGTATCAGCCAGGGGGCCCAGACGCGCGAATTTTTTTCGCAATCCGTCACGGACGATCTTAGGGAGATTGGCAACGACGGGGTCTGTCTGATAACCCGATTCCTGTTCGATAACGGCAATAACGGCACACACGCGTTCGGCCGTCAGGTCTTTTTTCAGAGAGCGGATCGCGAAGGCAATATCATCGGCCCAGCCGGTACGGTCCGGCACGTGGGCGGGAATGCGCTGGACAATTTCCGTGGTATCCAGCGTGACGACGGGCGGTTCCGTGAGGCCATCAAGACCCGGCGTCGCACAGCTGAAGTGTGTGGCTGACAGGAAGCACATTCCCAGGAGAGCATGTCTGATGCGCATATTTGTCTTTCTCTGATCGGATCCACCCATGCGGGCCGTGCATAAAACCAAGCCCTATCTGACCCCAGGCGGCGCGTGGAGACAATGGGATTTTTTAACCAGGAGTTTCTTTGCCGTCATAATATGCAGAAATCTCGACAAAAGGTGCCAACCTCACCATACTCAGGCTTGTTTTCCAAACCTGGGAAAGGATCTCCCATGAAAAAAATAACTCTAGCCTGTCTGATTTTCGCAGCTCCGTCTTATGCTCATGTTCCTTATGTGGAAGGCCTGGATTTCCAAGATGACGAAACTTTTGAACTGCGGCCACCTCTTGAAAAGTCGCTTGCTATCTATTCCAGTTTTAACAGTGCTGGCGATCAGGATCGGGTGGGATTCACGCTCAAGGCCGAGGATTTGCAGGTTGGCAAACCTGATCAGGATGAACAAGGCAATCCAGGTCGCAAAGTGTACTTTAATACCATCGTTCCAGCCTGCGCGCCTTACGCCTCCATTCTGCCCAGCGTGGCGCTTATCGGCCCACGGCAGGATGCTCTTCCTGAGCCGGCGGCTGACATCAGTCTGCCGTTCACTCTTGCGGCCGAGCAGGGTGTTTATCTCTTGAATAACATCGAGCAGGGACCTGTCATCCAGGAGAAAATAACCGGAACCTCCTACTTCCAGCAGAAAACGGCTGAATTCTTCGTGACGGCTCCTGGACGGTATGAAATAGTCGTTTGGGAGCCCCAGGGCCTCATTGCAGACTATGTCTTGGTCGTGGGCGATGAAGAGATTTTTGGGCCTGAGGAGATCGCCCAGGCGGCGAAGCGCGTGGGTTACCTGCGGGAGGGCAAGGAAATCAAGGATGCCGCCTGTCGTCAGGAGCTGAAACCTTAAAGATGAAGGACGCATGTTTTATATCTACACAGATGCCAGCTTTAGAAATACCGATAAAGTTGGCGTCATTGGTTTTCTTATTTTTGAAAATGAACCCGAACATAACGTAGCCCATATCGAAGCCGCTGATTTCCATAGCATCGTTATCAAAGAATCCAATAACATTCGTTGTGAATTCAGAGCAGTCCTTGAGGCTATGAAATTCATACAGCCCCGTTTGACCGCTCATGCATCCTCGGTAAAAATCCATACGGACTGCCAGGCGGTCACCAAGCTCACATCCAGGCGCGAGCATCTGGAAAAGAACCAATTCCAAAGCCTTAGCTCAGGAACCAGGCTGGCCAATGCTGATCTCTATGAAGAGTTTTTCTCCCTCTATGATGCCATCAACCCGGTCATTCATTGGATCAAAGGGCATGCTTCCCAGGAATCGCAGGATGCGATTCAGAGAAATTTCAGCTTCGTTGACAAGGCTGTTCGCCGTCAACTCCGAAGCATCCCGGATGCGAAATTGAAGTAAACGTTTCCCAGAAAAAGAAAAAGGCCTTTCCTCAAGGAAAGGCACGGAAAAAGAAACACTTGGAGGTAT
This sequence comes from Oligoflexus sp., assembly GCF_035638955.1. Classification (GTDB taxonomy): domain Bacteria; phylum Bdellovibrionota_B; class Oligoflexia; order Oligoflexales; family Oligoflexaceae; genus Oligoflexus. The sequence continues at coordinate 4,105 of NZ_DASQYZ010000271.1, read as the reverse complement.
ATGACCTACGCTTGGGGAACGTAGGACTTTGGGGCCTTGGACATCGTCTCAGTTGCGGTTGCGCCCGCTTGCTGCTGGGGTTGCTGGAGTCGCGGCTACAGCATTAAGCTGGCCAGCATTAACCAGGACACAGTTATCCATCTGCACCTGGCTGGCGAACATGCACTCGGGGGTCGCCAGGAATTCACCAGCCACAGGCAGAGCCAGATTCACTTCGATCCGGGACTGTTCTACGGCCTGGGCAGCGAGGATACTGAATTCCTGCCGCGAAATGAAGCCCTGGGTCCGAAGAGCACTCCACTGGGTCCGGTAAGGTTCGTTCACCAGAAGACCGTCGAGAGTCGCATCACTGATGCCGAGCTCTTCCTTGACATCGTTCTTGCTCAACGAACGGTTGAAGAAGCGGAAAGCCTGGTTCACGGGATCCGGTTTCTTGGGGTCGATGCCGAGCTGGGTCAGAGCGTTAAAGTGAAAGGCATTGTCACGATCCATGGCGTCTTTGAAAGTCTTTTCTTCAGGATAGAGGTTCAGGATTCTTTGCGCTTCTTCTTGTGAGAAGGAGGTGATGTTGGCCTGAGCAAAGGCGCGTATTTCATCTTTCTTGTACAGCAGACCTGCTCCGTGACAGTTCATGCAGGAAACACCGTTGACGATCGCGGACAGGAACTGTGAGGGCGCATCATTCTGCTTGACGATGCTGGTTGGGCCTTTGTCCAGGATAACACCCGCGTTGTTCACCAGCCGGTAACCTAACATGCCGTTCGCGAGTTGGAAGATGATCTCGCCGCCATCATGTTGGAAAGCCTTGGTCTGGCTGATCCCTACTGGCCCGAGCGGGTTCGAGAAGATGTTTTCGATATCATCCAGGCGGGCAAAGTCATAGCTGATCCAGTACGAGAGACCATTGCGCTGGCTGTGACGCTCGATCATACGGTTCTGGGATGAGACACCCGAGTTCTTGAAGCCAGCACGAATCACACGGTTGGCATTGAGGTTGGCTACGATATCGACGCCGAGCTGAGCATCCAGTTCCGCCTGGGTCGAGCCGAGCTGCAGAAGACGCTCGTAAGGGACGGGCAGCGTGGCTGTGGCAATGAACCAATCCGCACGCACGAGGTAGTTGGCTGTGCCGGTTTGCGAGCGCATCGCCTGATCATTCTGGGCCGCCTGGATGATGGCTGCATCGGAGACCGTGTTCACAAACTGTTGACTGAAGGGATAGAAATCCGACATCACGGAATCGAAGACCTGGACAGGGATGCCCATTTCATCCAGACGAACACGGTAGATCAATTTTTTAGCGTCGACCGCCACTGGCTTCACTAGGACGGGCGAGGTCGAGAGACTGTTGATCACTTTCACGAAGGCCTTGCGCATGCTATCGATGGCCGCTTCATTCTGGCCAACGTTATTGGCCACATGGAAGCTGAAGTAACGGATCTGATTCTGATCGGCTACGGGCACATTCAGTTGCAGGTCCTTTTGAATGATGTCCAGCACCTGGGTGTCTTTCAACGGGACGACCTGAACAGCTTTCAGCCCGGAAATCCAGTTCTTGATGGTCGCCACTTCTTCAGGTTTCAGAGTGCCTGACGGCGGCATGTTGCCTACGGGAGCGAGTTTGGTATAGATCAGAGATCGCTCAGGACTTCCTGCCACTAAGTATCGTCCGCTCGCGATCATGGCTTCGACGTTATCCAGACTGCCGAAGTTCCCTTGTATGTTGGTTGCGCTATGGCAGCTGACACAGGCCTTATCGAGAATGGCCAACGCTGCGGCCTGGAGATCGGCATTTTGCACCGGTGTACCGGTCTGATCATTGGACTGATTGTTGACGCCAGGAGCTGGAAGATTGATAGCCTTATCCGCGTCACTGGGCTTGGAGAGCACAGGGATTGACGGGCTCGAGGAGCACGCCCCCACCAGGAGCAGAATCATGATCCAAAGACTGTACACTGTGTGTTTGATTTTCATGTGTATTCCCCACAAGCAATTGTGATGTCCCGAGAACTTTCATTTGAACAGCATGTGCAAATAATTTATCGGAAAAGGTTGGAAAAACTTGAGGTGATTTATGAAAGATATGTCATATCATAGTGTTAGACTGGCAATAATCCAGAAATTATGTGCAGAAAAATGTTCGGAATGGGCGGTTTAGGCACGCCCATCCACCATTCGGACTACTGAGCGCCGCGTTGAAAGAAGATGTTCATTAGAGTTAGGGTGGACTCGCCCGCCTCGGTTTTCTTGTCTACGAAAAACGTGACGCTCTTAACCTTTTCGAAATCAAATCGACTTCGTTCGAAAGCTTCGGTCGGGATGGAGTAGGAAAAAGCATAGCGGCCATAGTCACTCCGATAATCTTGAATTTTTATGGCTCGCGACGAACGACCGCTTTCATCCACAAGTTTCACTTGAATGCCATTGTCCACAAACTCTGGAGCGCTGAAATGAAGCGAGGCCTTGGAGGCCTGAATGAATTTGCCCGCATCACGTTCTTCAGGACTCGTCGGCTCATGACCTGTGTTGGCTCGTTCCGTTGTCAGGTTGGCTTCAGCATACCCAGAACCACTGTGCTTAAAGTGCAGATAGATGGCAGGAAAGGGGGTCGCTCCATAGGGGCCGGTGAGGTGATGGCCGACGACGACATCACCCCACTCGTTACTTGTATTGACCGACGAACCATCCCGCATCTCGGTCGTACTGTAATTATACTCGCCGTTTTGGTTGGCATCGCCGACCCACCAGAAACGGATTTCAGGCATGGATGCCAACGCAGTCGCAGGGAAGGCCATCAGGACAGTCAGGGCTATAGTATTTTTCATAGGTTTCTCCAGCTCCTTGATGCAAGTTAGTTCGTCGGCTTGTTCATATTGCCTTCGGGAACTTTCAGTTCAGCCGTCACGGGGGCTTCCTCAATCGGCTTCTCTTTTTCTTTTGGAAAGATAATATCGTCATCAGTGCCGAACTCAACATCCACTCCCGCTGAGGTTATCTTGAATGCTCTTGCATTGATCAGCTCATACTGGAGAGGATTGCCCCAGGTATCATTCAACTTCTCGGCCTCGGTGTAAGGTCCTTTCCAATTGCGAGCTGTGGCTGGAGCCGCGATCAGGGCCTGCAGACCATCTTCCGTGGTTGGATACCGGGCGGTGTCGAGCTTGTACATGGTCAGGCTCTCTTCAAGTTTGGACTGCAAAACGCCGGTAAGGTCGGCTTTTGCGCTATCGCTTTTATCCAGGAGTTTGGTCACGAGAACGGCCATGATCGTACTCATGAGGGCAATGACGATCAGGATTTCGATGATGGTCATGCCATCTTCTTTTTGTTTTTTGAACGGTACCGTTAGCCAACCCAATTGTTTTGAAATGGTCATCTTTCTATCCTAAGGAAACGAGGGTTGTTGACTTCGCCTGGCGATGCACCCGACCTGAGTGGGGAAGATCCCTCAAGGGCTATCCACCTGGAACAATCGCTTAACTCTCATACATCCTCGCGTTTGTGAAGAATAGAGTCGTTTTTTTTATGAGTTTTAAATTCTTTTTTGGCGTGACTCGCAGGCTGGTGGAAGTGACGTGCAGAATGAACTAGGAACAAGGGAGTGTTTATGCAATCCTCTCTATCATAGAAGTTTAGAATAATGATCAAAGTTAGCTGGGAATGCCTTATAAGGAGAGAATGGTGCGCTGGCTTTTCGCTTTGGTCCTAGGATATTCTGCAGGGTTGCAGCCAGGCTACGCCGAGGTTTGGAAAATGGCCGCTGCTGAATGGCCGCCTTATTTCTGTGATCGCGCCTGCCCTGAAAATGGTGCGATAGGCAAGGCCTTGCGTGACACTTTGAAGAAGGTTTCTATCGAGGTCGAGTATACGTTCTTTCCGTGGTCACGCGCTATCCGCGAAACTCGTGCCGGTCGGTACCAGGCTTTTCTCCCGGCGTGGCCTCAGAACTGCCCGGACGATTTCTTTTTCTCGGATCCTCTTTATATTTCTCCTGTAGGACTTATCGAGCGTAAGGCGCAGCCCGCGAAAATCGAGGTTCTCGGGGATCTGAAGCATTACCTTGTTGGAGTGGTTCAGGATTATGATTATACAAAGGAGTTTCAGG
>NZ_DASQYZ010000270.1:0-17565 GCF_035638955.1 Oligoflexus sp. | reverse complement strand
ATTCCTGCGCGGCTTCGAGCGCTGACTTCGTTTCACTAAACAGAAGTTCAACCGCAGCATTACCAGCCAGATCGGGTTGAAGTTTCGTGAGCCTTGTCTTGATGAGTGGCAGCTCGGCGATGAGTTTGGCTTTCGCCTCACCCTTGCTGTCCCGATTTCCACTGATACCGCGTAAGCGCTTGAGCTCGTCGAGGCGCAGATAGAGCACGGTCAGCATTGCATTGGAATAGGCCCTTCTGAAAAGCTTGTCCTCGCTCGAGCCCTTGGCATATGGATAATCGCTATCAATGTTACAGAAACTGGCCGTACAGAAGAAATAGCCAGGATTACCCCATCTGGAGAAAAATCGAAGTTGAGTTCCAGCCGGCGCGTCGAGGCCTTTGATAAGTGTTGGATTGAGATCCGCGCGATAGCCTCGTTCAAGATTCATGCGCAGGGTGGAGAACGTCCGATGAAAATTCGGCATCAGACCGCAGAAATACTCACAGCTCAAGTTCGAACCGCTGTCCTGCGATAAAAGTTGAGCGGGTTCATTGATCCAACCGAGCCAGAACCAGGTGCTGCGGAGATCAAGTTCGGTTGCACGCAGTGGATAGACATCGTCGGCGAATCCATCACCCTGGTAATACCGACGGACCCGGTCCCTGGAGTACGCAAGAGAAGGCAGTTTGGAACGCATGGCATCAGCTGCTGGGACCCCCATGCATTCTGCCGTCAGGAAGCATGGCCCCTTGTCCTCACCGGTACGGAAAACGCTGGCTCGTGCCACATCCCCCAGCTCCCAGAAAGAGTGGCGGTGATTCAGGTGATGTTCCTTGTTGCGGTAGGCGACATTCGTCAAAGCGTCCGGCATCACATTGGTGCCTTTGCGCAGCATGTGCTGGCCGATCAGCATCGAATGATAACGGCGGAGGCTGATATAGTTCAGCGCCGATCCTGAGAAGGAAGGTTCTTTATGTCTCAGCTTCGCAAAAGACCAGTCAAACATCTTCCAGAAGTTCGCATCCGTTGGATCCGCCAGATACTCATCCTGGATCTGAAACCAGCTCTTAGTGATCGCGGGATCGCTTTCACCAATCGCTCCCTTTTGCTCACCCGACGGTTCGCGCTCGACAAAGCCGGTGGTAGGAATCCATTCGGAAAAGGAGCGGAATTCCTCACCGTTGAATTCATCGGACGTCCACCGGTCGAAATCGATGCCAACCTTCAGGTTGTGAAGATTGATGTTCAGGATTTCATCAGCTGCTGCCTTGGCGTCACCAACGGAAAGGATAGGTGCATCCGCCACGAACTTAAGCTTATGCGCCTGCTTGAGGCTCGCTCCGAAGGCCACATCTCTTTCAATAAGGGTGGCGCCGGGCAGTGATTCACCACCGGGTTGAAACGGACGGAACGTTTTTGGATCGAAGAGAGTCGTGAAATTGTTCTTTTTCCGCAAGGCATGAATATACTGAACTATCTTTTGGCCGTCCTCGGCATCAAGGTGGCTCAGCGCGCGCCGCAGGATGGTGGAATCAGAATATCCGATTCGAGCCAGGTCTATGCCGTCGGGTGAGTGGCAGTTCACACAGGCCAGGCCGTCATGCCCCATTTTACGGAACGTAGCCAGCCCTACCGACAGATACTCTTTGAGTTTTTCAGGACTGATATCTTCGGCAGGAACACACTGGCTATTTCCACCCCCCGCAGACGTTCCGCTGGTGAGGATCGCATAGATCGCTGAAATTTTTGCGTCCGCCAGGCGGTCTCCTGAGAACGCGGGCATTCCTGCGTTGAGCCCGGAACGAACGATTTCCTTGAACTGCTCGGCAGTTTTATTGGTATTGAGGATCTGGGGGTATGTTTTGCCGTTGGAGCTTCCGCCCTTCGCATCAACCCCATGGCAGCCGGCACAGAACTGGGAATAGGCCTCACGCCCTTCGTCGGATGATGCCGTGCAGATCAGGTTCTGACCAGTGACCACACTTCGATCAGTTTCCTGATTCGAAGTGTTTATTGTTTCAGGATTCTTGTGAGGCTTGGACCCCACTCCACAAGAAGTCAGAAAAATAGCAGCAGACAGCAATACCATTGACTTGAACATATTACGGCTCCTTAACCAATCCGCGACAGTCAAACATTTCCGATAGAGATAGAACAAATTCTCTCCCACTACCAACTGCAATATAATAGATGAAATTGCTTACGCTTTGCACATCCGTGCGAATATGATCAAATGGTTTCTCGATTAATACGCGACGAATCGCTGGAATTTTTTTCGCAATACCACAGCCACCATGATTATCGACCTTGTCTCTCATCACGGCGTGGCCAGACCACGTTAAGTGACGAGGAGCAGGAAACAAACCAGAGAGAAAGATATGAATTAAAGTAACGATGTTGGCCAAGTTCTCACTCCGGGCGTGTCGGGAAGCGCGACACCTGTCTCTGTACACTTACACTTGGCTTCACAGGCTGGAATGCGTAGCGTTATTGTAGAGCTCACCCTGGATAGGCTTGAGAGCTCACAAAGGAAAAATCACTTCGCAATTCCTTGCCAAAGGCCCATTTTGCAGGCTATCAGACCTGCCTGCGATTGAGAGAAATCCAGTATTCCAGGATGTAGATTATCAAGCAAGTTGGCACCAGGATTATCAATGCCTCCAAACATGATCGATCTGCCGTCCGTAGAGAAGGACGTTTCCAATACATTCATGTCACACGCAGAGCCCGCGGCGATCAAGTTTTTTTAATGATCGGAATCATTGCTAAATCCAGTCGAATATTCCTTGTATCCAGGCTTAAACCGTCGACCAGGTGGCATTGTTACAGAAAGTCAAAGCAATGAAGCGCAGGTTCAAGCAAAACCGCGACTCACAAGCTCTCTATATGTGAAGACGCCAGAGTCGAGGATTGGAAATCTTAATATTTCTGGCCTTGAAAGTGAGGATGTTGATGAGGAAGTTGAAATTAAGTTCCATTGCTGCGGTAGTTTTCCTCTGTTCGTTTGCCTGTGCTCGAGAAGAATCGGATGATCGCAGGTCCCGTGGACCTCAAGTCGATGATCAAGTTTCGAGTCAAAATTCGCCCGAGTCAGTGTCTTCAGAACCAGACAAGGGTGGTGACAAGGTCGATGACAAGGTCGATGACAAGGCTGATGACAGCGAAATCACCGGTGCCACCTATGAAGCCTGGACTACGAACCTGCTGCTCGAGAGGTATAAGATTAAGGGAGGCAGCCCGATATTTTCCTCAGATGAAGCGGGCAATATAGAAGACCTGAAGGCAGGCGGCGGCACAAAATCAATTGTCAAGGTGAGTGGCAAACCGTTTGCCAGAGCAGTAGAGCTTGCAATTTCCAATGTGCCGGAAAAGGCTTGGGACGCTGGATTTGAACTGTCCACGAAGCATGCAATTCGGGCTGGTGACCGCCTGCTGCTGATTTTCTGGGCCCGTACCGTCTCCGGTCCAAATCAGATTGGGCTGGGAAATTTCGAATTTATGCTATCTTCCTCGCCTTACACAAAATTTAGAACGTTCGAACAAAGGATCGGGACAGAGTGGAAGCGATACATTTTACCTGTTCAGGTAACGCAGGATATTCCTGCCGGTGGCGCTAAATTCACGGTCGAATTAGGTGTTGCCAAACAAACCATTCAGGTGGGTGGCGTGACAGCCATCAACTACGGCAAGTCTTATGCGATGGCCTCACTTCCTATTCAAAGCAACGATGAATACGTTGGACGGGAAGCCAATGCCCCCTGGCGCAAGGCGGCCCAGGAGCGCATTGAAAAATTCCGCAAGGCCAATCTGGAAGTCACAGTCCGGAATGCCAACGGCCAAGCGGTTCCCAATGCCAAGGTTCGTATTGAAATGCTGCGCCATGAGTTTGCATTCGGCACAGCCATCCAGGAGGATCGAATCGCCGGCAATAAGAAGCAGGATAAGGCATATCAGGAAAAGTTACTGAATCTTGATGGCAAAGGCCATGGCTTCAATGCCGTTGTGTTCGAAAATGGCCATAAATGGAAGGAATGGGAAAACAAATGGCCAGTTTCCAATGCCGACAATGCCAGGACAGTCAAATGGCTCGTGGATAGGGGGATTCAGGTACGTGGGCACACGCTCTTGTGGCCCGGTTGGGGGAACTCGCCTGCCAACCTGAAGGGCAAATCCCTGCAGGAGATCAAGGATCGTATCAATGGTCACTTGAATACAATGCTCAAAAATCCTGACCATCCGGAACTTGGCCTTATCAAAGAATGGGACGTCCTCAATGAGCCAACCGGCAACGTGGACATTGCCAACACCTTCAAGGGTTCACCTGGTTACCCTACGGGCCGGGAAATTTATCTGGACCTTTTCAAGAAAGTCAAGGAGCTGGCGCCAGACGTCAAGGCTTATGTGAACGAAGCGCAGTTGACCAACTTCTACGTTAAAAGCGATCGCTATAAATCCTATGTGCAGGAAATCGCCAACGGTCTCAGGGCCAGCGGCAGTGCCGCGAAGGTGGACGGCGTAGGCCTCCAGGCGCATTTCCGTTATCTGATCCCACCTGCGGAAATGCTTGAGCACTTCGAGGACTACCATGTTGCGTCCCTCGGCGGAAAAATAAAGATCACCGAGTACGACAATGCCACGCTCGCGCCGGATGATATCCAGCGCGACTATTTCCGCGACATCCTGACCGCGACCTTCAGCTACGAACACGCTGATGGCTTTCTCATGTGGGGTTTCTGGGACGGAACCTCAAAGAAGGCTCCCCTCTTCGATATCAACTGGAATCTGAAACCGTTTGCCACACCTTTTATTGATCTGGTATTCGGTGAATGGTGGACGCCGACCACTGAGCTCACGGCGGACGCCAATGGCAAGGTTTCATTGCGTGGGTTCAAGGGTACCTACAAAATCACTGTCACGAGCGGGAATCAGCAGAAAACCGAGAACGTTAAATTAGGTGGCGATCTGAATTATGCCGCCAGCCTTGCAAACCCATAAAAGGTTTGCCGTCAGGTAACAGAGGGAAGGTGGAGCATGTCTCCACCCTTTTTTCATCAGCTTTCAAAATGGCCTTTTGATCCATGAAGATGTCCTCATAGCAGGGCCCCGGAAAGTGGCGCTGGAGGGCTTGAATGACAAGGTTCCTCCCACCGAAGCTGCGCAACAGACGAAAATAAGCTCGTCCCAGCTTGAAGGGGCGAAAGTCCTTCCTGCCGATGACACGCTCGACAATCCATGTCTGGTGGCCAAATATCTGACCCGAGCTGGAGCCACAGTTGATGTCGCGGGCGACGGCGAAGAAGCCGTGACGATGGCGCAGGCCGGGGATTATGATGTGGTTTTGATGGACATCCAGATGCCCAAGCTCGACGGCTATGAGGCTACCGCTAAGCTGCGCAATGAAGGCTACGAACGTCCTATCGTGACCCTGACGGCCTACGCCATGCGCGAAGAGAAGGGAGCGGTGTCGCCAGGCTGGATGCAACGCCTACCTCACCAAGCCTGTTAAAATGCAGGAGCTTATAGAGTTGGGGCGTGAAAAATTTAGGGACGGTCGATTCCATGATGGGGCCTTTCTTCATCACCATCACCTGAAAGCGCCAGGATCATCCTGGATTGGCGATCGACTGGTGCTCGCCGGCGGAGTTCCCACCTTCTGCCAGGTGCAACGATCTGCTAAAAGCCTATCCAAAACAACCTCTCTTAGTGGTAATTGACGATCTCAACATCATGGAAAATATTGTCCCTCCACACAAAAACAGTACGCCAACCACTTGTCTTATTGATATCTATAGCTAACTGGCCAGCGCGATCACCTGTAAGGCTATGAACTCTTATGTCCGGGGGATGCGCTTTAGACTTCAAATCTTCCAATGAACTCGTCGCATTCATGATCTGCATAAGAGCTTTTGCTCTTATGCAATGCGCTTGATCGGGTAGTTTGTTGGAGCTACCTTTATTCCAAACATCCTTCGCAACTTTGCCACCAGCTCCTGCTAGAAATTTCCCTATTTTTCGGTTTTATTGGCTCGGTCGCAAACATTTCCCGCCGCTTACTGATCCCGTTTTGCCGCAAAAGACAGCACAGACTTCTTGAGATTCACCTCGAGGCGGCCACCATTATAGGTGATAAGAGGTGGCGCCGATGGCGTCTTTTCTCATTCCGCTTGGTCAAATCGGCAATCGAGCGCCAAAAGGATCCCGAGTCCTTACACACCCGACTGCGGGAGCGCGTTGTGTCAGACTGAGTTCCAAATCCTGCATATCAGGTGGCCATGTGCAGATTGATTTCAGAACCACTTCCTTCATTCGCTGTAAGCTGTCTTATATGCTCAGCAGGGATGCGAATGGAAAATTTGAAACGAGCATACTCTTCACCGGCGTCCCCCATAAATTCGATTTGAAGACTCCCGCCTAGCCGGCCAATGAATTCCTGAACCGCTCCCATCCCAACGCCGCGGCCGGAAATTTCGGTCACGGTCGAGGCCGTGGAAAATCCCTCCTTGAAGATGAGTTCGGCAATATCACCTGGTTCATACTTCTGATGGGCGTTGAGGATCCCCTTGGAAACTCCAATGGCCCTGATTTTCCCGAGGGCCAGCCCACGGCCATCGTCCGACAGACTCAGGATGCAGTCACCCTCTGCCGTCAGACCTGCTTCAAAGGTGAAAGTCCCACTTTCAGGTTTTCCCCGGTCTGAGCGCTCTTCAGGAGACTCTATGCCGTGATCCATGCTGTTACGGATCAGGTGCTTCAGGGAATCGGTCAATATCGTGTAACACTCATGATCCAGGAAAATTCCGTCAAACCCGATTTTATGGACCTGCGGCAGAGGCTTTTCCAGGTCCCTCGCGAGCCGGGGCAGAAGAGCCTCGGCCTCATGGACGAGGCGGCTGGCGGGAACATAGGCTGCGCCCATCAAGGGCTCAAGCTTCTGATACGTCAATAATTCTCTAGTCAAAAGTCCATCCAACAGAGTTTTCAGATAGGAGCGGCTGAGGCTGACATTCTCGACCGCGGCATCGTTACGGTTGAGCTTTTCCTTCGCTATCAAGGCATATTCGTCGATGCGGCTGATGATTTCCGAGAAATCCTTGAGCAGGCTTTCCGTGTCCAAGGGCAGGCTTCCTGCCCGAATCTGAATTACGACGCCTTCCGCCTGATGAATGGAAAGTGCCAGCTCCTTGAATCCAAGGGTTCTCGCCCCGCCCTTGATTGTGTGAAGGTTGATGAAGATCATCTTAAGAGCCCGCTCCAGCCATGAACGTTCCATACCGGCAATCGTTCCGAGGATCTGCCGATTCTCCTCGACAGCCTTGCGAACCGAGGCGCAAAACAGCAGAAAGCGCTCATGGGGGATCTGCATGAGCTCCTCGATAAGACCCAGCTCCCGCCTCTGAACCATGGAGGCTTCCTGATAGGCTCGTAGATCAGTTGCATCACGGCAGGAGACCAGAACACGCTGGACGGTCTCACCATCGCTTTTAAGGGTGACGCTCCAGTCGAGATCGATGATCCGTCTTTGACCCCCCACATGCACCACGAGCTCGCTCGGGAACTGCTCGGAGTTCATTTCGAAGTTGACGGCATTCTCACCAATGGCTCCGGCCAGACACGAATGGATCGTATCAATTCTGTTCCGATCCAGATTGGAGTGGTCCAGGAGCAGACTGTCAATCGTATAGTCCTCACCTGGGTCCGCCCCCAGCACATTCTGAAGGCTTTTGGAGCGTTCCGGGTCCACCCGGAAATGAAGCGGATCGGAAATGCTGAAGACGCCAATTTTAATGTTATCGAGGATCGAGCGCATGTCCTGTCGGCTGCTTTCAATGACCTCGCGGCTGGCCCGAAGTTCGCGGGACTGGCGCTGCACGACATAGAGCACACAGAGGACCAGGAGGGTGAGCGAAATGGCCGCGATGGAGACGATGCGAAATTTGTTGAGAAGGTGAATCTGCTCGAACTGCATCTCATTCTGTTTTGCCAGTGCTGCATTGCGCTCGACTTCATACTGGAGCCCAAGATTCACCGCCGCGCGATTGTACTCCTCCTTTTCCTTTTTGGCGGCGATTTGCTCGAAGCTCTCCATATACTTCTTGAGAAACGTCAGGGCCTTTTTGGTGTCGCTCAGCCCCAGGTGGGCCTTGTACTGTACATATTCAAGTGAGTTTTGGTGGGTTTTGTCACTGAGCATTTCCTGGCTCTGCGCTCTCTCAGCATGAACCAGTGCCTTGGCATAATAACCGGCATCCAATTCCACCCGCGCCAGCTGCTTTTCCAGATAGGCAATCCATAAACTGTCTTCCAATTCACTGTAGAGTTTCAGTGAGTTTTGAGCCAGGAGCCGGGCTTCCTCAGGCTTTTTTTCGAGCAGTTTGACGAGGCTCAACCCGTAAAAGCTTGATGCTATGTCCGCTTTGGCTCCAATCTCCGTGGCCAGCCGGAGCGATTCTCTAAAATACGGCTCAGCGCTGGTGCTGCCCTGCTTCTCCTCTTTTCTGAAGACGGCGAGACCTAAACTGTAAAGAACCCTGGCGCGTGCGGCCCGAATACCCAGCTTTCGAAAAAGTTGCTCCATACTCTGATAGGTGCCTATTGCAGCATCCCGCTGGCCCTGGTAGAGGAGGGCCATGGCCATGAAACTTTTGACCGTATCGAAAACAAAAACACAGCTTTGAGGCTGACGATTGAGGAGATCCTGAGCCTCATGAAGGAGGCGCATGGCATGATTCAAATCACGGTGAACCACCATTTTAGCTGCGTACACGGCCAGCGCATACGTCAGAGCCTGTTCATCACCCTGGATGCGTAATTCATCAATTAATTTCGCAAGGCCGGCAAGCTTTCTATCCTGCGAATCCTCGCTGCCGTTAATCGTTTGAGCGCGTATAGCACTCCATTCCACATACAGCTTCAGCTTCAAGGCCAGGGCTGTTGCTTTCTGTACGTCCTGAGTCGGAATTAATTCATCAAAACCATCGTCATTCAACTGTCCGTAAGCAAAGATTGCCCTGACCCAGGCCTTGGGGCTGTGCTTCCGATCGATACCAGTCAGATTGCGTTTGAGCCAGTCTATCACCCAGGAGGGGTTATCCTTCATCTGGATTTCAAGCGCTCTAAAATCATTAAGGTCGACCGAATCATCAACCCCAGCGTACACCTCTACCGCAAAGAGAAGGAGCGCGACGATCATGAACCTCACACGAAATCGAACCTTAAATTGGAAGGACTCGATCCTGTGCAAGAGACTCTCCCTCTGCCGCCGACATGAAGGCAAACATCGCCACGTAACAAGTTTCGTACCCATTCCCATTGGCTTGAGGAGGGCGAGGGCTTTTCACGACTTTTTGCGGAAATGGCTATCCTTGTGGCAGCTTGGAGGTCATACCATCTGGAAAGAATGAGGCACCAGCAGCGGTGTGAGGCGAGGATGAGGACCGGTCTGGGGTTTCAGAATCTTACAGACAAAGTCAGATCGAGCCAGAAGTTCTACACTTCAGGCGATCGCATTCAGCCTGGGTGGCGCCTTCATTGAGCTTGCGGTCGGCCTCCCGAGGTTTCCTTTATAATAGTAAGGATTTACCCAGGCGCAACAGAACCCCAGGCGCCGCTAGGGATTAAGCACTTTCACAAGTGCTGTTGCCTCATTGTCATTGGGCCAGGTCACTGAATCATGAGCTGGCTGCCCCAGTTTCGCATCCAAGACTTCCTGTTTCGTCTTCATGGAGCGAAGCTTATCGGTCGTTGCCAAGGGTCCGTGGCAGCCCATGCACTTTGTATTCCACAGCATCGTGCCTTGAACAACGATATTACTGCCCGCAGCTCCTCGACCCTCATCCAACCTCGCTTTATAACCTGTGGCTGCAGGCGGCTTCGATTTGCAAGCCACAACGAGTGCAAAGAAGCCAATGATCAAAAGTGATTTCTGAATCGCGTTCATCGTTCAACTCCACAATCGCGGCATGCGCGCGACCAATTCAGAGAGCAACAGTCCCAACCAAAAGCCCACGCCGAAGGATGTCGCGTAGAGAAACAGTCAGGACCACATTCTCTTCTTTCTGTTTCGCAATCCACCGTGCAGATTCATGGCAAATCCTCGTGAAGGGTTGTTTTAACCTTACAAAAAATACGCCACTCGAACTTCCCAAAAGGATCACTATCTTCACGCGATAATGGAAGTAGGCACTAGCGAGCACGTTTCCACCGTAACCTCCCAAGACATCGATATCATTGGAGGCTTCAATGATCGCCCAGCGTGTGATAGTGTCCAGGCACGAAGAAAGAGCGCGGCGTTGCTTTAAGGATGCGAATCGTATTGGAAAAATGGTGCTACGGTGGTGTTCGCGATGGGAAGTGATTCCCACGATCACCCCGCGTGGGTTCTGTTGCAAAAAATCTGGTATTTTGACCTGGGACTCGTCATATTCGCAAGTTCACCCTGCCCAGGGAGTGATTATGGCACTGAGCTTCAGAGGACGGCACTTCCTTTTGTTGGCAAAGCGGGGTCAGAAAGCGGCCATGGGGTTTTTGAAAAGGGCCATTCGTCAGCATGGAGTGCCAGAAAAGATCAACGCAGACAAATCAGGAGCCAACGCCTCTGGCCTCAAGGCTTTCAATCATGAATATTCAACCGACATTGAGCTCCGGCGGTGAAGTATCTGAATAACTTTATTGCCATCAGGCATCAGGAATCCGTTGAAAAAGCAGCGGATATTTGCCACGATCTGGGCATCAGTCAGCAGGCTTTTTGCGAGATTTCTCAAAACAAACGCGTCGGGAACAGGCCAAAGCGCAGGAATGGCAAGCCATCGTCCAGAACCTCGAGCAGGGGCTTAAACCCTTGCTCCAGCTATAAAGGAAAGGAAACAGTATGGAACAACGCAGGAAGGTTCACTACGCCGCGGTTTTGATATTAATGACGTCCTGGATCCGGGCCTCGGCCGAGGAAGTCTCAATGGCCGCCAACTGCACCGCAGTGGAGACGGAGCTCGCTGGAGAATCTCTGCTGGCAGAATCACGGCTCTGGTTGATAAAACAGCTGGGGAGTAGTCAGGATCTGCTGGCGTCAGTGATCGAAACCAACAACAAGGCAGCCGCCGTTTGTTCGCAGAAAACAACTCAGACAGCCAGCCAAACCGAAATCGTCACCGCCTCCAGCAGTGCACTGATCGATAGCCGTGTCCGTGTGCAGACGGTAAAGGATGAATGGTCCAATTGCTGCAGGATTCGGGGTGGACCAGTCAAGTGCGACGCCGAAAAGAAGGCTCTGGATGGGGCGCTGGCAGAATACGCAAGCCTGCGCAGTGATGAAAGAGCTGCCGTCGAAAGGCTTAATATCCTCAAGCAGGACCAGTTTAGCAGTTGCGCTGAGGCGGACGCCAAAGCGGTTGCCAACGCGGCCCATATTGCGAATCTGACCAAAACTGTCAAGGATACCAGTAAGGAAATTGCAGATCTGGATGACGAATTGATCGGCAATAGCAATACAATAAGCACGGCAGGACCTTCTACAGCAATGTCCCAAGGCACGTGTCCAAAACCTGAGCTCCGTGGATTCAGCTTCGGCCCCATCAAATTCGGCGTGTTCAGCGACGGTTTCTACTATACGGGGCTGCCGGCTTATGAGGAGAGCGTGCTCAGCAATCAAATCAGTCCTTCCGCCCAAAGCCAGTTAAAAAGTTTGATTGGAGTGAAGGTCGAATCGAATTTTCTGCTCATCCCACCCCTAAAGCCGACTCTTAAACTTTCTGACTTAAAGCTTACACTCGCCCAAGCCAAGGTCAATGCGAATCAGGATATCCGCGCACTGGCTCTGGAACTTAGGGGAGATTCCGTGCTCACGAATGAACGCCGCCGTTTCCTGCTCAGCGGGATCAAAGAAATCCTGGAAAATCAGGGCTTCGCTTTCGCGACTGATGTGGACGATGCGGCCTTCGAAGATGCCTGGTTTCAGGCCTGGGTCAATTTACGAAAGCAGGCCATGGGTCAGCTGAGCTATCGTCTGTCGATTAACAGCAATGAACTCGCTCAGGCGCTCCAGGAATATCAGCTGGCGCAACCGGCTTGGCATGTGGAGAAGCCTTTCCTGGCCGGACTCGAGGTGGCCGTGCTGTCGGGTTCCGACCTGTTTGTGGAAGCTTCCGTAAAACTCCGGCCGGGGGCGCAGGAAGCGGACCTGCTGGTCGGCGTCACCGCAGACGGCCTTGAGGTTTTATCGGAACCAGGCGGCCCCATACTTCTCCCCATAGGAGTCAAGGCCAGGCTGCTCTTCAATCGTTTAGGGCTTATCTTGCATGAGGCACTTCCCGTGGCTTTATGCGTGGAAGTTAAAGGTGAGGCCCTTCAATCCTGCCCGTAGGGGGTGCCGAGCGAGATCATTTCCATGGCTTCGTCGTATAGGTTTGCTGGGACGAACAGGTGAAAACCGTCAGCTGAGAAGGCGTTGCCAGGGTAACCTATCGCTGAATCATGCTGCACCATGACAGGAATCTCGTTCGATTCAAGAAGGCTCTTAATGATATCGGCCTGGATCCTATCTGAAAAACTCGTCAGTTTACGTACATTCAATCGCATATACTCCATTGAGTCGATCCAGAGATTTCGGGCACTCCTTCAAGGCAATGTCCAAAATCTTTTCTATTTCGGTCTGTCTTTCCTGCTCAAAAGCTTCTTTTTTCATCGGAGCATTGCCGGACTTTTGGGTATAAAATGCTTCGACGTTTTCTCGTATAAGGTCGGGAATGCAGCTTCCAGCCTTATATGTGGTCAGCATGCAGGCTTTCCATTTGTCCATATCTATAAGGGCATGACTTGAACTTATGGATTTTCTAAACGACTTGCGAAGGGCGTCGCGCTGAACTTCGGAGAGATGATGTTTGGCAGCGCAAGCGTCTGAAAGCGCATCAAAGTCCAGAGGGTTTTCCTGATTGATATTCTGCCTGGCAGCAGACAAAAGGCAGTCAGCGACTTCCTGGGTAAGTCCTTGGCCTGTAGCGTTTTCACTCAAAGAAGCCTCGAAATTTTTGTACCATTCCTGATTTTTTTCAGGAGCTGAAACGGTGCCTTTTGGCTCTGGAGAAGAGTTGTCGAGAGCCGGAATCGGTTTTATCTCTTCGAGGTTTGTCTGGGTTACTTGTGAATCAGGATTGCTTTCAGCATTTTGCAGTTGAGTTCCCGTGCCTGTGACTTGCGACGTTGCTTCTTTTGATGGCGACTTCGTAAAGTAGACAAGAGAAGCCACTGCAATGATCAAACAGCCGATTAATATCGCTTTTTTCATGCTATGGCCTCTTCTTAAAATTAATCAGCTTCCGCAAGAGCCAATGCGTGTAGACAATACTCTACCGCCAGAACAGTTCCTCGGTCAGAGTTTGCAAACGCAACAAATCTGGATATTTAGGGCCTGCATTATTATAACTTTTGTTTGATGCCATTCAACGACGAGCTGGTGGCTATCTCTTGCTCTCAGGTCCACTCCCGGAATTTGTACGATCAGCTGCTTTTCGCTTGAAGGCGAAGCAGAGAGAGTGCCTGTCAAGCTTGCGTTGAGAGTGACGGTCGACTGATTTGAGATCTTCGGATCTTCGTCAAGAATCAGCAGCGCAGTATGGGCGTCAACGATTTCGATTCCATGTAGCAAAGGCGCTTGAGCGTCAAGGCGTATCGCCACCTCTCGAGGATTTCGAACATTGGCGTTATCAACAAGACCGGCCAGGCGGAGTGCCGTTGGTTTGCCTTTCTCCAGTTTGTTTTGATCAACGGTAACCGTTAAAGTTGTGCGGTTTTCATCCCAAGTGGGAGTCTCAAGACCTGGATCATATGTGATTTTGTCTATTCTCTGAACGGGTTCAGAAAACTTAACGACAATGCGCTCGAGACCTTCCTGGTGAAATGAGGTCACTTCAGGAGGGGTTGAATCTTGATTTGGGGTTGGGCTGATGGGATGAGTTACAGGAGGCGACTGAGGTGATTGCCGGGCGGGATCTTTCGAGGAACGGCCGTCAACTCCGAGATTGGCATTTGCCAGGATACTTCCCAAGAAAACAGCTTTACCAATCCTTCATGGGGAGTCCCTCCCTCAATGTTGTGCCGCAACATCCGCATGAAAGGGGATATCCATGAAATGCGGTCGAAAAGAATGCACATTCTTAGTAAACGGAGGTTATTTTATGTTATTGAAACAGTTTTCGTGCTCATTGCTTTTGTTTCTGGGGATGTCTACAACTGCCATTGGCGATGCACCCCGAGCGGAAACGGAATTATCTCCCAAAATCATGATTGACGAGTCCGGCGACTATCCCAAGGTTATTGAAGAGGCCCCTGCCGACCTTGATTTCCCAACATCTCCCGCTGAACCAAAAGGAGCTAGCGTGCTTAACGAAAGACGGGCATGCAAGTACGCGAGCGAATGCCGTTGGGACTGGGCGAGGGAGTGTGAATGGTGGTGCCAGAATGTTGGAGGGTTTGACATCATGAAGTCTTGCAGCTGGGGCAAGTCGAGGTGCTGCTGCAACGGCTAAGGTACGATCTGGCAATATGAGATTACGTTAGGATGGAAGACGCAGAGGCCCTTGGCGGTCTGGCCATGGGCCTTTTATGCAAATGCCGGCCCGACTGGATCTCAGAGCATCAACCTACCATAATCGATTTCTCCCTTCCAATTATTGGTGGGGAGTCCATCTCCAGCTACACTCAATGGCATCTGTTTTGATTGAAGTCTCGTGTTAAAACAGACGAAGCCTCTGGCAAATTTAGTCCGTGCCATTCGCCTGCATTCTCTCCCACAGCAAACCAGCCATTTTTATCGACCCCGCTCGACTCGGGTGAATTCCGTCCCAGCTTATCGTGCTGCCACCTTGCATCGCATCTCGGGTGTCAATGACTTCGCAGCGAATTTGAGTTCCTGCGCAAATATCCGGCATGCGCAACATTGCATAGTCGATCGCTTGGTCCAGGCCCGAGGCAAGGCCAGTCGTATAATAGTAGCCGAGGTAGTAGATGCTTGCAACTCCATCACTTTCCATCTGCTCCACAAGATCCGCGGCCTGATTTATGGCACTGTCGATAACAGCGACGCAGCTTTGAGTAAACGCGCGGCAAGGTCCCATGTTGGTCAATACATCGTTGCCCCCTCCGTTCATGATAACGGTCCGCGCAAAGCCATACTCTCGCGACCTCTGATACTGGCGAACAATGCCGCTCATGACGGCACCAATGCCTGCGTACGAATCGATATCCTGGGACGAGAGTTTCTCAAGTGTGCTGCCGATCAAGCCATTTAAGGCGAATATGCTGTCGCCTATAATGAGGGTTTCAGTGGTCGCACGCGTTTCACTTGTCTCCACCTGGTCGTGGACTACGACTCCGGCACTTCCCGCATAGAGCCGAAAATCAATGAAGAATAAGGCACCTGCAACACCTGTTGTAAAAAGTAGGCGCATGGCGTTAAGCCCCTCCGGATTAAAAGGAAATGAAAGGAAAAACTTTTTAAGATTTGACAAGCGTCCTGCCTCTGATTCTTCACTAATGTAGGTTCAACTCAATTTACCTTTCGTCATGCAGCTCTCGCCAGCGAAAGTAACCCCCTATTTCGAGTTGACCCCAGACACATAGGAAGGTGTCCACGTCCTGCCTCCAAAGTCCAAATGAAGCTAAACTATTACTCAAAGGAACAGACACTTGGTGAACATCAGGCACACGGCTTGAGTATCTCCGAAATGGTTCAGGTCTCCAAAGAAATAACTGTTGCATCGAGGGCTCAGTCACAAACCTTTGAAAGGGTGAAACAGGTCATCTCCCTGGCATCACTCCTACTTGCGTAATCAATTTAGGGATTAGGCAATAGGCGCGAGAGGGCTTTATGAAAGCTCGACTCGCACGGGCCGGAATTGGGCAGGACAGTTTTCGCCGCTATTCGCCGCACTCAGGACGCGCGACCTCTACGGGCCATCGTCTTGATACCATCGGTGCTCCGCTCGAGGATGTGCAGGCTGCCCTCGGCCACAGGAACACGCGCACGACACAGGGTGATAACAAGCGAAAAAAAGCTCACGAGAAAAGTGGGGTTTTTCGAGTGCGATATTGAAGGGCAAATTTTTTGAAGCTCCTGGCAGGAGCCGCCCTGAACCTGGGAACAATCAATCTTTAAATCGGAACCCGTTTGGCATCATGTTTTTTGTAAAAAAACGCGAAGTGATATGCAAAATTTGAATTCGGAAGAAACATTTTTTAACGTTAGGTCCTTGAGTGCCGCCTCGGATGGCAGCACATTTTTACTCAAATTCCTGGCCTATCAGCTGGAAACGTAAGCAATAGAGGTTCGGCCAGGATCACGGCAGCCAGCCGATACTCCCGGGAGTGCGCAATGGAAAGGCGGGATCAGTATGAAGGATACTCTTTTGCCTGAGGATAAAGCCACAGTTTTCAACTTCACAAAACCATTCTCTCCAAAGCATTTGATAGAAAACCCTTGTTTCCTGTGCTAAGTACAAGTAATCCAATATCATGATCGACATCAACAGAGACCTGAACTTTTGCTATAAAAAGTGAAAGAAGATAGTTGAGATTAGGATCGATAGCGAAGCCGCTCATTCTTCTCTGTTGGCCCACACCAATTCCGTGTTTTGCTAGCACGACATTAATCCGCTCATTCTCTATTATAAGTGTCCTGCGTTCGCGCCGTATCGTGTCGGTGGAATCAGACGATTTCAAGTCCCTTAGTTCCTGAGCCAGGCCTTGATTTCTCTCGGTTTCCCGGATCTGTCTTAGCCGATATTCCTCTGTTCGAGCTTCATTCCCTCGAATGGCCCCAGGACGCTTTCTGCCTAATGGTAGCAACCAGAGAATGCTTTTTATGCTTACCCCTGCGGTCCCCGCCCGGGAGAATGTCGAGATCGATAGCTCTAATTTTTATAGAAAAGAATTATAGTGCTGTTCTGTTTAAGGAGAGGTCACTTTCTTCTGCGGAGCTCAACGCGATACAGGAAGTTTTAAGTGTGAAAGCTAATCAGTTTGCAACCATTCTGGGCCTGGATAAAGGATCTCTATCAAATATCCTGCGAGATAACAGGGAAATGCAGCATTCTACACAAATTCTAGTCATGGAGAGATTAGGACTTGAGTTAAGCCGACCTTGTTCGATTAAAGCCATGCTGGAAGATAGCCAAAATGAAATAGAAGTGGATGATGTCGCCAAAGCTGTTATTGAGAAAGTTCGCTTTTCAAAGCCAGCAGCTTAATTGTTAATTAAGCCAAGGCTAAGCTGCAGGGTCCCGGAAAGAATGCTTAGAAATTGATCAAGTCATCTATATTATCGACTAAAGCTGCCTCCTGGGAGATGCAATCCTCCTCCTGAGGAGGTTTTTTTTAATGCGATCTAACATGGAAGGGCTGGCCTTTTACCTAGCCGATCAATTCGAGGCAACGTCCGACTTCGGAAGCTTACGTTCAGCATTCTTTGTGCGCCAAGATAAGCGGCGTGTATCTCGCGGGTGAAAGTCCCGCAGCGGAAGGGGAAGTCAGCCCCACCGCGTAACGAGTCTTGAGTCCCTGGAGGTAACGAAATGGACTAAGCGTAGACAGTGAAAC
>NZ_DASQYZ010000269.1:0-3065 GCF_035638955.1 Oligoflexus sp. | reverse complement strand
GAAGCTATAATGCGGAAGGGGTACCAAGGGCCGGATATTTTTCGTGCAAAGCAATGATGCTGCGTCGTGACTGGGACCTGGCACGAATGGTGTACCTGCCCATATCGCAGTATCCCCATGCCCTGCAGAAACAGAGGATTCGAACATGAACGTGACCACCTTGATTCAAGTGATGATGATCCTGAGCCTTAACGTATTGGTCTT
The DNA here is from genome assembly GCF_035638955.1 of Oligoflexus sp. Taxonomy (GTDB): domain Bacteria; phylum Bdellovibrionota_B; class Oligoflexia; order Oligoflexales; family Oligoflexaceae; genus Oligoflexus. The sequence continues at coordinate 2,861 of NZ_DASQYZ010000269.1, read as the reverse complement.
GGGTTGCGGATCGACAAGACCCGCCCCCAATTTAGGGACTAGCGGACTGGGTAGGCAGGCCGCGGCTGACGCAGATGCGCGTACCGCCGAGCTGGAAAGCTTAATTCGTGCCCAGTCGGAGGCTCTGTCGAAGCTCGACACCGATAAGACAAAACTCGAAGAAGAAGCCTTGGATCTTGGTGCTCAAATCAAAGCCCTGAATGAACAATTGGTCGGCAATAAGACCCTCACGGAACAGGAAAAGGTCGAGATGCAGCAGACGATCAAGGATCTGCAGGCGCGGAAAACTGCCATGGAAACTCAGATTACTGATCTCAACAATAAAAATGTCAGTCTCGAGCAGCAGCTGGCCACAACGAAAGCCGAAAACGACCGTCTTGTAAAGGAACTCGCAGCCGCCAAGGGTGCACAGTCAGACGCCATGACTCCATCTACTGCGACGCAGCCCTCGACATCAACGGGTGTGACAGCAGCCGGCAACAACGTTGGCCTCCGTGCCGTCGATGTGAATGCTTGTTTAAACGTGATTGGCACTGGCGAATATGTTCAGATTTCATCGGCCGCATGTGCCGCGGCTCAGAACCAGCAATTTTCCTTGGTGGCTGGAGTGAACACAACCTTCTCGATTAAATCGAATTTGTCGAATAAGTGCATGTCGGTGTTGAGCACGTCGGAAGGTGGCATGGTGGTTCAAAAAACTTGTACCAACACGACCGATCAATCCTGGGAATACTTCATGACGAGTTCGGCCGGATTCCGACTCCGCAATCGCTACAGCGGGAAATGTTTAAAAGTTCAAGCAGGCAAGACGGTGCAAGGAGATTGCAATCAAAATTTCACCATCTTTAACCAGCTGTAAAATATTCCATATTATCTGGCGGACGCGACTTCGGCCATGATTCAGATTTGTGCTCCCGAACTCTGGAAGTGCTCTAGCGCTCCAATTTTTCTTCGGACGTTTTTTTTGTTCAAAGGCCGAACTCAAAGGATCAAAGTCAAACACTTTGTCTGGCGCGAAAAAGTACCACATCCTGGTAGCCAAAATATTTGACAGCTGCAAAGATGGAATCCATCTAAATCAGTCGCATTCTCTACGATTCTTCGCAGGTCCGGTTGAGGTTTTATCCGCGCCCAATAACGGTTCAAGAATTGAATAGCCCATACAGTTGTTGAGATGTGATCTGTTAACTTGTACGAAGAAAGTATTGAGAACATCTGAACTTTTGACTCACTTTCCTGCGGTAGACTGTGAGTGGAATATGTTCGAGAACGCAAATTAAGGAGACCTTCATGAAGAGCCTGTTGAAAGCTTTTGTCCCGTTTTTTCTGGTTTTGGCTTTTGGTTTCTCCCTTGCTAACTGTGGGTCGTCTCGTGAAGGTGAAAGTTCCGATCTCAGCCGCTTTGTGAGCTATGCCAATGTAAATGGGGCCAAGCTTATACTTTGGTCGATTGAGAAGAAGGATCCCGCCGGAAGGGCAATCATTGACCAATATGGATATAAGAGTCGCTGCATTTACTATAAAGAAGGTTCTGCTGCGATGTCTGATTCCCAGCTTATGAAGACATCTGTACTGTTAACGCCTGGATATCTTTCGGACGGCTATGTCCTCAACCAACTGCAAAGGCAAAAACTCTCCGCATTTAAGGCTGCCGCAGGCAAGTCCCTCAATGTGCCGGCGAGCTGCTCGCTTGATGTGCTCCTTAAGGCCAACTTTTCAGGATGTATCACGACCCTCTTGGATTTTAGAAGGAGAGCCCGCGATTTCGGTGCCGCTGAAGAAGCGCAGATTTTGATTCTGCAAGACCGGCTGATGATGGGAACCCCACAACCTGTTCAAGAGGAGATCGTAAGACAAAGCGTGCAGGCAATCAAAACAGCAAAGATCCATGCTTCAGATCAGGCCTGTCCTGACGTTACCAAAGTTCTAAGGTGAATCCATTGCGCAACGTTCTGGGATTTCGCGTGTGGTCTACGAGCAATCAAAATTTAAAGGTTGGTTCGATAGTTTCAGGGCAGTCACAGCTCGGAATTATCATATGCCCGCGCTTTGGGAGGTTTCGAACTGCAAGGATTACAATTGGTGGCTTTGAGTCGATGAGAATAATTCGAAAACGGCAGGTCAGAGCAAAGGGTGATACCTCTGCAGAGATCTTCCATTCCGTCGCTGCATGATCGTTCGCCAATCCTTGCTTCCCCTCGCTCGGCTTCTGCAAACGCAACCCAACCAAGGAAATCCCGCCACATGCTGCGAGGTTACGCATGATGCTTCCATGTTGAGCAATCTGCTTGACAGAGTGGAAATCAATTTTCAGAAAACGCAATTGAATCCTGGCCAGACAGCCAAATACCAGCTAAGGTTGCTTCCAGGACAGCAAAGGGGTGTTAAAATGAAGAGAACGTTCATAGCTGGTAGAATCCTGGCAACTGGAATGGTGGCTTCCGTGTTGGTCGCCTGCGGAGCATCCAAAGAAAACAGCGAGACAAAAGTCACAAATGGAAAAGTGATCAGCGACAGCAGCTATTCATCGGTTGTACAGATTTATGCTGCACGTGAAGGGAGTCCCGGCACTTGTACTGGCACATTCGTGAGTAAAACGAAAATGATCACAGCCGGTCACTGCGTGGAAGGTTTGGATTCATCAGATCCCAAACTGTATGTGCTCGGCAAGAGAGTGGAAAATGGCGAAGAGAAATACTTCGCCAAGGTCAAGGCAGTGAGCTTTAAGCGCCACCCCAAATATGACATTTCTCTGGGCGTCAGTCGTTACGATGTCACCGTCGTGACGTTCCCGGCTGATTCAGCCTCAGGTTTCAGCACCCCCGCCTCCAAATCGCCCTCGGTGGGTCAGAAACTAACAA
>NZ_DASQYZ010000268.1:0-3469 GCF_035638955.1 Oligoflexus sp. | reverse complement strand
CAGATCACGGCGAGACGAGTGAACTCACACATGGAAATTGCCGTTTCTGACACAGGTTCTGGTATCTCCGAAGACTTTCTGCCCTTTGTGTTCGATCGTTTTCGCCAGGCAGACTCCTCACACACCAGGAGGCATGGGGGGCTTGGACTCGGACTTTCCATTGTAAAGCAGATAACTGAGCTGCATGGCGGATCAGTCAAGGTCAATAGTCCAGGAGAAGGGCAAGGAGCAACGTTCATAATCACTTTGCCTCTGGCTCTATCCTATATTCACGCGTCCGAAATACCCACATCTTCGGATCGATCCTCGTTCAAGGAATCGGCTCGACCTGAGTGGTGCTAAAATCTTGATTGTTGACGACGAGGCGGACTCGCGCCGGGTTGCAATGCGCATCCTTGCATCATGCGGCGCTGAGGTTGCAACTGCAAACTCAGCCGATCAGGGATTTGAACTCTTCACAAGGTTTCGTCCACATGTTGTAGTCAGTGACATTGGAATGCCGGATAAGGATGGCTATAACCTGCTCTTGAGGATTCGGTCCCTCCCTCCGCAGGAAGGCGGACAGGTGCCTGCTGTTGCACTCACAGCCTTTGCCAGATCCGAGGACCGACGCAAGGCTTTACTGGCCGGATTTCAGTCCCATGTCGTGAAGCCTGCCGAGCCGGCTGAGCTGATTGCCGTAGTTGGCAGTCTACTTGGAAGGACTGGGCCGAAACCCCCTTAAAGCATTGTGCCTAACTGGGTCATCTCCAGATGCCACAAACTGGTCTGCTACCAGCCGGGATGCGGCCGCCTTCCATCATTCACGTGCAGCAACCAGCCCCGCACTGGCGACTGGCCGAGCACGAAAAGAAAGCTTCAAAGGCTCTCCCAGTACGGCGACCGGGGTCAACGAACCGACGAAAATAAATGTGGATAGGCTAGGACTGACGCCTCTACGATTAGCGGCTGTATATACTCGGCAAAATACGTATCTGAACCAAGCCGTAGAGCAGGACCAGCGTCCTGTGAGATAGCGATGTCAAAAGGATAGAAAACGTCAAACGCGAGCTAGGAAATTGGCTTAGCGCGCGTCTTCACAACATTGAGCTCTGAATGAGCCTCGTTCAGGAACGCTTCGAGGCCGAACCTTGCAGGCCAGCGTTACCAGGTATCACGGAGGACTTGGAAAGCGTTTTGCATAACGCTGAGTGGGAGCCAAATGGCTTCGAGATCAACATTCAGTATAAAGGAAGAACCCTATGCTTCCGTTTACCATTCTTTCTATTTGGCTCCTCGGCCTTATGTCTCTGGCTGTCCCCATCCTCGCCGTTTACCTATTATGGAAATGGTATGAAGCCAGTCGTGTCCTGGAATGGGTCGGCACCGAAAGGGTTTTGAATTTTGAGTGGGATGTGGGGTTGAATTTTCCTACCTTTGCGTTAATTCTTGGGAGTCTTCTGCTGCTCATGAGTGTTGCGGGCAGATTCATTATGCCCTTCCTGTTGGGGCGCCTCGCTAGGCCTGCAGATGATCCTGCTCAGAGCGCCACGGGGGCACACTCCACCCGCATGCGCGTACAGACCCCGGACGATGCACAAATCAATGTTGAAAGTTCGGGAATGCACAGCGCGCTGACGATTGTGCTCGTTCACGGTTGGGGTATGAACAGTTCTATCTGGAAGTATGCTCGCAGCAAGCTTGAAAAAGAATACAGGGTCGTGACTTTGGATCTGGCAGGCTTGGGTCATTCGAGCGAACCCGGCAATCATGACTATCGTCTTGCCAATTTAGCTTCACATCTGAATACTGTGTTGGATGCGGTTGGGGGCGAGCGGTTTTTGCTTGTAGGGCACAGTATCGGTGGGATGATCACGCAGACGTTTTTTGCTGCTTTTCCCGAATCTTTCACTCGAAAAATTGCGGGAATTGTCCTGGCGCACACGACCTACATCAATCCTGTGCATACGTGTCAGCGGCGCAAGCTGGCTGCCGCCCTGCAGAAAGCCGTCATCGAACCTCTCCTCAAGTTCACCATCGTTGTAAGTCCGTTTGTGCGGGTAATGCAAAAATTGTCTTACCAAAACGGTCTCTCGCATCTATCGAATGCGCGTAGTTCCTTTGCAGGTGGGCAAACGCGCGAGCAACTTGATACCGTTTCCAAACTGGGCACACACGGTTCTCCGAAGGTGCTTGCGCGAGGTGCACTGGCCATGTTGGAGCTTGATGTTGGCCCGGTCCTGCCGCAATTGCCTGTGCCCACTCTTGTGGTGGGCGGTGACAAAGACACGAGTACATGCCTCGATGCGAGTCAGTATATAAGCCAGCGCATACCGCGCGCTACTCTTAGGGTGCTGAAACCTGCAAAGCATATGGGCCTCATAGAGCACCACGAAGAATTTTCACAGTCAGTGCTGAGCTTTGCCCGCACGCTCAACGTGCCCCAGCAAGGAAAAACTTTAACCCTAATGTAAATACACTCCCCTAGGACTTTTTCTCCGGCAGATCCTGGGCAGTGGGGTGAGTAAACCTACCGGATCGCCCCACTGCCCTGCTTGGCGTTGACAACGATATGGCGGAAATTTCCCGAATCCTGACCGCTACCCATAAGGAGATGCGACGTTGAAAAACAGCAGAGTCATGGCAGGTCATTTGATCTGGAAATTGGCAAAGTGGGCAATGCTTTTTTTCCTTCTTGCGACAGTGGTGAGCAACTTACTGGCGTCCGCCCTTGTTTGGCCAAGTGCCGCTACGCTCGGATTATGGGTAAACAGTCCAAACATAATTCCCTTTTTGAATGACATACAAGCATTTAGCCGATGGATAGTAGTTGCAATGCTAGGGCTCGCGGTTCTTGTATGTTTTTCTGCCCGAAAGCATGCTGCAATCAAGACTACGGCTGTGCTTGGTATGGGGCTGGTCGTGCTGAGTGCCTTTTATCCTGCATGGATGTTTGCCTGGCTCGCTCCGCCTGGAGCGATTTGGTCGATGGTTTGGCACCGATCGTCAAACGAAGGTGTTCGATATGCCCAGAATTTTCGGCCTGAACTGCTTCTGGAGGTCCGCCCCGGTATGCCTGAGAAGAAGGTCTTGGAACTCCTTGGACCACCTCTGGGACAATGGGAGAGGCCGGCAAGCCGGATGAGCCGAGAGGTTCCCGTCCGGTATTAAGAAGGGCTCTGGATGAAACGCCAGGGTCTACTCACCCCCAGGTCAAAACACTAGAAATTTTTTGCAACAGAGCTAATCATGCTAGCCCAGTTTGCAACACCCTCCTTCGCTTACTTCCGGCCGATCTCAAGTTCGAGGAGTTTAGCGCATTCCATCACCGCGCCCGACGCAGACCGGCCTTTCGGCCACAAGCAGCACACATCCGCGCTGGCCTTCCAATCCGGAAGAAACCAATGCAGCCCTTTCGCTCCCTGGCAGACGATCCGTGGCACGATACTCCAGGCATCGCTTTTTGAAACGCAGGTGATCATCGCGTCGT
>NZ_DASQYZ010000267.1:0-6794 GCF_035638955.1 Oligoflexus sp. | reverse complement strand
ATCACTCGACAATCCATCGGTGGGTCCTCCGCTATACCCCGGAGCTGGAGGCCGAGTTCAGAAAAAGGAAAAAGCCGGTATCGGGCCGCTGGTTTTGGGATGAGATGGCCATCAAGGTCAAGGGGAATCTCAAATGGCTTTACCGGGCCGTGGACGAGGATGGCGATACGATAGACTTTCTCCTTGCGGCAAAGAGGGATCAGAAAGCGGCTTTCAGGTTTTTGAAAAAGGCCGTTCGTCAGCATGGTGTCCCCGGAAAGATCAATACCGACAAGTCAGGAGCAAACGCCGCCGGCTTCAAGGCTTTCAATGATGAACATTTAACTGACATCGAGCTCGGGCAGATGAAATTTCTCAACAACATTGTGGAGCAGGATCACAGGCGGATCCGGCAAAGGACAAGGCCCATGCTGGGCATTAAAACCTTCACGTCGGCTGCGAAAACGATTGCCGGCATTGAGATAATGGCCATGATCAAAAAAGGCCAGTTGGATATCCCGGGCTCCACTCCATTCGAACAGTTTTACGCCCTCGCAGGATAAATGCGTCCAGGGATGGATCCCTTCAAAACCTCACGCCACCCTTGGAAATATTTGCGACAGAGCCATTCAGGATGCTGCGACCCTATGGAATAATCTTGGATCACAGATGAAAGTGGTTTTGGTGGGTGATACGGGGAGCCCGTTTCCAGTAAATGTTATCCCTATATTTGTTGATAGCATTTCTCCGTCCGCTCCTAATCGTCCTGAACCGCTGATGCGGGTGGTATGGCCCCCTTGCCAGACGAATACGCAAACTCCCAACCTGCTGGTTAATGGTAATCCGCGGATTGCTGTTTGGTCGCAGGCCCCAACCCCTCCGCCAGGAACCTTTGACTTCCGCTCAGTGATGGCACATGAGCTGGGGCATGCTATGGGTCTGGCTCACCACCCTACCGATCAAACTTCATTGATGTGGGATTCGTTCAGTCCTCAGGAAGTGCGAGTACCGAATAATGAAGATCGAGATGCTTTAATAGGACTCTACGGCTAAAAAGGAGAGAAAATCGTGAAATTGGTTCTGAGATTCTTCTTGCATCTGAGCGTGGCAGGAACTGTGCTTCCAGGTTTTGCCTGCTCCAAAGACAAATCAGAGGATGTAGTCTGCGAAGAGATGATATCCGACATCAATTCTGCTGTCTCAGAACACTTTTTAGGATTGTCCATTTTCGAATGCACAAATGCCAGCGAGTGTTCGACCTCCACCTGGGAAACATCCTGCAACCGTGGGTGCGATGGCCTCGTTCTTACCTGCAAGAAGGACGAGCTGGCAGCCTTTCTCGGTGGAAGCGAAGTCGGCGGAATTTGCGACCGGTATCAGAAAAAAGGGTGTGGCAGAATCGAAGACGATTGCCCTGGCTAAAAACGCCATGGATTTTATCCACGCCGCTGAAAGATCCTGACAGCGGCACTTCAAGTTGGGCTGCGGGAAGCAACTTGGAATTGGAAAAACCTCTGTAGTAAGTGCGTTGGTGGGGGGTATTGAAAAACCATAGGGTGCCCAAAAATAAACAACTGAAATTACAGAATGTGCACGTACAACTCAAATCTACACAATTTATTCAAGTATTTGTAAATACTTAAATATTTGGTCTAAATGTCCATAATGGGGCTTCTCCGCAAAACCCCATCTTGAAATTTCCTGAGAACCTGCCAACGTGCAAACTCGGCGCTTCGGCTTCCGTTTCTTAAGCTGTAAGCCGTTGCTGTAGTATATCTGCTCGGTGCAGTCCTTGCCCCTCAGCATTATCCTAAAGCCTTCCTTTTACCGATCATGCTGGACAGTATATCTCATGAGCGTAATATTTCAATTCCGTTTAGGCTTAGATGTCGTATTTAAAATTACCTATGCATTTCTTGATCGTGAGTGTCTTGTCCAAGACGCATTCGTTGATTTTAGGAATGTATTCCTCAGAAAGTAACAAACGTTTGGAGCCACTTTGCTCAACCTCCGCAGTTAAATGCTGCTGATGGATTGCGGAAGCATTTACTAAACTAAGATAATTCAAGATCCAATTAGAGAAGTATCAACACAATTCTAAAATCGTTCTCGAATCCTAATTCACGGCACGAAATGTGCTCTCTGGATGCGTTGCTTAATCAGATACCGTTACGGAGTTAAACGGTGCGAACAACAAGAATTCCACAAGGAAGGGGAAATCGAGCATGAAGTTTCAGGCCATCTACATCTGTGCAGGTCTATTCCTCTTGGGTTGCGGTGCAACTTCCCAAGAATCGTCAAGCACGAAAGTCACAAGGGGCTTTGAGGTTGAGGAAGCAGCATACCCCAGCATTGCCTACTTTACGTTCAGTGACGGTGGGGGTTCGTATGTCTGCACGGGGACATTCGTCACTGATCGGCACCTGCTCACGGCAGGGCATTGCACGGGTGACGGCGGAACAGCTACCATACTCCGTGGCGACGCCAGGGATGCAACCTCGACAAGGTTAAGGGTTCATCCCAAGTATCAACACGACAGATGGTACGAAACCAGTCGCTATGATCTTGCAGTCTATGAATTCCCTCGGGGTACAGCGCCTGAAGTTTCCCGTATCCGAGCCACTCCCATCGAAGGGGACGAGGCCGGCCTCATGATCGGATACGGAGTCAGCAATTTGCTTGAAGATTCCGGTCTGGGTGTGAAGAGGATGGGCATCAATAAGGTAACGTCCAAACACGATGGAAAGATCCACATGGCAGGACAACCTGATGGACCTCAGCTTGAATTTGCCAGCAATCAGTCCATCCTGGGCGGCGGCGACTCCGGAGGTCCCCTTCTGTATTTCCGGTCAGGAACTCATCAAGACATCGTAGGCGTCGCATCTGGAGGCAGCAACGGGACTTCATTCTGGGTCGATCTCCATTCGCAGGATTCAAAGGATTTCCTGCGTTCCCTTGGAATACAATACTAACAACAGGGTGTATTTATGAAATTTTCGAAGAAAAACTTCTTGTTCGGTCTTGCACTACTCTTTACCACCAGCTCGGTAAGCACGCTTGCCTTCTCTGCACCAGTGCCTCCTGAACAGAAGCAGATTGATGCGATGAATCTGTGGCAAACTTCTGAGGCTGTTACTACGCGGTTTGAATCGGAAGGAAATCGCTACTGTACGGGAACTGTGGACACTGCAGTTTGCCAGTATAATCATGACGAAGCCTTGGCGACAGGATGCGTGAGTCCAGAATACTCGCAGTTGATCCGCAGCATAACGCATGACAGCGGCATCGGGTATTATCCGATCTGTCAGATATATGCAGTCACTCCCGTGAAACGCTCAGTGCTCGCAGGATTCTGCAAGTGCGGCTGCGTGGATCCTTCCACCACAATACTGGCCGTCGACCAGAAAGGTCAATACCAATGGCAAACGGCGAAACAGCTGGCGTCGAAGAACGATATCTTTTCCCTGGCTGTGCCAACTGCCGACTTCTTTGCCAAATCACAGGGACCTAAACTCGGCGCATCCAGGTATGCAAGCCTGGTCGGCAAAGGACTTCAGAAGGAGTTGATCACATTGAGCCTTGCCAACGGAAGGGCGCTCAAAGTCACCTCTGAGCACGGCATCCTCCTGGCGACTGGAAAGGTCGTCGCGGCAGGAAACATCAGTACCGACGATCAGCTTCTGGATACCATTGGCAATGCCGTTGCTATCGAAGCAATCAGGCGCGAGTCTGTTGTTCTGGATCCTCACAACTTTTCTGTTAACGCCCACAGCCTCGATCCCAGAGACCATTTTGTGATCGCTGAAGGTGTGGTCATCGGTGACGAAAGTTTCCAGAACGGCTTGTCGAACGTGGTTGGCCGCATCAAAGTCCGCGCTGAATAAGAAGGTTGAGTGACACCTTCTGCTGGATGTTCGTCCGAGATCCTGAGATCCGGGAAAAGCGCCAGCAGAGGGTGATACTTTAAAGATGTGATATTCATGGAAATGATTGGAACCGATGAATAAAAGTAATCACAAGCCGCGTAGGACACTTGCTCTTTATCCGCTGATTGGCGTGCTTGTCCTGTTGGGAGCGGTTCTTTTCCATTTTTTTTACTCTGCAAAAGAGGTCAAGGCAGCTGATCCTGTCGATTTAAGTCTCAACAGAAGCATTGGGGCCCCATTGAAAGAAAAAGTGCCTCCCGCCGTGCGGCATGATATCGATAGCAAATTAAAGGTTATGCAAGAGGCCTTGCCGAAGTCAGATCAGGGGAAGCAGAGCCCCGCGCGCGTTCTCGCCTATGCTAATGGATTGTTCGAGTTATATGACAATGTATTTGCTGAGGATGAGCGAAAGCGTATTTTTAAACAGGCCCTCTCTGACCAGCAGGCGTTCAAGATCATTGAGGGTCTGGTTCGCAACCCCTTTACGATGAAGGATATGTTTCCTGATCCGAAGGCTTTCGCGACGGCACGTGTTTTTGCGATTGACGCCATTGTCTTTAAGGCCAGCTCATCGGGAGATAGCGGGATCTTGAAGGAATACATTGACGGCTTGGCGGGTGAGTTGAATGACGACGGAACACAGGCATCGCGTTTACGTGACCTGGGAGATCTTGTAAGTTCTTATATCTTGATGAAAAAGCGTGAATTTTTGGAGAATCCTCACAACGTGGCCAAGGACCTTCCGTGCAGCAAGGCTGTTTTCCAAACTCTTCTGAATGGAATTATGGGTGGGCTGACGCAGCCCGAGTTTAAGACCCCACAGGTCGAGGACTTCTATGTTCATGCTCATCAGTATCAGTGTGATGCTTTCTCAACAGAAAAGGAATGAACAATGAAAAAAGAAATGATCCTGGCCATTGGCCTTTGCTTGACAGGGTGCTCTGGCGGAAAAAAGGACTCCAGATCAAACGATGGGGAAAACCCGGTTGTGCTTGACAAGGGCGCTGATACAGATAGCGCTGCTAACACAACTGATTCCGATTCGAATGATGACCCTATTGATGAAAAATCTGCAGAGCAGCTCATGCGGGATAGCCTTGACGGGGCACTGCAAAAATTGCGGGTGCTTGATAAGGACGGCCAGCAGCTAAGATGCTCCGGTGAGAACCACGCACAATACGAGCCCTGTCACCTTCGGGAACTCGTTTACAGCCCTGCGAGGAATGACAAAGGTCAAAAAACACGTATCATGATGATTGACTCAGGCATGGAGCTGCCGTCCCTGCTTCGCTATAAGAGCCGTAATCTGGGCTTCTACAGGATTGAAGGTGATGGATCCGTGCAGGAACGTTTCACGCCGGAAAGCCTGACGGGAGTCCGCGTGCCTAAGGTGCTTTTCGATCTGTATGGAGATTGGGACCGGATCGCCGGCGGCCCTGTTTTCCCGGAAGGTGAGGAAGCTACGGAAATGTTCGACCGCCTGGGTGCCTTCTTATTGGAAACCGAACTCCTTGGGTTCGCTTTTCCCGCTCACGGTTCGTCACTCTATTTCAAGGTTGCTGAGCTCAATCCAGAGAGCGAGCTGCTGGTGGTGCAAGGGCATAGCGGTACAGGTTTTTTTCCAGCAAGCGCTTTCAAAGGGGCTGACGGCATGTGTCGCCTGAATACCAGAGAACAAAAAGAAGCGGTCCATAATATATTCGCCAATTTAACGCGAGATCTGCAGGCACTCGCCCGGACATATCAGATTGATTACATTCATTTTGCCTCCGGTTTTAATAAAGAGGTTTTCTATAACCGATTTCCAGAGTGCAAGGGAGTGACCAACCGTTCTGCGGTGGAGGACTTCCTGCAGCAGTATCAAGCCTTTGAGAAAAGCATAGGCTCGATCCCAGGGACCGTCCTGGTTCAGGCGGCCTGGTCCAGCCGACATCCCGTTTCCGTCGAGGAGGTGAACACTCCTGATTACGCCGACTGTAATCAGCACACCAACAAGATTCTTGCTCATCCTGCTAATTTCGCCAAGGATGTGGCGTTGCCGAAGGAAGGTCTTGATGTCCATGGAAATCTTCCAGACTCGCTAATTAGCACGAATTCCTTGAATTTAAGCAACTGCGGCGGGCTCTATGTATCTTTGGGGAAGACCCTGCAGAATCCAAGGCTCACGAATGAGTTTGCCATAGGCTTTTCCGACTTCGGCCTATACAGCGACGATACCTATATGCTTTCCTCTTCCTATGTAACGCCGGTCCTGCTGAGCTATCTGGATTTTATCCGGCGCACAGAACATGGTTCCATCGCAGCCGATGCCTCGCTGCATCGCATCAAACAGGGACGTGTGATCGAGCCGATGCGTTATAGGCAATTCATGAGCATTCACGAGTAGTTTCGCTTGCGAATTCGACCAGGACCCGTGAGGATCGCAAATTTTGATTTTTAGGGATTGATTGAGAGAGAAGGGAATTTTGTGCCCTTGGCTTTGATGTAAATGCAGCCAGAAGCCAGAAAACGCTTTGGAAGAATCGCGTCACGAACTGATAGGATTCGAGCTGAACCTGGGCAGCCTGTGTCTGGTTGAACGGATTCATGCTCGGTTCTTTTTCCACGCCTTCTCACCAGGGCCCCGGAAAGAATGACTATAAAATAAGCTGACTGTTAAAATTATTGGGAAATTTCGAAACTACCGTGAACCTGGAGGCCTTCCCTCATCGGTAAAGCGCTCAACTATTTTCAGGGCCAGTGGCCGAATGTAAGGACCCCCAATTCGCAAACCAATTAAGCTGCAAATCGTTCCATCCATTCGGACGGAGTTAACATGTCAAGAGACCGATGCGGTCTCTCGTTGTGATAGACATCAATGAACGAAGCGATGGCACTTCGTGCTTGCTC
>NZ_DASQYZ010000266.1:0-1716 GCF_035638955.1 Oligoflexus sp. | reverse complement strand
TTCATTCTGGACTATGGCGCTGACGATGGCGTCCAAAGCGAGACGGAAACGGTTGGCATTACCGACGCTACCGAGATCCTCCAGTTCAGGCAGCTCGCCCAGAACCGCTCCGAATCTGGGGATCAGGTCGACTGCGACCTTGGCATTATGGCCGAGGGTCCTGAGCAATCCTTCCCGGATCTTTGCCAGTTGAGCTTCGGGCAGGGCCAGGAAGTGATCCGCCAGAGACGAGAAGGCACTGATAAAGGCTTCATAGGGTATATCGCGACTATATTGATTGAATTTGCCTTTAATGAATAGACCGCGCTGCCTGAGAAGTGGCTTATGAACTTCATTGATCAGGGTGGTTTTGCCTATGCCCGAAGCCCCGGTGACAAGAATCATCTGGGCCTGCTTGCTGCTGAACACCTTTTCAAAGGCCTCTTCAAGGAGCCTGATTTCCTTCTCCCGGCCGTAGCATTTCTGGCTCACAGCAAAATAGCGAGGCACATCCCTTGTGGCTAGCGGAAAACGGCTTTGCCTGTCGCCGCTGGCCCAGCGTTTTTGAGCCTCCCTGAGATCAGCAATAAGCCCAAAACCGCTTTGGTAGCGATCTTCGGCTCCCTTGCTCAGGAGCTTGAGGATGATCCCGCTCAAAGACGGGGGAACTTCCCGCCCGGGAGCCTGGGGCGGACGCGGCGTCTCCGATATGTGGGCCGACACGCAGGCCAGAGGATCATCGGTCGGAAAGGGCGGCTCTCCGGAGACCAGCTCATAAAGCAGGGCCCCAAGCGAATAATAATCGCAGCGATAATCGAGGCTCCGGTTCATGCGTCCCGTTTGTTCCGGAGCAATGTACTGAAGGTGACCCTCAAGCTGACTGAGATGCTCGACCTTCGGGTGCTCGCGGGATAGCAGGGTCGATATTCCGAAATCGATGAGACGGATTTCCGTAAGATCCTCAGAGATGAGAAAGTTATCGGGACTGATGTCCTTATGGATGATCAGATTATCGTGCATAAAATCGATGGCTTCAATCATGGATACGGCAAGGCTGAAAATCTGTTCAATTTCCAGTGGCAATTTTCTTTCCGGCAAATGCCTGCGAAGTGAAAATCCTTTGAACCTTTCCATGACGATATAGATCCGGTCGGCTTCCTTGATCAGGTCAAAAGCCTTAAGGAAATAGGCGCCATTCAAAGTTTGGATGAAGCTGAACTCCTGCTCCAGGCGAAGTGCTGCCAGACTGTTATTGTGCCTGTCCGGAACGACCTTGAGAACGACCTCATCCTGCGTATCCGGATCCATACAAACGTAGACCACATTAGGTGAAGAGACATGGAGAGTTTCAATAATTTGATATTTACCTAATTGTTCCATATTTCCCACACACTTTAAAATGGATTACAGGAAGTAAGCTCTTTATGATTATGCAATATTGTACCCCGTTTTCGAAATCACCACCAAATGAACATTGGGACGGCAGGTGATTTCTGGCTTTGTTGCGTTTGCGAACTCTGAGCGAGAAAATGTCTGGATTCGCGAGCAATCATGCAGCGACTGAATAGAAGATCTCAGCAGAGGTATTACCCTCTGCTCCCCTATATCTCAGCCAAGTATGAGACAGTTTCTGCCGATAAATTAGTATAATGAAAGTGGCGGAAATGAGGCTTCATCCATGTCCCAGACATCCAAAGACAAAAAGCTTGTGGGTTCAGCAACTTCAGAATCATTACC
>NZ_DASQYZ010000265.1:0-33296 GCF_035638955.1 Oligoflexus sp. | reverse complement strand
CCTGGCTGATTTCTGCATTGCAATTATGCAGGGGGGGATGCTCCTGACCAAGTTGAAGAGAGATACCGATGCGTTTGAGAATGCAGCAGAACAGGCGCGCATCTATATCAAATCACTGAGAATGACTAGGGATGAAGGATGCTCACCTTAAGCCATGGCTCTGTTTCGCGATCAGTATAGAAAGCAGGTCGAAAGGTCAGATTGATTTGAATACACCCTATGCATGACCCAAACCGTCTAATTGAAATTAACCACTGAACATAAAAGTGTTTTTCCAAAACATTTTTTGCAGCTTCGCGAGCCGCTCTTCGTCTAGAAGATGGCCCTGCCCATGGATGGACAGGTGGAATTATGCAAAAGGAGTTGAAAATGAAAACTGTTCTATCGGTTTTAAGTCTTGCGGCCGCCATTGGCCTTTCACAGAGTGCTTTTGCCAGCTTCGTCACCTGCAATAAATCGCACGAACAGATATGGGTCAGTCACGCCTATTATGATACAGATAATACCTGGACATCCGAGGGCTGGTGGACCATGAATCCGGGTGAATGCAAAACAGTGTATGGACCCGACCTCAGCAATACGCGGCATTATCTTTACGCCGAAGGAGCTGCTGGCAAGAGCTGGACCGGGCCTTACTCGTTCTGTGCCGATGGCGGCAATGCATTCAAGTTTTACAACGCTGACAGTACGGGTGATTGTCCAGCCAAACCTTATTTCTGCGTGTGGACGCCGGACAAGGCAACAGGCGTCATGCCCTCTACTTTCACATTCACATTCTCACCAAATACATCTGTTAATGATCCGCGCTGCTGAGGACGGCAAGTGGAGTGATGGGTGCCTGGCTTCGATCCAGGCATTTCACTTGCTCTCAACGCGTATGAGGCGAAGGTTGATCCCTGCATCCCAGGCACCAGCGTAGCTTTTCACGTGAGGGGAAAGGGCCAGCAGCTGGCGTGAATATGTTATCGGAATAACCAGATTCCGTCCTAAAACATAATGAGCTATTTTTTGAGATGCAGCTTGAATGCCGGGAGCCTCAAACTGAGGCTTATAAGCATCGATGAGTTCCTGCAGTTCCGGCTGAGCAAAGGCTGGGATAGGATCGGCGTGGAGGTTTCGCCTGTCGAAGCGTTGATACATAGCCACAGGGTTGGCCTTCAAAAGGATAAACCCTATGCCAAGAGCCAGAGCGTCTTCGTCGGAAGATTCGAAGTGCCTCATCTGCTTCGCAATCAGGGAGACTTTCATGCCGATGGTACGAAGATTGTCTTCGATCAGCTTAAAATAGGGACCCGGATAATTCGTTTTGATGACGATCCTATAAGTTCTCTCACGCAGACCTTTCGGAAGAGTGATCCACAGGCGTTTGGCTTCATCGAGGTTTTCGATGACAGGTAACCCCAGATCGGCGGGCGAACCTGGAGCCGTGAGGTCACGGGTTGGGATATCATTGCGGTAGGAGGCTATTTTCTGGCGAGGGATGGCCAGGTCCAGCGCCTTTCGGAACGCTGCTTCTTTCACAAGAGGAGCCTTATCATTAAGGACCAGCGTGAATACCATCACTGGTGTCTCACCCCATTGAAACCTATAATACGAGTTATCAACCTTATCCTTGGGAAAGTGCCCGCCCTGCATAATATCCGGTTTTGCTGGGAGTTTATCGAAAGCGTAATTCCAAAGTTCAAGCTCGGCCGGGGCGTCCGCAGGACCTCGGTGCTTTTTCATTCTGTAGACCGAGCCATCGGCAGTTCTATGGACTACTGCGTAATCACCACAGCTCACAGGCGTTTTCTCGAAGGTGGCATGATCATCGGCCAAAACCCCAAAGGGAACAATCCGGGTGGCATCGGAGCTCAGCCAGGCAGGAAGTGTGTTATCAGGATATTTCAAACTGATCGTCAGGGTCTTTGCGTCCTGGATTTTGATGCCGGAGAGCATGCCTGACTGGAAGGGCGATCCGCTCTTGATGTGTTCCGCACCGATGATGGCATAGGCTCGCTCGGCCTCACCTCGGGTCGCCAGAAAAGGCCGCACCAGGGCATACTCCAAATCCTGGGTCGTAACAGCTTTGCCATCATGAAAGCGAGCGGCTGGATCAATTTCCAAGGTCAGCTGGCGATAATCAGGAGACCACCGAAACGAGCGGACAACATCTGGGCGGAGCGTCTGATCCGGCTGCAACTCGAAGGCGTGGCAGTAGAAGGAATACCTCAATGTGAAGCTGGATTGGGCCGATTGCTCTGGATCAAACGGATCCTGGGTGCCAGAGCTTACCAGAATCGTCGGCAGTTTAGACGAAGCCTTCGGGCTGCTGATGCAGGAGAGCGGAGCCAAAATCAGAACAATGCCAAGAACTCTGGTAATATAGAGGGTCATTAGTGAATGGTTTCCCAGGAAGGTTTGGACATGGTATATGGCAAGGTCGTAACCAAATGTACGCAGAAAGTCAGAGTTAGTGACGACTGCAAGCGATACCAAACAGTGGATCATCCGCACGCCAGCCATCTTCGGTCCGACCTCTCCTCTCAATCGAGACCGGATCATCCCTGACCAAGGGCGGGGCGACCAAGGGTTTCCCA
Source organism: Oligoflexus sp. (assembly GCF_035638955.1). Lineage (GTDB taxonomy): Bacteria > Bdellovibrionota_B > Oligoflexia > Oligoflexales > Oligoflexaceae > Oligoflexus. The sequence goes on along the minus strand of NZ_DASQYZ010000265.1, from coordinate 30,717 downwards.
TGGTGGCCTCCCCGCCGGCCGTGAACATGGCAAAATCAAGGCTTTTTGAACTTCAGGATTTCCAAACGCCGATGATAAACCGCGGCCAATGTATTGTCGTCCACGACGATAAGATCGCTCAAGAAATCCTTGCGTACCGTGCGTCCTAGCAATTTTGGATTTTTCATGTCGTCAATTGACCAGACAGCAAGACCGTCCAATTCAGGGATCAGGATTTTTCTGCCCACAAAATGGATAGGCGTGTCGGACCAGGATGGCTTGTCTACTTTGTGCTCCACCTCTGCCAGCGGGTTCGACAGATCATTCATATCAAAAATTTGGATGTGGTCGAATGTCACACGAACAAGAAATTTGCCATCAATGACAGTAAACGCCTCGCTCGTCAGAAAACTTTCGATATTTTTCAATGTCTGGGTTTGAAAGACTGGATTAGGTTGATTAAGGTCGAGCACCTTAAAATCAATCTCATCCGTTAAAAAGATTCTTCTCGTACTCTGATCGGCATGAAAAAGCTGAGTAGCTATGCCCTGGGGCATTTCCACGGCGGAAATGGATGGACTGTTCATATCTTTAAAATTTAACAATGTCAGATATGTTTTGTTTGTGCCGTACGAGAAGGCAAACCTTGTGTCGCCTAATTTTGCAGACGAGATGGACCGTTGCTGAGTACTTAAACTCAAGGACTCGTCTGTCTCTTCATGAGGTTGATTTAAATCGACAGGCTTCAGTCCGTCCGTATTCCAGGAGTATTTCTGCAGCAGGGAGGCTTGGCCGTCCTCGATGCTGTATGCATAGAGAAAGTCATCATTGGCAACCGCGAGGGATTTCTTATCGTTCCCCAGAAAGTAGCGACCTATATAGGTGTCAACACCGGACACCCTTGTCTCCGTCAAAGTTCCGGGGTCTACGATAACAACGCCACCTCGGCTTTTGGCTATCAAATTTCCGCTATCAAAAGAAAATTTGCCTTGAGCATCGGGTATTTCCAGAGTCCCAACACTTTCCAGCACATCTGGAATGACGGCCGCCGGAGGAGTCTTATCTTCTTTTTTATCTTTGCCGCAGGCCATACTCATGGCAATCAAGCATGAAATCGGCAATAATTTCGTACGTTTCATAAAAGTCCTTGTTCCAAGGTTTTTACAACGAATTCACCCTGCGTAAGACAGAACAACTTGCTAAAGCAAATATTGCGTTTTTGTCCAAACCCGTAGACCAGTTAGACCAGCAGCCCGAACGTGAAGATACCGTCGAGGCATTGAGGCAAAAGAGGTTGGAATCTATTTGTCAGGAAGGAGTCATGGAGCAGATGGCGCTGCTGACAATGGGCACACCACCAATCATCGCGCACCTCAGAAAACCCACTTGCCATAGCGATAATATGCCGCCCTAAAAACGAAACTGCGCTACAATAGCTAGAAACAGCGAATGATTGGCTATGATTCGGAAGGAAACCTTCATGAGGCATATTTCAGTATGCACAATGGCGCTAGTAGTATGGCTTCTGTTCCCTTGCGGGTTGCTCATGGCAGCGGAACCACTGCATCTATCGACTACGCATGATGAGTATGATCTCGGTGAGCATCTGGATTATATTGAAGATAAGCAAGGCGCATGGACCATAGAAAAGCTCGCCGCGCAGGACCTTGACTGGCAACGAAGTAAAGCGTCAGTGCCCAGCTTTGGTTTTACGGATTCCGTCTATTGGCTACGTTTAAGCATTGACAGCGGTGAGCTTGGACCCGAATTAGCGGACTGGATATTGCAGGTTTCGTATCCGGTCCTGGATTGGATCGAACTGTATATCCCGCAGCCCGACGGTACTTTTCAGAAAAAGACCATGGGTGATCACTTGCCTTTTGCCAAGCGTGATATCGCTAACCAAAACTTCTTATTCCGTTTAAAACTATCCGGTGTCCAGACATTTTATCTCCGCTGCCAGACGACAGGGTCGATGAAAATACCCCTTAAGCTTCTCAATGCCGAAGCGTTTCATCACACCATCACCCGGGAGAATTTGGCCATTGGCTTTTTCACCGGGATTATCGTGGTCATGATGCTCTACAATAGTTTCCTTTGGTTTAGCCTGCGTGAGTTAAATTATCTCTATTATATTGCCTATATTGGACTGTTTCTAGTGTTCAATCTCGCGCTTAATGGTTTTGCCTATCAATATCTTTGGCCTCACAGCATCTGGCTCGCTAATTACAGTATTCCGATTTCCATTTACGGTTCAGCGGGTTTTGCATTGGCATTTTCACGTCGATTTCTGCGAACTCAATACAATGTGCCTCTGATCGATAAGTTTATCTTTGTCTTGATTCTATGGATCCTGCTTGGATTGTGCGGGATCCCGTTTTTATCCTACACGCTAACGGCTAAATTAAGCACGTCCTTGTCGTTTGTGCTGAACCTGGTATTAATATCGGCTGGAGCCGTATTAGTCAAACGCGGAGACCGCGCGGCCCGCTTCTACATGCTGGCATTTGCTTCGATATGGACGGGAATGGCAATCAAGGCCCTGCAGACGCTAGGCCTCATACCCGTTAGTTCTTTCTCGGAAAATGGTATCTACATTGGTTCGATAGCTGAGGTCATCCTCCTGTCCTTGGCACTTGGCGACAAAGTTCATCATGAGCAGCTTGATTCGCAAAGAAAAATAAACTCCTTGAACCGTGACCTGGAAGATCATGTTCGAACGCTGGATACACAGGTTGAAGCAAAAACCCGAGATATCAAGTCCATGCTCGTCCACATCAATCAAGGGATCTTTACCATCGAGCTACAAGGCGGAGTCGTGAGCATTGGGGCCGATTTCTCCGATTATCTCACCGAAATCCTGGAGTCAAAGGATCTTGCGGGAACGGCCTTGATGGCCAGCGTTTTTGCCCACTCCAGTTTGACCAGTGATGAGCTGGCGACGATCCAGAGCGCGCTCACCGCAAGCTTAGGAGAAGATCTCCTGACTTTTGAACTCAATGCGGGCACTCTGCCAAGGGAGTTCGACAGGAATTTTTCTGGTGATCGCCGCAAGACCCTGGAGATTGATTGGTGTCCTGTGTTGGATGCAAAGAACGAAGGCGTCGGCAAAATTCTCATTACCCTCCGCGATGTCACAGCATTGCGAGTTCTGCAATTACAAAACTCCGAGCAGCAAGATGAGCTCTCTTATATCTCGGAACTCATCAATGTCCCAGTTGGATCTTTTTCCCGCTTCATGAAATCCGCTCGAATCCTGATCTCCGAAAATTGGCGTTTGCTGGCCAGTAGCCAACAATGGGATGACGAAGTCCTGAAGATCCTTCTTATCAATATGCATACCCTCAAAGGCAACGCCCGAGGCCTTGGTCTTGGCAAGCTCGCAAGCCAGGTCCATGAGATAGAACAGTACTATATGCAGATGCGGATTGACCCCGACAAGCGTTGGGATAAGGAGCAGATTGGCAAGGGCCTGACGGACTCTGAGGCGATTCTTGAAAAGTACAGTGAGATCGGCAAACACAAACTCGGCCGTAGCGAAATCAGCGAAAGGATATGGGTCGACAAGAATTTGATTCGGGCGAAAATTCTTGATTTAGCGAATTTTCTTTTACGTCCGGCGCCTGAAGACATCAAAGCCTTTTTGAAGCTGACCAGCGATGATCTGAAGAATTTGATCTTCCGCCGCTCCGGTGAGGTTATACAAGAGGCGCTACGCAGTTTGCCGAGCCTGGCCCGCGACCTGCGCAAGGAGATACCGAATGTTGAGTTGGCTGTTGACGAATTCAATTTGACCGAACACGGTGAAGAGATCCTCAAGAATGTATTCGTCCATATCCTAAGGAATTCCCTTGATCACGGCATAGAGCACCCTGAAGTGAGGATCGCTAGCGGTAAGGAGCCTAAAGGCAGGATACGGGTTTTACTCCAATTGGTAGGCGATCATTATCTTCGCATTCGCTTTCAAGACGATGGTCGTGGTATCGATCTGCAGCGCTTGCGAGAAATTGGCCAAAACTTACAGCTGCTGCCTAAGGATAGGCTGACAGATGTAGACTTGGTCGCAAACTTGATCTTTCATGAAGGCGTTTCGACCAGCAAAACTGTCAACGAGATATCAGGACGGGGCATTGGAATGGGAGCGATTCGCGAGTATTTCCGCAGCAGTGGTGGTGAGATTACACTTGATTTGGAAAAACAAAGCCGATCGGATGCAGATTTTGTCAACTTCGCGTTGGAGATGCGTTTGCCTCTGGTGTCAGTCATCGTTTGAGCCAGGTTCAGACCTGATCGCCAGAAAAAAACAAGGAACGGCAAAAATCGAATTCATAAGTCCATGAGCTAAAACCATAATCGGGATACCAAAAGCAAATCGGGGAAATCCCGTCCAGAATTCATTCAGAATAGCTAAGGTCATGGATATGATAATGGAGCAAAGGCTCAGCATTGCGAAAAGGAATGAAAGCTTATGCCCTTTTTTAAGATTGAAAGCGTAGATTCCAATTAAAAAAGGCACAATCAAGGACAAGCCTACAACCCCAATCCGTTTGATAGAGGCAACTCCGTCGATTCCGAAAGCAACCAGCAAGAAGAAAATAAAGCATAGATAGCAACCCCATAAATATCCCTTATATGGAATTGGCCTTTTGGACAAAAATGCCAGGCAGCCAATGAACAGCCAGCCCAGGAAAATTCCGTGAAGGGCGGCATACAAACTCCATGTCCTGTCGTACCCCAGGAGGCGCAGATCAATGACGCCTGATACAAACCAGACTGCAGAAATAAGGCTAAACACAAATGGAAAGCACGAGGCCATGCCTTGGATTGAAAAAATGGTTTTGTATTCTTTCTTAAGGTAAAGCAAAAATCCGAAAGCGCAGAACACCAGCCAAACAACGGCGGAGTGGTTTGAATTCAGAGCAGGGCCTATAAGCAAAATTATGAGTGATACTTTATGGACGTCCGCATAAACTCTAGAATCATTGAGAAAGAACCTATTTGTCATGACAGGCGCCAAAACAAAAGCGACGCATAAAAGCAAAATAAGCAGTGTGAGTTCAGTCATTCTGAAGGCCTTTTATCCTACTTTTAATTCCACTCATAACGTTGGCAAATTAAAGCCAGCAAAGCTATTCTTTATCTGACAAGACCCGATTGGCTTGCAGGGCAAAATCAAGATGGCCTCAAATTTCATTTATCTTATGGGAGTCGATGTTTGATAATCGGCACTGAGCTAACCAAAGAGATTTTTAGCTTTCACTTAGTGAATCTCTCGCTCATGAAGGTGCCTCTATTTTGGCTGTGGTCGGCAAGACAAAATAAGATCGCTGGCCTCAATCACTCAGAAAGTTTTTTGACCATGAAATTAGGGGTGCCCATTGCTTCGCCCCCCAGGTACAACATTAAGACTGTTGCCTTCTTCGCCTGGTGGCAGGAAGCGCATTATCTCGATGAATTTTTAGAACATCCTTCTCAGCGCTTATTTGATGGCGGATGGCATGTCAGATTGAAGCTCTATAGGCGATGGGGCGAAATCGCAGAATTAAGAAACGCTGTCGTCGACCCTAACATAGCGGTGCGCGACAAGCCGATTGTCGCAGTCACGCTTGCAAGGCTAAACATTCTTCAAACTCCTAGGTTCATAAAATGGGGAATGCCTGTTGAAAGCCAGGTTCGCGATCATAAAGGTCAATCTTTAGCTCTGGCGGCATTTCGACCTTTTAATACGTTCTCCACCTTGAGTATCTGGAACAATGAATCTGCAATGACCAATATGGTTTACGGAAAAAACAAACTGGACGACGGAGAAAGTCACCAGCTATCCATGCAGGAAATGATTCGCAAAAACTTTCACCATGAGTTTACTACAATGCGTTTTGCTCCATTCGCAGAAGCTGGAGAGTGGGATGGAAAATCAGATTTATTCGCAGCGCATAACAAGAGCCTATCTTAAGGTTGAAGCTCCTTGACGAGCATGCTGACAGCTTCGTCGGTGGCTTGTTCAGCTCCTTCCCCACCTGCATTGGTCACAGCGAGAAAACTGAAATCTTTCAAGGGTGCCATCCAAATAACGGCATGGTTCATCGTATTGGATCCAGAATGTGTGAAGGTCGGACCTCCCGCCCAAGGCCGATCCACCCGAAGCCATCCCCCATAGGTATACTCATCGCCGGGATAACTTTGATGAAGCTTCTTGAATGCTGAAGATTTTAAAAGAGAAGTATTCCGGCCGTTGAAACCATCCATATGCAATTGGGCAAACTTACCCCAATCGTCAAGCGTGCAGTGAACTGTCCCAGCCGGCCCCAGCGTGGGTGGATTGTCCCCTTGAAAATCCGGGGTCACAGGACGGAGCACGCCAGCAGTTCGTGTATGGGGCCAAGGTTGATCGACTGGGTTGGCTTTGGTACGAGCTTGGGCTCCAAAACCGCAGCCATTCATTCCCAAAGGCTTAAAGAGTTCTTCCTTGATCAGGACCTCCCAGCTTTTTCCAGTCCGGGCTTCGAGAACCGCTCCAATGATCATGTAGCCGGCGTTGCTGTATTCAAAAGTGGAACCTGGCTCGTGAGCAGGAGGAGCTGATAGCATGGCTTTCGCCACCAGCTTGCGACCTTCAACGGGATCAAGGCTGGGGTCCCAGAGTTTTTGCCACAAAGTTCCCCTCTGAAACGAAGAGACATCTCCTGGAATTCCTCCTCGATGTGCCGTCAGAAGTTCAAGTGTCACGTTCTTATAGGCCGGACTCATGGTGGCTACCAGCTGAGGGAAAACCTCTTGCAGGGTCGTATTCCATTTGAGTTGGCCACGTTCAATAAAGATGGCGAGCAGCGTTGCAGTCATCGCCTTGGTGCAGGAACCCAGGTGGAATTTATCTGTGAGTAAAGCTGGAGTGGGGTGATTCCACTTGCGAACGCCACTCACATAGCCGAATGGCTTTTTACTGGACACAACCTGTACTGCAAGCGCGGGCAGAGCATAGTCGTCCCGAATCGCATCCAATTGATTCTGGCCGACTTTGGCAGGTTCATCATTCAAAGTCCCTTGCGGCTGATTGTCAGTTTTGCAGGAGCGACTGGCACACGACAAAAATAGACTCAAAAGGGACAGAACCAGAAAATATCGAAGCATAGACACCCAGCATTCTTGTTTATACCCTGCAGAAAGGGTCATGAATGGCCTGAATCCAGTCAGAATAAGTGACTCTAACAAACCAAGTCGACGGGTTCAAGCCGATGTCTTCTTCATCACCTACGTTAGGTGCTACGCCTCGATCTCCAACTCCAACAGCTGATTGACCTCTATGAACGATTTGAGTATAGGCTTGGAAGCACATCCAGAATCAGTTTAATGGGGTCAACCATGGCAAAGTACATAGCTGTTATTGGAGGGGGACCTGCCGGCTGTCATGCGGCCTACCTCCTGCACAAGCAAGGATATGAAGTCGTTCTCTTTGAACGTGACCCATCGATCGGTGGCCGAACTTGTTCCTGGCAGGAACAGGGTTGGGCCATTGATTCGGGTGCCGGCTTCGTTACAAACTTCTACAGCATGCTATGGCCACTTGTGAATGAACTCGGGCTTCTGGCTGAGATGACGAACCTCTCGCGTTCCAACGCCTTGACCAATGGCCAGAAGACGGTGGATTTCACGGTTGGATCGGTCAGCTCCTTCCTCTCTTTTCCGTTTCTTGGAACCCGTGACAAATTCCGCATGGCCTGGCAGGCAGCCTTGATCACAGCACGGCACCAAAAGCTTGACCTCAGCCGCCCTGAAACCCTCGCTTCATGGGATGATCGATCGGTTCGGGACGAGGCGCTCCACTTGTTTGGAGAAGAGGTTTATCAGTATCTCGTGCGGCCCAGCATCGAACCTTTCTGGTACTTTTCCTGCACAGACGTCTCACGCGCGATGTTGCTGGGGTTGATGGCCAAGGCTTCGACCGCGAAGTTTTTTGCTTTCAAACGTGGTATGAGTTTTCTTTGCCAACGCCTGGTGGCTGGAGTCAAGGTCCATGTCAACGCTCCCATCGACCGTATTGCCCGTGATGGAAAACTGTTTCTCCTACAGGGTGAAGGCTCAGGTCGGACTGAACGCCGGGCTTTTGATGGCGTCGTGCTCGCTACAACAGCCACCGCAGCTCATAAGCTGACCTCGCAGCTAGATGATCATCTTGTGCCTGCGGCCACGCGAAACTTTTTATCCAGTCAAACCTATGTTCCAAATGTTCATGTTGCCTTTCTTACAGACGATCGCGCCTCGCTACCGCCGATGAGCTCCCTTTTTCCCTGCGGCCCTCACCGCAGTCCAGTCGCTGCGATCAACTTTAATAGCCACAAACAGCAAAGCCGCCCCTCGGGAGCGGAGCACCAGGATATAATCGGAGTTTTCCTCAATGCCCAGGAAAGCCAGAACTGTCTTTCCATGCAGGATGATGAGCTGAGTGACCACGCCTGGCGCTTGGCCCGCGAACTTTGCCCCGGCCTTCCTGCACAGAGCAGGTTATATCAACTTATAAAGCGACCCGAGGCCATCCCCCTTCACAGTGTGGGACGATACCGGCAGGCGGTTGAAGCCTTGAACGCTCAACAAGGCCCTGTTGTCTTTGCCGGCGATTATCTGGCTTCTGCGACCGTCGATGGGGCTCTTTACACAGGCCTTCGTGCAGCCCAAACACTCGCGAAAAATCTCAGCCAATAAAATGTTTCGCTAAAACCGTCTCCATGGAGGGAGCTGCACCTTACTGTCACAATCATCGACGGCCCACCTATCGCTAAACTCCCGCTATGACTCGAAAATTATCTGGCCAGGAGCTTGCAGAATAAGGTTCTTGGTGAACTCTTGACTGAGGACCTGATGCTGCTTCCGCTGCTCTTCCGCATCCTGCTGATACTCGCCTTCGCCTTCGCTCACACGGCGGAAGCCAGCGAACCTATTCCCGAAACCGACATCGGCCGCATTGTAGTGGATTTTGCAAGCCCAGAGACCGAGCGCCATTGGATCGCGCATGCCCATGAATTAAATGTGTTGAATATGTTCAAGGACTCGCCGCGACTGCTTGGAGTTTCCAAAGACGCGCTCCAGCTGTCGAGTTGCACGGATTTTCCCTGCCGCCGTCGCATGTTAAAAGACGCCGGTATTGACCTCTATATCGAAGGGTCTGTCGCGGTCGACACCCTGCACTATCGTGCTCTTGTTCCGGAAACTGAGCAGGTCCTGAGTGAAGGGAGCATCAGCATTGCCCCCAATACCGCCCCCGAGCATGTGAAAACTGCATTTTTGCATGCGATGAAACCGTTCACGGAATCCGGTGGAATTCTGGATCAACGCGCGGCTCTGCGTCGTGCTGAGAAAGCTGCCGCAGAGCACGGTCCGCGAGTCGCTAAACAAGCGATGGGCCTGACTCTCGCTGCCCTTGCGTTCCTGGTTCTAGCGGTTATCTTTGCCTCCCTGTTCTATTTTCAACACGGCCGTCGCTATCTTCTCATCCTAGGCGCTGCCTGGATATTCTTTGCCCTCGGGCCTCTGTGGTTGATTTCCGAAGAACTCGCACTGGTCAAACCCGTCGCCATCTTCGCCATTCCAGAACCTTGGGTCCTGGCGGTCATCGGCGGCCTGGGTGCCGGTTGGGCTCTCTGGGGTCTTGGTCTCTGCATCCTTCCGCAGCTGCGTGGTCTTGAAACCCTGAAACAGAACCGCATGCCGCACGTGGTCGATGCATTGATGACAGTCTTTTTCTATCGGGCGATTGCCGCCGTCCTTTGGATCGCAGTCGCCTTAGGTCTCGTCCTGGGTGCACGTAAAATCTTCGGACTCGACAAAGTCCATAGCGTGGCCCTTGGCCTTATGGTCTTCGGCGGCCTCGCAACCCTCAGTGCCCTGCTCTTCGAACTCATCGCGCAGGCCCTCGATCGCAAATTCATCAGCGGCAGTCCTAACGGCAGCAATCCCTGGCATCCGCGGATTGTAGAAGCTCTGGCGGGTCATCCCCTCCTGGCTGATCTCGAAGACCTCGCCGCGCAAGTTCATTATCTGCCAACCCATCAGAATCTACCGTTGACCTATGGCGGCGGCTTGTCTCGTCCTCGCGTTCTGATTCCGCTGGCAACCCTGGAAAAAGCCTTCAATACGCGACCGGAAGACAACGGCCTCGCCTATGATTTCCTTGCCGGTCTCGTGCTCGATGGCCTGGGTCGTGTCAGTCTCCGCACGCATCTGGAAGCCACCCTACGCCTCGGCCAGGAGCTGAAGGAATCCAGCCCAGGTAAAATCCGCGGCTTCCTCTTTGGCCCCTATCGCCGCGCCCGTCGCCTGCTTGAAGGCTGCTTCATCACCGTGCATGATGGCCTCGGTCCTTTTATTCAATATCTGTACTGGCGCCATAATCCCAAGTCCGAACTCTTGACCGTTTCCGCGAGCCCAAGTCAGCTTATCGCCATCACCCGGCGCATTCTGGGCCGCCTTCAAAATAATGAGCGTCCTACGTCGATCGAAACTCCTAGCGATCATATCTGCTGGCTCGTACAAAATTTTATCTATTCGGCCCCAACCGAGGACGTAACCCCACGCAAACGCTGGCGTGCCAAGCCACGCACAGCACTCATCATCGCTTTGATCACCTTCTTCACCGGTTACCAACTGGTGGCCGCCGTTCTTTATCACTCGGTCTATGAGCAACGCATTGCGTCGCAACAGGCCCGCATCGAAGAAAAGAAAAAGAAAAAAGAAATAGAAAAGGAGGGCCTTGCCCATGCAGTCGGAGAATCCCCAGCCCCTGTCGTCGAACCAGCAGCCCCAAAAGCCCCTGAAGTGGTACCAAAGGTTGCTCCGAAAAAACAGCGAATCGGGAAAGGAAAATCCAAACCAGCCAGCCGGAAAAAAACCAAACAGCAGCGCTAGAGCGCGCGGCCATGCGGCCGGTGGTTTTGTCGGCCTGATGGGCATGATTGGCCTGACTTTGATCGCGGGCCTATTGTTCATTACCGAGAATTTTTTCTTTTCGATGCTGCTCTTTTCGATCGGTCTTTTGTTGTATACGACCGGTACTGAAATCGTGCGCATCGTGATCTCTTTGATGACCGCTTTCTTTTCGACCAAACATTTGACCGAAGACGCCGCATTGATCGGTGAAACCGGTCGCCTGTTGAAAGAAGCCCTGATCGACACGGAAGACGGCGGTAAAGCCGTCGTTATTCCCCGCAATGCCTTGACCGAGGACCTGCGCAAAGCCTTGCAATCCGGTCAGCAGGATCGTCTGGAATACGTGGCTCACCGCTACTACTTCGACTGCCATGAACTCTATGAGTTCTCGCGCCTCAACCTGCAATTCGCTTCCGAAGCGATGCCATACGTGGGTCTGGTCGGCACCGTTCTCGGTTTGATCATGTTGTTCGATGGCCTGGGCGCCAGCGTCAACGTGGAAGCCCTGACACCACAGCTGGCTATCGCTTTGAAGACTACGCTTTACGGCGCATTCTTTGGTGCCACGTACAAGATCCTGGCTGCTCGTTTCGATCAGCGCCTGAAGAGCTCGAGTATGATTACGACGATCTTTTGCGCTCGTTGGATCTGATTGCCAAAAACAATATGGAAATCGAGGTTCAGTCATGAGAGCGCCCATTCGCCGCAAGAGGCATGGTGCCAGTGAGCTCTGGCAGACAGCCTATATCGATTTGATGACCAATATTATGATCTTCTTTGTGATCTTTTGGTCGTTGAGTCAAGCCCAAAGCAAAGGCATCAGCGAAACCGTCGGCGATGTCTCGACCCGCATGGTGAACCTTCCCGGAGACGTTCTCTTCCGTCCCGGTCAAACGCAGCTTTCGCCCGAAGGGCGGTCTGTGTTTGCCAAACTGTTCCAGGATGATGCCGAGAGCACTTTGAACTTCAAGACCAACGGACTCGTCAAACGGGTGCTCTTCATCCATGGTCATACCGATGCTCAAGGCCAGAAGGATAAAAACTTCGTCCTGGGCTTTGAACGTGCGATGACCACCTATAAGCAGATCGCGCAGTACGGCAAGGATGTTCCCGATCACGTCGTGATCTGTTCGCATGCCGACAACCTGCCGATCCATGAAGTACCGAAAATCGAAGGATCCGTATCCAGTTTTCAAAAGGCTGCCATGGATCAGGCCAACGCCAAGAACCGTCGCATTCAGATCGAAGACCGACTCATCAATCAGTTTAAAGAGGAACCATGATCCGCATCGGACTTAAAAGTCTCGTCCTCGGACTCGTGGTAGCGGGTCTGATCGCGTTCGCCGGCGTGCAGCACCTGTTCGATATCAGGCGCGTGCTGTCGCTCCAGCCCGAGGTCCTGTGGCTGATCGGTTGCCTGGCGAGCTTTATCAGTCTTGGACTGGCATTTTTCCTGCGCAGCGGCCGCGAAAGCCCCTATCATCTGGCTATCGGGCGTCATGAATACCGTCGTCCTGGTTCGCTGCCGCTTCTTACAGTCAAGGGTTACGGCATCTGGATGGGTGTCCAGGATGAAGAGTCGGCCAGCGAGTTCGGTCGGGTCAGTTTCGCTTTGATCTCGGGTCTTGGTCTTCTCGTCTTCGGCCTGATCATTCTGCAGAATCGCAGTCTGGTTCTGCTGCAGCATTTCTATCACAACATGACCAAAGACTACGGTCACATTTGCCGCAAGGAAGGCGAAGAGATCGTCGTCGCCAAACCGCCGAAAATGGGCTGTGAACTGGTGAAAAAAGCTTTTGCGCTAGGATATACCAAGGATCTGGGGGATTGTGCCGATGATCCCGCTGATCAAGACGAAGAGATCTGTACCCACAGGCAGTGGGACGAGCCTGCGGCTCACTATTCCTATCGTTTGGTCGAGCGTTTCATCAAGACTCTTCTGACCGGTTCTTCGCCTTTGAAAGTCGATACCGAAAAGCTGCCTGAGCTGGTCGAAAGCCATGTCCAGGGCTTTCTTGGTGTGCCGCGTTCGGTCATTCACATCTTCACCGATCTACCGGAACCCGGCAGTTGGCTTACCAAAGCGCGGCGCCGCTTGCATCCAAACCATTGCCAGGATGAATTGCGCGAACTACGTTTTCGCATGACCGAGCAGGGCGCGGAACCGGGTGCTCAGCTTGAAGATACACTGAATCATCTGCTCTTCAGTCCCGCCGTGGGTCGCAATGCCGATTATTGCCGACCCTATATTATTCATTGGGGCGCGGCGGCGAATACCTGTTCTGAATTGATGAGTAAGGGTGAAGCCGCGTTGGATACCTATGATGTCCGTCAATCGATCGATGCCGTGATGAAAAGACCCAAACCGCTTGTAAGCTTTCACTGCCTGGTGGCAGCAGGATCCGCTCCCGCGCATGGCACGCTGTCCTATGCCGGACAGACTTTTAAAGTCGATGCTGTCACTCTACCAACCGCTGGCCCGGATGGAATTTTTCCGTCGAACGAATTGTTTGCGGCTGTGGCCCAGGTCTTTGTTCCAGAATTCGCCTACAACAATCTGGATCGCAACCGCCCCCTCAATTTGAGTGAGGATCGCTTCCAGAGTGAAATCGCTCGCAGCGGCGATAACTTGATGCTGGCGAAGTTCGAGCTGCTCCGTTCCAGTGATGTGCTGGCTGGTGATCAATGGGTCTATCGCTATCCGCAGTATATGGATGTTTATCCCTGGCAACCACATATCGCCAACTTCGTGAGCCGTTTCCGCAAGGCTTACCGGCAGAACGAGGAAAAACCATGAAGGCCCTGCTTTTTCTTCTGACGCTGGCGTCAGCCGCGCAGGCCGCGGATGATCGCATCAAACCCTCGACACGAGGTTTGTTCGATCGTATCATCGTGCCCGTGATCCCGACTCCGGAACCTGAGGAGCCCCTGCCAGCCGAACCGGTAACGGCACCGGTGGAACCAACGCCAGTGCCCAAGCCTCCAATGGTCGCACATAAAACAGTAAAGCCGCAGGCAAACCCCGACCTACGCATCCAGTATCTGGAGCGCTTGATCCAATCCGTTCGCTCTCTGCCCGAAACGGAACGCATGCGTCTGCAAACCGAAGCCGAGGCCGTATTCTCAGGCGTTTGCCGCAGCTCTGATCCCACACTGGCCCTAAGCTGCTCATTCGAAGCCGCGGCCCACATCTGTTCCATCAGCCCCAATCAGGGAGCTTGCCTGTCCATGATCGATGCGCTGGTGGTTGAACGACTCAACGCCAACCGATTCATCTCGGCCCGCGAGCGTTATGAAATGATGGCTCGCGGAGAACCTATGAATAAGGCCTTGGATTATCGCTACGGGAGTCTCGTCGCAGCCTTCAGCCTGAGCAAGGCCGGCGCTTGCAACGCCAACGACTTCCATTGCCTTGCGCTCGGCATCGACGACTATTGTCAGAACAAGGCGCGGCAAGGGCATCTCAGCTACCAGAGCTGCGCCGCTCTTATAGGTTTGTTCATCGGCAGAAATGATTGAAATCGGACCAGGGCTGGCCGATTCCAAAAAAACAGGCTATAAATACCAGCAAGTGTTCCACCAGCTACCATCCCATAGGAAATGATCCTATGAAAATACTAGTGGCCCCTGATTCTTTCAAAGGCAGTATCACCGCTGCAGAGTTTTGCGCCATCACACAGAACGCCATTCATGCATTAAGACCGGATATTGTTGTCCGTAGTCTACCTATGGCTGATGGCGGCGAAGGTACGACTGAAGCATTGCTGGCGGGTCTTGGAGGTGAAAAGATCAGCTGTCAGGTCACAGGTCCCATGAGACAGAAGGTAACAGCTTTTTTTGGCTATTGCGAACGAGACAAATTAGCCTTCATGGAAATGGCAAGTGCCTCTGGACTGCCGCTGGTTCCGCCCGCAACCCGTAATCCGCTCCTTGCCACCAGTTATGGAACAGGAGAACTTCTGATTCACGCTTTGGAACGAGGCGCAGAACGGATTATCCTCGGCATAGGTGGGTCAGCCACCAATGACGGAGGCTTTGGGATGCTGGAGGCACTCGGGTTTGGATTCTTTGACGAACAAGGATCAGCTTTACCCCCAGGACCAGTCTCGCTAAAAAAGCTGGCTCGCATGGATAGTTCTTCGGTTCACCCCCAGCTTCATCACTGCCACATCCAGGTTGCCTGCGATGTCACGAATCCCTTGCTGGGTCCCCTCGGGGCATCGCATGTCTATGGACCACAGAAAGGTGCAACCCCTACGATGATTGCAGAACTGGAACAAGCGTTAACCCATTTTGCCGATTGTGTGGAGGGTTTGACGCAAAAACGCTTTCGTGATCATCCAGGCGCGGGTGCCGCCGGTGGTCTAGGTTTTGCCTTGTTGAGCCTCTGCCGGGCTGAAATAAAAAGTGGCTTTGATCTCATTGCAGATCTCCATCGTTTGCCTCAGCGCCTCAGTGATGAGGGCTATGACTGGCTCATTACTGGCGAAGGACGTATTGATGAACAAAGTCTACACGGAAAACTTCTCAGTCGCGTGACCGAGCTAGCCGAGCAGTACAACATTCCGGTGCTGGCTTTCTGTGGGGCCCTAACGTTGGACCCTGTTGCACTGAAGAATTGCCACATATTTCCCATCATACCCGAGCCCTGCAGTTTAGAGCGGGCCTTGACCGAAGCACCTCATTTTCTTTATCAAACGATTCAGCGCGTTCTAGCCTTGATTCTCTCGTCTCGACTTTCCTGACTGGGTAGCATTCGCTAACAATCATGTAAAGTGTAAATTATTCCATACGTAGCAGCGTCACTCCAAAGTGAGTGATCGCGCTACATATTTTTCTGCGTTCGAAAAGTATCTCTATACTTTTTCCTCGGACTGATCAAACTTCAGCATCGTAAATTGGAATAGAAAAGGTTTCACACCATGTCACTGATAATGGAGCATATCACCAAGGTTGTCGGCGGGGAGACGCATATCAATGATCTCTCGCTGAACTTTGCAGCAGGAACTTTTCAAGTTCTGTTGGGTCGTACGCTGGCTGGCAAAACCACGCTGATGCGGTTGATAGCGGGATTGGATTGGCCCACATCAGGCCGTATTCTCGCGAACGGGGTCGATGTTACCGGCGTTTCCGTTCGCAAACGCAATGTATCCATGGTCTATCAGCAGTTCATCAATTACCCCAATCTCACTGTCTTCGAGAACATCGCCTCCCCATTGAAACTGCAAAAAATCGATAAGAGCCAGATAGAAGGGCGCGTCCGTGCCACTGCCGTAAAGTTAGGCATCGAACCTTATCTGCAGCGTTACCCTCTGGAGCTTTCCGGTGGCCAGCAGCAGCGCACCGCTATGGCCCGCGCCCTGGTGAAAGAAGCCGATCTTATCCTGCTCGATGAACCTTTAGTGAATTTGGATTACAAGCTACGGGAGGAATTACGTGAAGAGATGCGCGAAATCTTCACATTACGCAAGACTCTGGTTATCTATTCCACCAGCGAACCCAGCGAAGCCCTGGCTTTGGGTGGTATGACCACAGTGCTGCATGAAGGACGAGTCGTCCAACAAGGGCCAACAGCCCAGGTCTATCAGAAACCCACGACGGCGCTTGCAGCGAGCCTCTTCAGCGAGCCACCGATCAATCTCTTTTCGGGCCAGGTGGCAGCCGATGAAGTCACGTTCGACAATCAGGTCCACTTTCCCTTGAATTCCGATCTGAAGCATCTACCAACTGGCCATTATCTGTTCGGCATCCGGCCTCATCACCTTTCTCTGCGGCCTGCTCACCCTCATGACCTCGAACTGGGCGTTACGGTCGACCTGGCCGAAATCAGTGGCTCCGAAACTTTTTTGCATGTGAAACATAGGGAGACAGACATGGTCCTGCATCTGGAAGGCGTGCATCAGTTTGAAGTGGATGCAAGCCTTCCCATCTATCTGCCTACTCACAAATTATTCGTTTTTACGCCAGATGGTGATCTGATTCATATACCCCGAAGTGCAGCACAAGGATGAAGCGATGGCCGAAATAAAACTTCTGGGGCTGGCGCATAGCTACCTTGGTTCTCCGAAAGTTGACAGTGATTACGCCATTCGCCCTTTGGACCATACCTGGCCTCAGGGTGGAACCTATGCCCTTCTCGGACCTTCAGGTTGCGGGAAATCAACTCTCCTGAGCATTATCTCCGGACTCCTGACGCCATCAGAAGGCAAAGTCCTCTTCGATGGCCAGGAGGTGAACCATGTACCACCGGAGAAACGCAATATTGCCCAGGTTTTTCAGTTTCCCGTGATTTACGACACGATGACGGTTTTCGACAATCTGGCCTTTCCGCTACGCAACCAGAGAGTGAGTGAAGAGAAAATCCGGATCAAAGTGAAGGAAGTCGCCGAAGTGTTGGAGCTGACAAGCCTTCTGCGGAAAAAAGCCAAAGGACTGACGGCCGATGAGAAACAAAAGGTCTCGCTGGGACGGGGGCTGGTTCGCGATGATGTTTCCGCGATCCTTTTTGATGAGCCCTTGACTGTGATTGATCCGCACCTGAAGGGCAAATTGCGTCGCAAGCTGAAGCAGATCCATAAGCAGTTCAATATTACGATGGTCTATGTCACGCATGATCAGCTTGAGGCTTCCACTTTTGCTGACAAGATTGCAGTCATGTATGCCGGACAAATCGTACAATTCGGCACGCCGCGTGAGCTCTTTGAAAACCCCCAACACACCTTTGTGGGTTATTTCATTGGCAGCCCTGGCATGAACTTCATTGATGCCGTTCTTGAAGGTGATTTCCTGGTGTTAGGGAAAGATCGTCTGCCCATCAAGAAGGAGTTGGCTTCCAGACTTCGATCATTATCACCGCAGCGCCTGCAAATCGGAATTCGCCCGGAATTTGTTCGTGTTGCGAAACAGCACCACGAGCACGCGCTTCATGGCAAAGTCCTGGGTGTCGAGGATCGGGGTACATATAAAATCCTGACGGTGGAATTAGGGACCCATCGCATCAAAGCGCGATTGGATGAAGATCAAAACGTCCCTGAAAATGAGGTCCTGCTCGAGTTTCCCGAGGCCAGGCTCAAGCTTTATGCCGACAGTCTCCTGGTTGAAGTATAGAGGACATGAATGCAAAAAGTACCTAACAACAACGCATGGCTGCTGGTTCTTCCCGTGTTTGGTCTCGTAGCTTTCAGTGCCATCATTCCCTTGATGACCGTAGTCAATTATTCTGTTCAGGATATATTCGATCAGACCAACCGCTACTTTGTGGGCCTGCAATGGTTTCGCGAGACCCTACGCAGCCCGAGCCTGCATGATGCTCTGTTCAGGCAGTTTGTTTTCACGCTGTCCGTTCTGATCATTGAAATTCCACTCGGCATTCTGGTCGGATTGATGATGCCGTCCCAGGGTAAAGGAGCCACGCTGTCTCTTATTATTCTGGCGCTGCCCCTCCTCATTCCATGGAACGTGGTTGGCACAATCTGGCAAGTTTTCGGACGGGCTGATATCGGTTTATTCGGCTGGGCCTTGAACAACGCCGGCATCCCTTATAATTATGCGTCGAATCCATCCGATGCCTGGCTAACCGTGCTGCTGATGGACGTGTGGCACTGGACCCCTTTAGTGGCCCTGCTGGTCTATTCCGGTTTGCGAGCGATCCCGAGTGTCTACTACCAGGCGGCTCGCATCGACCGCGCCTCCCGCTGGTCCATTTTTCGTTACATAGAGTTGCCGAAATTGAAAAGTGTGCTTCTGATCGGTGTTCTGCTGCGCTTCATGGACAGTTTTATGATTTACACCGAGCCTTTTGTTCTAACCGGTGGAGGCCCAGGCAACTCCACAACGTTCTTAAGTCAATCGCTTACGAAAATGGCCGTCGGACAGTTCGATCTTGGACCGGCTGCAGCGTTCTCCTTGATTTACTTTCTGATCATTTTACTGATCTGCTGGGTGTTCTATGCAGCGATGATGCATGTCGGTAAGGAGGAATAGCATGCCGAAACTTAAGACTCTGGGATTGCTTTTTTATACGCTTTTCGTTTTGACACCGATTTATTGGCTTCTCAACATGTCGTTCAAAACGAACAATGAAATCCTCAACGTGCTGACGGCGTGGCCGCAAGACTTTACCATGGGCAATTATCAGACTATTTTTACCGATCCTTCGTGGTATACGGGCTACATCAATTCCATGTCCTACGTTAGTCTCAATACCATCATGTCTTTGCTGGTCGCCTTACCCGCCGCCTACGCTTTTTCCCGCTACCGGTTTATCGGTGATAAGCACCTCTTCTTTTGGCTGCTGACGAATCGCATGGCGCCACCGGCGGTTTTTCTACTGCCATTTTTCCAGCTTTATTCGAGCATAGGTTTATTCGATACCCATTTAGCTGTGGCGCTGGCCCACTGCCTTTTCAATATTCCACTCGCGGTTTGGATTCTGGAAGGATTCATGTCGGGCGTGCCGAAGGAGATTGATGAAACGGCCTCGATCGATGGCTACAGCTTTCCACGCTTCTTTATCACGATATTTCTGCCGCTCATTCGCTCTGGGATCGGTGTCACTGCATTTTTTTGCTTCATGTTCAGCTGGGTTGAGTTGCTGCTCGCGCGGACTTTGACATCGGTCAATGCCAAGCCTATTTCCGCGGTTATGACACGCACGGTGAGCGCCTCGGGAATTGATTGGGGCGTGCTGGCAGCAGCGGGCGTGCTCACCATCCTACCGGGCATTCTGGTTATCTGGTTTGTACGGAATCACATAGCCAAGGGCTTCGCCTTGGGCCGTGTCTGACAAGACCTAGGGAGGTTGACGATGGAATGGATGGCCTGGACTCTGCCCACGGCACTTTTTTTTGCAGGTATAGCAGCTCTTTTAGCGGGTATGACGCTGTGGGAATTAGTCAGCCCAAGCGGTGAGCGGCGAGGCTATCTGCCGATTCAAACCACACGGGGCGATCGGCTTTTCATGGGCCTTCTTGGAAGTGCATTTGTTCATCTTATCGTTGTGGGGTTAACGGATTGGAGCAGCTGGTTTGCATCGGCAATCTCGCTGCTTGGGTTGATCCTGATCATAAAATGGGGATAAGCGCCGGCCATGCCGACTCTGATCCCATCACAGGAGTGTCATGATGCAGAAAGTCCTGGCGATTTTTCTTGCGAGTGCCAGCAGCCTCGCCTTAGCTGATTCGTTCAGCGATGCCGCTAAAAAATGGGTTGATTCTGAATTCAAACCGTCCACCTTGAGCCAAGCCGATCAGCTCAAGGAAATGCAGTGGTTCATTGAAGCCGCGAAACCCTTTCGAGGCATGGAAATCAAAGTGGCGTCGGAAACCCTGACGACCCATGAATACGAAGCCAAAGTCCTGGCCAAGGCCTTTACTGAAATCACCGGCATCAAACTCAGCCATGACCTGATTCAGGAAGGTGATGTTGTTGAAAAACTGCAGACTCAAATGCAGTCGGATCGCAATATCTATGATGCCTATGTGAATGATTCTGATTTGATCGGGACGCATTTTCGCTATGGAAAGGTGGTGCCGATCAGCGATTTCATGGCCGGCGAAGGAAAGGATGTCACCTTGCCAACGCTGGATATAAAAGACTTCATTGGACTTTCGTTCACCACAGGACCTGATGGCAAAGTGTACCAGTTGCCTGACCAGCAGTTTGCCAACCTCTACTGGTTTCGGGCTGACTGGTTCGAACGTCCTGAACTGCAGAAAAAATTCAAAGGCATCTATGGTTATGATCTGGGTGTGCCGAAAAACTGGTCAGCCTATGAAGATATCGCCGAATTTTTTTCCGTTCATGTCAAGGAGCTGGATGGAAAGCGGGTTTACGGCCACATGGATTATGGAAAGAAGGATCCGTCCCTGGGCTGGCGTTTTACCGATGCCTGGCTCTCCATGGCCGGAACGGGCGATAAAGGCATTCCGAACGGCCTGCCGGTCGATGAATGGGGCATTCGCGCGGAAGGCTGTCGACCGGTTGGGTCGAGTGTCGCCCGCGGCGGTGAAACCAACGGCCCATCCGCTGTCTATGCCACGACCAAATATATCGAATGGCTTCGTAAATATGCTCCACCTGAGGCACCCGGGATGACGTTCTCGGAAGCTGGACCGGTTCCTGCTCAGGGGCAGATTGCACAACAGATTTTCTGGTACACAGCCTTCACTGCGGACATGACGAAACCGGGATTGCCCGTGGTCAATAAAGATGGAACGCCGAAGTGGCGAATGGCGCCGTCTCCGAAAGGCCCTTATTGGGAGGAAGGCATGAAACTGGGATATCAGGACGCTGGCTCCTGGACCCTGATGAAGAGCACGCCGTTGGATCGTCGCAAGGCAGCCTGGCTCTACGCACAGTTCACGGTCGCGAAAACAGTCTCCTTGAAAAAAACCTTAGTGGGTTTGACACCGATTCGTGATTCCGATCTGAAGTCCAAGGAAATGCAGGAAGCCGGTAAGAAACTGGGTGGCCTGGTCGAATTCTATAACAGCCCTGCCCGCACGCAATGGACACCGACCGGTACCAATGTCCCTGATTATCCGAAGCTGGCGCAACTTTGGTGGCAGTACATAGCTGAAGCGGTCAGTGGTGAAAAAACGCCACAGGCTGCCCTGGATGGACTGGCTGAGGCCCAGGATAAAATTCTTGAGCGATTGGAACGGGCCAACGTGCAAGGGGCGTGCGGGCCCAAGCTCAATCCAAAAACTGACGCCAGCGCCTGGTTGAAAAAACCCGGTGCACCGAAGGACAAACTGGCGAACGAAAAACCCCAGGGTGAGACCGTTCGCTACAGTGAACTGCTCAAAGCCTGGAAAGCAGGACGTTCCATTTAAATCCATTGCTATGGAGTTTTACGGGGCAGTTGCAGCCCAGCATTCATTTCTTGTGTCCCCAAACCGGAGGGGGTGTAGCCACCTCCTTGGTCAGATCAAAATCAATACGAAAATCCCGAGCTTCGCGGTTGAGCGCGTAGCTCAGCCGTTTGGCTGGCTCGATCTCAAGTTTCCATACATTTTCCACAGCCACCTTGAGGTCATTCTTCAAAAACAGTGATTTCGTTTCCTCATCTGCGGGGAAGCTTTGGCTCGTTGCTGTCCCCTGATCCTTCGTATCGCCGCCATACATCGTGACCGCTTCGTGCTTGCCATCCTGGTGTCGATGATCGTGCTTCAGACGCAAACCCTTGTCCGTGCGCGTAATGATCCAGGTACGCGAACGATTTTCACCAACATGGAGCGGGATACGAATTTCCGTGTCCGAACAGTCGCGAATGTGAATCACCTTCTTTTCTTTTAACCAGGATTCGTCCGACTTATTGTGTTTGACGACTTGCCCTTCATAGGATTTCCCACAGTGCTTTTTCAAACTCTCAAAAAAGTCATCCTGCGGCCTGGCTGTGACGGGGGTCGTCATGAGACCGGTGAATATGAGCAGATAATAAGCTTGTTTTGGCATCAATGCGCTCTTCAATTTAGGAGTTAACGCCCAAGACGAGCTCATCATGAAAAATTTTTTCAAAAAATACAGCAACAAAAGGCCCGGATCGTTGTCTATTGTGATGAGTATGTTCTTTTTTGGCCTCAAGCATTCAGGAGATTCTATGTCAGTTCGTAAGATATGGGTTACTTCCGCTTTCCTGGCGGCGTCAATGCCCTCCGCATTCGCCACAGTCAACAAGGCTGAAACCCTTATTCCTCGTAGCGACATCTTTGGAAACCCGACCCGGGTTAGCGTTACGCTTTCGCCGGACGGTCGCTGGTTGGCCTATATCGCGCCACGAGACGGCGTTCTCAATATTTGGGTAGCGCCTTTTGGCCAATGGGAAAATGCCAAACCCTTAACGCACGATAAAAAGCGAGGCATCCGTTCCTACACCTGGGCCGAAAACGGCAGCCAGATTCTCTATGCCCAGGATAATAATGGCGACGAAAATTGGCGAATATATTCACTCGACGTGACCAGCGCAAAAGTGAGTCCCCTCACACCCGAGGGTAAGGTGACGGCCTCCATTCTCCACACCTCAAAATTCCATAAGCATGACATTCTTGTGGCCATGAATGACCGCGATCCTAAATACCGTGATGTGCATCGGATTAATCTCAAAACCGGTGAACGCAAACTCGTTTTTAAGAATGAAGGCTTTCAGAATTTTGTTGCTGATGACAGTCTTACCGTACGCGTCGTAACGAAACCACTCGCAGGCGGTGGCATTGATATCTACAGGATCGATAGCAGCGGCAAAGTCGAAACAAAACCCTTTCAGAGCGTACCAAGCGATGATTCGCTGACGACTGATGTTATGGGTTTTGACCGGAAGGGCCAGCTGCTCTATATCACAGACAGCCGCAACCGCGATAAGGTTTCGCTGACTCAAATCGATATGAAGTCGGGTAAGGTTGAAGTTCTGGCGGCTGGAAAAAAAGCTGACATTGCCGATACTATCGATGATCCCGAGACGCTAAAACCTATGGCTGCCATGGAGAACTACCTGACTCAGGATTGGACCGCCATTGATACCCGAATTCAGCCCGATCTGGATTTTCTGAAGCGCGAAGCACGCGGTGTCTGGAGCCTTCACAGTCGAACCAATGATAATAAGCATTGGGTGCTTGCCATTGATCGCGTCACCGAGCCCGTTGCGTACTATCTGTACGAGCCTCAGGCCAAAAAGCTGACAAAACTGTTCACGTCGCGACCGGAATTGGAAGGCAAGCGCCTCGCTCCCATGCACCCCGTTGAAATTGAGGCACGTGATGGCACCATTCTTCCCTCTTATTTAAGTTTGCCTCCCGATGCAGATTCAGATGGTGATGGCAAGCCGGCCAAGGCTCTGCCATTGGTTCTCCTTGTTCACGGCGGCCCGTGGG
Organism: Oligoflexus sp.; assembly: GCF_035638955.1. Lineage (GTDB taxonomy): Bacteria > Bdellovibrionota_B > Oligoflexia > Oligoflexales > Oligoflexaceae > Oligoflexus. Next base: position 6,952 of record NZ_DASQYZ010000265.1, on the reverse strand, counting down.
CGCGCGATTCATTTGGCTACAATTCCACCCACCAGTGGTTGGCGAACCGCGGCATGGCAGTCCTGTCAGTGAACTATCGGGGAAGTACCGGGTTCGGCAAGGACTTCATCAATAAGGCCAAGCGGGAATTGGCAGGAGCCATGCACAATGATCTGCTGGATGGTGTCAACTGGGCAATCAAACAGGGTATCGCCCAGAAGGACAAAGTCGGCATCATGGGTGGTTCTTATGGAGGCTATGCAACCCTGGTTGGCATGACCTTCACGCCTGACATCTTTGCCTGTGGCGTCGATATAGTCGGTCCCTCAAACCTTGTCACGCTGATCGAAAGCTTCCCGGCCTACTGGCAGCCCTTCCTGGATAAGACCTGGTACAAGTGGGCTGGCAATCCGTCCATAGAAGCGGATAAAAAGGACCTCATGGCAAGGTCTCCGATCACCAAAGTGAATCAAATCAAGAAACCTCTTCTGATTGGTCAGGGCGCCAATGATCCACGAGTGACCCAGAAGGAATCTGATCAGATCGTGGCCGCGATGAAGGCAAAATCGATTCCAGTAACCTACGCTCTCTATCCAGACGAGGGTCATGGATTTCACATCCCAGAGAATCGCATCAGCTTTAATAGCCTGACAGAAAACTTTTTCGCCAAGTGTCTGGGCACAGCCGCTCAGCCTATAGGCAAGGACATCGTTGGCTCTTCGCTGCAGTTACCGGAGGGGCGCGAGCATATCCCTGGACTGAAGGAAGCGTTCGACGCTATCAAGAAGTAACTTGGGTTTTGGCTATGTCCAGGGCTGGAGGCATGACCTGCAGCCCTCCATAGAGGCTGTACGATACCTTAATCAGCGAAATTCTCTTCGCGCGAGATCAACACTTGATCCCTCTTCCCTACCCTCTTGAGCGGCGTTTAGCGCCGCACATGGACCATCCTTGGTATGGGATGACCCTCTCGATTGCACCTTCTTGAAAAAAAGGCTATGAAATTTATGGTATAGACACGCCTCGCAGGAGGGAAAAGTTCAATGGCTGTTGTGTTAGGACCGACTCTACTCACTGATAGACTCATCCTGAGGCCTCCGACTTATGATGACTTTGATGCCTGGGCCGCGTTTGCTGCTGACGAGGACGTTAATCGATTTTTAGGGGGAGTTCAGAGTCGATCTGCGGCCTGGCGCGGTTTAGCGACCGTAACCGGGGCGTGGGCCCTTATGGGTTTTTCCATGTTCTCCGTGCTGGAGCGCAGCACGGGCCAATGGATTGGACGGCTTGGCCCCTGGCAGCCGGAAGGTTGGCCGGGAACAGAGATTGGCTGGGGATTGGCCCGCGAAGCGTGGGGTCAAGGTTATGCACTGGAGGGTACAGTTGCCGCCATGGACTGGGCTTTTGCAGAACTGGGTTGGAACGAGGTCATCCATTGCATCGACCCTAAAAATATCCCCTCACAGAACCTGGCCAGGCGTCTGGGTTCGACCTTAAAGGGACCCGTCCACCTCCCTCCTCCTATGAACACCTGGCCTATTGAAGCTTGGGGCCAGACGAAGCAGGAATGGGTTATCAATCGTCGCAAGTCTAACTGAAGGAAACACGGCCCCGTCACGGCACTTGCAGCAAAATAAGGCACAGTAAAACTCCCGATAATACGTCTCTACTGGAATGCTGCAGTCCCTGGACGCCGAGCCCAATTTCGATTTGGATTTAGGACGTCCCGTTCACCTCGTACTGAACCGCGCCTTCTGAAGGCCTTAGGTGAAGCCTGGGGAGAGCCGACTCCTTGGGCGTCTGCCCATAGGCCTTCTTGTAAGCCCGTGTAAATGAGCCTGCATTCATAAAGCCCACCAGAGCCGACACCGCATTAACTGAAAACTGGCCTGTTTCCAGGAGGGTTTTGGCTTCCTCCAACCGAAAGTTCCATAAGAACCTGGCCGGCGTCGTGCCGAGCTCTTTGCTAAAGGCCCGCATCAGAGTGGATTTCGATGTGTTGGCCAGGTAAGCGAGGCGTTCCAAGTCCAACTCCTCACTTAAATGACTTTCCATGTAGGCGATGGTTTTTTGCAAAATTTCACTGAGCTGATAGAAATGGGGTCGACCGTTTTTGGCCAGAGACTTATCGCTAAAGTAGTAGAAAATCTCTTTCACCAATTCCATCTCCAGGAACCCGGTATTGATATTATCCCGAGCCTTGGCGATGAAACGTTCAAAGTGATAGCGAAAAACCAGCTCACGAATCCATTGTGAATGCTCGATGATGCGGGTCGTTCGAAAGACCCGCTCGGCATCATCAACGTCCAGATCGTAAAAAGCCCAGGCTTTATCCCGCAGGCTCCGATTCGGGAACAGCAGCGCAAACTCCGCATGCGGTGACACAGATTTAACGCAAACCTGCTGCTGACTGGGCAGGACCACCAGTGTTCTGCCGTCGGACACGATTTTTTTCTGGGAAGGTTCAGCTTCGATTTGAATCACGGCCGACTTCATGGCAGCAACAATGACGGGATTGTCCGTTCGAGGCAGCTCAAACTCGAGGTCGAGACCACGGAAATATGCGAAGCCCATTTGACCATTCAAATCTTGGAAACCTTCCAGAATGTAACCTTTAAGTAGGCGAATAGTCCGGGTTTGTGCCATTTTTTGACCCATTGAGCACGTTTGTTGAGAATTTAAGCAAATTCTTTGCTGCGTTTAGCCTGGTTTCCGACTCTATTTTCCTCACGCTTTGTGTATCGATTCATATATCTACGACACGTGACAATCGATGAAAAGCAAAACCCTGAACACTCTTGGCAAAAAGCCTTTGACCTTGAACCGCATCAATCGCGTCATCTGTAGCAGCCTTGGACCAAGGCCTTCACGAGGGGGAACACACCGATGGACTCTAAACAGGACTACGGTCAAATCACTTTGATCAAAGGCCACGAGCGCATCATGGCGAAAGCACCGTGCCTCATTTATAAATTTGAACCGAAAGGATATCTCGAACTGGCCAATGGCTTGAATCTTCACCATCAGAATTTTCTGGCAGCGCCAGCCGGATTTGCCGAAGTCGTTGCCCATCATTCTGAAGTGGACGATGTGTTCATGCTTCAGTTCCACCCCGATAGCTTCACCATGTGTGCCAGCGAGCATGGCTTGAATCCGGTGGAACTGGCCTCGATCTTTCAATCGACGCGCATTTTTCAAGAAACGACCTGGATCAACGAACTCCTGCATCGTTTGCGATTTGAGATGTTTCTGAAGGGAAAAACGGACAATCTCTGCATCCGGTTTGTGATGACCGAACTGTTGAAAGAGGTCTATTACCAGTTTTTTGGTAGCCGTCGGATCTTCCCCATACACGAGCCGAGTTCATCGGATGTCCTGGTCCAGCGGGCACTGCGTCTCCTCTACCGCAGCGAGGATTTTGACATGGACTTGGGAACCCTGGCGGCCAGCTTGAATGTAAGTCCCTCAACCTTAACGCGGCGCTTTAGCAGCGCGATGGGACAAAATCCCGGCGAATTTCTGCGCGAAAGACGATTGGAGCGCGCCTACACCTTGCTCCTGACCAGTGGCTTATCCGTGGCGGCCATTGCGGAAATGGTCGGTTACGAAGAAGCCGCCCCGTTTACCGCGGCCTTTAAAAAACGTTTTCACTGCACGCCCCGGGCGCTGCGAACCGATAAGACTCTGCAAAAACGCGAGCGGGATGATCTGCGTGAACAGGCCCTTTGCTGATCAGCTTGGGGCGGCTGCCTGTCGTCACCCTTTATTTTGCCATGTATGCACGCTCTCGACTTCGGATCCGTACTATCAACGGACACATTGAGACAAAGGGTGACGCGTGAAAAAATCAATCTCTGCTATTTTAGCATCTTACCTTGTGTATCTGGCAACAGGCTGTGTAGCCACACCCAAACCAGAGCTGGTGGCTGAACTGGATGCCTTGGCCAAAACACCAGCCAAAAAAACCATGGCCCCCGATCTGTCAAGCTACACGGCCCAGCCTATCAAGGCCGGTCAGTGGACCCACTACCTCATGGTCGACAAGTCAGGCAAGTCAACCAGCTACCGCCAGCAGGTCCTTGCGCAGGGCGATGAGCCTGGCAGTTTTTGGTTCGAAACCGAAACCATAACGCCCGGAAGCAAGTCGGTGGCACGGTCTCTGGCTTATGTGGACGATCAAGTCCGGCTGAATAACAAAACTGGAAAATACACGTTCACGATCGATCAGTTTGTGCATATCAAGCGTCTTATCAACTGGCATGCCAGCGAGGCGAAAGCCACCGAGCTGCCTCCGCAAGCTGTGCAGCTGATCAGTGGTGCGATTGGCAAAGTTTCCTTCCTGTCCAATTCGCGAATGAACGGTGTGGAAACAGCGAACGTCAAAGCCGGCTCATTCAAGCGATGCTTTCGCATGACATCCCAGGCGCAAACCAGCTTTTTCAGTAGCAGCGTGACCGGTTGCGTGCATCCCAGCGTTCCCCTATCCAGCCTGGTCAGCGCCGTCGATTCCGAAGGGACTCGTTGGGAGCTGATGGGTTATGGCCTGGATGCGAAGGAAAGTTTCATCCGCGTTCCCATTCAGACAGCCGGTTTTTAAACCAGCTTCAGGCGGCGATCCGCAGGGCGGTCCCGCCTTCTTCCGCATTTCCAGGGAGTGCCATTGACCATCGAGTATGGGCGGCGCAGCTACTGAGTTCACAAGGCCGACGGCGAAGGACTCCAGCCTGCTGATTTTATAAAAGGACTCGCTGCCCAGCTATTTTTCTATAGATCGGTTCCTGATAAAACTCCTCTTCCTCACGACATGTATACACAAGCTTGATGGTATGGTCGTCATCGGACAGGACCGCGCGAGCTGCAATCTCCTCCCACGAAGGCCCGGCGTGGGCAGACCGATCCAAATCAACGCAAGCGGGACAGCCTATCGTAATATAAGCCGCCGTGAATGCCATCCAGTAGCTCGCCATCGCTTGGCCCTGGTCCCGGCAATAGGGCAGAACCAGTCGCATCGCGTGGCAAGACGTCACCAGATGGAGAGCGGTAAAATCGTTGGTTGAGGCGTAGAGTGACAGTGCCACCCGAGACAGATCGGAGAGCTTCAGCCCGGTACCTTGAACCGAACCGGCAAGGGATTGAAACTCAGGCTCTGCAGCGGCCATTGCCATACGAGTGAAGATTTTGGGCCCACCAAGTTCAACCGATGCCCACTTGGGATTTCTCCGGAACGCCTCTAAAATCTCTTGATAGGAAACGGACGAGGACGAAACCGCAGCTTCGGTCTTTAAAGGCAGATAGGCATCCGCCCAATGGGCAAGCCCTTCCGAGATTTCACTGGGGCTTCCTATGTCGATGCCATAGGCGAGGCGGATGAGTCCATGGAACGCTCCGCCTCCGACTCCCGCCATCAGCTCGGAAACATAAGTCATGAGGGTCTGTTGAGTGCCGAGACGATTCAGCTCTTTGGCGAAGAAGAGGGCGAAGTCAGCATGAAATTCATGCTGACCCAGACTCTTGGCCCAAGTGACCGGACTCATAGGAAGCCCTGTCGTTGTCTTCATCTCCAGTCGGTCAGAGTACATTTTGAAAAACTGGTCCAGGCGAGCTTCATCGGCACCCAACCGATACAGCGCAATCAACGCCATGGGAAGATGATTCGAAAGCTGGGCTCGATATTCACCAGTAAAATCCTGCCCGTTTTGCAGCAGATTCTCCAAGGCACGCATGATGTATGTCATGATTTTCTCTCCACAAAGCTTCCGTCCGCGGACCCTTGCGGCTACCGGACGATGCGGTGTTTTACTTGACCAAACACAGGAGTGGCAAGATTTCTATCGCGACCATGACTTGTACCTTTTCGGCAGAAAGTTTGGTCAGGTTTTCACGGCGTCAATTGATTGAAATTATTAACAAAATTACCAAACGAAATTTTTTTGCGGTCGACTTGCGGCAAAATCAGAGCCAGCCTCGTCTTGTGGGCAACAAACTGTTCCACATGAGGTAGGCAATGAAATCCAGGACTTTACATCGATTGATCATAAAGAGCTGCCTCCTGCTATTGGCAGGCTGGATGATCTACAGTTTTCAACGCACAAGCTTTTATCCGTTCCTCCTTCAGCTTCACCCCGGTACTGACTTTCTAGATGCTCTGCCGGAATTCGCAAAAAACAATCTGCCTTCCCTCCTTCACGTTTGGGCCATGGCCTTACTGACCGCAGTCGCCATGCCGAGCCTGTTCTTGCGCAAAACTATTCTGGCACCAGGCCTATGGCTGCTCGTGAACGTGATCTTTGAATGGGGTCAGGCCCTGGATAAGAATTCAACGTTCCTGCAGAAACTACCTCAGGCTCTGGCTCATTATTTTATTCAGGGTCGTTTTGATTGGCTCGACCTTGTCGCCTGTTTCCTGGGGGCCTGTCTCGCATCGCGGACTCTGGCAGCAGCCGGGCATAAGGATTCCCTCGATGTTCATGGGTCAAGCCCTTTCAAGGCATTCTCATTCTGGTCCAGAAGCCTCACTGCTGCTTGCACGATCTTTGGACTCTTTTCCCTCATGGCGACATCCAAGCATCCGCATGGATACCTCCATCGTGAACCATCTCTGCCTCAGTATATGTCCTATGAAGAGTTTCGCGCCTCCTTTGCCGTCCTCCCCGCTCAGCCCATCGTGGCTCCTGGGAAGATCTATGTGAAAGGCGATCTGCTTTTGATCAATGACATCAATCTGGGCATCCATATTATCGACAACCGCGATCCGGCAACTCCCCAAACGCTCAGCTTCCTCAAGGTTCTTGGCAGCCGTGATATTGCGATGTTTGATCACTATCTTTACGTTGATAGCTTCGTGGATTTTCTGGTGATTGACATTGAAGATCCAGCAACGCCCAAGCTCTTGCAACGCGTCGAGAATATTTTCCCCTGGCAGCCTGAGGTCTGGTATCCAGGACAGTATGTGTCCGACGCCGATCCACGCAAG
>NZ_DASQYZ010000264.1:0-7541 GCF_035638955.1 Oligoflexus sp. | reverse complement strand
GGTAATGATTCTGAAGTTGCTGAACCCACAAGCTTTTTGTCTTTGGATGTCTGGGACATGGATGAAGCCTCATTTCCGCCACTTTCATTATACTAATTTATCGGCAGAAACTGTCTCATACTTGGCTGAGATATAGGGGAGTGGGGCCACCAAGCCCAAACATGGGGCAAGGCGGAACGCTCAGGCTTTTGGGGCGACGGTTATGTCACGGGCTTTGAGGTTGCCGGATCCGCGTGGGAACTGCCGTTCTGCGTGCCGGAAAGTGGAAGCTATGAGATGACCCTGCGTTACGCCAGCCCCTATGGAGACAAGGTCAACAGTGTCTATCTCAACGGTCAGAAGTTGAACCGGCTCAATTTCCTGCAGTCATCCAACTTTATCGAGAAAAAAGTTCCACTTACCCTTACCCGAGGCCAGAACAACGTGATGTTGCGCATGGACTCTGATGATTGGGGGTGGATTGATTTGGACGCCATGTGGTTGGAGCGTCGTTGACCTCGTAGATACAACAGCGCGCCGCTTGATTAATCAACCCGGCGCCAATCGACTGCCTGTGAATAAAACTGCTTGGGCAACGTAAGAACAAACTGAAACGGCGTCGGCGCGATGCCGCAGTCTTCCAGGAGATCGATGCGAATCGATCCCCCGTGGCTTTTCAGAGTGTGCTGGACCGCGCTCATGCCAACCCCACGGCCAGAGTTTTTTGATACCTCCTGCCTGGTGGAGAACGATCCTGCAAAAATAAACTGGGCCAGCATCATGGGTTCAGGTTGGTCGTCGCTGTTGAGCAGGCCCTCAGCTCTGGCTTTTTTCAGGATGCTATCCAATCCCAATCCTTGTCCGTCATCCCGGTAAATGAGCAGCAAAGACTCGTCGGGTCCTGGTTCCAAGTTGATTTCGATTTGACCTGCCGCGGCCTTGCCCTTGCTTTGACGAACCAGTGGCATTTCAAGACCATGGTCCATCGAATTTCGAGTGATATGCACCAGGACGTCACTGAGCAGCCTTGCCCCGTCCTGGGTGAACTCGTAGTTCCCGCCGTTCACCAGGACCTTGGGCGCTAATTTGCCGAGAGGCCAGGGATCCTTCGAGCATGCCCTCAGCACAAACCTCCGGGTTCTCCTGGAGGGCCCTGGATGAGATTCCAAAATCGATCAGTTTAATCTGCAGATTCGGAGGGTCGATGAAGATATTGGGTGCAGAGTGGAGGTGACTCCGCAGGAATGAATTGTTCGCAAGGGAGGCGGTTGAGGTGATATAAGGATAAATATCAAAGACTTAAAATCGTCATGGCCTGATGTGATCCAGCACAGGCAGAGTACCTTGATAAAGTTCAGAGGGTAACTCGGGATCATCCGCATCCGAGACAACATAAAAGGTGCGCGCATCCCCAGTCCTGGGGATCAACAGGCCTTCGAACTTGATGGCAGTAGGCAGTTCCGTCATGAAGATCAGCTGATCATTCGGGTCGAGGCAGCCGATGGCCGTACCCATGTTTTGACCATCATGATAGGTGGATTCTGAGTCTTCAGCTGCCGCCAGAAACCATGTTTGGTTGGGGGCGGGACTGGCAGCATCGGTAAAACCCAAGGGGACTCCGTGCAGAGTTCCGAGGTCGATATGCTTGATGCTGATGATGGTGTCTGGGCTTATTTGCTGATGGGAACCGAGTCCTTGTAAGACACTGGAAAAGTCCAGATTAATAACAGCATTGCGTGATGATTGGCCATTGCCCCGTTGCAGGATCTTGAACGTGGAACCACTGACGGTGGCTCCTTCAATATTAAGATCGGGAAATTGTTTCTGCAGGTGCTGGTAGAGCGGTGAAAAGTGGATCGGCTGTGGCTTGCCTTGCAGCAGCCCTGACTCGCTGAAGTGAAGGAGGGCTCCCTCCTGGCGGTTGGGTTTTGAACCTGACGGAATCACAAGCAACGAGCCGCCGCTCGCCCACATCTTTGTATCCAGAAGTACCAGAGACTCCAAATCAGGCTTGAGCTTCTTGCGCTCGTCTTTCTTCTCGGGAAGACGACCCTCCCAAATCGGTAAAAGGAATCCCGGCTGGCCCATGGTCAAGGGGAAAACGCCCAGGCTTATTTCATCATCACTCACGACATACAATCGCCCATGAGCCTGGACCAATCCACTGGCCGAGCTTAAATAAGGGCGACGCTTCTCATTCAGGTTGGGCTCCAGATCGAGCTGCCGCAAACGTTTCAATTCGAGACTGATGTTCATTCACGAGGGTCCGGCTATCACTTCGTTGTTGTCTTGTTTGATTCTGTTATATATCTCTGGCAAAGGCAACGCCACCCAACTTTCGCCTCGCACTTCACCATCCCGATTGACCAGATAGAGACGAAATTCCTGGGGGGGACATTGAAATCTCTCATGGAGAGCCCCTTCGGGATAGTCCTCCTTCACAAAAGCCCAGTCCTTGTCATCCCAATTTTCATAGAGGCGGCTGGCTTCCATCATGGCCGGATGAGTCCGGTCGGGAGCCAAAGCCACCAGAACATTCTTTTTGCCTTCAAAACGTTTGATATCGTGCCGAGCGACCATTGTTTCGGAAATGCCTCGCCAGATAAGCGAGGATAAGAGACCGACCATATTTTCACCCAACAATTGCGAGGAATGGGATGCGACACGTCCGTCATCCCGAACTAGTATTCCTCTTGCAAATAAAGGGCCGGTTGGAAATTTAAGCCACGGGACGGGGGTTTGGCGGTCGTCAACCGTCAAAGCGCGACAGGAGCCAGGGGCCTCCCGTGTTCAGCCAAAGGCGGCCATAGGAGTCAACATACAGCCAGAGGATAAACATATCCTTGGACTGCAGCGAATGCTTGAGCTGATCGTAAGGCAGAACAACTTTCCAGCCCTGTTCGGTTTTTTTATGAATGCCCTGCGGCGTGCAAGCATACATCACACCCGAGCTATTTGCTGCCAGACCAAACATAAGAGGATCAGGCTCAACCAAGGGCTCCCAGGTTCCTTCGTGACTCTTGCGTATCAGCACCTGTTTATCGCCGGTCGGAAAATTTATGGTCACCCAATACTGATCAGTTGCAATCTTCATGATCGTTAAAGTGCTTCCTGGAACATAGGATTCCAGTCCAAGTTCTTGAGGCGTGACGACGCGAAATGCTGGCTCGCTATCAGAAGTTTTTGTAAAAATGTAGAACTGACTGGCCGTAATAACCACCAGCTTGCCCTTATATACCATCGTATTGAGGATAGGATCAGGGGAACCGTCAGGCAGCGCCATCACTTCACGCTTGCCATTTTGCACCCGATTCATGACTCGACTACCATCCGCATAAAACCAGACGCTGCCGTCATCCGTCTCTTCGAAGCGCGATATCATACCGCCCAGGTACTTTTCATTGAGAAGCTTGAAATTCGTATCACCTTTGAGGCGCATCCAAACTTCCGTGTAAGTCGAAGCAAAAAGGGTGCCGTCACGTGACTCAAAATTAACATAGTGTGCAACGCCGCCAGGCACGCCTGGACTCTCGTACTGCCACATGCCGTCTTTAAAGACGTGAATGCCGCGTTCAAAAAAAGCCTGCTTCATCCGGCCTTCGGTATCCTCCCAAAATTGGGGGAGCATCCCGTGGGAAAGGCCCAGGATTTTTTCATCATAGGGCAATAAGTGATTGGGTTGAATGCGGTAGATGGAACGCGTGCCATTTCTACCCGAGGATGCGTTAAGCCAAAGCGTTCCATCAGGACTTCGGTAGACATGAGTCAACGTATTCAAGAAGGCCTGAGTGAAGGCGGAAGGCCAATGCTTGAGCCCTGTCGATGACTCAAGATAAAAACCATCATAAGGCGCCGTCCACGCACGCAGAGCATTCCCGGGCATGCGAATAGGATTGAAGGATTCAACTCCACCGTAATCGCTATTCAGGATAGGATAGGCCTTATAATCAAGCTCAGCGAACTGATCGAGCTCTTCCCACTGCTTTTGTTTGGCATTCCAAGCGTAACGTTCGCAGACAAGCCGATTTTCATGATCCAGGCCGGGGTCACACGACGTGAGGCTGCCAGCAGGACCTGGAGGCAGGGGCAAGGGTTGAAAGCTATCGACATCAGAATAATAGCCCAGAATCTTTTCGCCCATGTTCATGGCCAGGGCATAGATACCCCCGCGACTGTCGGCAAAAATGGAAGCCAAACTACGACCGTTACCTTGATGGAAATTGAAGGCCAGACGCCAGCGTGGTTCGGGGCCCCATACCCAGAGCTGGTCCGCACAAATTTGCCAAAGGCGCCCTAAAGAATCCAGCGTGACAAAGGGGAAAGCAGCAGCACAGGAATCCTCGGGACGTTCCACAAGCGGAAGAGGAATGAGTGGATGCCATTGCTGTCCATCGAAGTGGCGATAGCCGTCTGCAAAACGGCAATAGAAACCGGTTTTCACAAAATTATAGGGACCCTTGCAATCATTAAAGAAAGGTGAATCCGACTGAGCATCGGCAGATGGAATCCAAATCCATGACTCCCCATTCCAGCGAGCGATGCCAGTTAGTTTTTTATCTTCGGGCATGACTCTCGTAAAGTGTGCATAGATATCCTGTTGGGCCGTCATATTCAGTTGAATATGTTGGTGCCGTCCAGGCAGAACTGGGGTCGTATTCACCCATTTGGTACCATCCCATTTTTGAATGGTCCCATCCTCAAACGTGGCAATGGATGTACCTTTCGTGTCCTGGATCAGTTGCTGCGGGCTCACCGCGTCCCCATTCTGACGATATTCGAGACGTTCCATGATCCAGGCGCGACGATTGATTCCAATCGATCGGCTGACTTCCCGAAGGTTGCCCGCACCATCCTGGGCTCGGACGTGAAGCCGCATGACCGATTCATGGATAGCGGCCTGCTGCCAGGCTTCATGCAACGTGAACTCGATGTCCTGATCGCAAGGTTTATAGTCCGCCAAGGAAAGCCCACGGCAGCGTCCCTTGGTACAGATCACATCCTTTCCGGACAGAGTATCTTTGGACTGTAAAACGAAATCGACTTTACATTCCAGGGTCTCTTTAAGTCTTTCCTGAGAGAGGACTTCATGCTTGTTCAACTGAACATGAGCGCGAATGAAGACATCCATATCTCGCATGACGGAACCTTCCTGGTTCCACAACTTATTTATCCAAGCGAGATTCAAATCCGGTGCTGTGGCGGAGAAGGCCACTGTCTGGCAAAGTACGGGGCTTTCGTTACCAGCACGATCCCTGGCAAAAGTGAAAATATCATACAGTCCTGGCTTGCTCGCTGTGATGCTCGACACCGCGTGGAATGCTTCGGGATGGGTGCATTTTCCAAGCGGCTGGCACGACGAGGGCGTGTTGGAGTCAGCGGCGGTCGCTGTCCTCTCCTCGAGGCAGGCATGAAGCTGCGAATCCTGTCCTTCGCTTTTCCAAGGCAGCGCTTTGCCTGGTTGATAGACTGCAAATGTGGAGGTGTCGACGAGACCGCCAACCCACGGCGAACGGCGCAGGACGGTGAGCGGGCAGCTTTTTTTGATGAGAGAACGCGAGGTTTCACCAAAGTTATCCAGAAGGTCATAGGCGTCCACTTCAAGCCGATAGATGCCTTCGCGAAGAGCTGAAGTATCGAGAGTATCCGGCAATTGAAGCGTCGAAGCACCAAAGTCCTGGGTGAAAAGATTTTGAGTTTGGCCGTCCTGCTCGCGAATGGCTCGTACCACCAGCTTTAAAGTTTGTGCGTTGACAGTCGACTCGAAGGACCAATCATGCCGCAACGATTTGTTGGCAAAAAATCCGTCGTTCGAACAGGAAAATGCTGTGCTGAGACCGGAAGCCGCTTGCAGATTCTTTCGCATGAAAGTCGGTTCGGATGTTGGCAGGGAATGAACCAGGGCTTTACGTTCCGCGGGGAGGCTCACCAAAACCAAGCCTTGTTCCTGAGGAAGACGAATGCAAGCCTGAGACGAGAGCGCAAGTGGAGAACGCTGACCGGCCTGATTTTGAAATTGGGCCTGAACCTTGAACAATCGTTCCGCGCTCAGCGGTTCGCCGTTTTCGTCCATAATGCGCAAGAGACCTTCCGTAAGAGTGGAGGGTGGCATCTGGCATTCGACCGCGAGCACGTTATGTTGGTTGTTGAGCTTTGAACATGAAAAGGAATAACATATTGTTATTGCTAATAAAAGTCTAGAAAATGAAATCTTCATGCAATGCTCCCCTTGATAGGACGCGTCAAAATACCACAGATTGGAATTTTGTCAACACCAATCAGGACAAGGGTTTGCGAGGTTTTTTAGGGGAAAGACTGGGTTCAAAGGTCTAAGGCTTGGCTCCAAGGCGCAGGAGGATGCCCTCGGCGGCTGCGATCCCTGTATTGAAAGCGTTTTCGTGGAGATACGGTATTTCGAGAAAGCTGCCAGCATACCAAATGCGTTGTCCGCCTTGGAATGTCTTCAGCGTCTCGATCGCCTGCATGCCCGCAAAAGTAGCCACCGGATGAATCATAATCCTATCCTGGATGATCCTGACCGGATCAGGCTCAAGTGGAGGGTTGAGGGTGATAAAGATATCAGGCAAGCGCTTGTCGAGGACGGAGAGACGATTGACCCAAAACGTTATGGTAGTCTGACCCAAAACCTGATCCAAAGAGCTGGGAATGGTAAGGTTGAATGCGCCCCAGGATCGCTTGGACCGGGGCAGAAGTTTGGCATCCGTATGCACCACCACACGATCACGCCGGAAGGGAATCGCCGTTAGAATGGCATTCAGTTCTGAAGTTTTATCAAGAATCAGATCGGCAATATGATTCGGCTTGATAGCAACCACGACGGCATCAAAGGTTCGGCTTTGATCCTGACCCTGAGGTGTTTGCGTGACGATCTCCACGGAATCCGGTCCGCCCCGATGCGACGCGCGCACGGGCCAGGACCTCGCCATGATGTTGTTGGAGCCATGGCGTGAATCGTTCCAGATAAGAGTGCATCCCTCCCGGCAGGCACATGCGATCGGACCGATGGCTGCCGACGATCGCGTGCATATTCCAATAAGCCACCAGAGCCCGCATCGGGTAGTCCTCTACAGCGGCCTCGTGCATGGCGAAGCAACCCAGCGCCCGGGGATAGAAAAAGTAACGCATGAATTCCGGGGAGCGTGGAAAAGCCTTGAAATAGTCCCCTACCGACAGCAAGTGAAGCCTGGGATCGTCCAGGACTTGGGCGGCCTGCTCACGAAATTCCTGGACTTCGCGCTCAAATGCCGGTGCATGACGCCAGTTTTTTCGAAACGAAAATTTTCCGTGATCGGTTATGAAATAGCAAGCCAGCTGCTTGGGGGTCATGAAACCGCATTCACGTTGGATGCGTCGCGGTGTGACATCAAGGTCTTTCAGCAGAGCCACGAAGTTGATAAACGTTGTTAAACCTCTCCACCCAAGCCAGGGGCTATGGATGGAGATTCCTGGCCTTCAGGCGTTCAGCGCTTCCCTGGCCGGTCGGGCACCAGGGCTCTTGCTGAGGCTTACTCGGCCTTTTTCCCGATCTCTCCAGGGAAGACGTC
>NZ_DASQYZ010000263.1:0-2225 GCF_035638955.1 Oligoflexus sp. | reverse complement strand
CTATAATGGCGAACCGACATGCCGACCCCCCCAATTTCCAGGCACATTTGGGATGACTTTACATGTCAATAAGAGCAGATTCACCAGCGAATAATACCGTCAATTGTATCAGGAGGCTGTCCGGCTGCTGGACCCATCCTTTTATTCAGACCGTCTCGCGCATATTTCATCCGCGTAACATCCTAGCGCCAAGAAAATGTCATACTGGTTGTACTTAAAACCAATCGCCCTGACCTTGACAAAGTCTTTCTCTTCGGCGGTTTTCCCTTCTCGCCGAGCACCTAATGTGGGGGCAAGGTGAACCCAAATTTTCGCGCGCTTGCCCGCAACCGACCAACACGATTCCATTAGACTGGTTGTACCATTTACAAACGTTTTCTTTATTTTATAGACTATTGGCTGTTCCGAAAGGAATCTTAGCTGATACTTGGCCGGCTGGCCATAGTCGAATTTCGGCGTCTAATGATAGTCTTTCACTCTGTTCAGCAGATTGCTCAGTATGAAAAGATCATGGGTAACGAGGCGATAATTGACGGTATTTCTAATGAAGTGCGTGTCTGATACTCGGACTGAATCGAATTTTTTATGCGCTATAATGTTAGCCCAGGGGACGAACTTTCACAGCTGAGCAGAAGTTTGCCATGCTTCAGGAAATCCAGGCAGTCGGCCTCAAGAATGGGCTCGATAAGCACGGGATATCAAGTTGGACAGTGGTAGGGAAAGCTTCCAAATCCTACCAGATCGCTCTGAAGTTTTTGGTGGATAAGTGCTTCAAGGCAATATTGTTGATTCCACGCTGGTTTGAAGACGAAAATGACAGGCTCGCCAAAAACCTGTTTGGGATCGCGCCGTGGAGCCCTTGAAAACCAAGGGGCGGCTTTAGCAAAAACTGCCCTGGCTTAAAACTACTGTTTTTAGATCACCAGCTGCGGGTGATGAGGCAGGATACGATTAGGCAGGATTAGTTTCCAGACGTGTGTTCATGAGGCGCTTACGTTTAAGATGCCGCCCACGATGATTCGTGATCACCTTCAAACCGCATGAAACCGCTTCAATTCCCGTGAAACACATTCCCATGAAAGCCCTACAAAGTCTAAAGGCAGAAAAATCACGGATCCTTACCCTCCCCCAGTTAGGCGAAACGTTTCCAATTCATTTCTTGCGGTCAATTCTGAGCTGGCGGTGGATAGGTTTCAAAATTCCGAGCCGTAACCGATGGGCTGACCAATCCGTTGTCACCTGCAATTATCACCAACACTGTGCGTTCGCATGTTGTCTTTAAACCAATGAAATCATTCATCTTAAAAGCATATCAAATTGGCCTGTAGCCTGCAAAACTTCGACCAGGGGGCTTTTGCCTCTGCCCACGCTGTTGATGCGTTGCTGCTGTTCCTTTTGCTGCTGCGGAGTTGATGATGCTGTTTTTAGGGCTGCCGGTGCTGCGCGCGCTAAGCTATTTGTGCGTTCTCATTCTTGGCTTTTCCAGCACTGTATGTGTCCACAAAAGGGATTTCTTGCAAAGCCGCCCAGATATCAATTTCTGCTCAACCATGGACGCGCGGCTAAAAAACATTTCCAAACTTTTGCCTGTAGGTCTACAGAGCCACAAGAATTTCAAGCGCATCCGCTGCCTCTCCTTTGTGCCCAAATATTTCATCGCAGCCGCAGGAGGTGAGGTCATGGCAGTGACACGCTTCTATCCCAATGGTGAAATCCGGGTTTTTGTCGCAAAAGAATTGACACACAATCCGCGTGAGCTACAGAATTTTATGCTGCACGAGTATCTACATGTGATCGGTTATGGCCATCCAACCAAAAATTGTTTATGGACAACGCCTGGATGTGGCCTTATGGGCCAGTCGCCGGGAGACGGTTTCGGTTTATCAGCTGCCGAGCAGAAGACGCTCCTCAAGCAGAGCTTTTCCAAGAAATATCTCGAATCGCTTCCAAGAATGAGTCATTGAACTCGTATGGCCATGCTGGCGTTTGCGCGCTATACTGCAGTCTCTTAGGGGGGAAATGAGCGTCCATGCATCCAGGTGCAAGACTGGAACTGCTTGCCGGCAAATAGATTCGGCGAGTCGGTAGAATGAATGCCTTTTGCGTTAAGGCTTTAAAGAATCGAGTTGTTTTGACTACCAGCCAAGTGTTTACTAAACCCCATCGAACGAGCAGCTCAGAAGCGCTGGTAATCCAGGGCAAAGTTTCAGTAGAATGGGTGTTAA
>NZ_DASQYZ010000262.1:0-9494 GCF_035638955.1 Oligoflexus sp. | reverse complement strand
CAACATACCCTCCAGCCAAACAAATGTATGAATGCCATAAGCATTTGGCAAGAGGAAAACAAACAATCTCCGATGATGGGAGGTAGCCAGGTCCTCTGACCTCCAGCCAAAGCTTTCTGCTTCCTCGTCGACTCGGGAAAGTTTATGGCGGGAGTACGCCGGACGTTTGATCGATTGAAGTCACTGACGCCGCCGTCCACCTTATGAAGCGTTCCGTCCCAGCCATGGACCGGCACAGTGTAGGCATCGCCACCTATTTCACTGTTCTGTTCATAAAGACTGACGGTCATCCCGCGTTTGGCCAAGGTCCAGGCGGCGCCCATCCCTGCAATCCCTGCCCCAATCACTGCTACCTTCATATTGAACCGTCCTTCTGTATTGACGGGATCTCTTGATCGACCATCGACAGAAAGCCGTGTTTTTCTTAAGGCTAAAGGGACTTCTTTCCAAAAAAGCAGAATGACCCAGGGAGCCTTGGATCAAGCCTTTCCTCGCGGAAAGGCTCGTGCATTCAATCATTACACCCAATGTATTGGAAACCATCACAGAAACTGTCTTCACAGACAGCGCCTGTAATAAGCCGGGTCCGGCCGATGTCTTCATCGATAGCAAAGGCGTACGACTTTGCCCAGCCTTGTGCCTGACAGTAGGCATCGGCTGCAGGTTGACCACAATCGGCTGCAAAGGTTTTGCAAATGTCGAGGCGATCGCTGTAACCAGGAGCTGTAGGGGCATAGATCACTTCACTGTATTGACGGCAGTAAATGTAACTGAAACCGTCACAGAAACTATCTTCGCAAATAGCCCCATTGATCAAACGTGTGCGACCGATATCAGGAGCGATATCAAAATATGCCGAGGTGCGATATCCGAGCGCATTGCAGTAGGCATCGACTGCGGGCTGGCCGCAATCAGCGGCGAAATTCGCACACCAATCCAGCCGGTCGCCGCGGTAAGTAGGGTTGGGAATATATACCCAGGGTGTTGCGTAGGAAGCTGCAGAGAATAAGAGTAGAAACGCGATCATCCATTTTTTAATCATGATATTTTTCTCCCAGACTTATTCATGATGTTTCAATCCTTAAACGTGCCGCCCTTCATTTTCGTGCATGCCATCAGACTTTTATTTTTTTGCCTGTTCGTCGAATCCTGTTTGATAAAATCTCAAGTCAACTTTGCAAGCATATCGGTTAGCTTCACATCTCCGATTGATCGGAGTTCCAAGGGGGAATCATGCAGATGAAACGACTCGTATCCGTCCTGATGCTCTACGTCGTGGCGCCTATTCCTGCAGACTTTGATAGCATCAGGAGGGAGATCGAAAATTATGAGCTGGAGCACCCCGGCCGTACTCTGACAGTGGAATCCATCCTTGCGCGTCTGCCGGAGAATTTTCGCTCCAGCTTTACTCTGATGCACACGAGCGAGAGTTTGCAGAGGTCGAGCTTCGAGGCGCCGCGAGTCATTATGTTTGGCCAGGATGCTCGCACGGTGATGGCTTTTAATGGTGACCCCCAGCATAGCAGCTATGCACGGTTGGAGTTTGCCACGTTTGATCCATTGTCACAGGATATAGCCTTCCGCATGATCGAATTTCCTCAAGGAGACTCCGGAAACGGCAGGGCTGCATTCTCCGAGAAAAATCCCCCGCTTTGCATGGGCTGCCATGGTCCCACGCCGCACTATATCTGGGCTCAGTATGCGCAGTGGCCTGGTTCTTACGGCAGTCGGGATGATGTTTTGGATTTGGCGGAAGGGGAGAAGTCAGCGTTTCAGCAGTTTCGTCAGATCGCTGGATCTCATGCCCGCTATAAGTCACTTTTGTTTCCTTATGATACCCTGTCGCCAGTCGCACCCTACCGGCCCTTACAGGACGGGCGACCTGGGACTGATCGAGGGGATTACAAGGTTGCCATCGAGTTTCGTCCGAATTTTCGCTTGGGTGCTTTGCTCATGAGACATCAGGCCCAAGCGCGGGCGGCGGAGATCACACGTTCAAGCGAGTTTGAATCGCATCGCTATGGCTTTCTTTTTTATCTTGCGGGTTGTCATGACAGGTTTCAATCACCACTTGCTTCCGCCATGAATAAGGCAACCGGCAAGCAGAATCATAGTGACTATGCTGCGCTGTTCGGTCCATCTCCAAGCCAGGGCTGGCACCTGGACAAAGGCCCTGAAGCCCTTCGCGATTATGACTACAGCCCTGGATTGAACAGCTTTCGCGCTGGCCTTCTGGGTCATATTTGGCCTTTGGCTGTAGGTGATGATGAATCGCTGGCAGCCTTTTGGAAGCCGATCCGGATTGCGGATTATGTTCGTTCTTTTGATACGATTGGATTCAAGGTTTCGGAAGAGGGTCAGGCCATGTGGGAAGCCCTCGACCGGGAGGGACCGATCCCATCGGGAGTGGCGGGATCGGGCGAAGCCGATAACTATGGAAAAATAAGCAAGACTCCCATGCTCACGCTGCAGCAGGGTTTGGAAATGTGTCGTATGTTAGCTCAAAAGCATCTGGAGCGGTAATCGGGACAGGCGTGAATCCAATCCACCTCCATCACAAGGTCTGTCTGAGGAGCTTCGAGAGCATCCGGAGTATCTTCAGGAGCCCAGGTGGAGGAATGCCAGGTGTTGACCAAAAGGTGAGCGGACCTTTGGGTTATGCGTTCCTTGGGACCGCGATAGTCCCATAGTATGATCTTCTCCTGGCTCTTCGGGTCCCGCACCCACCACGTGACAGCATCTGCTGACCAGTCGAAGCCGTACTCATAAAATCCCCGGGAGGCGTCATAACCGGGAATAGCCGAGACGGATGTAGGCTGCGCTTCGATTCCGTCCAGGCTTTTGGTGTTCTCCTGACCCCAGTGGAGCAGTTCATTTTGACTCGTATTTTGATCCTAACGCAATATTTTCCTCTTTAAGATGTTTTGTCTTCAGTAGGGTGAATTGCGTGTAAAACCTGGAACAAGAGATCCTGTCTTTCAAACACGCGCCTTGGATAATATCGAAAGCTTTCTTTTCACTGAAGCATTCAGTGTTATTGAAGACAGGTTTCTTGTCCGCGTGACCTTCGATAAAATCCAAACTTTTGATATGAACGATGTGTCGATGCCCTTGGCGGAAGTCGAACATAACGCAAACAAACCATCCTGGTCCGATATGCCGATACATTTCGTAGGCAGAAAAATCCTGATCCCTGAGAAGGATGGCTTTTCTGTATGGTCCATCGACGACCTGAAAAATCCAAAACAGATAGGACATACCGTGCGCAAGGATTTCATGAACGATCTTATCGTCCTGGACGACAATACCTTGGCTGCTGTTTATTTTGGTCGTTTGGAAATACTGAGGTTCAAGAAACCTTAACCTCGCCAGGCTAGCAGCCGGAATGCACCCCGTGCAGCCCTGTGGACGCTCCGCCCTTGGCCAGATGCGAAACGGTGTCAACCAGCTCATCCTTGTTGAAGGGTTTGGTGAGGTGACCTGCAAAGCCAGCAGCTGCGGTGCGGCGGCGTTCTTCCAATAAGGCATGGGCCGTGAGAGCTACAACGGGTTTCTTATAGCCCTGAGCATGGAGGGCTTTGATGGCCTGATAGCCATCCATCCTGGGCATTTGGATGTCCATCAGGACGAGATCATGGGTTTGGCTCAGGGCTTTTTCCACGCCCTCGCTGCCGTCGTTCGCGAAGTCAACCGTAGCGCCGTTTCTTGTGAGGTAGCGCTTGAGCAGAATTTGATTGTCAATCATATCATCGACCACCAGGACATGCAGGTCCTTCAGCTTGAGGTCTTCTGAAGCCATAGGCTTCTGCAGCCGGCTGGTGGCGGCTGGCTTATCCACGATCGGGATGCACGAAGCCAGGAACGATATCATGAAGTGGCTGCCTTTGGTGAGTTCAGATTCCATGATGTCAATCGATCCGCCCAGGGCTTCACACAAACGTTTGGAAAGAGCGAGGCCAAGGCCGGTGCCTCCGAACTGCCTTGTGGTGGTGTTGTCGGCCTGGGTGAAAGGCTGGAACAGCTTTTGTTTTTGAACGGCGCCGATGCCGCGGCCGGTGTCTTTGACATCAATCGCGATCCGCAAGGATCCATCCGTCTGGTCCAGCAGACGCACCTGGATGTGGACGCCACCAACGTCTGTGAATTTTATGGCATTGCCGATGATGTTAAACACGATCTGCCGCAGACGGGTGGGATCCGAACAGATGGAGCGAGGGACCTTGCCGTCGAAAGCCAGGGTCAGTTCAATGCCCTTCTGCTTGGCTTTTTCCTTGAAGAGTTCGATGGCCTCATGCATGAGGTCAAACAGGGAAAAGCTAACTTCTTCCACGTCGAGCCGATTCGCTTCGATTTTAGCCAGATCGAGAATGTCGTCAATGATCTGGGTGAGAGCCTTGCTATTGCGATTGATCGTATCGATATAACGATCCCGCTCCTCCGCTGACAAATTATCGTCTTTCAAAAGGTCGCTAAAGCCCAGAATGGCGCCCAGGGGCGTGCGGATTTCGTGAGACATATTTGCCAGGAATGCGCTTTTGGAAGCACTGGAGGCTTCCGCAGCGATCCTTGCCTGCAGCTGTTCCGTAACATCCGAGCCTAAAATCATCACACCATCGATTAGACCCGACGCATCGCGTTTGGCTGACACAATGAAATCGAAGAAGCGCTTACCGCTGGGCCCATGGAACGGAAACACCTTGGTTTCCGCGGTCTGGCCCGTGCTGAAAACGTTGTCCAGCAAAGGCCTGATATCGACCATGGGAGTCAACTGCCCCACGGGTTGACCCATGCTGTCGATAGGTACGAGCTGCAGGAATGTTGGGTTGGCAAATTCCAGCATATGCTCGGGTCCGGACATGAAGGCAATGATGGCCGATGTTTGTTCAAACAGATTCTTCAGGTTATTCCGTTCCGTGATAACTTTATCGGCTCGTTTTTGCTTGTCGATATCGCGGGTGATGCGGGAAAAACCCTGCAGACTTCCATCAGAACCCCTCATCGGTGCCATGACCGCATGCACCCAGAACGAAGTTCCGTCCTGTCGAACCCGGAGCGCTTCCTCTTCATAATGACCCTGGGAGGCAGTCAAGGCAAGGGCTGTGTCGGCGCTATGACCGTGGTTGTCGGCGGCACTGGGATAAAGTGCGGCCAAAGGCAGGCCAATCGCCTCCTGAGGTTTGTAACCAAACATGCGCTCGGCACCGATGTTCCAACTCATCACCTGGCCGTCCACATCCAGCAAAAAGATCGCATAGTCCCGAGCGGCCTCGACCATGATGCGAAAGCGATCTTCCGATTCCCTGAGTTTGGATTCGGTGGCCTGAAAGTGCTGACGAACGACGCGATCATCCAATTCACGTTGGACGGCTATGCCCAGTCGTGCCAGGCGATCCTTTTTCAAAAAATCGTTGGCCCCCGCTTTCATGGCAAATACGGCTGTGTTCTCTTCCACGACTCCGGATACAATAATGAAGGGTATATCCTGGGCATTTTCTTTAACCAAAGCCAGCGCATCGAGGCTGGTAAAACCTGGCAGCTGATGATCACAGAGGATCACATCCCAGTGTTGACTGTTAATGGCTGCCCGCAATTCGGCCAGATCATCCACTCTTTGCCACTGCGGATTAAAGCCGCCACGACGCAGGATATAAAGCATCTCTTCCATATCGGGGATGGAGTCTTCCACTACCAAAACATGGAGGGGAGTTGACATAGAATAGCCTTTTCATGAATGGTGCCTCGGTAGCGTCACGGATTGAAGCCAGTACTCCTGAAGACGACGAACCACAGTATTGAAGTCCCGAAAATTTCCGGGTTTGACGATATAGGAGCTGGCGCCGAGGCGATAGGATCCGGTCACGTCACCATCATCATGTGAAGTGCTCAGGATAATCACGGGTATGGAATTAAAGTTTTCGTCGGTTTTTAGTTCGCGCAAAACCTCTCGACCATGCTTGCCCGGCAAATTCAAGTCCAAAATAATCAGATCAGGCCGCTGCGCCGCGGCAAAGGGCGGTTCGCGACGCAGATACTTCAAGGCGTCGAAGCCGTCTTCCACGGCTACCATTTTGCAATTGGGACTGTTACGCGCCAGTGCGATTTCCAAAAGTTCCCGATCGCCAGGTTCGTCTTCAGCCACCAGGATCGAGATCGGTCGAACCGGGACCACAGCATCAAGTAAGTCGCTCATTGTCGGGGGCCTCCGCAGGGTCTGGCAAAGTGAAAGCAAAAACAGTGCCCACTTTATCTTCGGGCATCTCAATCCAGATCCTTCCGCCGTGACTTTCGACGATTTTCTTGCAAATCGCCAGGCCAATGCCAGTTCCTGGGTATTTCTGCCGTGCGTGCAGGCGCTGAAAGATAATAAAGAGGCGACTTACAGCGCCAGGATCGATGCCAATGCCGTTATCCTGAACGCGAAATTCCCAGAAGCTTTCCACTTTTTTTGCGCTTATCGAAACGATTGGCAGCTTACCGCTCTGAAACTTGATCCCGTTGCCGATTAAATTTTGAAAGAGCTGTCGCAGCATGGTGTAATCTCCCAACACCTGGGGGAGCTCTTCATAGTGAATGACAGCTCCAAGGTCATCAATGGTTGCGCTCAGATCCCGCAGAACATCGCGACAGATCGTTGTCGTTGACAGAAGGCGAAAGGGCTGAATTTCCCGGCCTACCCGGGAATATTCCAAAAGCGCCTTGATCAGGGCCTGCATGCGGGTCACGCCGTCGACGACATAGGCGAAATGCCGGTTAGCCGTCTCGTCCTGAATCGTGGCCATGGTTTCCCCCAAAATCTCGACAAAGCTCGAGATGGTTCGCAAGGGGGCCTGCAGGTCGTGGGACGCGATATAAGCGAACTGTTCCAGCTCGGAGTTGGACCTGGCCAAAGCCTGGCCTTTTTCCATCAGGGCCTTTTCGATCAGAATCCGCTCATCAATTTCCAGCCGCAGCTTTTCGTTGACACCATGCACCTTGCTGCGTTCGGCATCAAAGTCCTCCAGTATGTTCAGGACAGCCTTTTGCGTTGTTTCCAGGCGTGAGCGCTCTGTGAAGAAATCTTCTAAAATATTAAGAAAGGCCCTTTGGCCTTCTTTAAAGAACGATCGCTCTTCCGTAAAATCTTCCAGGATATTCAGGACAGCTTTTTGAATATGCTCGAGGTAGGTCCGCTCGCTGCCAAAATCGTCGAGGATATTCATGATGGCTCGCTGCGTTTCATGCAGTCGAGTCCGCTCGTCCGAAAAATCTTCAAGGATGTTAAGCAGGGCCAAATTCATGGCCAACTGGGCTTCCATGCCATCTGGCAAAATTTCCAAACCGTCAATCATTCCTAATGCACCTGCCGACGAAGGTCTTCGATTTCTTTCTTGAGTTCGATCATTTTCAATTCACGACCGACGGTCAGCTTTTGAAAGCGTTCCAATTCACTCAAACGTTCCAGTTCTTTTTTGCGCTGTTCGGCAACTTCAGCTTCAGCTTTTTTCTGCGCCGTCACATCGCGGGCTGCGGCAAAGACACCAAGGACGTTGCCGCGTGTGTTCCGATAGACCGACGCATTGTAAAGGACGTCGGTGAAACGTCCATCCCGGTGCCGAATGGTCAGAGGGTAGTCCGTGACAAAGCCTTTTTCGAAGACCTGTTTGTAGCCCTCCCTGGCTTTCTCGGGTTCGGTAAAGTAATCGGAAAAGTCGGTGGCGATCAGTCCTTCGCGCGAAACCCCTGTGACTTTGATGGTGGCTTCGTTCACGTCCGTGATTTTGCCTTCGGCGCTGATCGTGACCAGGGGATCCAAACTGGCTTCGACCAGGCTGCGAGCATACTGGGAAGCCTGCTTCTGTGCGGTCACATCGCGGGCTGCAGCGAACACACCGAGGACATTATCCCGGGAGTCCCGATAGACGGAAGCGTTATAGAGAACATCCGTGAGCCGACCTTCGTGATGTCTGATGGTCAAAGGATAGTCAGTGACAAAACCATTTTCAAAGACCCGCTTGTAACCCTCGCGGGCCTTGTCCTGTTCGGTAAAATAATCGGAGAAGTCGGTGCCAATCAACCGATCGCGGACAATGCCGGTGATCTTGGCCGTGGCTTCGTTCACGTCGGTGATTTTCTCTTCCGGACTGATCGTGACGAGTGGATCCAAACTGGCCTCGATCAAACTGCGTGCGTATCCCGAAGCCTGCTTCTGCGCGGTGACATCACGGGCTGCCGCAAACACCCCGAGCACGTTGCCGCGTGCATCGCGATAAACGGAAGCATTATACAGAACGTCAGAAAGTCGACCTTCATGATGTCGAATGGTGAGGGGATAATCGGTGACAAAGCCTTTTTCGAAAACCTGCTTATACCCTTCGCGGGCTTTTTGAGGTTCTGTGAAATAGTCTGAGAAGTCGGTCCCGATCAACTTTTCACGGCCAATGCCGGTGATCTTGGCAGTCGCTTCGTTCACGTCGGTGATCTTGCCTTCGGCACTGATCGTGACCAGCGGATCCAAACTGGCTTCAATCAGACTCCTCGCGTACTGGGAAGCCTGCTTTTGCGCGGTCACATCCCGAGCCGCTGCAAAAACACCGAGGACATTGCCCCGTGAATCACGATAAACGGAAGCATTATAGAGCACATCAGACAGGCGGCCGTCATGGTGCCGAATGGTAAGGGGATAGTCGGTGACAAAGCCTTTTTCGAAAACCTGTTTGTAACCTTCGCGGGCTTTTTCGGGCTCGGTGAAATAGTCCGAGAAGTCAGTGGCCGTCAATTTCTCGCGACTGACCCCTGTGATTTTAATGGTCGCTTCGTTCACGTCGGTGATTTTGCCTTCGGGACTGATCGTGACCAGGGGATCCAAACTGGCTTCAATCAGACTCCGTGCATACTGGGAAGCCTGCTTCTGGGTCGTCACATCCCGCGCGGCCGCGAAAACGCCGAGGACGTTGCCTCGGGAATCGCGATAGACGGAAGCATTATAAAGCACATCTGTAAGGCGCCCCACCCGGTGACAAATCGTCAACGGATAATCCGTCACGAAACCTTTTTCGAAAACCTGCTTATAACCTTCACGCGCTTTTTGCGGTGCGGTGAAGTAGTCCGAAAAGTCAGTGCCAATCAGCTTTTCACGCTCGATGCCGGTGATATTGATCGTAGCTTCATTGACGTCAGTGATTTTACCTTCCGCACTGATGGTCACCAGAGGATCAAGACTGGCTTCAATCAGTTCCCGTGCATACTGGGAAGCGGAGCGGGCTTTCTCCTCCACCTGCCGCCGTTCCGTCACATCCCTGGCGATAAAGGAAGCGCCGAGGATCGTGCCCTTAGGGGTATATATAGGTGAAATAGAGAGCGAGATCGAAATCGTATGCTTATCTTTCCGAACCCGCAGAGTTTCAAAGTGTTCAATGCGGGTGCCGTTGGAAATCCGTTCAAGGATTTCGTTGACCTCTTCAGGCCGTTCAGGATGCGTCAGAATAAGGAAGGACTTGCCCAAAACTTCAGCTTCC
>NZ_DASQYZ010000261.1:0-1978 GCF_035638955.1 Oligoflexus sp. | reverse complement strand
GCAACAGCACTCTACGATGAAGCCATCAGCACTGCTGAGCAATACAGCTATTTTTGGGTCGCAGGCCTCGCTGCTGACCGCTGTGCCGAGATGTATCTGGGTTTAAAACAGCAGAGGCTGGCTGAACCTTATCTGAAACTTGCCTATGGCTTCTACCAGACTTATGGAGCAACGGGAAAGCTTCAACAACTCGTGGCAAATCATCCTGATGTCTTTAGCAAAACAAGTCACAGCCAGACCGGTGCTGCAGTGAACAGGACCATCCATGGCAGGATCACCCAGCCCGAGGGCCAGACCTATCAACACGGTGATGTCCTCGACGTGACGGCTATGACCAGGGCAGCGCAGGCAATTTCTGGCTCAATCCGGATTGATGAACTGCTTTCCAAGCTCCTGGCCATCCTTCGACAGACCGCGGGAGGCAACCGCTGTGTCCTGCTTCTGCCTATGACCGAAGGATCTGAATCCAGGTGGCACGTGGTGGCTCAAAGCATCGATTCAGATAAGCCGAGTATCATGCTTCAGGTTCCGTATCAGGATTCGCCTTATATTTGTAGTACGATTTGCGAATATGTCATGAGATCGAGGTTGCCACTTGTGCTTGGAGACCCTATCCAGGAAGGCGCCTATACGCAAAACGAGTATATCAGGAAGCGGCCGCAATCCATCCTCTGCATGCCAATCGTTAGCAGAAATACTCCTGTGGCGCTGATTTATCTTGAAAACAGAACATCGACTCACGCATTTACGTCCGAGCGAATTGAACTCATTTCAACACTCGGCTCGCAGGCTGCCATTTCGATTGAGAATGCCCTCCTTTATGCAGGAATGGAAAGGCAGGTTGAGGAAAGAACCGCCAGGTTAAATGAAAAAACCCGTGAAGTCCGAAGCATCTTACAGAACATAGAGCTCGGGATATTTACGATCGGGATGAGTTCGGATGGATCGAAAATCGTCATGGATCAAGAGCATTCCGTCTACCTTAAAGCCATTCTTGAAATGGATGATCCTGGTGGAAAAGAACTCCTCGATATCCTTAAACGAACCAGTCTCGGCGAGGATCAACAGGCAGGGATTGTGAGCGCCGTTAATGCCATGATGGGTGAGGATCCGCTGGCCAGGGACATCAATGAACATTTTCTTTTGAGGGAATTCCAACTGGTGTTTGCCGAGGGGAGAATCAAGGTCATCGAAGTTGACTGGGGATTTATTTATTCAGACAGCCACATCCTGCAAAAGATACTTGTCAGTCTGCGCGACGTGACCAAATTGAGAGCCCTTCAAATGGAGGTGGAGGCGCATAAAGAGGAACTGGAGATCATCGGCCATGTGCTCGATATCACTTTGCCAAGGTTCAGACTCTTTGCTGACCGGGCCAATCAGTATCTTCAGGAGAACCGGAAAATTCTGGCTCGCCGAAGTCCATCCAAAGATCTGGTGAACGTGCTTTATCGCAATCTGCACACATTAAAAGGCTTATGCCGCAACTATAAGATGATGAGACTTGCTGACCTCGTTCATAAGGCAGAGGAAACCCTGAGTGCTGTCAGGGAGGCGCCAGATGCACGCTGGGATTTTGACAAAATGGAAGCTGACCTGAATCCCATCGAGTCGATCCTGTTCAAGTATTCTGACGTTACCATTCGGAAGCTTGGTTTCAATGTTCATGAGACGGGGCCCTCGGATGGGCTGGAAACCGTAGCGGGTCTGACAGCTGCTCTCAGAGAATCCCTGCCATCTATGGCCCAAAGCCTTGGCAAGAAAGCTCCACTTATCCATATTGAGGGTGGGCACATTCTCCTCAACACGGAGAATTCCGAGCTCATGGAAGGAGTCCTGACTCATTGCCTGCGCAATTCCATTGATCATGGAATCGAGGCACCTGAGGATCGCGCGAAAGCGGGAAAGGACGAAGTCGGGAAAATCAATGTTGTGGTTGAGGAAGAGCCGGAAAGCTACCTTGTCAGGATCCGGGATG
>NZ_DASQYZ010000260.1:0-2536 GCF_035638955.1 Oligoflexus sp. | reverse complement strand
CTCGACGCGTGCGACGGAAGTTATCGATTATGCAGCGGACGGCTTCAACTTTGAGATCTGACATGATGGATCTCCTTTCGTGAGCCCATCAAACCACAACGGGAATATCATGTTGAGCTAGGTTGCCGAATGGATACCTTTAATCTCCCTGGCTGCCCACGCTTAACCCCCGGTGCACGGCGGATATAGCCTTAAGCGAATAGCCTGTCAATGTTCGGCCGTAAGCTGGAGAACGGTTTCTGAAGGAAGCTTTGGATATGAAATGAAAGGCGCCGAACCCTTCATTTAAATTAGAGGAAAAAATATGAACGGAGCCAAGTCACCATGCCATATCGAGCCTCATGACAGTCTCGATATGGCAAGCTTTCTAACTTTGAAAAATACTATTCGAAACTTTCAAAGCGAAAAATTGAGATTTGGCTGGAAACAATGCTCCCGCTTGTAACAGAAGGGGTTGACAACACGAGGTCAATCCCAATTAGTTCGTATGAAATTACGTTGGAATTCAAACACTCAATACTCAGGCAGCCAAGATAAGGCGTGGGAATAGGGTTCCCATCGGATCCTGTTGTTGAAAAAATACCCGGATCGACGTTCATAAAACGAATTGTTCCACGACCTAAACGATTGGGAGTAGGAAGAAGCTGAAAGGTCATCGGTTTCTTTTCAATTTTCAAACCTGGTGACTCTGGACCGTATTGAGTTTCAAATTTGCTGGCATATTCCACATAAGAGAGTCCAAAAACCAGCGTCTGACCATCAGTGGTTTTCATGGCCCAATCAGTAAATGTTTCCTTCAAATGAACTAAATTTTCCCCAAAAGTTGAAATCTCGCTTTCAGAAAAGTCCGTTTGCAAATTTACATTTTTCACTGAAAGTTTGTAGGTTTCCGTATCAAACTTTGCGTTTATTGTTACAGTTATGTTTCGTTCATTCCCATTGTTTGAGAGAGTGAATTTTGGTTGGAAAACCACACGATCGGAGGTGGAGTTATAAAAAAAACAATCAGTAAGGTCAAAGTTTAAACTTACGTCACTGGCAAGATATGATTTTGTGAAATCCTGAAGAAAATTAGCAATGCCACTGCACTTTTTTTCCCAGGATAGTGACTCGAACGAGCCTGCCTCAAAATTTGAATAGTCGAGAATTTGCTGCTTTAGCGGCAGCAAAGTGGCTTGATCGTCCACTACATTGGGACTGTCCTCACGCTTATCCTTTGAACCTTTTGAACATCCGACGAGCGAAATGCAAAGCATCAAAACAGCAATGCTGGTTTTTGGACAGTTCATATCATAGCTCCCAACGCTTGTATGTCACTGAAGGCTTGGTAATCCTATGGCACAGACGACCACTGTTCTCAGAGGACTTGACGGAGCACAGTGTATGCCACGTCCTCAGGTCGCTGTCAATCAGACGATATTGTCTGAAATTTCGCTGTCCTATGTGCTTGACCTGAGCCATCCGCGGGTCCTTATTGTGTGCCTGCCAAACCCACCTTCTAAAGTTTGCTGCCGATCATCCTGATGAGCTCGGCAGGCTCAAGCGGCATCACAGTTGAAGCCTATTGTCATTTGCTTCCATGCCGAAATATCGTTCTGAGTAGCGTATGGTCCAGTTTGAAAAGACGAGGTATTTATTTTCAGGATCAACAGTCACAGCCTCAACGAAGTTTTGAAGGTGAAAGGATTCCCCCAAAGATTTGAGGTTATTTCCATCCACTTTCCAGACCTTGATTTTCTGATCCTCACCAAAGCTGATGAGCCTATCTCCAGCCGACACGAGAGCCTTGATCTGACCATCGTGCATTGTCTGGTCGACCGCCTGTCCGTTGATCATCAGAAGACGGCCCGATGAAAAGCCAAGGACGTGGCCATCGTGCTCATAGCCCCGGTCGAGTGGGAGCCTGGGCCTTGATCACTTCCTCAGATGCTTTGTCAATGTTGACAAGCTTCAGGCCGGTTTCAATAGCGCAAGCCAGACGGCCCGTCTTCAGATTAAGCTCCGGAACCTGAGTCGTGTCGCAACCGGTGAATTTCTTAATGAAAGTGCTATCGGGATGGGATAGACATCATCGGGTGATATCAGACTTACTTCAAAAGGGCCGGTGGAGCCGTCCGGCAAATCCTTCGCCATAAAAAGTCCCAGGGTCAGCTGATTCCAACCATCAGCAAGCTCGGTTCTTGGCCGGAATCATTGAAAAGCTCAGGAGCTTCAGCGGAGCCTAATCCGGACGCTCTCCTTCCCATAAAAGGGCGGCCAGACATCAGAACCACTTGCTATGGAAGGTGGAACCCGAGTCCCGCGAAGCATCCGCCTCCACGTATACCCCGTCGCCGCCTGCTCTCCATCATGCAGCACCCAGCAGCGACGGTTTGTCAGGTGACGCACAATTCCGGGCTCTGTCGCAAACATTTCCAAGGTCGAAGTGAGTTTCTGAAGGGATCATTCCCCGGACGCAGTTATCCTGCCAGGGCGTAAAACTGTTCGAATGGTTTGGAGCCCCGGATATCAAGCTGGCCTTTCTTGATCATGGCCA
>NZ_DASQYZ010000259.1:0-30193 GCF_035638955.1 Oligoflexus sp. | reverse complement strand
CCTTACCATCCCCTGCTGCCCGGTCAGAATTCAGGGTAGTTACTTACCAACGGATGCCTTCAAGCAGGGTAAACGCATGGCCGCTTCTTGGGGGATCGTATTCCGATTCCGGACGTGTATCCGAGCTGCGATGTTCACCGGCACTTGAACGGTAAGTTCGGCTTGGCTGAGCCGTCGATTTTAGAAGTCTTAAAACCAAGCTCTCCCATTACGAAAAATTTCTGGCCAAATTCCCGGCGTTTCCCGATGAGAAATTTCCCCGACGATCTATCCGTCTTGTAAACTCGTTCGATACACGCTGGATTCTACTTCGATTTCGTCAGGGTAGCCGCGATTATATGCCGGATTTTTCGTGCGCTCTCTTAGGCAGAAATGTGCTGGGAAGATTCATCCCTTGGGGATAACCGTGAACCCTTTCTATAATGGAAAGAGTCCACAAAAATCTTTGCATTTGGTTTTATGACAAAGCGGCCATTATCACCTCTTCGTCCATGGTCCTTCGCTTCACTGGGTTTGGTCCTGGTCAGTCTTGTTACGTCCAGCGTCTTTGGCAATTTTCAACCCAACCTCGATGACCATTATTCCCTTCGTTTGGCTTATTATGATAATCCTGCGTCCTTGCGTGTGTGGTCCGCGGCGCAGCTCCAGCAGCTCCATTCGGATCAGGAACCCGTGCGCTGGGTTCGAGCTGTATGGGCCCAGGCTATGTCCGTCCCCAAGTGGTCGGACATTCCCGATGCCAAAAACCTTTTTCTCAAGGCCAGCCGCATTGCGGAACAGCACGGCATGACCTACGAAATGATCCATTTTCTGGACTACGCTGTGGATGTGGATAACCAGAGTCAGGACCCTGGCAGCCACCGTTCCCCCAGCGAGAAAAAAAGCCATTATCAGGAGCTGATTCGACAGGCGGATCAGAGAGGTGATCAAGTCACCGCTTTTAAAATGGCCCTCTATTACGCCGATTACCTCACCGGCCTGGGCGAGCTGGGTGCCGCGTCATCAATCATCCGTCAGTACAGCGAAAACATTGCGAAGTATCCCGATCTTAAACCGATCGATCATGCGGTATTGAAGCAGGCTTTGGCCAATAATTTGCTGGAACAAGGGGAACAAAGCCCAGCTCTGCAAATATTCCATGACATCGAAGAGTTTTGCAAAGCCTATCCCTTGCGCTCCTTCTGTGCCAATAATCTTGTTCAGCTTGGTTATATCGAGGCGGAACAGAAGCATGACGAATCCATAACAAGGGCCCAGGCCTACTTCAGCGGCGCCTTAAAAATGGGACTGGAATCAGGTCACGGTTGGGTCGTGAGTTTTGCGCGCGCGGGTCTTTGCGAAATGTCCCTGCTGCGGCAGCAATATGCGGAAGCTTTGATCCTGGCGAATCACACCATCCAGGATCGTTTGAAGATCGACGACCGCAATTTGCTCGCGAGAGGTTACATATTGCGGGCCCGGGCCAAGACAGGTTTGGCGTCTTATCAGGATGCCTTGGACGATCTCAAAACTGTCAAAAAGTTGATGAGTGCTGATGCCAATGACCTTCTGTCTGAAGTCGAGCTGCTCTCGGCAACGATTCATAAAAATCTGGGCCGTCCCTGGGAAGCCCTCACTGCCTTGGAAAATTATAACAAACTCTATGGCGCGATCGTTGATGACAAGGAAAAATCTGAATTTGCCAAACAGAGTGCACGGATCGGCCTGATTGCGGAAGAGGAGCGCAGCAAGTTTTTGGCCAAGGAAAATGAGCTGAAGCAGCAGAAAATTCAGGCTCAGGAAAAGGCCCGATACGTCACCACCTGGTTGCTGCTGCTGAGTGCCCTGATCATCGCCGTCCTGCTCCTGGCTATTTTCCGTTCCATTGAGATCAAAAAAACCAAGGAAGCCATGAAGCGTGTCCTCGATCATATTGAAGAGGCCATCCTGACGATTGATCGGGATCTACGGATTGAATCCCATCATTCTCATTATCTTCTGACCATCCTGGACAACAAGAACATCGTTAGTGGTATGGATGCTCTGGATGTGATGTTTGCGTCGTCCCATCTAAGCGCCGAACAACGTAGTATTATACGTGAAGCGCTGGGGGCCTGCCTGGGCGAGGAGCAGATCGCCTGGGACCTCAATGCCTCGCATCTGCCTCAGGAAATAACCCTCCTCCTGCCAGACCGAACGCCGATCATTGATGTCGTCTGGCAGCCGATTTTTGACCGCTTCCATCGCCTGCAGCGGGTCCTTGTCATCCTGCGTGATGTCACGTTAAGGAAATCACTGGAGTCGGAAGTGGCTTCGATGCGCATCAATAATGGTCAGCTCACCCGGAAAATGAGTGAGCTGGTCAGCGCCAACGGTGAGGCTGTGGCGCCACTCTTAGGCAAAGCCAGTCAGCTTGCGGCCATGATCCAGAGTTCGCCCAGCCCGGACTCATCAAGAATTTTGCGGGATCTGCATTCCATTAAAGGAATCGCCCGAACCGTTGGCCTGAGTTCCCTGAGTGAAGCGACGCACGATTTGGAAAGCTCATTGGTCAGCGATCCTGAGCAGAAGCTCTCCCATTCAGGTATGTGGCAGCCATGGCTCCAAGGGATATCCCAGTATGAAGATTTGTTGAATAAATTTTCGCAGTTCGCAGCGGCCAAAGGCCCGTCCCGTCCAGGGTCGGCTTTGCCTTTTTCTCTTTATCGCATGGCTGCAGAGCAGAATGACACATTGCGACAGACGCTTGCCCAGAAGCAGCTACGTTTAAAGGGTGTTTTCATACGCGACGATATCCAGGGCTGGCCGGCTGCATTTGTCCAGGCAGCTCGTGAAACCGTGATGCATGCCCTGAACAATAGTATTGATCACGGTTTTGTTTTTCCACGTGATCGGGGTGAGGCCATTGATTCCGTCGAGATTCATCTGGAAGCCTCGATCGAATCGGACAACCTCGTCATGACCATCCTCGATAATGGAGCAGGCATCAATTGGGAAGCGATTCGCCTGAAGGCTCTTCAAAAAGGGCTGCCCTCGCAAAACATGGACGATCTTTCCCAATTTTTGTTCATGGATCAGGTCACTACTGCGCCGCAGCTGAGCCTGACCAGCGGACGAGGCGTCGGACTCGCCGCGATCAAGCATCTGGCTGAAGCATGGGGCGGCAGCTGTCGCATCGACAATCGTCACGATGCACGCGGAGCCTGTCTGCGTCTCACAATTCCCATGGATCGCTTGCAAGTCCCTGCGCCACTCAGCAAATCCGCCTGAACCTTCCGATCCTCATGCCAGCGGCACATCATGCGAAGTGTCATCTTCGGCCGCAGGAGCCGAACGACCCAAGGGTTATTCGTTCAGCTGAACTGTGCAAATGTCGAAGCATGCTCCGGTTGATCCGCAATACGCCTGGCAATGGATGACAGTTTCGGGGCGTGCTTGCGAAACCACTCCTGGCGTGGGCGCCAGTGCACCATGATAGCCACAAAGATGTCGATCAAGGACTCCTGTTCACCCAGAAAGTACCGCGAGCCTGCCGCCGCATCTTCCATCTGCAGCCACATTTTTTCCCGTTGCTGATCCGTGCGCGCTTTTAATTCTGCTTGCGCCGCCTCGGGAGTCACCCAACGCGACGTTTCATCACCATAATAAAAAGTGGGATAGATAGATGCCACCAGGAAAACGGACCAACGCTGATACCGGGCATAGGCCCTATCCTGAGGATCAGGCACCAGTGTCCCCTGATGCCTGGCATTCAGAAACGTGCAGATGGCTAAACTTTCACTCATGATTTCGCCCGATGGCAGACGCAAGGTCGGCACCTGCAGCAAAGGATTGATCGTCGGATAATCCCCTTCGGCAAACTTCCCCCATTCGAGTATGCGTATATCATGCGGCAGCTTGAGCTTTTGCAGAACAACTTCGACCATTGCGCCGCCACAGCCTCGCGCGGTATACAGCAAGTAACTCACCATCAACTCCTCACGGCGTCGCGTGGCCCTGCAGGTACAGGGACACGGGAATATAACCCTGGGCCTCGACAAAAACTGCGGTGGGGACCGAAATTTTAAAGGAATGTTGGCCCGCTGCCAAATCACCGACAGCAATGACCCGGAGCGGAATCGCCTGACCGGGACACCAGTTACTGAAGGACGCCCACTGCTCAGGCGTTCTCGGTGTGCGGCCATAGATGCCGTTACCCTGAGTATTGTAGACCCGGAACGGTTCGCAGGAAACACCGCCCGGCTTATAGCTCAGCACCAGTTGATCGTCAAAAAAGATATCATGAACACGTCTATTATATTCTTCCCCACCGGCGTTGGCCCCGTGATTGGACGTGATCAGATAGAACCTGGCATCACGCACGGCATAGGGAAGGTCGAACGCAATCGTTCGCACCGTCTGCCCAAGGTTATCGGTGGCACCCGCCTCATAGTTATTCAGGTTCTTTTTAAAATTGAGCGGCAACAGCACGGCTTGATCAGCCGCAACCGGCTCATTTTGCGAAACAAAGTCCAAGGACCCATAGAACACATCATTACGGCCTGCACAGCCCGCGACTTCGTTTTGAGCCGCATAGGGAACACCGAACACTTCCAGCTCAACCCAGAAATCATAGGCCTTATGCAGGGCGGCGTCGTTCAGGACCGCAGCCACGTGATCGAGTTGAAAACTATAAGGAACCGCATCAGGTTTTAGATTCTTGTTCATGAACGGCGTGATGAAACGTCCCAGTTCAATTCTCGCAACCTGCTCGGGGCTATACGCCACCGATCCTTTGGGAACCAGAGCTAAATTGATGTTACCTATGCGATCGTAATTATCACAGGCGGCTTTGATTGTGACATGCGCGGTCAGTGTGCTGCCAATTCCCAGCAGCTCCTGCTCTGTGAGCGGTCTCGCATAGAGATCATTGCGATGGCGCAGGACCCCATCAGCAATGGGCTCGCTGACTTTGGCGGCATAACCATCGTAAAATAGTATGTCGTTAAAAATTCGCAAAGTCTGGGGCGCGGCCGCAGAAACACTGAAACTGACAGAACACATCAGACCGAGAAGGATCCGCAGAGGATGCATAATTCTTTCCTATCGAGCGACTGTTGGTAAATCTTGTTGGTCTTCTATAACAGAAACAGGAGCAGGTCAAACGGCATGAAACTGGCAGGACAGGGCTTTAGAAAATTTTGCGGAGGGTACGGAATCATGCTCAAATCTTCATGGATAGCCGGGGTCGCTGGAGCGACGACATTAACTCTGATTCATCAAACGGCGCGCCTTGTCACCGATAAGGCACCGCGTATGGATGTTCTGGGTCGTCGCGCGCTTCGACCTTTGACGGATAAACTGGGTCTCGGGCACGACTCGTCTCAAGCGCAGGGGCTGGCGCTGGCTGGTGATCTTATTTCCAATTCCATTTATTATGCAGCCGTTGGATGGGGCCGACCTCAAACTGTGTGGCAGCGAGGTGCCGCTTTGGGAGCCGCGGCAGGTCTGGGTGCCATCACCTTGCCTCAGCTCATGGGACTCGGTCACCGGCCCCAGGCA
The DNA here is from genome assembly GCF_035638955.1 of Oligoflexus sp. Taxonomy (GTDB): domain Bacteria; phylum Bdellovibrionota_B; class Oligoflexia; order Oligoflexales; family Oligoflexaceae; genus Oligoflexus. Next base: position 24,673 of record NZ_DASQYZ010000259.1, on the reverse strand, counting down.
CGTACATGGGAAACCCGGATGATGGCTTTTTCGTGGTATTTCATCGGTGGATTGGCTGCGGCGGGTGCCTGGCAGGTATGGAAAAAGAGGTCTTAAGCGTGTCGCTTAGGCGAGATCCCCGTCACGAACGGCGGCAGCAAGGTCCCAATCGGGCTTCATTCTGCCGGTATTAACCGGGCGTGACGGTTGAGAACGGCGGTCAGATCCATCAGGACGACCGCTACCCAAACCACAGTTGGATCCACTGGTTCAGGTCAGGCACTCAGGTCTCAACGGGCTTTTTTGTAACCGTCATCGAGAGCGGCGCGTTCCGACATAAAGCATTCGCGCTGATCGGCGCTCAAAAACTTATCGCCTTTCAGCATGTTGGAATAGTCCTTGTCCGTCTGTGTGTAGAAGATGCGAGAGGTGCGATTGCCAATCACAGGGCAGGTGCTGGCTTTGACTTCGCGGCCTGCTTCCTTCACGCCGGCGACGGCTTTGTCGGCGGCATTTTCTGTAGCCTGGCCAACTCCGGACGCGACTTCGCGTGTGCCTTCTTTCACGTCCTGCCAGCCTTCTTTCATATTTTCTTTAGGTGTGTCCTGGTTGGCGGAAACTTCGGCGGAACGTTCGGCACTGGTGTCATTCTGCGACGTACAGGCAGCGGCCAGAACAACACTCATGATGCCAAGAGCCAGATTGCGTGTCAGGGAAACCATCATTGCACTTACTCCTCAATGGATAAATTACTGCAAAATCAACTCGCCAAGGCATTGCAACAAGCATGCCTCGGTGTTCCATTGAAGAATCCCTTGCATGACAATCATGCGGGCCACCTTTAGAATCGCTCTTTTACTTTTTCCATTAAATAAGAGGACACTCTCTGATTATTTTTTACACTGGCTGAAATGCAGTTGGCATTTTCCTTCCAGGTAACTTCAGCGCCGCTCCCGACATCACGCGTCGCGTCGGCAACTTCACGCTCCATTTTGCGCTTTTCTTTTTTTAAATCGTCGCCGCAATAGCTCCAGGTCCGGGCCTTGTCGCCGGCGAAAAATTCGTAAGCGAGCACGCCTAAAAAACCAATAATCAGCAATTGAAACAGCGTACGAAACATGGATCATCCCCGGTTTTTAAGCCCAATTTCAAAAGGGCAGGACTCATCTGAGCAATCAGATTTCAATGCAGGATAAATGCCATGTGTGAATCACGATAAGGACGATCCTAAACCAGTCATGACGACACCTCTTCATGACCCCGTCAAGCTGGTGGTTGATTCCATCTCCATGGTGGTCAAGGCTTCTCTAAAAAATCGAAGATCTGGACCACCAGTTGTTCAAGCCTGTGCTTGCTAAAAGGCTTGACCACCCAGGCCATGATATTCAGGTCCTTCACCTCCGACCCCTTCGATTCCACTTCGGTTGTAATCATCACCACAGGGCAAGCCACGCGCTTGCCTTCCCGCTCGAGCCTGCGAAGGACATCGATCCCATTCATGCCAGGCATATGATAATCAAGAAAAATAAGGTCGAACCTTTTGGGATCTTTGGCCAGCATCGCATAGCCTTGATCACCGTCATGCGCCTCCACAACCTGATAGTCAGGATTCCTGGACAGACTCTCAAGGATTTCATTGCGCTGGGCTTCGGTGTCCTCGACCACTAAAATTGTCTTCATAACACTTTCCTCGCACTTGAAGCTGCCCACTTTTTATGGAACTGGGCGACCTGAGCTTTGATTTTTTCATCCGACTGAGCGAGACGACTGACATGATGTTTCACCAGATCCAAAAGAACGTCGACGCCATGTGCGAGATCATAGGCGATCTCAATATAATGCAAGGCTTCCTCCTCTTGGCCCAGAGCGATATGGCTCCTGCCCATCAAAAGAATGGCTTCGAGCTGATAGAGACGAGGCAGCCGATACAGGAAACCCGAGACCTCCTGGATCTTCTCCAGACCCGCGTCCTTGTCATCATGAAGACACAACAGAAAAGCCTCGTAGGGGAGACAACGGGCACGTCCATATCGATAGCCTATGGCGTCAAACAGCTTGCCGGCAAGTTGCAATTCCACCTGAGCCTGGGCTGGGTCTTTGTCAAGGTTCAGCGCGCAAAGCGAAAGACGCAGGTTCGCTTGCATAAAGATTGTCAAATCATCCTGACTCTTGGGAAAATTCAGAAGACCCCGATTCCAGGTATTCATTGCTTCCTGGCGCGATGATCCCAGGCTGAAGCAAAATCCAGACAACAGGTAAGCAAACGAAATAAGCCATTCACTGTGGGCTTGAATAATAACTCGTTTGAACAAACGATGCCCGTCTTCCAGTTGGCCCGAGATCAGCAGAGCAAGACCTGAGATGAGGTTATAGCGGGCCATCACATCAAACAATTCGTGATTTTTGTGCTGGTCGTCCGGCTGGGTACTCCAACGTGCATGCTCCGAAAAATCCAGATCCATCAGAGAATGAAAGGCCATGCACAGTTTGTGGTTCACAAGGCCATCTTCCACGATGTCCGGATGCTGGGTCGTGGCATAAAGATTGGAGACGTCACGCCACAGATCAGAATACAATCCCATTCGAATCAGGTCATCGCCACGGATACGATCGGATGCGCTCCAAGATGCCGACGTTTTCTTGAGCGTCGGCGCAATCTCCGGAGAAAGCCAGGAGAGTTCACACTCCAGGATTTCGCTCAATCGCTGCAGTTTGGCTTCATCGATATATTCGACCTTACCCGACAGCCAGCGGCTGAACGTCTCACGCGTGACACCAATATCAACAGCCAGATCAGCTTTTTTGATCCGCTTTTGGGCGACGGATTTCTTAAGATTGGTAATGTTGAGCTTAATGCGATTCTTCACCTACAGTCACACCTCCGTCACAGAAGGTATCGACCCGAAATCCCACATTCCTTAGCCGTCGAACAAAGCTTTAATATTATCAATAGATTAGATTCATAGTCCAAAGTGATTAGGGCGCTTCGTGTGACGCTTCCGTCACATTTTTAGAGCCACACAAGATCCCGCATCGATTGCCTTATCAAGCCGGGGTCAACTCGGACGTCACATATTTCGAAAAGGATAATAACAAACGTCACAAAACGTTGAGCCAGGGAGGATGAGATGAAAGCTTTCGTGAATAAACATTTCTTACTGCTCGTCATCCTCTTTGGAGGCCTGTTCCTGGTCTTTAATCCCTTTCGTAAGAAAAAAATGGAGCAGCCTGCGGCCCGATCTATGTCCAGCCAGGCCGTGGAGCGCGTCCAGACAGAGTCCAAAGCCCCCGCAGTCACCAGTCCCAAGGCGAGCCTTCCGGAGCTACGCAACCAGGCTCGTGACCGCATGGCCCTCGGTGGCAGCACCTTCAAGCCTACGGTTACGTCCAAGGGCATGCAACTCAGTTTCGAAATTATACCCGTGGGCAGGGCTTGTCAGAATGGAGACATTGATCTGATCCGCAGTGTGACCGGTGACCAAGGCAATTTGCTTTTGACCGTGGAAGACAGCCAGCAAAAAATCCTGGTCGAGAAGACCATCCGTATCGCTCAGTTGAAATCGAAGCTCATCGTACCCATGATCATTCCGGCTCGGGATTCGCTGCAGCTCTACCGACTCTCCCTCTGCAGCGAGAACCGACGCAGCTCCTGCAGCAAGCTGAACCCGATCGATTTCAAAAAGCTCGAAAATGCGACCATCAAAAATCCTGGAGACAAGTCTTTCACCGCTGACTACCTGTTCTATACCTATAGCTTCGCAGCCTTTGAAGGTGGCCTTCATCTGTTTGACGGCACCATAGAACGGCCCGCATCCCAGTATCGCAAGTATCTGACCAGCCATGGCGGAGGCGAGTCCCAGTTCGACTTTCTGAGCAGGACTTTGGCCGAGGAAAAAAAGCTTGGCGTCGTTCCGATCCAGATCAAGGACAATCGGCTCACTCTGCCCCTTTACTACAATGACACCAGCACTTGTGAAATTTCCATTTCAAGGAGGGCACAATGAAAAATAACGAACAGGGCGGTATACTCCTCGATATCCTGATAGCCATGGGCATCCTCGTGATCGTCAGCACCCTGGCCATGAAAGCCAAACTGAATGCCAAAATTGTTGATGATAGAGCTTTCGCTAAAAGTTCCTCGGAATTCCAGCTGGAAGGCTTTACCGAAAAAGTGGGCACATTCGCTCTGAATCGGATTCCCATGCTCTGCAGCAATCAGCTGGGAATGGGCTCAACGTTTGACGTCAATGGGAGCAAGGCCACAATCAGCAGCATGACGAACCTGGCCGCCACGCCCAGAGACTTGGGATCGTTGAAAAATCGTTGCAGCAAGCCCAAACTCTCGAGCACGGGTCAGTTCTACTTTTGTATTGATATAGAGAAGAATCCTGACATCCATCCCAACAGTTTTCTTGGAGCGACCTCTAACGTAGCGGAATTGGCCATACGGTTGGTGGATCGATGGCAGCAGCCGATTGACTGCAACCGCTACAATAACAGTCTGTCCAAGGCGGACATCGGGATTCAAATCTACTACCGCCAGTACTGGACGCAGCCAAACAAAAACCGCGATACACATCAAAAAAGTGGGTTCTACTATGCCGTCCAATAACCAAGGCTTTTCCCTGATTGAACTCATGATAGCGGTCGCCATCCTTGCTCTGGCGGGACAGCAGTATGCCAGCTACAGTGTGCGGCAGGAAGAGAATGCGATGCTTCAAACCGCGCAGAGGGACGCTCGTGATCAGCTTATGACGGGCTTGAACCTGATTCGAAAAAACATGAAAAGCAAAGTGCCCGACACAGCCGTTGAAGTCCAAGCCCATCGCCTCTCGTTTGAACAGGAACAGGCCGACGGCTTGCGGGCCAGGGTCACCGTTTCGAGCCTGTGTCGCAAAATAAATGGCGAAACATTCGTCCTGGGAAATGCCAACGCTGCGGATAAGGGCTGCTATCAGGGACTGGCCTGTGATGGACTGCCCTTTGTGGAGGTCCTCACCGAATCGGGTGGTCTGGAGAAATCCCGAGTGAGTTATCCCGGCCTCAATCAAGCCCATCAACAGCTGAAAAAGCGAAGTGGCGTTGCCGGTTCTGCCCTGTGCTTTGAAACATTGGGAGATCGTATCAAGATCCACGGCCTTCAGCTCGTGCACGAACGCCAAAAGCAGAACCCAACCAAGGTGACCTTGCACGGCATGATCAATCAGATTCCCATGCAGCAGCGTAACTCAGTCAGCTTTATTCGCTAATGAGGTTTGAGCCATGAAATGTCAGCGTGAAACCGGTAATCTTTCCCTTGGCATTATATTGATTGGCGGCATCATGGGTTTGACCACACTGATGAGCCAAAACAAAAAAGTGGAGCAATCGCTGCAAACCTCACACGTGAGGAAATTATCTCTGGAGTCCGAGGAGCTGTCGCTGTATGCCTTCACGGTCGTCAGGCAACTCTTTGCCAATACCACCGGCCAAGCCGGTCTGGAGCTGGCCAATAGCTTTGATCCAGATACGTTGGCCGATATCCGCATGACTCAGGTCACGCCTGCGCCGAACAATAAAGTTAAAATCGTCTCGGCCCGGGACTTGATTGTCTTCGCTCCGGACCTGCTGACCCAGGAAACCTCAAGGATGAATGGGCTGTTCGAAGCCACCAATTTTAACAGTCTGGACCGTAAACTGACGCCGATCGCCATGCAGATTGTGGATTTTGAACCTTATCCCAGCGGCTACGGTGTCAAGAGCCTGATCTTTGAAAGCAAGATTGAACTGACGGTTCAGAATCAAAAAAAATTACATACCAGCCGAGCGCGTATCCCTGTGCCCCTCCCGCCTGCGGCCTGTCAAATTACGGTCCAGGGACAGGCGGGCAACGGGCCGGTCACCATCAAGCAAACAACAGCGGCCCAACCCATTGCGATCAATGCCACCTGCAGCGGAACACTCCTGGCAGTGTATTTGGATGTGAACCAGATTCAGGTCGCCCAATCCCTTCTGCCCCAAACGCTGTCTCCAGTTTTCACGGATCACATGCTGTCCAGCCCGGGCCAATACGAACTCAGAGTTCGGGCCAGCCGTGTGGATGAGTCCGTAGTCGTCAGCGTGCCCTTCGTCCTTTTTGTCGAAGGACCGACCGTTGTTTCATCGAAAACGGACTATATGAAATGCCTCTATAAATGCGGCTGTGAATGGCCGGCTTTCGCGGAACCCAACCTATGCGCGGGCTCGTCTGACTTCGTCAATCCTTTTCATAATATGAGAGGGTTGACCGCGTTGCCTGAGATTACCGGCAACCCCATTACGGATGCAGCATCGCGTAACATTCTCGGTCAATGGGCCTACGATCGCGGCGCCTTGAATGAGAATGAAACGCATGGCACCAAACTGCAGGGCCTGCTCTATCCGAGTAACGGCTATGGTTCAAAATTAGCCTGTTCCAAAGTCGGCGGCGGTGGCAAATGGCTGACCTGGGCCTTCGATCCCAATAATAACTGCCAGGAAGAGTTCATCGGCAGCCGTGGCACGATCGGTTGCCTCGCCGAAGGCAGTCTGGTCATGACCGGGCCAGGCCGCTATAAGCCGATTGAATCCCTGACCCGCGAGGATCGCATTTGGAATCCGAAACTGCAGCGGCATTTTGCAATTAAAAAACTCGTGCATGGCATGGAGAGCAAGGACCTGCATGTGATCACCGTCGGCGGAAAATCCCTTACCATGACCTATGATCACCCGGTTCTGACGCAGAGGGGTTACCTTCAGGCGGCTCATCTTAGCGGGAGTGATCGACTGTGGATCGGATCGCAGCTGCAGCCCATCACGGAACATCGTGTTCAAAAGCAGGCAAGCGCATCGACGGTCTGGAATCTTGTCGTTGACGACGCGACCACATGGGACGAGCATCTGATTTTCGTCGAAGGTGTGGCGGTTGGTGACCTTTGGATGCAGGAACAGCTGAGCCGGGCCCAGGGCACGAGCCTTACTTTTGTGAAATAATAGGTCGAATGAACCGTTATAACTTCATTAAGGCGGCCAGCAACCGTTAGGAGAGATACGGGAGGTCTGGCCCATGCGTCGCGCTTTTTTTATCATGCTCATCGCAATCCAAGCTCTGGCGTCCGGGCTTTGGGCAGGACCTCGGGTTATCGACGGGACTCTTGATTTGCGAGAGTGGAATGGTCGCGACAGCATGGATCTGTCCGGACTGTGGTTATCTGCCGAGAATCAGTTACTGGATGGGCCTGCGGCCACCGCGCTTTCAGCGGAAGCCTGGACCCCGATTCCTGTGCCGACATCGGGCCCTTTTCCCCAGGAGATCACCCAGGGACAGGCGCAACGTACATATCGTCTGCGGATCCTGGGTCTTCGTCACGATCATGCGCTTGGCCTATATATTCATCGTATCCGAACGTCTGTCCGATTCATTCTCTACCAGCCTCACACTCAGCAGCAGGATATATTTCAAGAGCTTGGCCGGGTGGATGCCGCCAATGAAAAAAGAGTCCCGGTTTATACGGCCAATAATTTTGCCAGACTCCCTCGCGCGGAAGGCGAAGCGATCCTGCTCGTGCAGGCCACGGCCCGCATCTTTGACCAGAAGCCGCTCACCCCTTTCGGGCTGGTTGAGAAACTGCAACTCGGACCTGCCGACGTGTTCGAGAAGAAGGCTCGGCAGCACTATTATGAAGTCTTTTTGGTGCTGGGGCTCTTTCTGCTGCTGGTGGTCTTTAACCTGGCCCTGTTTATCCAGCGGCCGACGGAAAAGGCGAACCTTTATCTGTCGTTTTTCGCCCTATGTTTTGGCTTGCGTTACATTGGGACCGAAGGCGTGCTTGCCCAATGGGTCGTGACGCCGACCTTAGGCCAGTTTTATATGCAAAATGTTCTGACTCTTTTTAGCCCAACCTTGGCCAATATTGGGCTCGGCCTCTTTCTTTGCAGCACCTTTCCAAGGCAGGTCCCACGGATCATGCCCGCTTTCGGTGTCGCGATCCTTCTCTATCAGCTCGCGACCAGCCTCATCATATCCCTGAACTTCACCCAGTCGCAGTTTGTGCCCCAGACCTTGATTTTACTGGCTCTCTTTTTGGTCTATTGCGGCTGTATTTTCCGGGCCACGCGGGCGCGTGAAGAAGGGGCCATGCTTGGACTCTGGGGTTTCGGGATGGTTTTTGCCTGTCACCTGAATGATTTTTGTGTGGCCATATTGGGTTTCCCATCGATTTATCTGGGTCAATACAGTCTCGTTTTCCTAATCTTCAATCAGTCCCTCATTGTCGGCCGCCGCTTTGCCCTTACTTTTGATCGGATGCAGATCATGAGCGCCGAACTGCAGACGCAGAATACAGTCTTGGAAGAGAAGCAGCGCGAGATCGGGATGCTGAACACCAGCCTTCAAGAATACGCACAAACGCTGGAAGAAAAAGTTGAGGAAAAAACCCGCGTCGTCAAAGGTCTGCTGGATCATATTCCTCAGGGCGTGCTGTCCATCGGTTCCAAAGGTATTATCGCCAATGATAGCTCAGCCCACCTGATGCAAATCTTCGAAAACAGGGAAGTCACAGGACAACCCTTCAAGACGGCCATACTCGATGCCTGCGACATGGACGCCGATGTGAGAGACCAAATTTGGCAAACGATTCTGGCCTGCATGGACAGTCACGTTCTGAGTTTTGATGTCAACGCTGATAAGTTGCCCCCCGAGATGATCTTTTTGGGTCAGCAGAAAAAAATCCTGCGTGTGACCTGGAATATGCGGAGCAAACATCATCTCATTGATTCCATCCTGGTGACGTTCCTGGATATCACGGCCGAGAAGGCTTTGGAAATCGAAACCCAGAAACAGCAAAAAGAGATCCAGCGCATTCAGCAGCTCGTTGAAATCTCGGCCGAGAAGTCCCATCAATTCTTCTCGACTTCCGCTCCCCTGCTGCAGGAGATTCAGGATACGCTGCAGTTTCATAGCGAAAGACTTGACAAGGATCGCATCAAATTGCTCTTCGTCAATGCGCACACGGTCAAGGGCGCTTCCCGAACCTTGCGCCTGCATGCCTTGACCGAGACGATTCATGCGCTGGAAAGCGAATACAGCCTGATCCTGAAGGACAATAGGTCCATTGATATAGGCAGGCTCCGCAGCGACATCCACGAGGTTATGGCGACGTTTCGTGACTACATTCGTATCAATGAGGAGAAATTGAATCGAACCTTCGATAACTCCACAGTAGCGATAGAGCGGGATTTCCTTGAGGAACACTATCACTTGATCAAGGATTTCATCGGCAGCAGGTCCCTGGATCACGGGCAGTTTATTGAGGCGTTCCATGCCCAAGCCAATCGCCTGGCTGGTGTGATATTCGAGGAATTGCCCGCCGTCTTTGACGACTACAAGGACATGGCGAAAAAAGTGGCCAAGGACATTGGACGTGAGGAGCCTCTCTTCGATTTCAATATTCCCCCTCTTTCCCTCTCGTATGATAATCGAGCCATTCTGGATAAATGCATGATTCATCTGATTCGCAATGCTCTGGATCACGGGATCGAAAGCGGGGAGGAACGCCAAAGACGGGGTAAACCCGCCCGCGGCACACTCTTCTGTCATGCGACGGTGGAAGGGGATGCACTTCAGCTCATCATCAAGGATGACGGCAAGGGGCTTGCCTTGCGGGCCTTACACGAAAAAGGTCTAAAATCGGGCCGCCTGCATGCCAAAAGCAGTCCACTGGACATGGCCCGGACTATTTTTGAGAGTGGGACATCGACGGCTCATCATGTGACAACGGATTCCGGGCGAGGCATTGGCATGAGCGCCGTGCTCAGCTTTTTGAATCAAACCGGTGGAACTATTGAAATCGTCCTGGGTGACGAAAAGCTCGATAGCCCGGGTTATTATGACTTTCATTTCACACTCACGTTCCCGCCAGGGGAAAATACCCTCAGCACGCTCCGGAATGCCGGCTAAGGCGTTCCCGTGCGAACGTAAATAATATATGAAGGACAGCCCAGTAAAATTCATAAAAAATATCTGGAGCTTCGTCCGGATTTGAGTAAGATGAGCGGTATATCACATATAAAATATACGCGGTGGCGGGGGGACGGTATTGCCTAAGGTGCTCTTAGGCGATATTTCTGGCTAAGGGGTGCCTGCGGTTGAGATAAGCATGCAGGCGCTTATAGACCCTCTCCCAAGTGTCATGATGCACCCCACGGGTTAGGTCGGACAGACCGTGCTTGATGCCGAGACTGACAAAGCATCGGTCAGTCGGCGCCGCTGTGCGCGTTTTGAGCGCCATGAAGCCCATGCGATTGAAAATATTTTCGGTCTGCTGGGTGCATTCAAACACGAGAAAGCTGAAATCCGCCTGAATCGAGGCCCGTAGACACTGCTGCATGATGGGCACAAGGATCGACGGCAAAGGGTAATCGGGATGATGTCTGAAGTCGAGGATTTCGACCACTGATTTTCGATAGAACTGGTGATTGTAGACACCTGAACCAAAGAATGCGGAACCCTGCCGGACATCCGGTACAAAATTGAGTTTCATCGTCGCAATCAAGGTGTTCTGCCGATAGAACGATAGAATCCTGGCGCTCTTCAACTCCTGATCCGAGACATACTGCCGAGGAGCCAGAAAACTGGGTTTCAGCAGGGCGGCCTGAGAATCCGTCATATCACGCGGTGAAAACTGCACCCGCAGCAAAAAATCGAGATAAGGAATGGGAAAGCCGGCATCCACGATCTGCTGCACATGAAGCTGAGGCTTCTGAATCATACACATCTTGGCAAGCTTGGCCTGTGTTCGTTCGGTGCGCTGGGAAAAATTCAGCATCAGCACGTCGTCCGACCACGAATCCTGATTCGGCACGGATCGATTCACGATCAGTTCCTCAACAAAACTTGGTGAACCAGGGATATTGAAGCGGGCCTGCACGGGCTGACCGGGCAGAAGAAAATGCCTGTTTTCAAGGGGAGCCACTAGAATAAAATCGGGATGAACAGCCCGCAGGCTGAAGTATTCGTGCTCGGCAAAGAAGATTGGGTTCTCGATTTCAACAAAACCGCTGGTCTCGGCTCCGAGATTAATGACCCGATTGAGGCGCGGATCCACCTCGTCTTTTTCTGAGCCCTGATCGCCAGCTAACACCGAAACCCCGACCCGCAGATACTGAAGGCCCTGCGAGGTGAAAACATTCTTATTGCGAATTTCAACGGAGCTCATGAAGTAGCGGCGCGCGTCGTAATAGAGCTTGAGCTGAACGACCCGTCCTATGGACAATTCCGCATCGATCTGCGGTTCACAGACAAAGGCCAGTCCGGTTTCCGAAAGACTGATGACCTCACCACCGACAATCCGGGATCCATCGAGGATCAGGAAGGCCCGAATATTTTCGCCAAGGTAAAGTTCCCGCCTTTGCGCGCGCTTTTTCAGCAGCTGACGGTTCTGATGGGTCATGACTTTCCTCGTTTTAGGCACTTTCACGCTACCATCCAGCTTCGGCCGAGGGGTTAAAATCCTTAAGAAGTATTGAGTTTCAAACAGTAATGTCCAGGGGTTATGAAGCGACTTTACCGTCGGTTTTTAACGCTTCACCGTCGATCTCCAGACACATAAAGAGTCAGCCCATCATCAAAGATTTGAACGCTCGTTTGCGAATAATCAGGCATGGATGAAATCTGAACCTTGGCATGCTCATGCGTGGCGGTGATGGCCAGCACCTGCATGCCGGCTCGCTGTCCCGCTTCAATCCCCGCCTGAGCATCTTCAAAAACCAGGCAGTCTTCCGGGCGGAACCCCAAACGTTCCGCAGCCAATAAAAAACCATCCGGAGCAGGTTTGCCATGAATAATATCTGCCGCGGTGATCAGGACCCGGGGCTCGGGAATGCCAGCAGCTCGCATGCGCGCTGCCGCCAGCGCTGGCGTACAGGACGTAACAATCGCCCAACGCTCGGGGGGGAGGTGGTGCAGAAATGCTATCGCGCCAGGAATGGGGACCACGCCCTCCGTGTCCGCAATCTCGGCGGCCGTCAAACGATCCGCTTCCTCGGGCTGCGCCAAATGGGGTGCGAGAGCCTGCATCGTGTCGAGGGCCCGACGCCCATGAATGACGTTTTTCAGAGTCTCCCAGGGAATGCCATGACGCTGCCCCCAGGCACCCCACACCCGATTGACGGCGGCGATGGAATTGATCAAAGTGCCATCCAGATCAAAGAGGAAAGCGTGCGCCCGCAAATGCATGTTATCTCCGATGTGACGGCGTTGTTCCACAGACAGAGGGCATGATGCATGAGTCCTTCTCGCAAAACCAGCTATGAAGATGCGTTTTCGGGTCGAACCAAGGCGATTCTGCGAACCTTAAGCAACATTATTTTGGACAGCGGCCTGGATGTGCGCACCAAACATATGTTTGGGCACAAAGCGTTCCTGCTCAACGGCCGGCCTTTTTTATTGATAGGGGAATGGGCCCGGGACGAACGTCCAGCTGAAGACATTGTGACCATCCGGGAACGGGGTCGGGAGGAACCGACCCTGATTGTCATTCCTCTTGATGAACCGATGGCTCAAGAGATTCGCGCGATGCATGGCGGGCTTTATTTTGCGCCCAAGGGGTCCCGGCTTAAATTTTGGATTTCCCTGACCGGGCCCTGGCTCGGCGAAGAGGAAGCCATCCAGCCCTTGATCCTTCGTCTGCTGGAAGCCTATTCGCACTTACCTATGAAACAAGGCGTTGCGAATCCGGGGCGGCGGGTTTGAGAACCGCCGCGTCCTTGTTGCTATAAGGGCGCCTGCTCCGGAGTATTGGTATCCTGAGGTGTCACCTTCCATAATTGATTCGGCTCGCTGTGACATTTCCACAGATGCACATTGCGCTCCGTGCGCCAGCCGTTGGCCGAGTTCAGATCAATATCGAGACAACGTCCGTCGAGCCTCGACCGAATGCTAAACCAACCCTCGCTTTCCTCGATCAGATCGAACTGCTGGGTGACAACATCAGCACACGGAGCAATCTGAACATTATTATTCTGAGTCCAGGGTTCTGTGGCTTCGGTATCGATGTCGAGGCAACCATTCAACGCTTGCAGTTTGAGGGTTGTCTCACCGGTTTCGAGCTGCACGGCCAGCGTGGTGAATTGCTGATGATCATCACCGTCACAGGCCAGCGCTTCCACATTGCGGTCGGTTCGCCAGCCTGCAGCTGGATCATCGTTTATACCCAGACAAAGGTTGTCCTTATAGTTGCTGCGAATGATATCCGCTGAAGCCCAAGAGCTTCCGCACAGCGCCAGTAACAAAAATCCCATCTTTTTCATGGCAAACTCCAAGCAGTTTTTCATGAAGATAGGAAGATTGAGGAAGGCAGTTAAATTGATTAATTATAAAGCAGGGGAATGCCGCATGAGCAATTACCAGGATGCGGCACGGCCTTCCCTGCATTCCATCTATCTCGGCATCACGTCCCGATTTCACCGCCGTCGTCCCGGGTCACGACTACGGTGGCTGAGCGCGGCCGGGTTTGACCGTCGCTGGCGGGGAAGCTCAGCGTCGGATGCTGAATATTGACGAACATCGAGGTATGCGCAGGATTAAAAGCAATGCCCGTGATTTCACAGCCGCGAGGACCAACCATGAAACGGCGGATTTCCTGCGTCTTCGGATCAGCAGCCAGCATTTGATTCAAACCCAACGCCTGGTTTTCGGCAGCAGCGTCGTCATAATCGGTCTGGATCCAGAGTCGACCCGTGCGATCAAAAGCCAATCCATCCGGACTGCCGAAGATGTCGCCTTGAATATTCCCCTTGAGATTCGCAGCGCTCGCATTGGGGTCACCGCAGAGCACGAAAATATCCCAACGGAACGTAAGGGACCGGGGGTTATTCCCTTCCTCGGCAAGTTTAATGATGTGACCGTACAGATTTTTTTCACGCGGGTTCACGGCATTGATCGCCTGACGACCGTTATCGGTGCCACGGTTTTTGTTGTTGGTGAGCGTCACGAAGATCTCGCCCGTTTTCGGGGAAACTGCAACCCACTCAGGACGATCCATGGGGGTGGCACCGACGTGATCCGCCGCCGCTCGTGCATGGATCACGACCTCGCCCTGATCGGCAAAGCCATTGATCCGGTTCAAACCATTTTTTCCATGCGTGAGTTCCAGCCACTCGCCGGTTCCGTCTTCGTGGAATAAGCCCACATAGAGGGTTCCGTTGTCCAGGAGCTGCCCGTTGGCGGCAGCATCATTCGCCTGGAATGCCCCCTTCGGTACGAACTTGTAAAGATATTCGCCGCGGGAATCATCACCCATATAAAAGGCCAAATTTCCTGCTGCATCCTGGAGGCACTCGCAGTTTTCATGGGAAAACCGGCCCATCGCGGTCCGCTTCACAGGGGTCGATTGCGGGTTGAAGGGATCGATTTCCACAACCCATCCGAAGCGGTTCACTTCATTTCCATAACCAAGGACCGTTGGATCGCTCGACGGGCTGAGATTAAAACGTGGATCCGTGGTTTCCCACTGCAGTTCCGACTTTTCCAGAACACCATAACGTTGCAGTTGCGGTCGACTCTTAAGATCCGCAGCATTGGGATTGGCGAAATAGTTCTGGAAATTCTCTTCGCAGGTCAGATAGGTGCCCCAGGGTGTGCGGCTGGAGGCGCAGTTATTCAAAGTGCCCAGGACGACCTTGCCATCCGGATCCCCGGACGTTCGCATCCTGGGGTGGGCGGCAGCAGGACCGCTGACGTGCATGGGAGTGTTCATATGAATACGACGTCCCCAACGGGAGTCAGGAACCACATCCCAGGCTCCACCTTTCGAGCGTCGAATTTCTATGACGCTGACGCCATGAACCACCTGCTCCTTGCGTACTTCCGGCAAAGGCCGTCGTCCCTCGGCATCGACCGTTGGGCCCTGGGGATGCAGGGTGCTGGGCTCAGCCGATTCATGATTCATCACCAAAAGCCCATGATCCGTTTCCTCAGGGAAAGGATAAAATATCATTCCATCATGCGACTGGCCGGCAAGTCGCTCCAGTTCCTCGGCTGTGTTGCTGCCATCCTTTTTCCAGCTCGTAGCGCCGCTCGTGACCGGATCGCCCCAGGCGAACAGCGTTTGATACCGATAGCCCTCGGCAAGCATGACACCATCAAACGACTTATCAAAAATAGCCGGCACACTGGCAAAGCCCAGCAGGGCGACCTCAGGAGGCGTCAGCGGCATGGCACCGTTGCGCGGCGCTTCCGGACTGGCATCACCACTCTTCTTGCTGTCTCGATCGCAGCCCGGCAACAGGGTCCCGAAGAGGCCTGCGGCTGCCATACCAAGACCCCCGGCGAGCATGCGGCGGCGACCCATGCGGGTTGCGATGAGGTCCTGAAGGGGCCGCGTGAGACGGTCTGCTGATGAGTCTGAAGTTATGTCCGTCATCTCAGTCATGCCAGGATCTCCCAAGGTTGATCGAATGATGCCGCTTTTGTAGTCGAGTCCTTGCAGAAGAAGTTAAAGGATCCATAAAACTTCAGTGAATATTCAGAGGCCACAGCTACGGCAATATTAACCGCAGACTTATTCCCCCTTTCCATAATCCCTTTATGATCGCGCCAAATTCATAAAACGTGAGGTCAATTCATGAACCTTCGAAAACACCTGCTGTCAACTCTCGCCTGGGCTCTTTTGCCTGCCACGCTCTCGGCCCAGGACAAAGTCAGTGGTTATGTTTTTCATGACGTGAACGCCGATGGCAAGAAGCAGCCGACCGAAGAAGGCCTGGCTGGGGTCCTTGTTTCCAATGGTCTGGAGGTGACACCAACCGATGCGGAAGGGAAATATAAGCTTTCCATACGGGATGACATGATCATTCATGTGATCAAACCCAGTGGTTGGAAACTCCCTGGCAACGATGTGCTTCCCAAATTTTATTTCGTTCACAAGCCCTCGGGATCACCGCAGCTTAAGTATCGAGGCGTCGCTCCAACGGGACCCCTGCCCGCCTCCCTTGACTTCCCACTCTTGCCGAGTGAGGAGCCGCGATCGTTTTCCGCCCTGGTTTTCGGGGACCCTCAGCCGAATAGTCTCCAGGATGTTGCGTTCTTTGAAAAGGACATCATCGAGCAGATTCCTAATCCGGAACAGTACGCCTTTGGAATTTCACTCGGTGATATCGTCAATGACAATCTTGATCTTTATCCCGCCATCACCGCCGCCACAGGACGCCTGAAACTGCCCTGGTTCCATGTTTACGGCAATCATGACATGAACTATGATGCCCGCAACTTTGCAACGCTCTCTGCCGACGAAAAAGATCACCTGGCCGACGAAACATGGGAACGTGTGTTTGGTCCGGCGAATTACGCTTTTTCCTATTCCGGTGCCACCTTCGTCAATCTTGACGACGTCTATTATCCCACGGCTTCAGGCGGCTATATTGGTGGCCTGCGGGAGGATCAGAAGATCTGGTTCACCAATCTCCTCGCGCAGCTCGACAAGGAGAAGTTTTTGGTCGTGAGTATGCACATTCCGCTGTTCGACTCGTGGCGCGCCGCGGACCTTCAGTTTTTTCTGAAGGCCTTGAGTCCCTTCAAAAAAGTATTAACGATGTCCGCTCATAGCCACATGCAGCAGAGCTATTTTTTCCGCAAAGAGGACGGCCGCGGCTGGGAGGGCCTGACGCCTCATCATCACTTCAATGCGGGCACGACATCAGGCAGCTGGTGGGGCGGAAAATTTGATAGTGAGGGTGTTCCTGAAACAACCATGAGAGATGGCACACCGAACGGCTATGCGGTGCTTTCCATCCAGGATGATCAGTATAGGATTGAGTTTCATCCCACCCGTTATGAGGGGAATTCCAAGGGCATATTGTACGTGAAGCCCGACCTGACAGCCTCCCGCATGCTCAACGTCAAAGCCAACCTCTTCAACCTGTCCGAGCAGGCCCGGGTTTCCATGCGATTTGTCGATCAGAATGGAACGACGGGTCGTTGGCTGCCCATGCGCTTTGCGCCGCAGTTCGATCCCATGTATGTGGAGAAATATGACTTTATGTTGGCTCATCCCAAGACGGGCCGCAATCTGCCCGCTCCTGCCAACAGCTATCATTTCTGGGAAGGTGATCTTTCAGATAATGTAGGTAGTACGAAGGTGGGTGGAACGGTCCAAATCAAAGCAGAAGACTTCTTCTGCGAAAGCTTTGAGATGTCCTACGATCTTCGCTGAAATAAAAACGGCCCATCAGTTTATGATGGGCCGTCCTTTGTTCAACCATACCCTGCATGAGCTCAGCCGTAATCACTGACAGCTGTCCAATCATCTCTCTCGTACGCCCCGGAAGCATCGCGGAAACGCGGATCATATTTTGTTATGCGAAATGCCACCATCCTTGGCCTCCGATTCTAATTCAGCCAAGAAGCTGCGAAAAGACTCAGGACTGCCCCCTTGCCCTCGAAAGGTATTGCTGTTATGCAGTTGGGCTTCCTCACAATTTATTCTCTAGCTCGCTGTGGCTTCGCATCCACGTTGCGTTGAAGTTGTACACTCGATCAAACGTCCGGCGTACTCCAGCCATAAGCTTTCCCGAGTCGACGAGGAAGCAGAAAGCTTTGGCTGGAGGTCAGAGGACCGAATACGCAGAGCGTAATGAAGAAACTCCCCGAAAATGATAGTTATGGAGATTTCATTTCAGAAAAAAGGGTGTTATGGGGGCGGAAGGCGACCTTGGATATAGAGAATTGTGAGCAATTTTGCATCGTAGCTCGTATAGTTTTTCCCAGCGCGACTTAAGGAAAGAATCCTCGCAAGGAACTATAGATTTAAAGTATCGATTCCAGTTTGATTCTGGAACATGGTCTTGAAGGCTGGGCAATTCATCCATGTGTTTCATTTTTGTAATCTTCGAATATAGATCATCAACGTTTTTATTATTAGGATACCAATCAAAGAGGATATATCCAAGATGATTGAAATCCAATTTGTAAAGTGCATCGAGATAGTCTTTGTCAGCTTGGTCCTGTCCCCCTCTGTTTTTCTTACCGGCAAGAATTTTCTCAACATCAGGAGGCAATGTGTCCTTTGTCCATTCACGTCCTATGGTTATTAGCATGAAATTGGCAATTAGATGGCGCATAAGATTTTCGATGTCGTGAATCATTGGATATGATTTAATTGCAAAATATCTCGATACATCATCGCGCAAAGTTTCAACATCGCCTTGCGAAGAAACGACTATTGTTCTTATGGCTTTGAGTAGATTTTGGCGGTATACTAATTTCCTGTGCCTGTGCCGCTCAAGAGAGCGTTGATGAAAATTATCAACCGTGGACCTTGCAGTATGGAATGGCGCCTGGAAAGTACAATTTAGTTTCCATGCACGCGCTGACCGAAGTTGGTGCGCAAGGGAAAATAGGCATTTCCTATATCAAGGGCGAAGATCAGCTCAGCGTATTCCACGAACAATTCATTCCGACAGCATTCGGCTATAACCGCTATGCATCCGATCGATTGTCTTATCAGATGATGGCTGTTAAGTATCAGTACCCTTTGCAGCTTACTTTTGGATAAGTGTAAGTGCAGGTCGTTGGGAGGTGCACGAAACAAAAGAACTCGGCTACACCCTAATCTATTCTTGCAACGACTGTGATAGCTATCTCAAGTCCACAAATGGTCAGGCCATGGACATCGATATTTCCAAAAACTATGGCAGTATTGGTTTGAGCTGGCAAACCCAATTTCTGCCACATGTTTCTATTGGTATCATTGCGTTTGATTATGTCTTCAAGGGAGATTCGTCAGGCGTGCGTGTGAATTCCATCAATAGCTACAACCATGAGGAACGAGACGCCTGCATGCGGCCACGGTGAAATACGCTCGACGTGACTACTTCCTCCCTCCGCAGTTCATGCTTCAAATCAGTTTCTGATGGGAGCACCAAATCAGGTTATACCACCTGCATAGGTCCACAGCGATTGAGTGAAGGTCAAGAAAAAACGCTGTCAGCTTTGGCATGACTTTAATCCAAAAGATCTTTAGGATGCGATTTTAAAAAGCGAAGCCCGCAGTAACAGTCATCACAGTATACGTATCCTTACGAAGCTTTCTTTCAATCCCCTCGATCAGGTCATCACTCATCGTGTCTGGGTGTTCCATTTCGAAACTGTATAAGGCAACCTGCCTGCCCCAGGTTATGACATTAAAACCAAATTGGAAATTCGTAGCGGTTGGCCACAAGAGTCCAAAGGTCCCTTGCACGTCTATCGTCTGAATTTCCCAGGTGGAAGTTGGTCCGAGCGTGTAACCAATCTCGCGCGTAACTGGATCAAACGTATCGAATTTACAACGCTCTGATCCCGATATCTTTCGAAATGCGGGGCCAGCGCCGGCCCGAAATAGTCCATATGATCCTCTGAGCATTGCGCTAAAAATACTAATCGTATTTCTGGAATCGCTAATACGCCATGTGAGAGGGCGGTAGTTTAAATACCCAGCTTCAACTCCGAAATTCGAAGAGAAGTATCGTCCCACCTGAATACCTTTGATTTGCGCTCCTCCTTCGAGCATGATCCAGTTTGGTTTTGATGAAACGTCTACGGCTCTGTCCTCACTAAAAGAAAGCAGAGGCCATGCTGATGTCATGAGATAGACAAAGCGATTCAAAAGCATAGGGCTCTATTCCTTTTAAAATTACGTCAATCAGTATAAAATACGTTTGTGAAGTTAACAAGTACCCGTGGGAGTGAGGCCGCCGTGATTTTTGGAAAGTTCGTCATTCATCATTGTCATCCCAGGGCGTGGCTTTCTTTTTTTCTGAGTATACTCTTTGTTCAAGCTGGATGTGGAAATGGTCCGGATCCCAATTATGATGATTTCAGCGAGTTTTGTGCACCACAAGCCCAGACTGTGAGAAGTATTGTGATTCATTCGACTGATTCATCAGAAATTCGCTGCTATGAATTATTTGAACCCGGAAACTGCCAGCTTCAATTAAAAAGCGAAAAAGGGTTGCAACTGCCAGAACAGAAACCCTTGCCATGTTCGATACACCAAGGCCTGTCGCCTGACGGGCGGTTGACTTGGGAATTCTATTACGATGCAAAGCTGATACAGTCGTTTGAAGGTCCTCGTTCGTGCCAGATGATGAATCCAAGTCTTGGAGAGACTGATTACACAAGCCTGAAAAATTGCCAGGAATTAATGGACTGAGGCGTTTTTTTAGATAAGCATTTACACGTGACAAGACCTGCCTCAGCCCTGAGCAGAGCCTGGATCTTTTCCCGAAAAGAACATTTTCAATTTGATGCGAATAGAGAGATTCGAACTCTCACAGTGAAGGCACCTGCTCTCTGACTGCCATGAGACGGCGGTTATGCGCGATCAATGGGGGTGTTGAGCAATGTTTTCGAAGCCAGGTTGAGGTAGACGGATTCAGATTCATTCCCCCCTCCTTGGATGAGCGGTTTCGCTCCACTATGCAGACGATCCATATTATTCGGATGACGTTCAACGAGGATGTTCCAGCTGAGTCCCCATGCTCCATAAGCGAACGCAGGGATAGCTTTGTAATGGGCGAGGCCGACTTCGGAGACGACCTTGAGCGTCAGGGTAGGACTTTCCTGAGCGTAAGGGTCTGCAGGTCCATTGTCTGGCCAGCTATCGAGACTCTGCTGGAGATGTAACCAGACATGGGTGTAGCAAAACTTGACCCCTTTTGTTACAAAATCGGCGTTGTAATAAAAACGAACGTTTTTGATACAGACTTGGTGCTTTTGACGCACCTATCCATCTTGCGGAACTGTAGGGTAGTGGTGTGCCCCTGAAGGCGGGGGAATTGATCAAACAGCGGAAGTGGGCAGCGAGGGTTCGCGCTTTCTAGTGAGCCAGAGCGTCGGAACCAAGAGAACTGGGGAGGCCCCCTGAACGTTTTCTTTGGCGCCCGCCCTATTGGGCTTCGGCCTTCTGGAGCTTGCGCACCATCTCTTCGAGGAGGGGAAGCCTGACCTCCGCCGCTGCCAGAGGCTCGCCGATGCGAAGGCTCAGGCGCGCGCGGAAACCTCGTGGCAGTTTTCGCAGAGCCGCACCACCCTTCCGGCTGAACATGGAACCCCAAAGACCGTCGAGGGCCATGGGAATGACCGGCACGGGCGTTTCCTGGATGATACGTTCGATGCCGGGCTTGAAGGGCATCATTTCGCCAGTCCAGGTGATGGCGCCTTCGGGGAAAATGCAGATAAGTTCCCCCTTGCGCAGTTCCTCGGCAATTTTTACGAAAGCTCTTTCCTTAATTTCGGGACTCTCTTTCTGAGGCGCAATGGGAATTATCCTTGCCTGCCGCGTGAGGAACGAAACGATGGGGAGGGACGCCATGCGATGGTCCATCACAAAACGAACGGGACGTCGAATGCTTCCAGCGATGATAAGCCAGTCGACAAAGCTGATGTGATTGCAGATCAAAACGCACGGTCCCGAGTCCGGAATGTTGCTCAAGCCTTCCACATGACGGCGGTACATCAGCTTGCTGATGATCCAAGCCAGAAAGCGAAGCAGGAACTCGGGCAGCAGCCTATAGATGTAAATCGCCACGGCCGCGTTCAAAATTGCCAGCACACCAAATATTTGAGGCACGGTCAGCTCCAGGCTCAATAGGATCGCAAGCATGATCGAAGCCACGGCCATGAAGAGTGAATTCAGGATATTGTTGCCGCCAACCACTCGCGATTGACGGGCTTTTTCCACGCGCTGCTGAATCAGAGTATAAAGCGGCACTGTGAAGAACCCGCCGCAGATGGACATCCCCAAAAGGTCGAAGATGATACGCAGGCCCTGGGCTGTCTGAAAAAACGCAGCCAGATCCAGAGGCCCAGTTCCATCCAGGCGCATCCAGGCAAGGTCAAGGGTAAAGAGGGTCATACCCATGGAACCAACCGGAACCAGCGCCAACTCCAGGTTTCTTCCCGAGATTTTTTCCACGAGGATTGACCCGAGGGCGATCCCCGTACAGAAACAGGCCAGCATCAGCGTGATGATGGCCTCGCTGCCATTTAAAGTTTCGTTCACATAGGTCGGAAAGAGCTGCAGAAGGGCCGCGCCGAAGAACCAGAACCAGGAAATGCCAAGGATCGAAAGAAAGACCGATCGCTTCTCGCGCGTCATGCGGAGAACTTCAAAGGTCGGTTTCATTATGTTCCACGAGACTGGAAGTCCGGGTTCGGCTGGCGTGAGACGTGGGATCCTCAGGCTGATGATCCAGCCGAGGAGCGACGTGACGAAGCTGGCTATCGCCACCAGGAGCCAGCCCTGCGGGAGTATAATCAGAAAGCCCCCAAGGATGGTGCCCAGAAGGATGGCAAGGAAGGTACCCGTCTCCACCCAGGCATTGCCCTGTATCAATTCCTCATCACGCAGAATCTGGGGAAGTATGGAATATTTCACGGGCCCGAAAAAGGTCGAGTGGACTCCCATCAGGAAGACACCGGCGATGAGGATCGGCAGGGATTCCATCCAAAAACCCGCTGCACCGAGCAGCATGATGAAGACTTCCGCCAGCTTTACAATATGAATGATGCGCGTCTTGGAGTACTTGTCGGCCAGCTGTCCTGCAAAGGCCGAGAAGACAAAAAAGGGCAGAATGAAAAGACCCGAGATGATGGTAATGACGATCGCCGGCGAGAGACCCATGAAGGTCAGTCCCTTGGCCGAGACCAGAATCACCAGAGCATTCTTAAAAAGATTGTCATTGAACGCGCCCAGAAGCTGGGTGCCATAAAATGGCAGGAAGCCCTGGGATTTAAGAACGCTGCTGCCTCGTGTATTATCTTCATTCAAAGCACGGTCCCCCTTTTCTTCCATTATACTTCAGCCTGAAGTCATTGGCGAAAAGTTCAGCATGGCGGGCAGCCCATGGAGGAGGAAAGAAGTGGCTGGCGGACCCAAAAAGAGGAAGTCCCCGCTACAAACAGTAAGCTGGTGAATACAGGTTTCGCGTCAGGCCGATGTGCAAGCCTTCTGCCCAAAATGAAGACGGGAATAACGGTCAAGGCAGTTACGATGTCTCGTAGCGTTCGAAAGACAACCAGAGGCAGAGCGGCTACCATAAAATCAGAGAGCCAAAGATGAAAAATGAAGTCGAATGCTGCTAAAAATAGCACGACCAACCTCATTTCATTTACATATTCGTTTCCGATTATCCCCACCAATTCCTTATCCTATGCGGTTTGCAAACGCTCTACAGTACACTCGGGGGAAGAAATGAAGGCATATGGGTAGTATCTTCGTTCTCAGGTCGCAGGATTAAAGTCACCAACCGCTATTACTGGGCCTAACGCACTGGGCCATATAAGCTCTTTCCACTCCTAAGGCAGCTTAAATTCTTCATCTTCGATGTAGTCACACTCACAGCCTGGGTAAGTCCGTGCTATTCTCCTGGGAAACCTGCGAGGTTTCCGTATCATTGCCGTAACAGCCCTGCAGCAATGGATGAAAGGATTTGACGGTGGGGAATGACGCTTCGATTTTCCTTAAGATGATCTGAGCTGGCCTGCGTCGTCTTTTAAAGGCGATAGCTGAGCACGATCTGTAGCGGCTCAAGATAATCTCTGCGCCCATACGCGACGATCTCCGCATGAACGCGATTACGCTCCTGAATATTGTTAATGTTGATCGCGTCCACCTTGATGGCTGAAGTGTCGCCTTTAACGACATATTCGGTTTCGAAGCCCAGGGAAAGGTTCGCGCTGAGCGGGGTATCCCAGATTTGGTGCTTTAAAGCATCTCGGGCTGGTCGATTTGATGAGACAGAATGTAGTTTCACGTAATACAAACGGTAGCTTAACAAATTTTGGCTGCAAGCATCCCGGCCCGTTAGGCAATGCGCTCATATACATATTCAGTTCCAGAACGCTTTTTCTTCGTCGGTGGTCCTGTCGGGAGATTCAAATGCACAAGGATCTCTCGGATGGTTTCCTTGCGAATGATCGCAGCGATGACCCGCACATGCCCACCGCAGTGAGGGCAAATCGTAAGATCGATACCGAAGGTTCTTTTGAGCAGTTCGACCCAAGGAATATATCTCGAGGGCTTTTCTGCCTCCTCCTCCAGATCTTCGCCAGGCAATTCTTCCAATGGAACACCCAGGGTCGACTTTTTTTCAGCAGGCCCAGCATCGATCTCCTGACGTGGAACTATCAGTGGCCTGAGTTTGCTGTGGGATGAGAGGCAACCATAATAATTGACTTGATGCCGATAGGGAGGAGGAATGATCGCTGCCAACTTTTCGATAAATTCAGGTGGAGAGAGCAGGACATGAGTAGCGCCATCGAAGGATTTTTTCAACTCATAGAGGATATTGCTATGTTGATCGAGGCTGATCTTATCATGCGCCACGGGGCCCCGACCAAGATATCGAAGGAGTTGCTCAATTCGATCGCGCTCGTGCGCCTTGATTGAAGTGGCCGCATGAATGGAAAATCCGTTTTTAGAAGCGCAGCCATAGCCCTGACTTTTTGGAATTTCCTCCTCATAACCAAAGGAGCCGCCGATGCGCCGAACCTTAAGCCCCGACCTTGGTCCAAGGGCTACCCGGCTTGAGATGGAAGCTCTTTTCAAATGAGATAGCGTCAAATCTTCAGCACTCGATTGATCAGCAATACAGACTTCCTCGCTTTGAGATGAAAGCCTCCCCGACTTTCGCAAATATTTTATAACTCGCCGCGACA
>NZ_DASQYZ010000258.1:0-5145 GCF_035638955.1 Oligoflexus sp. | reverse complement strand
GGGATCCCGCCGTTTTCGTGAACGCTATGCAGCGATGGTGGATAACCTGCCGCTGAACGCCTATGTGCGGGCTTATCGGGGCACGCCGATGTACGGACTCAAGCGGCCCAATCATACCCTTTGGATTCGCGAGCGTTTGGGTTTGGATCAGTTCGCCACCACGGATGCCTACGAAGTCGGCGGCACACCCAATGTGCCCTTCTTTCGTGTCTCGCAGATGCTGGGTGATCCTTATGTGGATGCGGCCGCTCGACAGAAAGGCACAAGTTATCATGCCGGCATGAGGGGTGTGAGTTTCGGCTGGCATGTGAATACCAGTGGCTGGTCCACCCAATCGGATTTTCATAAGATTGATATGACCGCCTTCGGTGGGGGCGCCACGATTTTTGATTTCACGCTCTATGGTGAACGCAACTGGCGTCATGTGCAGACCATTGGGACTGATGCCTCCGATGTCCCACTTTATCTGCATCCGTCGTCGAGCATCGGCGAATATACACTGGCTTATCAGGGCTTGCGTGGCTTAACATTGGGCGTGATCAAAGAGGAGCTCGATACCATGGGCATCCGGGGCAAGCGGGAAAACCTTTTCATCGACCTGCATCCCATTCCCTGGCTTCAGCTCGAGGTCTGGCGGCGCAAGGAAACCTTGGCCCGAACCGCCAGTGACACGCTGGGCATCATCCATTTCTATGCTGATTTTTAGGGGGATTTATGAACAGGATCGGGCCCCGCTCCACGCTGTTTCTGGCTGTGCTGGCTCTGCCCACGCAAGTGAAAGATCAGTGGGCTTTGGAAACCTATTCGCGTATTCCCGTCAATGATGTGGGTTTTTCAGGCGAGGGCATCCGCATCAAGGTGCGAAAATCCGCCAGCCCTCTCATGATCCCTTTATCCCAGTCTGGCAAAATCACCGGATTCAAAATCACCGGTGAGTTTCATGGGCTGCCGCAGATTCCTGAGGGCCGTCGTCAGGGTGAAAAGGGTGCGGATGACTATGCCTTGCGTTTGGGCCTCATTGTTCCCGGATCGAAGCAACTTTCCGGCTGGCAGAAGCTTTTGGCGCCGACCTGGGTGAAGAACCTCTACCAGAAGATGCCAGCGGGCCTGGGTTTGGAGGGCGTTCATTTTTTTAATATCACCCAGAATCCAGCTCAGGTAAACTCGGCCCGGGTTCATCCTGCATCGGAGCTTATTCGGGAGGAATTCATCGCGCATGTCTCCAAAACCGGGCCCTTTCAGTATGAATTTCGCTTGAAAGAAGCTCTGCCGGCGGTGGCACTTTGGATATCTGTTGATGGTGATGATACACAATCAAACTATGACGTGGTGATCTCCAGTCTGGAACTTCGATCGGATCCCTAGGTTTTTCCCGAACCAACAAGGATTCTGTCATGGAACTCAAAACGCCCATGCCGCCCGCGTCTTTACGCGATCAGCATTTTCAATTCACCGATCACGTGTCACGCGCCGGGCTGGATCTCAAGCCTGGCACTATTGACACTCTTCAGATCAATATCACCAAACTCTGCAATCAGGCCTGCGTTCACTGCCATGTGGATGCGTCTCCCCGTCGGCGGGAGATGATGAACGATGCGGTTATCGATCAGGTCCTTAAAGTTTTAAAGGACAATCCCGAGCTGCAGACGCTGGATATCACCGGCGGCGCACCTGAACTGCATCCGCGTTTTATGGAACTCGTCCGCCAGGGCCGGGCCCTGGGCCGGAAAGTTTGGGTTCGCCACAACCTGACGGTTATGCTGGATCCGCATCCTTTGACCAAAGAGTCCATGGAATACCTCGCGGATTTTTTTGCCGAACAGCAGGTCGAGGTGGTTTCTTCCCTGCCTTATTATCAGGAATTTTTTACCGATAAACAGCGCGGGGATGGAGTGTTTAAGAAAAGCATCGAAGCCATGCGTCGCTTGAATGCTCGTGGTTTTGGTGTGCCCGGAACCGGTTTGATGTTCAACCTCGTGTATAATCCGGTCGGATCGTTCCTGCCAGCGCCCCAGGCTGACCTGGAACGCGATTATCATCGGGAATTGCAGGCCCTCTTCCAGGTGCAGTTCAATCATCTCTTTGCCATCACGAATATGCCCATTCATCGATTCAAGGTGCAGTTGATCCGCATGGGATCGTATGAAGAGTATATGGAAAAGCTGGTGGCCTCGTTCAATCCACAGGCTGCTGCGGGCATCATGTGCCGAAATTTGATTTCGGTCGCGTATGATGGTGCTCTCTATGACTGCGACTTCAACCAGATGCTGAAGATGCCTTTGCTTGTGAATGATCAAAGGCAGGATATTTTCACATTTCATCGAACTCAACTGGCTCAGCGAACCATAGCCGTGGCCGATCACTGTTTTGGATGCACGGCCGGAGCAGGATCATCCTGTGGTGGAACAACAGCTTAAACCGAGGACTATGCATGAATTATTATGAATCCAAGGATCTGTCGAAATTTGCTGAAGTGGGAAAATTCCGTGGTGAGTTGATGGACAAATTTTTCGCCTACTACAATGCCGTGGTGGGGCAGGATGGGGCGTTGACCAAACGGGAAAAAGCTTTGATTGCTCTGGCTGTGTCGCATGTGAAGCAATGTCCTTACTGTATCGATGCCTATACCACCGCCTGTCTGGAAGCTGGTTCCAATCCCGAGCAGATGACCGAAGCCATTCATGTCGGTGCTGCGATGGAAGCCGGGATTAATCTGGTGCATGGGGTTCAGATGCATAATGCGTTGCGGCAAAAAGGGGCTATGTAGGCGGATGATTGGAGTAGGGAGTCTCCTGAAAGGATAATGACTTCCGGACCTCACCCTGTGCATTGGATGCGCAGGGCGACTGACGAACTTGCTTTTATGGTTTTGTTAACCATGGAGTGTTTCTGTTAGCTGGGATTCGGTTCCGCAGGCCGAAATCATTAGAATAGCTGTGATAGAAACAAAACGCTTCAAGGTAGAATCCTTTCTTCAACCGTTATGTCATCTCGTGTTTCAAATATACCATCAGGACCCGCACTCACGATTTGAACGTTGTCCTGGGTGAAATTGATCTTAGGCGCATGGTTCCACGGATCCATGTAGTCAAGTAAATATTCTGGACTTGAAGCGAGCCGTTTATCAGTCCTGTAGACTTGACTGATAGCGGCTGCTTGATTTC
Source organism: Oligoflexus sp. (assembly GCF_035638955.1). GTDB lineage: Bacteria > Bdellovibrionota_B > Oligoflexia > Oligoflexales > Oligoflexaceae > Oligoflexus. The sequence goes on along the minus strand of NZ_DASQYZ010000258.1, from coordinate 1,981 downwards.
GAAGAAGTATTCGAGCGTTAGAAACTTTACTATTATCCTCAGCGATAAAAGTCCACGGGATGAATGAGATGACCAGCCAAAGAAGCAAACCACCAACTAGCAATGTGACCACGATATTTATAGGCTTCTTCAAGACAATCCCTCCAAAAATGTGTCGGCCTTATGTGCAATCGATCCCATCCAATCTCTAATGGACCAGAACTGGTAAGCTTCAGCACATCACCCTGAACCAAGTGCTTTTTCAAGACAACTCCTAGATTGCTTGCTGGCTATATGATAGCAACGAGACAAGAGCAATCTGTGAGCGGAATGTCATTCAATAGTCCTTTCAACTTTAATATCGTCTTTGGTTTCAAATTTCATATCGGGACCAGAGCTTGTCAGGGTCAGGACTTTGTCCTGGTATTCGGCCCGGATCTGTTGTCCCCACGGATCGAGCATCCTTGCGAGCTCCTCTTCAGTCCATTTTCCCTTGACCTTGATGAAGATAAAGAGCCCATCAGCATGACCATTGAGAAGCGGCACTGCGCCGAGCAGAATTTCTTCCTCATGATGATCTGTAGACAATGGATCAAATATTTTCAGGCCCAAAAAAAGGAGTCCAACGAGAGCGACGCAAAAAACTATTACCTTTTTCAAAACAGCTCCCAAATTACTTGCGACCATATGTATCATCAGATTCAATGATTCTCAAAGGGTAATGCCCAAACGAGATAATTATAACTAGCTGATACATTTATCTATTTTTGATTTTTCAAAGAAATCCTCAGACGTTTGGGTTGGGCAAGTAATTCTTATAGCCTCAACCACTGCAGGTCATCGGGTTCATCGATATCATGGAGCATCGGTAATAGCTCAAGCGTCCAAGCCAGAGCCTTGATACGCGCCTGGGTTTCACAGGCTACTGATGACGTGCTCCAGTGAATATTCTCAAATAACGACGGGTCAAAACTTTTGAATCCAAGCAGTGCATACCCGCCATCAAAGGTTGGAATCATAACGCTTTCGTTTCTGTCCAGGGCTGCTATTGCTTGTTGCAACGTGCGCGCATTCAGATCTGGGCAATCCGTTCCAATCAGCAGAACATGTGCTCCTGCCGCACAAGCCCTGGAAGCGGCTCGAGCCAGACGTTCACCCAGGTCACCCGTTCCTTGTTCGGTAAACTTAATAGGATACGTCAGGTGTAGACCATCCCAACTCGGGTCCTGAATGGACGGCGTCGCACAAAGTTCGACGTCGGTGGCGCCGGACTGGAGAGCCTGCTCCATGGCTAACAGCAGCATACGACGAGCCAGCTCAGCAGCGCCTTCGGCGCCTAAAGCGGGAATCAAACGAGTCTTGGCAAACCCGGGTACGGGAGCTTTCGCAAAAATAATGATACGAGTTTTACTCATCGCCACGCCTTGATCAAATCCTGAGCCGATGCGCCACGCCAGTAGGCGCAGCGCAGACGCCACATCAGGAAAATGGTGCGCCACACGCCGCGGGTTTCCCAGCGTCGACCGCAGGTTCGCATCTTCTGCTTCAGGCAGAGCGGTCGTGAGAGAGACAAAAGGCGTTTGGAAATTTCGACGTCTTCCATCAGAGGTTGATCAGGAAAGCCACCAATCTGAAGGAAGGCCTCACGTCTCACAAAGATCCCTTGGTCCCCGGTCGCGATGCCTGACAGGCGGGACCGCAGGTTGATCAAGAACCCAATGATTGGGAACATCCAGGCTCGACCTTCGATCTGAACATCAAATCGCCCCCATACAAGTTGGGACAGCATCAGACCCTGTCCCATGGCCGTCAGGCTTTGCGGGGGCGGCTGGGTATCAGCGTGCAAAAAGAGCATAATATCGCCTTGGGCTATCTGCGCTCCAGCATTCATCTGACGGGCGCGTCCACGCGCGGATGATAGGACTTTAAAACCAGCCTGCTGCACGCGTTCCATGGAACCATCCGTGCTGCCTCCATCCACAACCAAAACCTCGGCCCCACT
>NZ_DASQYZ010000257.1:0-18666 GCF_035638955.1 Oligoflexus sp. | reverse complement strand
AGAGCGAAGGCCATAGGTATCCTCTTCATGACGTTGGCCCTGGAACTATGCCGCAAAAAGCCCGGAATGGAAAGAGCGGGCTTGGTCTGGTGGGAATGACGCAGTGAGAAAGACCGGTGTCGATTCCCCTCAATCGCTGATCAGATCGAAGTTCACATCGATGTTGTAAACCCCTGGTGCGCCTGGTTCCGCCACTTCCACGCGATCCCGCGTCTGCATAAAACGTGCGTTGGTGGGATCGAGCGCCACGGCATTCTTCAAGACTTCGATGGTCTGCGCGCGATCCTTGAGCTGCCAGAAATAAGCGGAACGGATGTAATAGGCGGCTGCAGACGAGGGATGGGATTTCACAAAGCTTTCTGTCACTTCATTCATCTTGTCCCGATCATTCAGCATGGCCAGAGCCACGAAGTGCATTTCGAGAAGCTGCTCGTCATGGGGATTTTGATTATTGAGTTCATGGATTGTGCGGATGAGTTCGTCGGCCTTGGCCGGGGTTACTTCGCTCATGAGTTGAAAGAGTTGAATACTGGCCTTGGCTTTCAGCGTGCTATAGGAAGGCGTACGGGCGACGAGTTCATCGGCAAGTTGGGCCAGATATCCCAGTTTTTGCTGATCAAGGTTATTGTACTCATGAAAAAACAGCAAAGCGAGCTCATCATTGCGCAGATCGCTCAGGGCTTTGTCCTTGTTAAACCAGGTAACCAGCCCCGCTTTATAGAAGAAATAATAGAGAACGCAATTGCCCTGCATGGCATTGCTGCCTTCTTCGTCGGCCGTGGAGCAGCCGGCTCGCAATTTATTCACATGCTCCGGATTATGTTTAGCCAGAATGGGCACGGCATCGCTGCACTTTTTCATGGCGGCTTTATCATCATCGGTGAAATCGCGAAATTCCTCGACGGTGCCTTCGGTCAAGCGCGTCCACAGGTCCGCGCAACCTGCCGGCAGGTCCTTGCCCTGTTTTTCCACGGCGGGCTTGATGCTGACAGGCTGAGCCACAAGATCGCGGATGCTGCTGGGTTGGCTCGTGGCCTTGCCAGGGGCGGGTATGAGCGCCGCGGGTTTTTGGCTGAAATAAAGGGCCAGAAAGAGGGCGACCGTAAGCAGAATGCCAGAGATGATCAGTTGGGTACGATTGAGTTTCACAGCCACTCCTGGACGAAAAAGGGATTGCACTGATGATAGCAGATGCGAGCGGTGTCATCCAGAATGCCGACAGTGTTGGAAGTTTGCACACGAACGAAATGGCTGAAATTTGTTTAAGTAGTTGATATATAAGGATTAAAAATACGACTGCTGTGTGGCATGAAAAGTGAACACTCTCGGGTTCCACAAAGTGTTATCAGGGAGGGGGAGACCTTGGGGCATATATCCAGGGGTATTCGCAAGACGATGCGATTGGTGGCAGGAGTCTATCTGCTGCTCAATCTTTGCGTCGCCACGATCCCCCGCTGTGATAATATTCTCTCGGTCCTGCAGCACACTCTGGATAAGCAGTGGAATGAGACGCCCGACTGCCACGATCATCAAGTGAGTCAGACAGCAGCTATCAGCAGTCATCGCATCTGTGAATGTGCGCTCGTTAAGTTTGTCTTCGTCACTCTGCCTCAGTTCGACCCCCAGCGTTTTATTGGCTTTCGCATTCAATCCACCACAGTGCTCGCGTTTGAATATACCTTCGGTCTTTCGGTGGCCCCGCAAGGTCCCGAACCGCCTTACCCACGATGGACTCTCGTCTAGTCCACGTTTGACAATCAAAACATTGTTGGGAAAGGAAAGAGTATGAAACTCTCTTCATTGAGCGCCGTATTGTTGTGTACATTGGCTGTAACCGCCTGTGACAAGAAAAGTGAAAAAACTGAAGAGCAGTCTACCCCTGTCGAGGCAGCGATTATTGCCGATGATCCCAACGCCTGTGCCGTCATGTCCGAAGCGGCCGCTCTGCATGGAAGTCTGGAAGGCTTCAGCGCTTCCGAACAGCAAAAATTCCACGTGAAATTCGACTGGTCGAGTCCTTTGGTCTCCGGAACCAAGGGCAACTCTGCAACCGTGACCTTCAAGGATCACCACGCGCACGCCGTAGCCTTGAAAATCTCCAGCTTCAAACTCTTTATGCCGGCCATGGGCCATGGCTCGAGCCAGGGTGATCAGATGGTCATGACTCAGGATGCCACCAACACCAATGTGTGGACTGTGGATCAGATATATTTTTCCATGGGCGGCGCTGCGGGTGAATGGGTCGTCGATATCGAGGCTGGTGCCTGCGGTGTGACGGATAAAGTTCGCATGGCGATCCCTGTTGAGGTGCAGTGATGTCAAAGTTCAGCAGCATGTTCGGATTCATGTTGCTAGCCTCCCTCGTGTCCGTAGGTGAGCGGGCTTCGGCCTGCTCGTCCTGCGGCAGTGGTGGGGCGGATCCGGTAATTTTGAATCCCTATGAAAATCACAAACTGTATCTGGGTCTCAGCCATCAATCCGGCTTTCGGGATATTGATCATCATGGCAAGACCCGTAAAAGTTATGGTCCTGAGCAAAAGCAAAGTTTCGATCTGGCTTTCGCCCAGCGGCTGTTGCCCAAATTATTTGTGAGTGCGGTGGTCAACTTTGGTCGCAACGTTCACGGTTCTGACAGCGAGATGCAGAATGGTGACGTCTCACTGAATGCCCGGGCGTCGCTTGTACAGCCGAACATTGCCGAGCCCTGGATTCCTCAAATTCAGGTGATGGCCGGTCATCGCTTCGGCATCGCCCGATCGATTTATGACCAGAAACGCCAGCATGGTCTGGATGTTTTTGGGGCCGGTTATGATGAAACCTATCTGGGAACTGATATTTGGTATGGCATGAGCACGGTGATGTTCGGTGGCAGCGTCATCTTCGGTTTGCCTCGTGAGGCGGAAACGGATGCTGGTCGCGTGCAGCCGGGCCGCATGCAACGTCTCATTGGAACCCTGGGAGGCATGCCCTGGGACGAGGTCAAGATCATAGGCGGTTTGATTCATGAGCAGCGGGGCGGTTTCAAGTTGGATGGAGCGTTGCAGTCCAACTCGGATCGGTTGAATCACGACCTCTTTTTAACTTTGGAAACGCTTTATTCGGAAGGCTCGAATTACCGGGTGACTCTCAATCGGCGGGCGGCATGGGGCGAGAATCGCAATGCTGCACAAGCCAATGCCTTGACTCTGGCCTGGATGAGGGCGCTATGAAATACCTTGTGTGTTGGCTCCTGTTCGTGACTGATGTGGCGCTTGCTTGTGTAGGCATGAATGCCCAACAGTTGCAGGACAAGTTAAAACAAGAACCTGCCGAACAGCTGGTGTTCTTTGCCTCCTGGTGCGCCAGCTGTAAGAAGCATCTGACGCCGGAGTCTTTGAAGGCGAGCTATTTTATTGCCGTCTTTGATGAGCAATCGGCTGCTGAGAAAGCCTACGGTGCCTTTCTTGGTGAAACGAACCTCAAGCGCTGCGTATGGGATCAGGATGGTTCCATTGCCGCAGCCTATGGGGTGAAGTCCTTGCCGGTCGTGAGGGCCTTGAAGCCCTGAAGCGCAGGCTTGCCATCTACGCGCTTTGCAGGCGGCAAAGAATAAACGAGCAATCATCATCCATGGTGGTTGCCTCGGGTCCGGTTAAATCTTCGAGGCGCTTTTGAATGGCCTCCAAAGGATCCTGAGTTGTCAGAAGCCGGCTGAGATGGTGCAACTGGAGGCGCCTTGGTGAGCGCGCATTTTCCAGAAGACCGTCGGTATAGAGAAACACCGTGTCGCCTGGTTGTCCTTGATAGTAGCCCACACCGAAGCTTGGCTGCGAGTTCAGGCCCAAAGGCGAGCCTCCTTCGAGAATATAAACAGGATGATTGTCCCGGACCAGCACCATGGGTGTGTGGCCTGCATTGATGTAATCCATGCGGCCGGATTCAAGGTCGATCGATAGAATAAGCATGGTCGCCAAGAGAGACGTGTTGGCTGCTGTCATGCCCACGACATCGTTGATTCTTTGCATGAGCATGGCGAGGAGCTGTGGGCCTTCCAGGGCATCCACTTCCTCGGCTCGCGACAGCCCATGGAATGCCCCGTGGATTGCGCCGCTGAGGAGCGCGGCCGGAAGCCCATGACCCGTCACATCACAAATAGCCAGAATCAGCCGCTTATGAATCACATCATGATGATAGCCAAGCCAGTCCCCACCAATACGAGCCGATGGATGATGCGAGGTGACGATTTCAAAGCGATGCCCTTTGAGATCATGGGGAATGAAGGCTTCCTGCACAATGTGCGCATCATCCAGATTTTTCTCAAGCTTGCGCCGCTCCAGATATTCGATTTCCCGTTCACGCTGAGCTTTTTGAAATTGATTGCCAATGGCAATGGCTAAGAAACCCGCCTGGAGTCCACAGGACATGAGCATCAATTCGAAGCGTATGGCCGAACGAAACCAGGGTTGATCAAAGCGCACAAGGTCCGCAGCCTGCAGGATCGTCAGCACGTTGAACAGAATCACAGTCAGCCAACCGATGCTGGAGTATTTGGCGGGAGCATAGCCCCGGCGCCATAGATAAATGCCAACACCATAATAGCCAAGGAGGAGAACGCCCAGGCACTGGACCGAAACGGCCACCAGTTCCGTGCTAAAAGCAAACAGACACCAAACCAAAGCGATCAAACTCTTAACAAAGGGAATCCACAGCCAGCGATTCAGCTTCGGCAGAGTTCGAGGCAGTTCGAGGGAGTGACGAAAGAAAAAGATGCCTGCGATGCTGCTCAATTCCATGAGGATGAAGGTCGCCCGATCCGCCCACTCTTTGCCATCAGGCCAAAGGTGTATCCAGGTTAATCCAAAATTGGTCAGTTGAAATCCCAGATGATAGGTGAGCAGGACGGTCGCAAAATGAAGAAAGACCACATGTCGTGTGCTCATGAAGACATAAAGGGAGATGATCAGAGCGAAGCCCATGATGCCGGTATAGGAGCCAAAAACGATGAATTCCCGGGATTCTTTGGCGGCCAGTGTTTCCGCGCTATGCAGCCAGGCGATGATACAAAGGCTATAGTGATTTTCGAGGCGGATATACCAGGTGCCTTGGCTGAGGGCATCGAGGGTGACATCCACCACCGGATGTCGGTGTCCATCGGCAGCATTCCAAGGACGCAGCTGGCCTCCCGACAGAATCGGCTCGGCTTGAGGGCGAACATAAACATCGAAGCGGCTGATGGTGTCGAGTTCGATTTCAAAATATCGCGACACGCGTTGCGCCGTTGTGTTTTTGAGATCAAGGCGCAGCCAGATGATCGATGAGGTATAACCTGCATTCAGCCGGTCGGGTGTGGCGGGAACAAAACTGGTATCTTTTAGGTCTGCAAAAGTTGTGCGTCCTTCCTGGTCTTCCCAAAGCGAAAGAAAAGGTGCCGCCAGCTGCGGATCGGTTGCCCCTGCCGCGACGTGGGACCAAAATATCAGACTTAGCATCAGCAGAGCTTGCAACATGGGCGATGCTTCCAACTTTGTGAAAAGACTTATCTGTTTGGCCTATCGGAGTCCCCTCGGAAAACTCAAATCATGACTTTGAAAAAAGACTTAACTTTTTACCTGATTTTCCGATATAAGATTGTGCGCAATCTAATATTGCGCAATAAAAAGGAGACTTCGGATGAAAGTTCTTTATTCTACGACGGTTACAGCTAGCGGCGGGCGGAACGGCCATGTAAAATCAGACGACGGTATCCTCGACATGCCGCTGTCGACCCCGAAAAGTCTAGGCGGTTCCCGCACAGCCAGTAACCCCGAGCAACTGTTCGCGGCGGGTTACGGCGCCTGCTTTGAGAATGCCGTCCTGCATGTCGCGCAGCTGAAGAAAATCAAATTGGAATCGACCCGGATCACAGTCAAGGTTGATTTGCAATCCCATGAGGCCGGTCACTTCAATGTTGGTGTGGCTATGGACCTTGATCTGCAAGGTGTTGACACCAATGTTGCCCAGCAGCTCATCGAAGCCGCGCACCGGGTTTGTCCTTACTCCAACGCGACCCGAGGTAATATCGATCTGACAATTTCACACCGTGGTGAACGCATTATCTGATATCCTCAAGGGGGCGGGACAGTCGGGCTCGCTCATTCCCCCTCGGCTGCAAGTGTTCATTGAAAGGATGGTAACTTTCGGATTATCTTGCCCCAGTAAGCCTAATTTTGGGGGAAACCATGACCGATATGTGTCCAAATGAGGACCAACTGCTCGACAATCAGCTTTGCTTCGCTCTCTATGCGGCGTCGAAAGCGATGACTCAGGCCTATCGTGGGTATCTGGACCCCCTTGGCATCACTTATCCCCAGTACCTGGTCTTTATGGTGCTTTGGGAGCAGGATGGGATTCCTCTGAAACGCCTCGGAGAACGCCTGTATTTGGATTCGGGTACGCTGACACCACTGGTCAAGCGTCTGGAAAAGGAAGGTTTTCTAACCCGCGATCGGGCCAAGGAAGATGAACGGGAAATTCGCGTGCGCCTGACCGCCAAAGGTCGCAAGCTGCAGCAGAAAGCGGCCGTCATACCCGGTGCCATGCGCTGTGTTGCTGAAGTGCAGGAAACAGAGCTGACTCGTATGCGGGAGGAACTGAAGTGGCTCCTGCAAAAACTTCAGGATATGCGTGGGAGTAAATTGCCTGCGCCTGATTAAAGGACGTCGATGAAGCTTTTCCTCATGCTGCTCCTCGGTCTTTCGATTCTTCCCTCCCGACTCGATGCCGAGGAACTCCCGATCTACCAGATCTGGAATAAACAGCTGAAGGACGATCCCGTTCGGAGCGTCGACGCGATCCAAAGACGAATGAAAGATCTGGATAAGGGGAAAGACGCTGCCGAATGGGTGCAGCTGACCCTTGTCCTGTCGCGTGATGCGGACCTTGTCGCGCCGCAAAATCAGCCGGACGCAACTCAATTGACCGAAGCGCATCAAGCAGCCTCCCAATTGCGTTTGCATGACGTGCGTTTGCTGCTGGAGTACGAGATGGCGGAACGCGAACGGCAAAATCAGGGACGTCCTCTGGACGATCTGGACGCTGCATTTCAATCCTGGATTCAGCAGGCAGGCCAGTCCAAGTTTCCGCGAACCGAAGCGCTGCTCCTTAACAGTCGAGCCCTGGCTTTTTTCTATCAAGGGCGTTATGCAGAAAGTTTACAGACGGGACGTGAGGCCCTGCGGGCCATGCAAAAGGTGGCCGGGCCCTCGGATCCTGATGTGCTGAGTCTGAAAAATGATCTGGCCAGTGCGCTCGATTATTTGGGCGACCAGCGGCAAAGCCGAGCCCTGTACAACGAAATTCTGGAAGCCATGGGGCCCGAAGGCTACCGTTACATGCGCGCGGTGATTTCCTATAATTTTGCCACCACGTTAAGAGACGAAGTTGATTGGCCTCGGGCCAGGCAACTCTATCAGGCCGCTATCGATGGCCTGCAGTCCCTGCAGGAAGCCGTGATTCGTGCGCTCGCTCAAAAGGGTCTTGCGGAAATATGGATCAAGCAAGGCCAACCTTCTGAAGCCCTCGCTCTGATCGGTTCCACCATCAAAACCTTGGAACAGCTGGATGTGCTGCCCGATGCCGTCGCGGATGGTTGGCGTTTACAGGCCAAAGCCTTGACTCAACTCAAGCGTTGGGCCGAAGCTCAGGATGCCTTGAAAAAAGCCGATATTTCGCAGCTCGCCAGCCATCGCAAGTATCAAAGCGATCTCGCTCTTCTGCGCGCGGATGCATTCCAAGGCCTTGGTGAGAGCAGCAGGGCCCTGGCTGAAGCGCGCCGAGCGGCCATGCTTTTGCAGGATCAAATGAAGGCGGATCGTCAGGGTGAAATTGCCAAACTCAGTGTGCAGCTTGGTCTGGAACTCGAGGAACAGAAGACCGCGCTGCTCACCAAGGAAAACGAACTCCAGGCGCAAAAAATTCACGAAAATGAAATGTTGGAAAAGGTATTTTTCGTTGTCAGCGGTCTCAGCATACTGGCCCTTCTCTTTTTATCCCTGGCCCTGACCTTCCTTCGTCAGGTCCTGCGCAGTCGTCGGCATATGAAACAGATTCTTGATAACATTGAAGAGGGTCTGATCACGATCAATCCTGAGTTGCGATGCAGTACCGATCTTTCGCCCTATATGGAGCATCTGCTCGGAATCCGGCGGGATGTGCTGCAGAATTTGGATGTGCTGACACTTCTGATGGATCGATCGCATCTGACTGCTGATCAGAAAGCTCTGATTCGATCCGCACTGCAGGCCTGTCTAGGGGAAGATCCTTCGGGCTGGGACTTCAATCAAAGCCATCTGCCACAGGAGTTGACGCTGGATGATGGCCAGAGATTTCTGGCCTTGCACTGGCAGATGCTGGCCAGTCGTTCGGGTCGGATTCGTTATATCCTATTGGCCATTCGTGACATTACGGAACGAAAAAAACTGCAGCTGCATGTTCATCAGGCCGAACGTCGAGCCCAACAATTCGAGATCCTGAGTCAGGAACTTTGGCAGTCTGAGGGACCGGCCGTGTCGCGCTTTCTTCATTCCTTGGAACAACCATGGCAAGAGATGCAGGAAGCTTACCGCGAGCACACTCATCTGAGTTTGGATCATCGACGCACGCTTCATACCTGGAAAGGCAATGCGCGAACGTTGGGATTAGGTTCCCTGGCCGAGGCTATCCATCAGGTGGAATCGCAGAGCGAGGCGTTGCCTCAGCTTGTGGAATGGATAGCAGCTTATCAGGCCCTTCAAGCGCGACTTCTCCGTCTGAGTCATGCTCAGGAGACGACGAGTCAAAGTCTGTGGCAGCTTTTTGATACGGCGGAGAAGGACCTGAAACGACTGCTAGGGCAGCATCAGCTGCCTCTGGCTGGTCTGGTCTGTGATGATCATTTTGGGCAATGGCATGACGACGATCTGGAGCTGGTCCGTATTCTCCTGGTTCATGGAATCAGCAACGCCGTGGACCATGGTTTTATTCGACCGATGGCTTCAGGTCATAAACTGGATCGCGGCTTCCTGATTCAATTCCGCGCGCACGTTATGGATGAATCGTTGCGTCTGGAGCTGGATGATAACGGCTGCGGTTTGAATCCGCAACAACTGCAAAAACTGGCTCAAGAGCGTGGTTTTGTACCTCGTGCGGATCAGGATGACACGGATGTGCTCTTTGAAGAAGGCGTCACAAGCAGTGAGCAGGTGTCCGCTACAAGCGGGCGCGGGCTGGGTCTTTCCGCCATTCGTCATGCGGTGGAGCAGCGCGGCGGACGCTGCCGTATTCAGGCGCTCCATCCGGAAATTGGAACGCGATTGATTATGATGGTTCCGCTCGTCTCACGTGGAAAATTCAACGGAACAGGAGGTTCCCTTTGCGCTGTCTAACATCAACTCTGGCCCTGCTCGTGATGTTGGGAGGCTGTCGCTCGACGGTTCAGCCCAACGACTCGCTTGGTTTTCAAGCCACGGATGCCACGGCTGGGAAAGGGATGCCGCTCACCCTCGGTGATGGCTATACCTGTGCCTTGAATAAAAAAGGCCAAGGGCAGTGCCTCGGGACGAGGTCCTCGGTGGGGCAGGGTGCCAAGGCCGGTTGGCAAACGCTACGGGCCGCAGGCACGACTCCGGTTCTGCGCAATTTGGTGGCACGTTCGACTGTGACCTGTGCCATTGGCGTGAAACCACCATCCTTGGAAAACCGCATACTCTGTTGGCAACCCCAGACGGCGCGGACTTCGGGTGGCGTCGATCAGGATGCGATCATGCTCAGCGGCAAGCTCAACGTGCGATTACGATCCCTGGCTCTGCAGAAGGACCAGGTGTGTGCTCTGCTGGCTGATGGACAGGTGGGGTGTGGGTCGTTTCATGCAACCGGCAATGCTTTGACTCTGACTCTGGTCAAAGGTCTACGATCCATTAAGAGCATCCGCTCGGGTGAGAGCTTTTCGTGCGGGGCACGCGCTGACACCGGCGCGATTTTCTGTTGGGGTGATAACAGTGTCGGGCAGCTGGGTCTAGGCAGCTCCCTGCGTGAAGCTGACGAACCGGTGGCGATTGCCGGATTTTCCGGCCTGGCGAACGTGATTGAAGCGGGATCACAGCATGTCTGTGCCATTAATCATGCTGGAGAAGTTTTTTGTTGGGGGCGTAATACGGAGCAGCAGCTTGGTGCCCAGGGCCAGGTGCTGGCAGAACCTCAGATTATTCGCGGCCTGCCTGCCAAGGCCGAAGGTCTGGCGCTTGGAGAAAAACATTCCTGTGCCCAACTCGTCAATGGATCGGTCTGGTGTTGGGGCGCCGGTGAATTTCTAGGGTCAGACACCCGAGGTGGTTTGATTCCCCTGAAGGTGCCTTTGCCGGCGGCGGCTATATCCATTGTGGCTGGCTTGGACCGCAGCTGCGCGCAGCTCGTGAACGGGGAGTTTGCGTGTTGGGCCTCGGAACCGGAAACTCTGGCTATTCCCAATTAACCTGCAACATTCGAAGCCTCCATGCGTCCTCAGAGTTCGAGCTTTCAATATTCGAAAGGAACGCACTCTTGAGACGCATGATGCCCTTACTGGTCCTTGTTTTGCCTATTTTTATGGTGGCTTGTGACCATAAAAAATCAAAATCCAAGCCTAGTCCAAATGGCGGATTCGGTGTGACCAATCCCCTGGTCGCCGTGCAGCACGTCTGGTCGACCCAGATTGCGCAAAAAAACCGAGCGCCCTGTTCCATCATCTATGACCTGCGCCGTCACGAAGATTTTGATTTTCATGTCCTCTGCCTGTCGGCCGATCGTCAATCCATGAACCTCGAATCCTACCTCTATGCGATTCAATCCGTGGGCTCCCAGCGGCAAGCGACTTTAATCAAAAGCACCTGTCGCAACGCTGAAGCGCGGTTTAATTTTTCGACCAGCATCTCGAAGGACAACACGGATGAAGCGCGCACCTTCCTCAGTATTCTAAGTGGCGGCGAGTATATTATGTTGCAGCAGATGCCAGACGATAACCTCCTGGATGATCTCAAAACGGCCACCACCCTGCATGGCAAACCTGTGACGCGCGGCTGCTTTTCCAGCCCCAGCCTCGACACATTTGTGGCTGAGGAGTCTGCGCGATGAAAACACTTTGGCCTATACCTCTTTTGGCTTTTGCCTTTGTTGCCTGTGAGCCCAGCTCCGGCCCCAGTGAATTGGATATTGTTCGCGGTCGCGCGGTGCCTGCATCCAGCCCTGCATTTCTGAATACGGTCCGTATCGAAGCTCAGTTTTCCAGTTGTTCCGCTTCCATCATCGGCGAAAAATTAATTCTCACTGCGGCACACTGTGTTGAAGATTCCACGGCTTCGCAAATCAAGGTTATTTTCGAGCGCAAAGACAGCGTTCCGACTGTCGAAAGGAAGATTGATGTCAGTCGCGTGCAGATGTTCAAAAAGGAAGGAGCCGCTTTCTTTCCCAATTTCGATATGGCCTGGCTGGAACTGAAGGAAACCATTCCAGCCCCCTTTCAACCGATGGAAGTTTTGCGTGACCCGTCGCTGTTGACCCCGGAGACACCCATTATTCTCGCCGGCTATGGCATGCAAAAGGATGATTGTTCCAATACCGTCAACTGTAGTGGCGTTCTGCGCGAGGGCAACACCCAGCTCAGCACCTATCACGATGAAGCTCATATTATGAGTCTTTTGGTTTTCCATGGTGACCCACAGAAAAATTTAAGCGGTGCGTGTTATGGTGATTCCGGTGGACCGGCCTATGCCCAGATCCAAGGGCAATGGTATGTGGTTGGAGTGACCAATGGTTTTACTGATGCTCTGGCCCCTCAATCGGATGGCAGCTGCGAGGCAGGCTGGGATATTTATACCTTTGCCGGTGATTATGTGCCCTGGCTCGAAACGACTTCCGGGTATCATTTGAAAGTCGGCGACAGCGCTCGCAACAGGACCCGGGCCAGCCCTCCGAAACTGATCAGCGGCCTGAGTCTACCCAGGCCGGCCAGCTGGTCCGAATGGGTGAGTTATGCGAATCATGAGGACCCCGCATGGTCGACCATGGACGCGATTTTGCAATCCATGGCCTATAACTATCGAAGTTTGGGGGTCACACGTGAGCAGATGACTGAAGTTCTCTATAATCCGGAACTCACTCGGCCCTCGCTGGAAACACAAGATTTCTTATGGATTCGTGGGACTCTCAGTGATCTCGCGCCTTTCCAGTATTTTACGGGCTTGCAATCGCTCGGCGTGAATACGTCGAGTCTGGATCGTATCAGTGCGCTCGATGCCCTTCCCAAACTGACATCTCTCACCTTCCAGAATGTACAGAGTGTGCCGCATGACCTTTTGGATCAGGTGCCTCAGTTGAAGACCAGACTGCGCGTCCTGGGTTTTGAAAATATGTCTGAATCGGCTTTGGCTCGCGTGGACTGGAAAAATCTCAACCATCTCAAGACGCTGAAGCTTCGCAATTCCACTCTGAATGTCTCACGCTTCAATCAGCTGAACCTCGGGCCCGACGCGGAACTGGAACTCGATCAAATGATCGTCAAGGGTTCATTTGCCCCAGAGGCCATGCCCGGGACCCTGCGTCTATCTCGTGTGAAGGATGCCGACAAACGTCCAGGACTTGCGTGGGTAGAACGGCCAGACCATCTGAAAAAATTGCATCTGAACCGTATGTCGATCGACAGTGTGGAACGCGTGACTCAGTTCACTCAGCTCAGCGATTTAAGCTTGAACTATATGGGTTTGACTCAGTTGGATCACTTGACTCTGCCACCGGTCCTGACGACTCTCTCCGTCTCTGGCAATAAGCTCAGATCGCTGCCCGTCCATGCAGACTGGAGTCGTCTGCAGACAATTATCGCGTATGACAATCCTATGGTTGATGCCACGTGTCCTGCGGCGTCCTGTAAATTTGATTCCCGTCCCCAACCCCAATCGATTCGCGAATTCTGCGAAAACGTCACGCGTTGGGACTTCACCTATAGTTACGATAGAGCGCTATGGGCGATTATGATGGCTGGACCCCGGAACACTGAGAATGGGTGGACCATGAAGTGTGACGAAATGGAAACCCTGGCGCCCACAGTGACATCCATCCGTATGCTTGAAACGCAAGTGGATGATATCAGGCCTTTGGCTTATCTGCCGAACCTCGCTACGCTCAATCTGTCCGGAACCGAGGTTCGTGACTTTTCACCTTTGGCCGGTTTGGAAAAACTTCAGAACGTGCTTCTACACGATCTTGCCGATGTGGACTTAAGCGTTTTTCAAAACAGCATCGGCGTCACGATCATTGGTATGGTGGTGGATGACATGGACCAGGCAACCTGTCCGATTTTAGCGGGAACCTGTGGGTTTGTGCGGAAGTCTGATGAAAAGTTTGAGAACAAATCCGGAACCATGCTTGGAGCACAAAGGCCTATGGCCCACTTCACGACCTACCAGGCAAGTCTGCCAGGCCTGAAAAAGACCTTTAAAACGTATTGATCAAGGATTGCCATTGTTCAAAGGCATCGGCGCGCGCCCCACATAACGGGCGCGCGGTCTGAGCATAAAGCCCTGCTGCCTTTGTTCCAGAATGTGTGCGGTCCAGCCTGCCAACCGTCCAATGATGAAAAGCGCCGAACCACCTTCACGTGGCAATCCCAATGCCAGCGCCACTGCAACGAGGCCCAGATCAAGATTGGGAAGCGGGCAGCCCATCGTTTTCGCCAGGCTCAACACGCCCTCGATTTCTTCCATCCAATGCTGGGCTTCCCCTTTGCGCGCAGCAGCCAAGGCCCGGGCTTTTTGCAAGAGCGGTTCCACGCGGGGATCGCCATCAGCATAAAGACGATGACCAAAACCGGGCAGCAGCTGACTGGATTCCAGAAGAACGCTCAATTGTTTTTTTCTCGACCATCCTGCTGGTGGTTCGGTGATGAACGCATGCACCTCGAGCGAGGCCAGGCCGTGATGCCGACCGGAGAAGCTGGCCACGGCTGCGAGTATGCTGGCATAAAGGTCAGCGCCCGTTGAGGCTGCTACCCGTGCCGCAAAAGTTGAGGCATTCAGTTCATGATCGGCACTGGATATTAAGGCCGCATCAATCGCATCCACTGCTTCGGCTTGATCCCATCCGATCGAATCCGCAATACGCGGTGCCATGGCCGCAGGAGCGGACGCAGAGCCGGGAAACAATTCATCCACGGCCTGACGAATCAAACCGCGCGCCCGTTTGAGGGTTTGGTCGATCAATTCATCCTGACCTTCAGGATCCAGAAGGGCCATGTGCGCCAGGCGATGCAAAACTCGGCGAGCCAGAGGCGCAGCTGTATGGATAGGCGTTCCGGCGTCGATGGGGAGCGCCGACCACTGCACTTTTTGAAGGGGGAGTTCCCCTGACCATAAAAGCTCGGCCACCTGTTCGAAACTGAAACCTTTGCGCAAAAGTTCGCGTAAGGAATAACCCCGATAATAAATCTGTCCGGCTTGAATGCAGGTGATGGCGGAATCCAGGATGGGGTCACCCCAGCGCATGGCACTCGCGGCTGTGGGGCCATGTCCAGCTCGGGCCCGACTGCGGGCCATGAGCATTTCAACATCATCACGCGCATAAAGCTTGCCCGTGCGACCGGGATAGGTTTCGGCTCGCAGTTGGCCGCGGCTCACATAAGCATAAAGCGTTTGGGCTTTAATTCCGAGCATGGCGCAGGCCTCGGCGGCCGTGAGCATGGCTTTATCCTTATGATTTTTTCCGGCCATACGAATCTCCTCGACGTGACCTCATTCCGCTTTACGGGGCGGCTGCTGGTGATCCAGAGCGCGAACGATGGGATAATAGCCTCCCACTTTAAGATCATCATCCAGAAACTGCCAGCGCGCGAAACCATCATCGGCATGCGGCTCCAGAAGGTAGACAGCCAGCGTGCCAGCTCTCTGGGCCAGCGGAACCCAAACAAACTCTTCCGGAACCGTAAAATCACAACGTTCGGCACGCACCGTCAGGACAGTTTCAAAACGTTTCGGTTGGGGTTTCTGGCTCAAGGGTATTTCGCTTTCGCCTGGTTTTGTCACGTTCGTCGCGACATCGGGGCTGAAGGTGTTTTCGCGATGCAAAATCCTGTAGCGTTCAGCCTTATAGGAGGCGCCAGTGGGCACAGGGGTAAAGTTAATGCCGTGCTGCGTCAGTCGATCAGCCAGGCGCGATGGGACAAGATAGCCAACTGGTATGCTGACCTCTTCGGTCGGGACGGAGCCACGCATATGGGGAATTTTGTAAGTCTTCTGCCGCTTGCCCGGATAGCGTCGGGCCACGAGGCTTTGGGTGTCAAAGGACAGAATTTTCGCACTATCACCATTCAGCGCATAAGCCGGATATTCAAAGACCAGCGATTGATCGACGCCCTGGCGGGCCACGCCGTGATTGATCGCCATGCGCAAGCCGGCGCTGAATGTTTGCGCTCTTGTCTCCAAACGCTTTCTTTCGACCTGCATGAGTTTCATGATGGGGTCGCGTTTGAGCGCCGCAAAACGGAACAGTTCGAGCAGCCAGGCGGTGATCACCTCACAGCGTTTGGCAAAGGGCAGATAACTGTAGGTTTCCAGCAGAACATCCAGACGACCCAAGAGACCCCGATAGTGACTGCCGAAGCGTGGCAGAGCAGGGTATGTATGCCAGCCCGTGGAGGGGTCTTCCTCTTTGACAAAATTTCCATACCAGAAACTGCTGAAGCCATGTTTGGTATCCACCGATTTGCTCACACGTTCCAGCATGGTGCGAGCAAACGTGCGAACCGGAGCGAAGAGGTTTTCATTGCCGCGCGAGGTATCGAAGGTCAGATCAAAGGCATGCAAACTGCCGTCGGTGGTATGACAATCAATAAAAAGATGCGGCCACCACTGCTGATAAAAGCGGGCCATCAGCCTGGTCTCAGGGGCTTCCTGTTTCATGCTGTCCCGATTGAGATTATAGCCCTCGCCGTTGTAGCGAATCCCCACACCTGTCTCTGGGCCATCCTGCCCTTCGAGCTGGGACAGATCCAATTTGCGATTCTGGGGGCTGATTAAATCGTTGCCATCTGGATTGAAATTCGGCACGAGGACAAGGCAGGTTCGATTCAGAATATTCCGGCCGAGGCTGGTTAAGGTTAAATCCCGGGCCAAAGCCAGAAGGGATTCCTTGCCCTCGACTTCCCCCGCGTGGATATTGGCCTCGACCATGACGATACATTTTTTTTGTTTGACTGCCAGCTCCGGCGTGAAGCATTGGCCGTCACTGACCACAATCGCAGCGATATCCTGTCCCTGGCTGCTGACGCCCAGCGACAGACGTTTGGCAAGTGGCGTTGCGGCACAAAGTTCATCGATAAAAGTCAGCACCTCAGCGCTGCGGGTTGTCTCACGATAGTCAGTGGCTTCAGCCCGGGTCAGTGGCAGCATTTGGGATTTCATATAACCTCAGCAGCAGAAAATGTTTCGTTGTTCGCCCTCCCTAAGTAACACGCCCCTGTGGGGGATTGCCAACAACATTCAGAAACTTTAAAGGCTTACAAAAAATCGCTATATTGATTCATCAATCAAGATTGATCAACATGGTATTTCTGCCGAAGATAGGACTGTAACAACGGTGGCAGGCCCTATCAGGAGGTCAAACTATGAACACACTTAAGGTCAGCGGGTTGGATCAGATCATGTTTGCCGAAACCCAGCTCAGTCTTGTGGACGGCGAAGCCGGGCGGCTGGTGGTGCGGGGTTATGATATTGAGCGCATCAGCGGTTCCCTCCATTTCAGTGAGGCTTTGCATTTGCTTTGGCTGGGACGCCTGCCGCATCGGGAAGAACACCTGGTGCTTGAAAAAAAGTTGGGGCAAAGACGCGTGGACGTTTTTCCTCGCCTGGACGCCCTGCCGGATGGTCCAGAAAACAGTATGGATTTTTTGCGTTATGCTTTGGCCTCATTGGACCTGAATCAGGACGACATTTGGGAACAAAGTTTGACACTCTGTGCCGCGACTGCTGTGGCCTGTGCGATATGGTCCTGCCGGCATCAGGGCAGGCAGGCTTTACCACCGGACGCAACTGCCACGCAGGGTGAGGATTTTCTGCGGATGGTTCTCGGTCATCAACCCGATGCCGCAAGTGTGCGCGCGCTGGAATCCTATTGGATTACGGTCATGGATCACGGCATGAATGCCTCAACATTTACCGCGCGCGTCGTGGCGTCCACAGGGTCTGATCTGGTTTCGGCGGTGGTGGCTGGCATCGGAGCTTTGAAAGGGCCTCTGCATGGCGGCGCTCCGGGACCGGTCCTGGACATGCTGTCTGCGGTTGGGCATCCGGATCAGGCCCGCGCCTGGCTCGAGGCGGAACTGCAGGCCGGGCGTCGGATCATGGGAATGGGCCATCGCATCTATCGGGTGCGTGATCCCCGTGCCGCGGTTTTGGAAACCGCCATCGATCGACTCGAAAAATCCGGTGTGCGATCACCGCGACTGACCTTGGCCCGTGCCGTGGAACAGGCGGCAGCCGAGCTTTTGCAGCAGCGCTATCCGGATCGCCCCCTGAAAGCCAATGTGGAATTTTATACGGCGGTCCTGCTCGATGCGATCGGTTTGTCGGCGCCGCTGTTTTCCGCCTGCTTTGCCATAGGTCGCGTGGCCGGTTGGTGTGCGCATGTGGACGAGCAGCGAAAATTTGGACGTCTCGTTCGACCCCAGTCGAGCTATGTCGGCCCGCTGGGCTTGACTCTGGAATAAAAGTCTATCGGATTGTCGGCAAGTACTCCAGCCATAGCCCGTCCCGAGCCGGTGAGGAACCAGACGGGTTTGGCTGGTGGTGAAACAGGGCTGCCGTGATCCAAGCCAAGCGAGGTGAGCGGCCTATTCCACTTCGGCCTGATTTTCAATGTATTGCTTGAGCACCGCAAGTGGAGCGCCGCCAACGGTCAGAAGGCAATACGTCCTGCTCCAAAAAATCGGCTTCGAATAATATTTTTGAATGTGTTCGGCAAATTCCTTGTGGATAAGGCGGGAGCTTACCGTTTTCAGATTGCCCACGAGTTTGGATGGCTGCGCTTTTGGATTGAGTGCCATCAAAATATGGACATGTTCAGCCTCGCCATTGAATTCCAAAAGACAGCAATCCCATGTTTCCAAAAGTCGATTAAAATGCTGCTCCAGCCTTTCCAATATCTCCTTGTTGATGCACTTACGGCGATATTTCGTTACAAGAACTAAGTGACACTTAAGGTCATAGATGCAATGATGTAGTGTATTTAAGCCTTGATTATTCATAGTAACCAAGTGATACTTCAGGGTATGGAAACGATCAAGAGAAAAGTAACCTATCGTCTTTATCCATCTGAAAAACAGAAAATTCAGATGGTCGAAGTCCTGCGTCTTCACCAGAGACTTTATAACGCTGCACTGAGCAGCGGATGGAAGCGTATTCAAGGCGTGGTATCAGTGTCAGCTATAATATGCAGGCCAGGGATCTGACTCAGCTTAGGGCGGAATTTCCCGAGTACAAGGCACTCAATGCTCAGTCCGAGCAGGTTACACTTAACTCGGCTTTTGCCCTTTTTTAGGAAAGCTATTAACAAGAAAAAGCCTCTGTGTTGAAATGGTGAGCGACGAAGCACAACCATTGCCGCTTTGACGAGCGGTTTAACACCAGAGGCTCTCTTGAACTTTATACCTCA
>NZ_DASQYZ010000256.1:0-7337 GCF_035638955.1 Oligoflexus sp. | reverse complement strand
CGACAGCGAAAACGATTGCCGGCATTGAGATGATGGCCATGATCCAAAAAGGTCAGATTGATATCCAGGGCTCCACTCCATTCGAGCAGTTCTACGCTCTTGCAGGATAACTGCGTCCGGGGGTGATGCCCTCGAAACCTTACTTCACCCTTTGAAAGTTTTGCGACAGAGCCTCATCAAGACGTCGCCGCATCTTCAAAAATGCTGGTGTCCAGTTTGAGACCATCCCGGTCCTGATGCTCACCTATATGCCGTCCCTGGCCCTTGAGACAAATTCTATAGGTTCCTCGTCGACGAGCCGGTCAAAGGCAAAGCGGAGGACCTTGCCTCAAAGCATCTTGAAAAGTTTGAGCAAAGCCTTGCGCAGATTGAAATGGATCTTGCGCCTGTCATCAGCATGCGCCGCCTTATGAGCGAGGAAGTCACGGATGAGGGCGGCAAGGCGGTGGTCTACGACGAAATCCTTCAGTATCTGAACTACATGGTGACAGGGAATGACCACCCGGTCAGGCTTCCCGCCTGCCCAATGTATATCGATGCCATCCTCGGCTGGCAGGATTTTATCGGGGGCCTTCGTCCGAGGGTTGCGCACTAGCATATCAGTAAAACCAGCCAAACCCTTGAGTCACAATTTTTTCAACAGGCACTCAGAGTTTGCAAATGCAACACAGCCTCAGGATGAGACAGGCGTTCTCCTTGATGATTACACCATTTGCAACCCAAACCCTTGAGTCACAACTTTTTCAACAGGCACTCAGAGTTTGTAAACGCAACAAAGCCTCAGGATGAGCCAGGCGTTCTCCTTGATGATTACACCATTTGCAACCATCCTGCATTTTGGATCGCAAATACAAACGTGTTCATGTATCCCAATAGCAGACCTTGTCGTTATGTTCGGATAAAAGTCGATTCCTTCGGTAAAGCAATGATTTGCCGAAGGGGCCTTGTGACTCTTCAAGGAAATGAAAATCGCAAGTTGACCGCTGGTTACGACGCTTGATGGAGTTGATCCTTTTTTTGAGACAATTACGCCTTTTGATTGCACTGACTTCTTACTCACCTCGCCGTCGGAGTTTTCAACGACGTTAAAAGGAGATTTTGTCCATGATGCGGATTAGACTTCCCCTGCTGATACTTGGCGCACTGGTCGGCGCTTCAGCATGCTCACCCGACCACAAGTCTAAAAGGCCACGAGGGCCCTTGCACACACCCAGCCTTGGTGAAAAGACAGCTGCTCGTTTTGGTGTGACGATCGCTTCTTCAGATAAGCACGGCACGCCCAGGCTCGTTCGTGCGATCGTGCCAAGGAAAGCGGCACAAGGCGCCACGCCCGACCAGGCGGCGCGCGAGCACCTCGCCACTCTTGCACCACTTTGGATGAGCGGCGGGCAGCAGGCGGATCTTATCAGTGGAGGAGTTCAAAAACTGCAGGGAGGATCCGCCGTCGTAACTCTCCGCCAGCGGGTCAATCAGATCGACGTGCACCAAGGCGATGTGCGCGTCATGCTCCACTCGGATGGTCAACTATCGGCAATCTCGGGAACTCTCCTCTCGTCATCCGAAAACGAAGGGCGAGATTCCTTTCGAATGACGGCCCGTGACGCCCTGAATCGAGCACTCGATGAGGTATACGGCCAAACTCGGGCCCGACCGGGGATAAGTAATATTGAAACGAAGGAAGGCTATCAGCACCTTGCGGTCGTGGCAACGCCTGAGTTCCACGTGCAGCAGGCTCGCGCGAAGGCAGAGTGGTTGGCCCAGGACGGCGAACTCATCCCCGCCTGGGTGGTTGAGGTGATCTCAGACAAAAAAGGCAAAATCGCTGCATGGCGCTTCCTCGTGAGCGATGCAGATGGACAGCTTTTACGCAAAATCGACCTCATACACAAAGATGGATTCCTTTATCGGGTCTTTGCCGAATCAACAGGGAACCGTCGACCCTTTGATGGTCCCATGCAGAGCTTCACACCCCATCCAACGGGAATGCCCGACGGTTCACTGCCAGGGTTGGTAAGCTCCAACCTCGTGGCAATGGATTCGTTCAACGCAAACCGTGACCCATGGCTTCCGTCTGACGCAACAAATGCGACAGGAAACAATGTCGAAGCCTTCGCTGATATCCGGCCGCCGGTTGGCTTCAGCGAAGGGGATATTCGCGCGGAAGTCCGGAGCGGTCGCATTCTCAACTATCTCTACGACCTCACGCAGGAGCCTCTCCAGAATCCCAACCAGTCGAAGGCTGCCATCACCAATGCTTTTTTTGTGACCAACTGGCTTCATGATTGGTATTACGACTCGGGTTTTACGGAGAAAACAGGAAATGCTCAGGCTGACAATTATGGTCGAGGTGGGATCGGCGGCGATCGCCTTGTTGTTCATGTTCAGGCAGGAGCGACGGACGGCGCGCGTGATAATGCTTATATAACCACCCCTCTTGATGGCCTGTCGCCACAACTTTTTCTATTCCTCTACGGTTCGGCAGTGCAGGCTGACGTGACCTGGTTGGGCGGAACTCTTAAAGCCGAATATTTTACCCTCGGACCACGCAACTTCGAAATCACCGGTGCCCTTTCCCTCGTCGATGATGGAGTTGAGAAGGCTGGGGATGGCTGTGAACCCATAGTCAACGACGTGAAGGGGAGGATTGCGATTGTCGACTTTGATGAAAGATGCGCCAGTGAACTTCCTCTGGAGAATGCACTCAAAGCGGGCGCCCTTGGCGTCATCTTCGTTATGGAACAGACATTTAGGCTTCAGGGGGGTAACCAGGAGATTCCGGGGCTTATGATCGCCAAAGCCGACAGCGAGGGACTCATCAACGCCCTTGCGCATGGTGCTGTCCGGGCTACCCTGCGCCGGTCGAGCTCAAGTCCAGAACGCGACACCGCTCTGGACAACACGATCGTGGCCCACGAATGGGGCCATTACCTGCATACCCGGCTTACATCCTGCGAAGATTATCAGTGCCGGGCGATGAGTGAAGGCTGGGGTGACTTCGTCGCGCTGCACATGATGCTGCGCGATGAAGACGATCGCATGGGAACCTTCGCTTTAAACACGTATGCCATGTCGGGGCAGGGCATGGTCCAGGAGGGCTACCAGGACCCAGGATATTTTGGAATTCGACGATTTCCCTATAGCATTGATCGCCAGAAAAATGCTTTAAGCTTTCGCCACATCGAGGATGGCAATCCTTTGCCGGAGGGCCCTGTCAATTCCGGCGCCAACGCCTACCAAAATTCTGAAATTCACAATGCGGGCGAAGTTTGGGCGACCATGCTATGGGAGGCCTATCATGCGCTGATTGATGCTCACGGCGTGGAAGACAGTCGTCGCCGGATGACAGATTACGTGGTGGCCGGTTTGTTGCTGACCCCACCCAACGCCACGTACACGGAAGGCCGCGATGCAATTCTTGCCGCCACCGCCGCTATCGATCGCGACGACATGCTTCTGATCGCCGCCGCTTTTGCGGCACGTGGCGCGGGAACCTGTGCTGTATCACCGCTGCGTGACTTCAAAAGACCCAGAGGCGTCGTGGAGAGCACGACTGTATCAGGCAGACTTGAAGCGAGCGATCCCACTCTTCGGGTTGATGGCACATCATGTGACAAGGACAGTTACCTGGATCCGGGTGAGTCGGGCACGCTTCGCGTAACACTTGTTAACAGCGGTGTACTCAGCGTGGAAGGAATCACGGTGACTCCGACCACGACGACACCTGGAATCACTTTCGGAAAACCTTTCCAGCTTCCGGCCCTTGCCGCCTTCGGAACAGCGGAGGTCGAAATCCCGGTTGTGGCCTCCGCATCGATGCCGGTTGGCGAATTACTCAGGATTGCCATCGAAGTCACCGGTGACGCGGGCTGTGCGACAAATGCCTTGCAGCTCGTCCTGGAGCAGCGGATAGGTCAGGACGAAGCTCCGAACGCGTCGCGGACAGATGATGTCGAGGCAGAGATCACGCCCTGGACGGTGACGGGGGTGGACGCTGAGAAACGCTGGTCCCGTGTGGGGAATCAGGTTGGCAAGCACTCCTGGTTTGGCCGGGATGCAATAGTCGCAGGTGACACCCAGCTTGTATCGCCGGTCCTGAACGCAAGTGCAAATGAAGCCCTCATCGTCACCGTCTCACACCGCTTCGATTTCAAAACCAAAGTCTATCCTCCCAAACTGGATGGCAGCGAAAATCTGGATTTCATGGATGGCGGCCTGATCGAGCTGTCAACGGACGATGGTGCAAGCTGGAGCGATGGCCTGCAGCTCGGTGCGACGACCCAATACACCGGGGATTTGAAAAGCGGGACCGACAACCCGATTGCAGGCCGCAAGACCTATGCACGCAGGAACCCGTCATTCCCCAACCGCGACGAGGTCACCCTCAACTTTGGAACCCAGTTCGCCGGAAAGGCCGTGCGCCTTCGGTTTCGAATCGGTACCGATTCGACAAAAGACGCCGCTTCCCCCGGGACGGGTTGGGACATCGATGACATTCGTGTCAGCGGAATTGACAACACTCCTTTTCCGGCGATTGTTCCCGAGACGTCCATCTGCACCGGTCTTGAAGTTGCGCAGACAAGAGCGAATGTAACAGTCCATAAGGCGCCTAAACGTACTCCGGGTTCAAACACGCTCCGTTGAAATATACCAGCGACCGCTTGAAAGTTAGGCGGAACCAAACCGGCTGTCTAGTCAAAGCAGCCGGCTTTCATCGCCGGCAAGCTCTATCCAACAGATCCCCTTTTGCAGATTCGGGATTGAGACTATGACGACGGCATTTCATCAACTGCTGCGCATGAGCGTTTAGACCTAATACACTGTTCTCGCTAGGGTTTTGAACTCGTAACTGCCATGAGGAATGATATGTTCGTGCATGATTGGCGATATCCGAGGCAGGTGTTTGTCGACGAGATCTCGCTGGTCTTTACTCCTGGCTCGCGGCCACCTTTCATGAATCATTCTCGGACCCTTTGACCCTTTGACCCTTTGTCTTTCCCTTTTGTCTCGAAGCCATGTCGCTACCTTTCGCAAGCTGCTCGTATGCCTGCGCAGAATAGCGGTGTAGCAAGGGGAACGCGACCTTCGGTCCGGCTCAAACTTCGTGAAATTGGGTGGCTCAGTTAGCCTGAAAGAGGGTGGCTCAGTTCAGGTGAAATCCTGCAGCCATGAGTGCAGCACTTGCTGCCTTGCTGGATGATCTGGCATTGCTTGGCTATAAGCCCATAGCAGGGGTTTATCCGAACGTTACGCCGATTGTTACATTTCAATCGGTTCAAAAGGTGCATCTCGCGTATGACGATACCCAGTATATCCCCGTGTCGGTTGATCAGGCTACCTTTGCCGAACCCTTCCCATCCCTGTAATTGCCAAGCCTTTGGAGTTTGGATTTTGGCTGGGCACATATCGATTCGGCGATCTGAACGAAGCCCTGGGCTCCACACATCATGCACAGGCTGCACTGTTGAGAAGAAAAGAGAGGGAATATCTTTTTCCGCGTGAGCCTCTGACGTCAGCACTCGCCTCGAATTGACCGGCCAGGGAAAAGGCCATCCCTTCCATATCAGATTGCATTAAAAAGCCTCCCAAAGAGGAGGATTACATCTCCCAGGAGTCCTATTTTAGTCAATAATATTGATGGTTTGATTAATTATTAAGCATTCATTCCGGGGCCCTGCGAAAGCGCGAAGACGGGCGCGCTCTGCGCCTGGGTGTCGCCGTGCAGAATATCCGGCTGGATATCCGAACGGTCTTGAAGCAGACCGTCGAGGCACCAGAGATTTTTTGCAACACAACCTTTTAAAAGGTCCAGCCGATTTTGACATTGGGGGCCACATCAAATCCGTGAGCTTTATGCACTCTACCGTTCGATAGAATCTTCTCATCGTTTTCGAGACTGGTTGCTATCGTCGGCCAGTAGCGAAGAGCAGAAACAACTGTGAAGCCTGAATCTTCGAAGGGTTTCCAATTGTAGTAGAGCCCAACGCCCAGCGTCTGCGTGCGATAGGAAAATTCCGCCACTGTTGGTGATGAGACCTCAAATTCGTGCACTTTATATTCCAAAGCAGCGTGAAAGAGATCAGTGAATCGATAGCCGATCCCGCCACCTGTTGAAAAAGGTGTGAGTATATCGAGGTCCTGCTTTTTCTCTTCTTCAGTAAGCGCATCCTTGAAATTTGAAATATTCAGGTTCCAGCCATGGGAATATTCGAAGACCAAGTTTTCAGTCAAATAATTTAGCTCCACATTGTAGCCATTGAAGAGAATTGGCTGCCCCAACCCGAAAAGAATAGCGGTTTCATTGGCCAGGGCTAACGGAGCAAACAGGATCATCGGAATAACAATTTGCAGTTGAACATGGAATTGCTTGAATTTCATAAATTGTCCTCTTAAGTGAAAGTCCGGTCTCGTGCTGCATTCATGAATTCCATGATTACAGGTTTATGGCTTTTCGATGTCGATAGATCTGGATAGAAATTATGATTATCCAAACCTGGAAGCCGGCACCTGTCACAGTCAGAAACCAACCTGGCAAAGAGATGCCGAGGAGCCTGACGCTCCCAAGGGCCGTAACCGTTCCCAAAAGCGTGGAAAGAAACGCCAAATACTTCATACCTTGGTAGCGGGATCGAAGCTGCGTCCCTACCAAAACTGTCCAGGTGCCCATGCAGAGCATCACTCCCAGAACTTCGCCAACCGTTCCAAGGTACATATTGGTCACTTTAAAAAGCAGAGTGACCGACTCCATGTGTGTGGCATCTGAATTGAGTCCTGCGAGAAAGGGTTGAATTGTCAACCATCGCAGTATGCCAAGAATTTTGAAAATAACTCCAGCCAGACCAAGGAAAGTTGCAATGCGTAGTGTTGGATTTTTCGCAATATCAAGGACACTATGAAGAAGCATGGCAATTGGAATAAAAAAGACAGTGGATATCAAATAGCATAGGTACCCCAGCCGCACTTCCCCTGGATGATCGCGGATCAGCTGCATCAATTCCGCTGAGGGTGAGCTCAAGCTCTGTGGCCATTG
Source organism: Oligoflexus sp. (assembly GCF_035638955.1). Classification (GTDB taxonomy): domain Bacteria; phylum Bdellovibrionota_B; class Oligoflexia; order Oligoflexales; family Oligoflexaceae; genus Oligoflexus. The sequence goes on along the minus strand of NZ_DASQYZ010000256.1, from coordinate 310 downwards.
AGTGCTCGAGGAAAGAATGAATACGGCTGTGAACATAAAAACAGCTTGGAGCAATACGAAGATTAATAGAGGGTACTCAGCGTTAGCACTCTGTTCGATAGTATGGTCCATATCAAATAATTTTAGGGATTTAGATCTCATTTTCATTTCCCTTTCGCCCTTGTTACCTGAACCATTGATTTACGTGAATTGCATCCTGGTGCGCCGAACGTGTCCTGCAAAACACTATCGAGTGGAACTGGATTTTTGGAAATGGCAATGCTAGCATGGAGTCTATGCAAGAATGCATGGACATATCAGCCAGAGACCT
>NZ_DASQYZ010000255.1:0-22043 GCF_035638955.1 Oligoflexus sp. | reverse complement strand
TGTTTCACTGTCTACGCTTAGTCCATTTCGTTACCTCCAGGGACTCAAGACTCGTTACGCGGTGGGGCTGACTTCCCCTTCCGCTGCGGGACTTTCACCCGCGAGATACACGCCGCTTATCTTGGCGCACAAAGAATGCTGCAAAATTAATCTGTGCCTGGAGCGCCGATGGCTCAGTCGCAAACATTTCCGAGGCCGAAATGAGTTTCTGAAGGGATCATTCCCCGGACGCAGTTATACTGCGAGAGCGTAACACCGCCCCTTTGGAGTGGGGCCCTGCTGCTTTTTCCTTTGTCTCATTTCGAAATCAGGTCACCTTGGAAACGGTAGATCCGGTATGGAGCTCCTGCCTGCAGTAAGGAACGGGTCGGTGGACGCGCGAACTGATCGATGTACGCTGGAATCGCACTGTCTGTGAACAGCACCTGACCAGCAGGCGTCACGGCGATCCCGTCTGCCCAGATTATGCGGGAGTCTTTCACGAGAGTTTCCAACTTGCCGCTGCGCGCAAGTCGCGCAATTCCTCCATTTTCAACATCGGTTATGAAAATGTCGCCATGGGCATTCACTGCGATCCCATCGCTCTGCGGCTTGCGTCCGACTGCCCGGATTCTTTTCCCTGCCTCGTCTTCGCTGAGATCCTCGTTCACTAAGTCGTTATATGGAATTTCATAGAGGGTATCATGGTTCATGCTTGCAAAGTAAAGACTCGAGCCATCCCTGCTGAAAGCGAGGCCATCAACGCCGACGCTGAACGTGATAAGTCCAAAAGCAAGCGAGTGTTTACCGAAGGGGGTTTTGATAATCCAATTTTGAGGTTGCGTCGATGCGTGCCCCAAAAGGACAGTACGAAACTTTTTGCTGTCGACGTCAAGGATGACAAGGCTCGCGGGAGTGAATCTAAAAAAACCAGTGTCGGCGAAGACGACAGTTGAACCATCCGGGCTCACCCTTAAATCCTGCGCAAATCGGGCTTGACCGACCGGGAACGCATACTCGAAGACGAGCGCACCCGTGGCAATGTCAAAGGCGAGAACCTTTGTTTGATCGTGATCGAGGCTTGCGGGTTCGGTAACCCAAAGGCGCCTCTGGTTATCCACCGTCATCCCAAAAACGCCCTGGAACTTTGCTTGAAAGGCAGCGTCAGGATAGGGGTGAATACTGCCGTCGACCAGCTCGAACACGGATGCATTCGTGAACCGATGCGCCTGGGCGAAAGGATGATAGTTAAAGAAAATACGCCCGTCTGGCGAAACAGCGATATTTCCGGGTGGAAAATTGAGTTCCACAAGTGTTTCCAGCGCGGACTGTTGTAGCAGCGGCGGTGTGCTGACGTCAGCAAATGTATCGCCGCGCCCATAGCGGATCTTGAGACCGATCACACATGCGAAAAGTATTGCCGCCAGGGATACGAACGCAAGCAATGTTCGGCGGGCGGACCAGAATTTTCCTGTCATATTTCTTCCATTCCTTAGTCTCCGTTTTGAGCAGGGCTTGTCTAGGCTTTTTTAAAAATCTGTGAGCGAACCAGCCCGTAGAAGGCGGACTCGGGGAGCATCCTGCGCAAGCCAAGGAGCATTTTTGCATCCTGTCCAACCGTAAACCGCAACTGTCGGCCACTGGATGCCGATGCCGCATAGATCGTGGCAGCGACCTTTGTCGGGTGCGTGCCTCGCTTCCCTGCTTCGTTCATATTGAGGCGCGCGACTTTAAGAAGATCCTGGTACTCATGAGGAGCATTCGTATCCGTAAGCTGCGCCGAGCGCTCATAAAAATCGGTTCTGATAGCTCCTGGTTCAACTAATTTCACTCGAATGCCTAGGCTTTCAACTTCGTACTGCAATGACTCTGTAAAGCCTTCTACAGCCCATTTGGTGGAATGGTAAACACTGTAATAGGGAACGGTCAGGCGACCTCCCATGGAGGCGACATTGACCAAGGTCCCTTTTTGTCCTGCCTCGCGCCAGTGACGTATCGCGGTTTTCGAGACCCGCATGAGACCAAAAACATTAGTATCGAATTGACGCTTAATCTCGTCTTCCTCGGCGCCTTCAAAAGGTCCAGTGAGGCCGTAGCCGGCGTTGTTGATGACGACATCAATAGACCCAAATTTAGCCTGAGTCTGACGAAATGCCTCTTCTATCGTCGCGGAGATAGTCACATCCAGCCTAGGGCTGAAAAGTTTAGGATCCTGGGGAAGATCCGATCTCTCAGGGGTGCGCATCGTGGCTGCCACATTCCAGCCTTGGGCGAGGAAGTGAAGTGCCGTTTCTCTGCCAATACCCGTGGAGCTGCCTGTAACAAGAACTGTTTTACTTTGATTCATCTTTGCTTCCTTTGCATTTTTTCAGTATAGTGCCTTTAAATGACCTCGAGTCAGTTAATAAATGACTCAGAGTCATTTGTCAACGAGTTCTTGAAATACGGAGGTAACATATTGAAAAAGCGGGCCGTTTCCCCAGATATGAAAGAGAAACGTCGCACGGCGATACTCGACAAAGCTGCCGCGTTAATCGTCGAGAGACCTTTGTCCAAAATTGCGATGACAGATGTAGCCGAGGCCTTGAACATAGTTAAAGGGACGCTGTATCTCTACTTCCAGACTAAAGAAGATCTCTTCCTAACAGTTCTTGAGCGGGAGTTTGCTCATTGGTTTTTAGCCTTGGAGGGCGAACTGGAGAAAGTCAGCGGCATGAGCACGAGTGAGCTCGCGCAGTGGATAACCACTTCACTCGAAGGTCGGCAAGCGCTCCTCACGTTGATACCGGTGTCAGAAACCATCCTGGAAAACAATATTCCGACCGATAAAATTAAGTCCTATAAGGAGGGCTTATTGAGAGAGATCAAGCGTATCGCTCCGGCCTTACAGTCCAAGGTCGGATTTGCAGACGAGCGCTCGGTGATGGAAGCGTTTCTGTTTACGCATGCGGCCGTCGTCGGGCTCTACTATAAAGCCTATCCGCTTGCGGCAGTTGCGAAGCTTTTGGAAGATGATGCATTGAGCGGATTACGGCTGAACTTTGCTCGAAGTCTCAGCTTGATGCTAACGGGTTCCTTCGATGGACTCCTTGCCGGTCGCTGAAGTTTCCCGGGTTTAGTGGAGTCGATCCTGAAAAAGTCAGATCATGCGCAGATCGCCTCTAAAATTAAGGAGTTGGTTTGGCCTTAAAAAGCCTGAAACTGCTCCAAAGCTCGATTTATAGAAATGGACACAATGGCCATCAACTTTCTAAGGTTGAAGCCTGCTCCGGACGTGACGGCGTTGATTCCATCGCCTTTTGCGCCCAGAAGATGGTTTCTTCCGAGCCTGCGATCGACTTGACCGTTGACTTGCCGAATACAATAACGTGAGAACCCCACCACTTATCTGATGTCTGCTTACCGGGTCGAACCCCTAAACTGGCCTTGAAACCTAACGCGCAAAATAGCTATAAGACGTTCCCTGATAAGTCAGGTGTCCGACAGACCCAAGATCCTCGCCCTCTTTGATCCGGCTCGCCATCAGTACAGACTCATCGTTCAGTCTTATAATAAGGCTGCCATACGTTTTGGGACCTTGGCAATCCTCCGGTGAAAGAATGGAGGTCGCGCAAGAGTTCGATGGGGGAAAAATTGTCTCCATCGAATAGTTTATATCTGATGATTTGCCGGACATGAGCAAAGCATCATCCAGCACAACTTTAACCTGAGCTTCCGCAGCGCCCAGTGACCAGGAATGACATATGCTGCCTGCTGGCTTGGACGCAAAAAGGTCCGATCGAAGTTCGTAGCAGCGCAGCGGCTGTGGTTTTGTTTCAAAAGCCAGCGCTGGCAATGTTAAGGCTGCAGAAGCACTGATAGTGAGAATCATGACGATATGTCGAGACATAAAATACCCTTCTCAATTTTGGAACGTTATGGTATCGAACCGACGTGGAGTCGGCCAATCCTATACTGAACGAAATGCAAAATCTGATGGGTCATCCCTCTTTCGCTCCCGAGCTCCTGAGGTGCGCGTCTTGATAGCGTCCTTCAAGTATGGCTCGACCGACTGCTACAAAAGAGGTGTCCCCTAAGGCAATTGCTCTATCAATGACCTGCGGCGTTTCAAAACCACCGACTGCGATAACAGGAATATTGATTCGATTTTGGATAAATCGTGCTTCGGGTAGAAGGTAACCTTCACCAACACGCTCGCGTGGTCGGCGCCACCCGCCAAGCCCCGATGATACGTTAATAATGTCAACTCCTTGAGCCTCAAGCCTCTGAGCAAGGATCGCCGCTTCGACGATCGTCGAACCTTGTTCCAGGAAATCTCCACCTGCAATGCGAACTGAAAGGAGTTTTCCTGCAGAGATTTCACGCACGATGGAAACGATTTCGAGCAGGAAACGAAATCTATTCTCCTGGCTTCCGCCATAGGCATCCGTCCGATCGTTGGTCAAGGGAGACAGCCATTGATTGAGGCCATACCCGTGAGCGGCATGAAGTTCGATCAGATCATAACCTGCTTTTATAGCTCTCTCTGTAGAGCTCGCAAACCAATGCCTCCACAGTTCCATATCGGTGGATGACATCGCTTGAGGCACCCCCACTTTACGGCCTGGCATGATAGGGACGGGCCGCGATCCTGGTGTCATGATCCTGCCTCCCGACCACTCCGGAAGAGTCTTGCCACCAGCGTGCACGAGCTGGATGCCGGCCAGAGCGCCACGGGATCGAATAGTATCTGCAAGAGTCTGAAGGCCTATGAAGTGTCCTGGCTCGGCCGCACCAAGCTGGTTTGGTTCGCTGCGGCCCGACTCATGCACGTAGGAGTACTCGACTAATACGATTGCAGCTCCAACTTCAGTCAAGCGCCCATAGCGCGCTATGGTGGCATCAGTTGCATAGCCTGCCTTGTCGGCTGTCTCGGAGGCCATGGCTGGAACGATCAGCCGGTTTTTGGCTCTGACGCCGTTGCTAAATTCCCAATTTTTCAGCCGGAAATCATGTTCAGTCATTTCAAATCCCCTATGCTTTCGGGGCCATTCTGGAGGCAGGCTCCGTCCTTGAAAAGGAAAAGGTTTTCATGTATTGTTTCCTTTATGGAAATATACGAACTTCGCTATTTTCTTGTGGCCGCGAAGCATGAACATGTTTTAAAGGCTGCATCAGAACTTCACATTTCGCCTGGATCTATTAGCAAAGCCATTGCAAGGCTTGAAGCTGAGCTCTGCGTGGAATTGTTTCACCGTTCCGGTCGTGGAATCCAATTGACGCCTTCCGGCCGCAAGCTGCAACATCGAGCAGCACAAATTGTACAACTCGAACAGGCTTGCCGCGCAGAAATCACCCAGGAAAGCTTAATACTCCCGGTGAGAATTGTGGGCACCGAGACGATGCTTGGAGGCTTTGCTTCCATCATGTTAGCGCCCTTGAATCGTCAGAATCGCCGATTTGTAGCGCACCTGGATTCCGTGGAAAATGATGACGAAACCTTTAAGCAGTTGGCAAGCGGCGAGGCTCAGGTTGGTATCGGCACTGCGTTACCCCCGAAAGGCATGAGGCAGAAGCGTCTTGGCCATACCCTGTCAAAAACCTGCGTAGGACCGAATCATCCGCTGTTTGGCAAGGCGCAAGCCGGAGCAGACGTCTCAGTTCATGACGTCCTCCAATATGATTTCGTATGTCCTCGGGAGGGTTTGCTCGGCGCTTTCCAGAAGGAGAGAGGAACTGATGGTTGGAATGATCGTGCCTTTCCCCGTCGTGCTGCCTATAACGCCACGGGGCTCGCTGTGATCATCGATCTCGTAAGATCCGGGATGGCACTGGCCTATTTGCCTGATTTTATATGTAAGAGCTATTCGCTTGAGACACTTTCGGTCCCGGACTGCAATTACGTCTGCCGACAGGACGTGAGAATGTATGCCCTTGCTCAGGCGCAACCAGATTGGTTGAGCCTGCTTATGAACAAGAGGGACGAGCCCATAACTTAATATTATCGTACGTCGTCTGTCCTGGTCTGCGGACATCAGACTGGCTCCAACTTGATGGCCCGGCTTATAAGGTATCTTCTGATTCTCGCGCAGCTACATGCCTTATCAGCTGCAACCCGCGCTGCAACATTTTTTTCCAGCATTCCATCCTTGCTCCGGTTGAATCGATGATAGACGTTCTTCCCAGAACCGTATCGTTGAGGCATTCCACGCCACTGGGCTCCACTGTACATCACCCAGAACATGCAGTTGAGGAGGCCGCGACGGTCTTTTCATTGACCCCCTGCTTTGCCGTTGTATGGAAGAAGATCTTCGATCAGTTCGTACTGATCCTTATTGAGTTCGTAGCGCCGCATTTCTTCACTCTTTGAAGATCGGCGCAAGGCATCATATTTTTAAGCAATTGTCAGACAGGGTCTAACCTAAAACCATTTGCTATTTCATTCAGTGATCTAACTTAGAATGTCATGCTGTTGCCTAGGTGCAACACAACCCATGCTTCCTTGTCAGATGTTAGCTACAGTTCTAAGTGCAGCCAATGTAAAGGCTTTGGCTGATTGTGAAAAAAGCTGGCGATCGCGAGCGATCAATGCTTGCCGGATGTAATGAATATCTGACCAAGCCGATCGATATCGGCCACCTTTTGCAGACCATTGCGAAATTTACAGCAGGCTTCCATCATACCCGTTGAATCAAAAGCGTTACGACGCATCGTATGGATTCGTTTGGTACGCGGCGTTAATGTTCACTCACCATAACAGAGCAGGGTCAAGGATCCGAACGCAGTCTATTAACCCTGAGCCTCACGACGACTTTCGGAGCAACTCTGTCGCAAACATTTTTGATCATGACCATCATCTCTATTCCAGCGATGGTCTTCGCGGCCGACATGAAGGTTTTAAACCCCATCATGGGCCTTGTCCTTTGCCGAACTCGCCTGTGATCCTGCTTAACGATAGTATTGAGATACTTCAACTGCCGGAGCTCAATGTCAGTTGAATGTTCATGATTGAAAGCCTTGAGGCCAGAGGCGTTGGCTCCTGACCTGTCAGTATTAATTTTTTCAGGGACACCACGCTGACGAATGGCCTTTTTCAAAAACCTGATGGCCGCTTTCTGATCCCGCTTTGCCGCCATAAGAAAGTCCATAGTATCGCCATCACTGTCCACAGCCCGGTAAAGCCACTTGAGTTTGCCCTTGACCTTGATCGCCATTTCATCCCAGAACCAGCTGGCTGATACCGACTTTTTCCTTTTTCTGAGCTCCGCCTCGAGCTCCGGGGTGTAGCGAAGGACCCACCGATGGATGGTCGAGTGATCGACATGAGCGCCCCGCTCAGCCATCATTTCCTCGAGGTCCCTCGTGGAGAGTTTATAGCTGAGATACCAGCGAATGCAGGTCAGGATAATGGACTTCTGAAAATACCGTCCTTTGAATCTCAGCGCCATAACCCTCCCCCGGTACGACGAATTGGCGAGTATCACGAGTCCCAGGTCGAAACACCAAAGATTTTTTGCAGCACAACCGGTTGGAGCGCCTGCAGTAAATTGCATTGGCCCAAACCGGCCCGTGGTTGGTGTCAACTCGAAATGGGGGTTACGTTCAAATTTCCGTGACCTGCGCGCCTCCATCAGTCGCCCTTACAAGCCACCCTGCAAATCCGTTCATAGACCGTCGAGTTGAATCAATTCAACAGGGCGTCGATAACTGGCAATGGTGCCAGACTCCAAATAGCGAGCCAGTATCTTTTCATACTGTTCGTTTGCCTGTAATTTTTGCAAAAGCAGGTTTTAATTTGATTTCCGTCGTGCCCTAAAAAGAGTTCCAATGCTTTCAGATTGTAGCCCCGCGGAAAACTTTGAAGGCAAGGTTTCGAAATATCTGCTCGCTGGAAAATCTTACCAATCAGATCATCCACTCCCCCGGGCGGCCCGAATTGGATCGTGGACTAGAGCTACTGATTTGAGAGTCAGGCCGAGTTTGGCATTGCTGCCTTCTGGAAAAGAGCAAGCCACATCCAGGGCCGCGTCTTTCCTGTACTATGTTTATGGAGTGAAAAATGCACCGTGACGGACTTATAGATACGATACGGCTGCGGCCAGAAAATGAACTTTCTGGGTAAAAACGAGGGAATTAAACACTGGCTCTGCCATCCAGCTCGAATTCCAGGGGCATCACAATCCAATGAAACCCACTCATAAAGCGCCTGGATCAATTCTTAAGCATTCTTTCCGGGGCCTGCAACTTTGGAGATTTCTGGCGGTTGAGATCAGTACTTAAACCAAACCGACTGGTATCGAAATTTCGGATGCATGAACTTAATAGACACTCGATAATAACCCTCTGGTATCTTGCATCGATAGCCTTTTTTACCAAGTTTTTCATAGAGTACGGCGGGCACAGAGAGCGCACTCACTTCTTCTTCTTTTCTAAATTCGCAGCTGAGTCTTTCCGCGTGCTGGAATTCATAGGGGACAATGAGATCCCCTTGGTTCGCGTGAACAACTATATTTTTCAGGTCATCAAACAACAAGACATCGCTTGCCTCAATAATTTTGTAGCGTCTCTCCAATTCCTGTTCGATCCGCGAGACGATCATGAATAAATTTAGTTTGGCATCAAATCCTTTTTGATAGATAAAGTATTCATGCGAAGTCATGGTATCGCTATTTTCATGAAGTCCAATGGCTTTCAGAAATTTAGCGAGTGCCTTTCTGCCAAACTCTTGTTCCATTTCATACCAGAACAGGTGGCCAAAATCATAGTTAAGCGCGTAGGAATAGGGTGCAAACCAGGAAATGTTGTTCAGAAACTCGTGAAGCGACATGCCACTGAGAACGCGAGTGACGGCGACCGAGTTCCAAAGCGTCTCATCCGGGGCCTTCCAATTGGATTCCCCAAATTCAGCCAAGCCTTCGTGCAAAAATCCTGCAAAGACATCCGGACGACTCAACTGGTCTTGGGTGAGACGATTGATCAAAACATGGATCGATTCATGGCGAAAGGTCCTGGCAATGACTTCCTTGTTTCTCAGAGCGTCTTTGCTCACATTCAAAGTGATATGGTTCCCCATGGTCGAGCCCAAAAGGTGGACCTCCGCTTCGCGGATGAATACCGGAATTCTTTTTTCCTCGGGTTTCAAATTGAAATCATGGAGCAGATCCAGATAAATAGGATCGGCTTCATCTTTGATAAGATCAAAGACATCCTGGTGTTTTTCATCAAATTTGAATTCAAAATACTGCGTAGATAAAGATCGCCTCTTCAAAAGCGATCCCAATAACTCTTCCTGCGCACTTTGGATTTTTTCGATAGCTGACTTCACCTCTTTTTGATTGTACTGAATATAGCCCAGGACGGGACCTACAATGCATAAAACAGCAAGCATTTGGTACAGAATACTGCCAGAGATACGACGGGCAATCTTTGCAAAAAAACCACGTTTCGATCCTAGCTGGGGATTGAAATGTCTTTCAAAAAGATAGAGGGCGGCCAACCCAAGCAATATTCCAAACAGGAAGAGCATCCAATCTTTCCCAGCAATATCGATAAAGTCGAATCGGTCGAAAGCAATAAAGTCATCGGAATATTCAATGGCCAGTGCTACCAGAAATACTACAATGTAGTGAAAGGGACGCAATGCACTTGCGAAAGCAGAGAGTCCAATGACGAACCCGTACTCCAAAAGAATATGTCCCAGATCAAGACTTGGAAAATCGACGAATTGGCGATTCGACGAGTTCACTGTCAAAACATAGGAGCATACTTTTTCTAAAATTGTTGAAGACTCTATCGCGAGGGACAGAATGCAGGAGTGGACGATTTGAACCAGAAATAGTGTCCTTACACTGATCGGGTGGGAGGCGAGAAACTTTCTGTGCTCCAGTGGCCAGGAAAATAACCTTCCATAAACAAATAATAATACGCCGTAACTTACGACGGTTTGGATAAGGTGCGAATATCTATCGTACTGCTTGGTGATGGACCAAACATCGTCGCCGATGAAAGCAGGCATGAAATCCAAGTTTTGAAGATTGGTCATGGTAATCGCCAAGTATAGCATAACGATACCGAGGTCCCTTAAGCCATATCGGTTTATCTGCCAGGCAAGTAGTTTTGCAAATTCAATCATGGCGAAACCTCCAGCCAGGATCCATAGATGCGACAGCCAGAGGGTTCTTTCATCCACGACAGCGAAACATAGTATGTCTCGCCTTTTATGAAACTGAATCCCGGTTCTGCCATACCCCCCTCATAGGGAAAGCTTCGCATCTTGTCAAAGATCAACCAGCCCGTTGGATCCAATTGGGCAATTTCGATTTGGATGGAATGGTATTCAGGACTTCCGTTCTTGAGCTTGAATTGGGCTCGGTATATGTTTGTATACATTTCGTCTAATTTCAAATCAAAGTCTGGCCGAAGGAGTTTCGGACTGTAGGATTTTTGATCCATGGTCTGCAAAATTTTTTGGAGATTTTTTTCAATCGAAAGATCCAGGGGGCCATCAAAAAGCAGGAAGGGATTTCTTACCAAGTGAACGATGATGGACCGCCCCTCAATATTGAGGGCCGACCTTGCAAAAGATTTCAGCTCGCTCCCTTTGATTTCGGATCGATTCGACGGGAAAAGCGCTCCAGCAAAGCGATCAAAATAGCAAGAGCCGAGCTCCCGATAAACCTGAAGCCAATTTCGCTTTCTGACACTCTCTCTGAAGGAGGCATCGGCGTACCAAGTATCAAAATCGAGATCGGGTTCCAGACGACTGCCTGACAGAGCGTAGGCCAAACCTCGCCATTTTAAAATCTGACTTTCCTTCATGACCCAGTTTTTTGATTCCATGCGAATGATTTCCAAAAAGACTTCGTGCAAAAATTCGGGATAGTGGCTCGATAGATCGTCGAAATTCCCGGTAATGCCCAACGCTCCCCCTTGCTTCTTAGGGCTGCCAAGAAACATGGGATGCGCGGTCCTAGGATTGTGCTGAATATGGATACCAGAGAGAGGAATATCAAAGTTCTGATAGAGCTGCTCAATATCCTTCCCTAGTCTCGCGACAGTGGGTGCATAAAGGTCCACAACCGACTGCTCCAAAGGTATGGCTGAACTCCAGAGAATTGTTGACTTTTCATGAGTCTTCTGCCGATTGAATCCAGCAAACTTAAGTTCAGGTTCTTGCTTACTCGCGCTGAAGTAACTGATTCCAACAAGGAGGAGAATCAAAGCCACAATCTTTTCAATTTTGCTTGAAGCCTGATTGAGGCATGTGAGAGGTCTGGAGCTTCGATATGCTATCAAAGCAAAAGAAATGGGCAGACAAAGCCCAACGCTTGCAATGGCGAGCCTTATATATAATTTGGCAATCAAGGATTCGGACGTATAGAATTTTGCGGGATCCATGAAATGAATCAAGTCGAACCCGTAGCTTGCCGGCTTCTGAAAATAATGGATAAAAGACAGTAAAACGGTCATCAAAAGAAAATTAAAGAGACGCCCCGACATGGCTATGAGCAGTGAAATCGAAACAACCGTCATTACATAAACAAACTCTGCAAAAGCGAAATACAAAAAACCGTTAAAATTCCAGAGATTGAATAGCAGTGCCGTTACAGACATTCCTGCAATAGCCAGGAATACAGGGAAAATGGCAAGTATCTGGTGAGCGAAAATTTCCGAGAAACTTCGATAGACAGAATGGATGGGAAGCTGAGCAAGGAATAGCTGCCTATTTTCTCGATAGTACTTATAGAGGGAATGTCGATAGAAAAAGACAAGGCCCAAGGTATAGCATAGGTTGAAAAGTCGAATCCCTTTGAACGGAAACATCCCTTTTTTTGCAGTTATTTGCGAAGCAAGATCGACCATGGGAACGATGAGCATGGAAAGCCAGAAAGCCAGCGCCCGCACTCTATTGTCCCTGAATAGAATCTTAAAAATCATCCATGGTTTTTTCATGGGTTTAAACCAACCGCATCACATTTTATAATTTCCAAATATTTCTGCTCAATGGTTCGGGCGTTCGAGCCGAAGTCTCCGATGGGGCCTTCGATAAGTGTCCTGCCGGCATCGATAATACCGAGAAAGTCGCAGTTTTCCGCAGCATCATCGACGATATGGGTTGAAAGGAGAATGGTTTTGCCTTGCAAGGATTCCTCGTTCAGAAGATCGAACAGTATCTTTCGGGATATGATATCGAGACCCGCCGTTGGCTCATCCAGGATATAGAGCTCTGGATTCACAGCATAGGCTAGCACGAAGGAAAACATGAGCTTCATTCCCATCGAGAACTCATTCACTTTGCGCTTTGAAGAGAGTTGAAACAGATTCATCCCCTGATGGAAACGGCTGTCACACCAATTCGGATAGAAAATTGAAATTATCTTCGCCAACTGCATAGCGCTGGCGTGATTCGGGAATTCTGGATTTTGAGGAACAAAACCAAGGCTTTGCTTCCACTTCGACGTGATATGATCCTTGGTCTCCCCTTTGAAGCTAATTGTGCCGGCCTGGGGTCTCAAAACACCACCGAGCACCTGCAACGAAGTACTCTTGCCTGCTCCATTGCGTCCCAAAAAGCCGTATTTTTGCCCTTTGGCTATTGTCATATCAAGACTCTTCAAACCGAGGTCGCGGTTGTATAGCAATTGAAGACTCTTGACCTGGAGGATGATTTCATTGTTCATTCTTACCGTTGCTCCATTGGACTTGCCCACAAAATCGAGGTTTCCGGACGATGGCGACCCGCCTATTCTATAGGGATCCTGTCTCCTTCCCAAGTCTTTCCCTTTCCCATTTCAGACAGCTCCCTCTGCGAAATTAATTTTGAAGGATCAGGAAATGAGAATTGGCGGACCATCCGGACCAAGCTGCCGAATTTCAGAAAAACTCATGTCCTGGATTTTTATTTCCGAGTTGACCAATGCATTAATATTATTGACTAAAACACGTCGCCTGAGCAATGCAATCCTCCTCTTTAGGAGGCGATATAAATGCAATCTGACATGGAAGGGTTGACCTTTTCTCTGGCCGATCAATTGTAAGCGCCCTGGCACGCCCAGAGTCATGGGTTAGGCTGCACCCGGTCATTTTCTGATCGAAAAGTTCCAGGGGAAGAGGCGCTCGAAGTCGTCTGCGGAAGCGGCCTTGTTTAATGGTTATCCACCCATTATACATTCCCGGTGTCCGATATTATGAGGAGCTTCAAACGTATGCGTTGCGTATGCAGTTTTCAAAGACCAATAAATTCAGTAAAGCTCGGCTCTAAGCTAAGAGAGGTCGATTATATCTGACGTATTTTTTGATGCGATCGATATCAGCGGGCGGGGCGGCCTGCCAATTCCAGGGCAAAAGGATATCAAGGCGGGAGATCGGGTGACCTTCATTGAGTCTGATCGTGATATCGGTCAGATAGTCCTCGGGACAGATCATGTACAGTCTACACGTAGCGATGATTGTATAATAGACTTCGAGGGCAACACTGCCGGAGCGGGCCTGCGTAAATAGGTGATTTTTCTGGCAGAGCTTTGGAAGCCTGAGAGCCCGCTCCACCCGGTTATTGTCGGGCCAGACTTTCGGATCTTTTAAAAAATAGCAAAGCTTCTCCCAATGGCGGTTCAAATAACCAATGGCCTTGCCAAGGGTGGACCTTGGGGGTGGATCGAAAGAATTGGCCCGCTCTTTGACTACTTTCGCCAGGCTGCGATTCCGGTTAAAAAAGACAAAGAGAGTCCCGGACCTCGGGTCTAAATGCAGCTCAGAGTCCACCAGCGCAATGAGTCGATCCATCCCCCACCGGCCATCAATGGTATTCCGATAGAGAAAAATTTTGATTTGACTCGTTGATATAAACATTAGACAGCCCCATGAACGATAGCTCTGAGCGACGAAAACAGCTCTGCCTCTCCCAGAGCCGCTGGGATACTGACTTCAATAATGCGAACCCTCAGCTCTCCATCATTTGCTACGGTCCAATCAGAATTTTGCTTTGGTTTAAGCTCGACAAAGTTCGGCAGGTCGGTTTTGATCTTATCTTTTGCTCTAGCTTGTTTGACACTCTTGAACCACTTATCGGCGCAACTTGTAGATATCCCAATCCTGGATGCCATCCTGCTTGGGGTCAAGCCAGGATTCGCTTTAAAGTATTCAATGGCAGCATCTCTAAGCTTTTTCGGATACTTGATTCTGGCTGGATGGCCTGCCTTGGCTTTGGCCTCACGGAATGATTCTGCAAGCGATTCGATGGTCATGATAACTCCTGTAACTTTTGATCACAGACTATCAGACCTGACTTTGACGGCTAGTCCCACGAAGATGCAATGCATTCTTTAATTTGAGGAGCCGTTCCTTGTTTTGCGAGAGAAGACCGGCGGGAATATTCAATTTGTCGATGAGTTCAAATTCGAGCATGACATCAGGTGCGTTTTTGGTGAGGGTGGACCTGGTATTCAAATCGGCGACCACGGCATCCACGCGACCGGTCGAAACCATAGCTCCTGCTTGAGTGTATGAATCAATTTCAAACACTACGGACGCGGGCATGGTGTCTTCCAAAATCTTTTTTATATGCGAGAGGCCACGAAGAATGGCTACCCAGGCGCAACACAACCCGGCAAAGGGCCAGAGCTAGGCGGAATCGGCCAGGGAACGCTGATGAGCCTTGCCATCCAGCATCCTATAATAAAGCTTAACGGCACCAGCATCGTCGCGCACAACAACGCCGTTCCGCTTCAGATCATATTCCATAAAGCCTTGCCTTGATAGACTGTTAAGGCCTGTGAACACCCTTTCCTGAAGGATCAGAATACTGCCGGGGGGCTGACCTTCAAAGATGACCTTGCGCATCTGCTCATAGCGGGTGGCAAGAACAATGGCAGCCCCGTAAAGGTCATACTCCTTCGTTCCGCTCACGGGGTAGAATCCTGCAAGCTCCCCGGACGCAATCCCGATGCCGCAGGCTATCGATTCGTGATAACCCAGATTCTGAACTTCTTCGGTAAAGATGAGATGAAAGCGTTTGGCCAGATCCAAGGTATCCTTGGCCACGTCGCCCGTTTTGGATTGGAAGGGATAGCCGACACTGCAGAGGAACCCGTCCCCCATCTCCTTGATACGGTAGGCGTTTGCCCTCATACTGGCGGGATTATATCCTTCCATCATGGCTTCGTTGCAGCGGCGAAAAATCTGCCGCAGAAATTCCTTGACGTTCTCATGCCGTATTTTTGTGCTGGCAATGATATCAAAGGAAATTACGAAGGCTTCGCTCACAAATGTGGGCATTGTTGATTCGAGATCCGAGCCGGACTTCATCCGCTGCAGCTGATGCGGGTACACTACCTTCTCGAGCTGGCTGAAGGCATGCTTGCTCTCGTTGTGGAACTTTTCTTCCGAAAGTCTCACCTTCTGTCCAATCGCGAAGGAGAATAGGCAGACTTCGGCGCAGAAGCCAAAGACTGCCGTCCAGTTGAGAAGCTCGTTCCCCCAAAAAATCGTATTCAAAAGGGTTCCAACATTACCCAGCAGGAAGGCCGTCCAACCTGCCACGAAAAAACGTGCTGATCTGTCCCCGACCCGCAGACTCTGGATGGATGCGATAAGGGAGAGAATGGGAACGGCAAGCAGAATAATGAAAATCAGCTCCGCTTTTTTTGTGAAAAAGCCATGGATGCCGGCAAAACAAGCAAACGTGGCGAAAGCAAGCGAAAACCTATAATTAATAGGATGTCGCTCTCGAATATCAAAGGTATAGGCATTAAAGCAGATGAGGGACAACATGGAGCCAAGGGCGCAGATCACATTAAAATTGGATGACCAGGCAACATAGCCACCGGCCATCGCCAGGAACGCCAAGTAAAAACCGGCATAGCCCGCGTAATAGAAAAAATACTTCTTCCGGAAGAAAATGCCTAGACCTACGTTGTAGATGATCATGATCCCGACCATTCCAAACACCAAGCCCTGGAGATGGTCTTCGATCGACATTTTCTTTTGCGCATATTCGGCTCCAAGAAGCTCAAAATGCAACCGTGTGGTCCCTGTAAAATTAATGGTGTGAAACATCACCAGATAGCTCGTGCCTGGGTTCAGAAGCAGTTCATAACTTGGGAACCTGTTGAAAATCGTTGGCGGAACTGTCAAAGCGTTGTCTGAAAGCAAATATGCACAGCACGAACCCATACTTACGTTGGCTCGCGCAATGACCTTAACTGGATGACTGCTCTTATTCTCGATAGGAACCAGGGACGCGAAATACTTCCCATACTGGGTCAAGGTACTTTTGCTAATCTGCCATTCTTCTTGCAGAGCGACCAACTGAGGGATATCGGCGGCGGCCGGAACCTTGTCCAGAAACTGGCGGTATTGATACACAGCACTGACTGGCAGGTGAAGATTCGCATCTTCGGACACTATAGCAGGGCGCTCAAAAGCAGAAAGCGGCCAAGCGCTAAATAGTATGAACAGTGCATATAGAAAACGCATCATCAACCCTATTTCAAGGTTAATTCACTTTCGGCTCAAACCCTGACCACCATAATAAAAATTCCTTAAGCTAGCGGCGACAGCCCTATGACCCCAGCAGCCCTAGTCTAAACATATGAAGTTTCTACAACATTCGGCCTCGTGGCAATCGTGACTCTAGTGTATGAATTGAATCTGTCCCTCTTTCTTAGCCAAAAATATCTTTCAAAATTGCTTTCACTCGACTATCCAGAAAACAGTTAAGCTTTGGGGTCAAAAAGCATGAGCCGGCCTCCCCAGGTTTTTGCAAGGATATCATGGCCTCATCCAGCTGCAACAAAACCGAAAGCTTCACTGTTTGCTTGAAGTGGGATTATGTTTGGCAAAATCCTTTGAAGCGGTTTTTATCGCAATTCAGTTTAAAGTCAGACATCCGGGAGCATTCTGGGAGCGTCATCTCTCACGGCGCTCCTGCTACCATAAAATGAACTTTTTGCTAAAAAGCGGAAAGCATTAAAACCTCGCACTACTTTCGAGCCCTGAATTTCAAAGGTATTGCGGTCCGGTGACGCTGACCCACTCAGGGCCTGGATTAATTTCTAATCATTCTTTCCGGGGCCCTGGGTTTTTTACACCCCGGAATTTTTGTAGGTTCCGCAATCCCACGGCTCGGAACCAATCCTATAGCCTACGCGGAGGTTGATGCCATTAGCTTCCGTATATTGCATTTTTTCACAGCAATCATTTTAATGACTTAATACTGATCTGCCAGGATTTTGCGCCTATCGGCATCAACTCCCAGGTGACGACTGGACCCCCTCCCTGCAGAAACAAAATGCCCTGGCGCTATCTGACCTGCCTCACGTAATTTGCAACGGCTTCCTGGAAATCACTGACTGTGGCCAGACTGCGTCCCACACCAAGGCGAGGCAAAGCCATGGACGACAATTCAAAGTCTTCGGCAAAACCGACTTCATACCCTAAAAAATATCCGCATTCTTTCGACAGGCTACCTACAGTTCCATTATAGCCCCCAACCGGATAGGCTATATGCCGGACCAATTTGTCCCCTTCAGCGTTTATGTGCCTGTTGCCAAGGGTTAAACCCCGGTATCGACCGGAACCCAGAATGCGCGCGAAATTTCGTTCGATATCCCGTTTAGAGGCACAAAGCTCCTGCCTGAGTTCAGCGGAGCCCAGCTTCGTCAAATTACGGTGAGTCACCGTATGGCTTTCATACCGGAAGAGATTACCTTTTCCACGCGTGGTTTCAACTGCAACCATTTCAGCCCATGATGCCTTCGGGCGCAAACCCGCATAGTCAGGAACGATGCCTTCTGGGCGAACATACTGAGTGTGAGCGAAAAACGTGGCCTTCATGCCCCGTTTTTCCAACTCAGGAACCGCGTATTCATAGGCGCCATAGTAGTTATCATCGAACGTTATCAGTACCTGCTTTTGAGCGGATCTTCTGTTGTTGGCCCGCAAATTATAAAGATCATAGGCTGATATGGTTTGGTAACCATTAGCCTGGAGCCAATCCAGCTGCTTCTGAAAATTTTGAAGGGTCACATCATCGGCCACAGTTGCCAAGCCAGCGGGAGCATTGTTTGGATCAACAATATCGTGGTACATAAGGATCAGAATATTATTATCACCCTTGGATATGGCATGCATCTCGCTGATGTCGGGTTGATCGTTGCATGCTATCAGGACGAGAAGGTTCAGGATAAAAAGATATGCCAGGGGATGCTGTTTCATATAACTCCTTTGTGAGTGCTCAGAATAATACCTCATACACAGTGGTCGACCCGCTTTTTGGCCTAAAACACTTCTCGAGCACAAAGAGCCTGGAATCACGGTGGAAGATAGCGAGATGCGGGACATCTGCACGCCACGTACAGTGGGGCTTTGGGCGCTGTAAGGCTCCCCTTGTACCTGGCGGCCTACTGGAGCTATCCGGTGGGTCGAGTCACTGCGGAGCCCTGCTCAACTGAGCGCAAAACTGCGCTTAGTGAGTGCCATGATGACTCCAGCAACACATGATGTGTGAACTCACCCGGGAAGGCACCTGCCTCTTGCGGCAGGCTGAAAAATCACTCTCACTCACATCCGACATACAGATCGATCGAAGTCGTTTGAGCAGTGATTTCTATCGTCTCATTTCTCACAAAGCAAAAGTAACTTTGGCCATCGAAACGATATCTGCCCGGTGCTGGCAGAACAAACTTTCCGGTCCGGTAATCTGGCTCAAAAATCTGGCCGGTTTCTTCGTGCGTAGCAGTGAGCTGCAAATAAGGGTCATTAAGCGTTACGGAAGTGTTATAGAAATCAAAAATCTCGTATGAAAATTCCACTCCCGAGGCTTTGCCAGCTTGTGCATCGGCGAACACTTGATTGCCGCCAACAAATAAAAAAGCGGCGGCGATCCCAGTTAGAAATTTATTGGTCATGGCTGATCTCCTTGGAAAGGTTGCGGAAGGTTATCTCGTGGACAAGCCAGGTCTTACACTACATCTGCTGCTGATGCAAGCGATCTTGCGGCGACTTTAATGGAAGGAGAGAGCTAAATTCTGCGAAAAGCTTAAACGTGAAACCCATTGCACAATCATTGCGCCTTCGGACAGGCATATTCCGAAAACGCTTCAACTCTGCGTGCAAGATCTTGCACTACTTCCGTACGCAGGCGGCTGGAGGTTCCTGTTGACCCAAATAAACAAGGGTGATGACCATCAAGATCACCACCTTCCTGGGGAATAGCCTTTGGGGGACCGTTTCAACCAGAATCATCCTGGCAAGCAAAGGCAATTTGTCTGTCTGTGGATAAAGGCAGTTAGCCAGCGGATGACCTTTAACAGCTCAAAATGAAGCTGGACCTTCGATCATCCAGTCTGGGCTAACCCGGGGATTTCAGCTTTCTGTCGTGTCCACGCACCGTTGAAATACTAAAACTTTGACCGCCTTCCTACAACGTCCTGAATACATTCAGTCAGCCGGGCGTAAAAATCCGGAGTCAGACTGTAATTTGATTCCATGTTCGTGGCGAATGTTGAATGCCCGGCAGTAGAATCCCGCGTAAGCTATACAACATGGTCCGGGCCTTTCAAATTTCCTGGCTGCAGGGTTGTTCTCAGCCCGGTGCTAATAATCGAGGCCCGGAATTGGAGATCTTCCCTTCACCTGTTTGGCCATTAAGGGAATAGCGGGTTTGGTGCGCAGGTGCCAGCACGTGCACTTCTTTTTCAGTAGAGTATACAGGTTGTTTCAATTGTTGACGCACCATCAACTGGCGGTTTGTCCAGATTCTCCACTACGGAGGACAAATTATAAACATTCCCCTGGCCATAGCCATCAAGCGCTAAATCAAAGGTCTGGCTTTCCTGAATGGAATCATACAGATGTTCAATCCGAAGCAAGTCACCACTCAAAGTCACACTGGCCAAAGCTCCAGTTCTGGAATCAACTATGATTTGTGACTGTCCCTGCAGGACGTTGACTTCGCTTACACTGATAAACTCAGCGCCTCGATAGAGACTGTACGATAACTCGCAGTCAGCAGAATCATATCGAGGCGACGATGCCGCTGCAGCAGACGACACACAGCACAACAAGGCACCGGAGACAAGAGATCTGATCAACATTAAGTCAATCCTTTATATTCAATATTAGATTTCGTATACCGACCAGCCAACCGCCCGAGTAGTCGAGTGCCGACAGGCTGAGATTTGAAGCCATAATGCTTTTAAGTAGAAAAGTTGAGAACCACCTTCATATCGCTCACAGCTGGCTGGAACGGCCAGTGAAAGAAGGTTTCCACAGCTGCATGACTCGTGGTGTTTTAAAAGTCCAAATAGAGCTGGGCCGTGGCAGCACTTTCGCCCGCCGAAAACTGCACCGTACATCCACTGGAATCAGAACCAGGGAACCAGTCTACATTAACCGCATAGAGTTTCTGTACCGATTCGGAGCTGAGCTCGACGCTACTGAGCAGTTTGGCGGTGCTCAGCTCACATTCGAATCCGCCATAGGTTTCAGTCACGACCACATCAAAATCCTTGCTCCCGAGCGATTTGCTTTCCGTGACAGCGAAAACAAGGGTGATTTTTTTGGAGCCACCGACATCAATATCAAGGTGATCTCCAGACTTGAGTACGTATGTGGATTGATGGCTTGCATGAGCGGAAGCTGCTCCGATGAAAAGCGCTCCTGTGGTCAATAAGGTCATGATCTTTTGCATAACGATTCCCCTCCTGAGTGTGTTCAGGGATGTTCATGTATACTTCCAAATGGAAGCCCGCCTTTCTCGTAGCAGACCAGCCATGTTTATTCAAAGAATTTTTTTATTCACAGGTTCAGTCAGAGACGCGAGATCGAGCGATCGAGGCGTGATGACTATAATCAAAAAAGGTTAAAAAATATATGGACGACTTTGCCCATTTCAGGAGCTTGGAACTCCTTGCATCATAATCTGTCCAAGGATTCCTTCTTTCAAAAGCGAACTTTAGCAAGGGACGATATTCTGACGAAAGACGTGCGTGGGTATACGGTGACTGACAAAAAGACTACATGAAATCCCGGAAAATTCCACAGCAAATTTTATTCACGCTGCAAATCCACAACACACCCTGATCATCTTTTCGTTTTAAACTGGCTGGATGAACAATTCGCAATCGTTCAGACCGAAGCTCAGGCGGTCAAGGGTCAATGGAAATACCTCTACCGGGCCATCGACCAGGAAGCCTTCATAGCACAAAGAATTTTGCTGCATGGCTCTAGGGCAAGGACGTCACATTTAATGAGGATCGCAGCTCCATCAGGTCAGGCTCCCTGCCTCATCTTATGATCACCCTGCGTAACGTATTCATGGGCCTCTTCAGGAAAAAAGGCCAGTTGCAGATCGCAAAAACCATCCGTTCCTGCCTTTATGGCAAAGACACTGACCTCGGATACCACTTCCCAAAAATCTGAAGTCAAAGAGATAACGATTCATAAACAGGAGCGCCGTTTCTTCCGGCACTGCTGCGGCCAGAAAATGAACTTTCTGCGAAAAAGCGAATGAATTAAACACTGGCTCTGCCCTCCAGCCCGAATTTCAACGTCGTCACAATCCAATGAAGCCCACTCACACAGCGCCCGGATCAATTCTTAAGCATTCTTTCCGGGGCCCTGACTAAAAGCCCATCGGAAATTCCCTCTATAAGTACCGCTGTAAGTGCAAAGCAAAATGCAGCAGCGGTTCAAGCACAAACAAACTTATCTTTTCATGACCCGCGCTTGGCATTCATCAGTCTTCTGAATTTTTCCTGGGAGGGGCTCATCGCCTTCCTCATTCTCTATACCGTTACAGGAATGGGTATAACGTTCGGCTATCATCGCCTATTCACGCATCGATCGTTTAAAGTTCCAAAGTTCCTTGAAGTCCTCTCAGCGCTGGCAGGAACTCTTGCCATGCAAGGAAACCTTTTGAGATGGGTGGCTCATCATCGCATGCACCACGCATTTTCTGATGAAGGACGGGATCCACACAATGCTAGCCGCGGTTTCTTGTATAGCCACATCCTCTGGGTCTGCTATGTCGAGCCTGAGCGTGACAAACCAGAGGCTTTGCGGAGATTTACTAGGGATATTGTAGC
>NZ_DASQYZ010000254.1:0-76382 GCF_035638955.1 Oligoflexus sp. | reverse complement strand
TGCTTATCTTTCCGAACCCGCAGAGTTTCAAAGTGTTCAATGCGGGTGCCGTTGGAAATCCGTTCAAGGATTTCGTTGACCTCTTCAGGCCGTTCAGGATGCGTCAGAATAAGGAAGGACTTGCCCAAAACTTCAGCTTCCGAATAACCGTAGATTTTCTGGGCCGCCGTGTTCCAACTGAGTATGGTGCCATCGATTGAGGTACTGAAAATGGCATCATCGGATGAATCGACCATGGCCGCCAGGAGGGTAAGCCTGGCTTTGTCTGTGTCCTGATCCAGGGTTCGATCGGCAGGAGGCAAGCGACTTCCTCCTCCATGATGCTTCGCTGGCGATGGCTCCATAGGGCTCTCCCGAATTAATCCTGCAGATTTCTCGAATAAAATTTTGTGTATTGGCGCGACACATTTGCTGTGAGAATATACTAACTCTACACAGAAATATATCTTTGGCAAAAGATAAACTCATGCAGTTTTTAGGAGATGTTTGAAATTTCAAACAGCGATTATTTGGCAGCTGGAGGGCGCATGTTGAGCGGAAGCTGGCCGTGAGCCAGCCTTGTCTTCAACCAGCCTGATTGGAATTCTGGATGGGATGAAAGCCAGTATCAGGCGGCAGCATATCGTAAGACAGAATACGAGCGGAACGAAATTGAAGAGCAAATGCGGCCATGGCGCCGATGATCAAAATCAGGCCGAGGTAGTAGCGCAGGCGCGAGACCTTCTTACGGGATTTCATACGAGTTCCTTTCCACGGTAACAACCAACGGGAGCAAGCCCGCAGGAGGCTTGCAAAGCAAGGAGCGTACCTGGAAAAAAGTCAGTCAAATCAAAGAAAATCCCGTCCAAATTCTGCACAGCTGGCTGGCAACTTCTGTCAATCGAGCCAACCCGGTTTCCAAAATAACGGATCACGAAGAGAGGCCCGGTTGACCCAAACGCGCACGCTCCGATCACAAACAGCCATCATTTCCAGTTCAAGTTTGCCCTTGTCTGTGCGGCGCCTTGCGGTAATACGATAGTGTTTCCATCCTTCCAACTGACTCGTCGAGGTCCAGTTGGAATTGATCAGAAATAGTTTCTTCGAGAAATGCTTATGCTTGGATTGCATGCTCTCTCCAGGGCATGTTTAGGGCAGTTTGAACTTTCCATCGGACTTGATTTCTTTACGATTCAAAAGGGCCAGCATCATATCCGCGAGATACTCGCTCGTGGGGACACTGAGGTGCAGACCGTCAGGAACGAGATCCTTCATCGAGTATTTCCTGCCCTTGATTTCGAGGTAGCCGTCTTTCGAAACCTGCTCATGCAGCTGATTGAAGGGCATCAGGAAACATTGTTTGTAGGAGGCACACCGCTGCGTGATTTCCTGATTCAAGCGCTGCCGCTGGACCTGACGACCGGGAAGCAGTTCAGGAATCTCGCCCAGGACTATGGGTAAGCTCAGATTGGAGGCCTGGCTCATGAGGTTCTCCAACGCCTTGATGCTTGGCTCGGCCTCTGTCAGGGTTGAATCCCAGAACAGGAAATCAACCGCCATGATGATGGTTCTATCTTGAACATCCTTGGGTTTGATCTCCTTGATCACGTCACGCCCCGTGCGGCCGCCGAACGCGATGGTTTTAATGTGGGACTTGCCTGTGTAACGCAGGGCCAGTGTTTTGCCAGGACTCGCTGTGCTCCAGTCGGCACTGACGCTCGCGCCTGTGATCAGTGGTTTCGCCAGCAACGCCTCTGGCGCCATCGTATCCGATAAAGCTGTGGTATGAATCGAAGCTGTCGCGGCCCCGGCCAGCGCAGTTTTTTTGACCAAATTCACTATATTCATAAGGGATCTCTTTTTGAAATTGTCAGCTGATAAGGAGCAGCCTCAAGCATAAGAATCGTTTAATGAAGATTTGGTGAGCATATTCATATATTTCGTATCCCAGAT
Source organism: Oligoflexus sp. (assembly GCF_035638955.1). GTDB lineage: Bacteria > Bdellovibrionota_B > Oligoflexia > Oligoflexales > Oligoflexaceae > Oligoflexus. The sequence goes on along the minus strand of NZ_DASQYZ010000254.1, from coordinate 74,450 downwards.
TTCAGGCTGAATATTGCAACCAGGGACTGCATTTTCCCGCAAAATTGATCAGAGGAGGAATGGGCACGCTATGCATTCACAAGAAACAAGGGAACCCCATGAAGACTCCGTCAAACCATCGCGAGGTTTGGTTCGGAACGTCCAGCTGCCTGGGAAAGACGGGACGATCCGCTGCTGCTTTCATCCCGCCGAGCCAGGATCTGTCGCGATCCTATGGGTTTTTGGTTCTGGTGGAGGATTAGGCGGGCCTGCCGGTGGGCTTTATATCCGTCATGCCGAACAATGGGCCGAGCGAGGGGTGGCCTCGCTTCGGCTGGATTATCGCCATCCAGGGCTGCTTCAGGAATGCTTTGAAGATGTGCGGCGGGGTTTGGATTATCTGGCCCAGGAGCAGCGCCCCCAGGTGATACTCGTGGGTCACTCGTTTGGAGGTGCGGTGGTGATCGGAGTGGGTGCCGATCACCCGCAGGTCATAGCCGTTGCCGCCCTAAGCAGCCAAGCGACAGGAACCGAAAAGGCTGCGAGAATAAGCCCACGTCCGCTCCTGCTCATGCATGGGACTGCGGATGAGATTCTGCCGGCTGATTGTTCAGAAGCGATCTATAGGCGAGCCCACGAACCTAAAAAGCTGCTTCTCTATCCACGCTGTCGGCATGGTCTGGATGAATGTCGCGATGAAATTGATCGTGATTTAGAGCAATGGCTTCAGGAGCAGGTGGAGCTGCAGAAAGGCGGTGCATGGCGAGCATGACCCTTGGTGAGTCATGCTCCGAGTAACAAAGATTAAGGAGCAGCAGGAGCGCTGGCTTCTTCGGTAGCAGGGGCTACAGGCTCAGCAATGGTCTCTACGGTTTTGGGAGCTTCAGCTTCGGCAGCAGGAGCGGCCTGGACCACGGGGTCATTGGCTTGAGCAGGCTTGGATTCGGCCGTGAAAAGGCTCGATACCCAAAGGCCATCGGTCGTCTTGAGCCAGCTATTCTTCTGCTCACCGGTCAAAGAAATGGCTTCACCAAACTTGGCAACGCGAGCTACAGCATGGCTCTTGCCAGGACCCTGGCGTACATTCACCAAAGATGCGGTGGGATAGACCAATTTTTCGGCGCTGGCCGCAGGTGCAACAGCTTCAGCAGCAGGGGCTGGAGCGGCCACGGCTTCAGTTGCCTTGGCCGATTCCGCCTTGGCATCAAGCTTGGCGTCAACAGCGGCAGCGACATCGTTGCTATCCACTTTTTTGACTTCAGTCTCAGGCTTGGCCGCTTCAACAGAGGCGGGAGCACCAGCTTCAGGGTTCAGATTTTCCGATTCATTTTCATCAGGGGTTGAGGAACAGGCAACAGAAAAACTCAGGATCAAACTCAGCAGCATCGGGGACTTCATCGAAAATATCTCCACTGTCAAGGTTTACGACACCTGGTCGGTGTCTATCCATAGGCCACCTGATTGAGGTCAGGTACCTAGGACCATTGCAGAGCCTTAACAGCAAGATTTTTGCCATATGAAAAACCTGAATCAGCGACGGAAAAACTGCAATAAAGATCGCGCCCGATAGGGTTGACCCGTGCGAACAAAGTGCCAACAGAAGAGAATAAACCAGGCAAAGGCCGCGCTCACAAGGGTCGTGGCAATGAGCAGGGACAAAGGTCGATCGGGCGTCCGGATCGCAATCAGGAGTGCGGCGGCCAAACTCATCGACATGGCAAAGGCAGCCAGGGCCAGCCGGCTGCCGAGGTGATGAAGCACCATGGGCAGAAGTTCCAACTGGGGATTCATTGCCCGTACCTGAAGATTTCCCGTTTCCGCATCATGAAGGATCTGATCCAGTTGGGTGGGCAGCTGCTTGAGCATGCTCGACAGACCTGTGAGCGTGGACATGGAATCCGTCATGAGCGTGCGGGGGTTCAAGCGTTCCGCCATCAAGCGCTGAATATAAGGCTGGGCAATTTCAATGGCGTTGATGTCTGGATAAAGATTTCGAATCAGGCCTTCAATGGTCAGGCTCGCCTTGGTGAGAATTGAATACTCCGAGGCCAGCTTGATTTGGAAACGCTGCGCGGCGTTGACAAATTCGTCAGCGAGTTCCTGGGATTTAAAATCCTTGACCGCTTTGACATTCATGTAACGATCGAGAATCCGAGTGATCTCAGCTTTGAATTCATTGAGATTGATACGCTTCAGGGGAGTGCCCATCCGCAAGAAAACCCGAGCAATGGTGCCGGCATCACGGGAAATGGCTGCGATAATCAAGGTCACGATATCAGCGCGCTGATCATCCCGCAGGTGGCCGACGAGCCCCAGATCAATCATGCAAATCACGCCGGCCTCATTGATGAGGATATTGCCGGCATGAGGGTCGCCATGAAAAAAACCATCGATCAAAACCTGTTTGCACGCCGCGTGTAAAATTTCCGTGACGGCGTGTTTGGCTTCCGGGGTTTGCGGTTTGATGCGACGGAGAGATTGGCCCGGAAAGAATTCCATCGTTAAGACATGACGACTGGATAATTCAGGAAATGGTTTGGGTACCACGACGCTGCGTTCCGGGACGAGCAGGGTGCGGGCCGTTTCCAAATTACCGAGTTCCTCATTGAAATCGAGCTCACGCAGAAGAGAGATTTCAAATTCGGCGACGATTTCCGAAGGAGCCAGAAGACGCATTTCCTCGATGCCAACCTCCAGGGCCTTGGTCAGCATGAACAGAAGGTCGAGGTCCCCTCGCATGGTCTGTTCAATCTGAGGACGCTGCACTTTGACGATGACGGATTCGCCACTTTTCGTCACGGCGCGATGCGTTTGGGCAATGGAGGCCGTGGCCAGGGGTTCCTGGCTGAATTCGGCAAAGAGTTCTGAGAGCGGACGGCCGAGGCTTCGTTCCACGACATCGCGAATCGCCTCGAAAGCCACGGGAGGTGTCTGGTCCTGCAGGCCTTCGAGCGCGGTAATGTAACTCGCTGGCATGATGTCCGGTCGCATGGACATGATTTGACCAAATTTAATGTACGTCGGCCCCAGCTCTTCCAATAAGCGACGAAAGCGTATGGCCGCGGGCTGGTCACGCCAGCGATCGCTTTGACCCTCGACTTTAACCTGACCGAAAAAGATCTTACCTATGGGCGACCTTAGAAAAAGCTCGCCGAAGCCGTGCCGGGTAATGATCAGAAATATGGCCTGCAGTCGCTTTAAATCGCGCGCGGCCACACCCAGCAGGGAATTATTGATGGACTCGAAGGGCTCTTTGTCAGTCGTGTTGCTGGTCATTGCATCCCTTTGGGGTTTCTGTTCATGGCAATATAACTCAACTCGGTATATCTTTCGCTGCAGTTTTTAAAGGTATCCTTTCGTTCACACTCAGGGAGATGAGTCATGCATAAACACACGAGTATCAATCGACAGATTCTTTTGGCAAGTCGTCCCACGGGGAAACCCACGTCCGACAATTTCAAGCTGGTCGAAAGTCCGGTTCCAACGCCTGGGGAGGGTCAGGTGCTTTTGGAGACGCAGTTTCTTTCTCTGGATCCCTACATGCGCGGTCGCATGAGTGATGCGCCCTCCTATGCGGCGCCGGTCAAGATCGGTGAGGTGATGGTGGGCGGCACGGTGTCCAAGGTCACCCTGTCTAAAAATAGTAAATTTAAAACGGGGGACCTCGTTCTGAGTTATGCGGGTTGGCAGGACTACGCCCTTTCTGATGGCAAGGACCTTACGCCCCTTGGCGCCATTGCGCATCCTTCCCTGGCTCTGGGCGTTCTGGGGATGCCTGGTTTTACAGCCTACATGGGATTGCTCGATATCGGTGAACCCAAAGCGGGGGAGACCGTGGTTGTGGGCGCGGCCACAGGTGCGGTGGGTTCGGTTGTGGGACAGATTGGCAAGATCAAGGGCTGCCGGGTCGTGGGCATTGCCGGGAGTGCTGAGAAGTGCCGTTTCGCGGTCGAAGAGTTGGGCTTCGATAGCTGTTTAAGCCATCACGATGAGAAGCTTGCGGATGCGTTGCGTGAGGCCTGCCCGAAGGGGATCGATGTTTATTTTGAGAATGTCGGCGGTAAGGTGTTTGATGCCGTGCTGCCCTTGCTCAATGCCAAGGCCAGGATTCCTGTCTGCGGTTTGATCGCGCAGTACAATCGCACATCCTTACCACCTGGTCCGGATCGTATGGGACTGCTTATGGGCACCATTCTGAGCAAGCGGCTGCGCATGCAAGGTTTTATCATCTCCCAGGATTACGGCCATCGCTTTCAGGAATTCCAGCAACCCATGCAACAGTGGTTGCGCGAGGGCAAGATAAAATTCCGCGAGGATATTGTCGAGGGTTTGGAAAAAGCACCGCAGGCCTTTATGGGCCTGCTGGAAGGTGAAAATTTTGGCAAACTTGTGGTGAAATTTTAAATGTCTGTTGTCTGACACAGCGAGGACTTTGCGGACCAGGCTGCCAGACCCGGTGGCACACGACCGGGTTGCGCGGATAACGTCACCGGCCGTGAGCAGGGCGGTAACAGAAACGGAGTGGGATCAATCGGCTGATTGTAATTATCACGATATTCAAAATGCAGATGAGGGCCGCGGGATTGTCCGGTTGCGCCGACGAGGCCAATCAGATCCCCGCGTGAGACTTTCTGCCCCACTTTGACTTTGGCTGTTTGACAATGCGCGTAGTAGGTTTTTCCTTGGACGTGCTCCAGGATCACGAGCAGTCCAAAACCTGACTTCCATCCGCGGAAAACAACCTTGCCGTCCTGGGCTGCGACGATCGGTGTGCCTCGGCGTGCCGCAATATCAAGGCCCTTGTGAAAGCGATTCCAGCGCCAGGAAAATCCCGAGGAGATATAGCCTTCCACGGGAAAGCTCAGACGCTGGGATTCGTCTAGCTGAATCCATTCATCGAGTTTCTGAAAATCCTCTTCTTCCAGCGCCGACCAGTCACCGATTTTAATGGGCCTGAGAAAAGAATCACGCATGAGCTTGACGATTTTAAGAGCCTTTTTACCGGTCGAGGCTTTTAAAGCCGCTGTATGGGAAATCGGCACATAGATGATCTTTTTATAACGGCCCTGGACGCCGCGTGGATTGAAGATCTCGAGCAGACTGAGTGGCACTTGAAAACGTTGACTCACGGTTCGCAGGGTTTCGCCCGGCTGCCGTTTTATTTCATAGGCAAGAATAACTTTGGGTTTGGCAGTGCGGCTCAGACCGGCCTTGCTGACGAGATGAGATGAATCATGTGGTGATCCACACGCGGCACACATGAGACATGCTAGGAATAGCTTCGCCCGAAACATCATGGTTTCCCCATAGGTTCGCACACGATCCTTCCCACGGGTGTGCCTGGCGCGAGAGGAAACAAATTGCGTTCGACCCATCCTTATCGGATGGTCCCGGAGAAACTTAAGCCAAGGGCTGGAATTTGTTCATAGAATGGTGATATTTCATTGGATTTTTCGGGGAACGAAGGGGGGCCATGCATACTCACACCAACCTTGTAAGGTGATCGTTGTCGTGGATTCTGACACTTCGAACGGTCCGCGCGGGGCATCGTATAAAGGGCCAAGGCCTGTTGGTACAGACGTTTTTGAAGCGGAGATCGAGGTGTAACGATGGTAGGATGATGGGTCTTTTGCTCGTGCTCATGCTGCATTCTCAGTCAGTATGGGCCTTAACCTGGACCGATCCGAGGAGCACGTTATGTTGGGCCGCCTCCTTTTGTTTATGATGATGGTTCCGTTCGTGGAATTGTTTCTCATGATCCAGGCGCACCGCTACTGGTCCATGCTTTGGGGAAGCCAAAATGCGTGGATGACCACCCTGGGTTTGATTTTTTTGTCCGCTCTGGCCGGAGTGACCCTGGCGAAAAAACAAGGTTTGCGTCTTTTTTCCCAGGCTCAGACGCAGATGCGACAGGGCCGTTTGCCGAGTGAAACCATGTTGGAAGGCCTTCTGATGCTGGCGGGTGCGACGGCGTTGATTATTCCAGGATATTTAACAGACTTCGTTGGGATTCTTTTGCTGATTCCCTGGACCCGGTCGATGCTGATGAAAAAGTTGAAGGTGTGGTTGGGTCAGCAGGTTGCGAATGGACGTGTCACGGTGCACCAGGCTGGACATTATAGCCAGCATGATGCTCTCACGCATCGAACGGGCTCCGTGGACATTATCGATGTGGAGCCGATTCAAAAGCCCTAGGCCTCACGACCCTTGTAAATTCTTCATCGCCTGCTGGATCCAGGCCGCGTGCGTGGACACATTGGTGTAACGGGTCACCGACCAATAAACAGGATGACCCTCGCGGCCATGCACGATGCCGATGAGCTCCAGTCTTTCGGGATTGGACAGTGGCGCATAAAGCGGGCCTCCGGAATCACCCGGGTTGGTCACTTCCCCTTGAACAAAGACAAAGCCTTTTTTAGCCTTGTTGGTCGCCACGCTGACCTTCTTTTCCTGAAGGGTTTGCGCCTGCGCAGGATCGTTGTTATGACGTCCGGCGCCAACCGCCAAGGCTGAGAAGCCCGACGCGACTTCGCCCGTATAAATGTCGACAGGCTGGAATAGGGTCAGCGGTTTGGCCAGCCGCAGGACGGCCATGTCGGCAAAGACATTGGCGTCATCCAGATAATCATTTTTTGCGGCACTGACGCCACTGGGCAAGGCTACGCCTATGACGCCAACACCCGCGTTGGTAACCCGGACGGAGCCGTTATAAGGATAGACCGTGGAAAGACCAACCCCGGCTTTACAGTGGGCCGCTGTGAGGACAAATTCCGGATGAATCAGAACGCCTGTGCATTTGCCTAAGGCGCTTTGAATCATCACGGTGCTTTTCGAAGCCGGCTCGGACGCTGTGACCAGAGTTCCATTGCTGATCAAGAGAGACGATTCCGGATCGCGCACAGAACCGCAGCTGATGGTCATCAAGGTCAGAGCCTGGCATGTGGTCATCAAATAATTCTTCATAGCGCCGCCTCCAGAAGAAAGATGGACTGCTGATCATGCAAACGCTTGCCTGACCACTTGCAGAGTTCTGTCGCGATGGAGTCTGTTTCTGAGCCTTTCTTTGCGAGAATCATGCCTGGATTGATTATGTCCTGCTGTCAGGATCGGTCGCGGCCAGGCATCAAGGATTTCGGTAGGATGGATTGATAGCAATGTCGGACTCTTACCTGCGGAAAGTTAGCCGCCAGTCAGGTCGTGCAAATGTGTTAGTCTTCGTCAAAAGCTTGGACTCCTGAGTTCTCAATGCGTCATATCATCGATCTGGACGGATCGCTTCCGACGCTATTACTTTAATCAGCATGCCGTCGATCAATGCTGAGAGGTTTCCTTATCAAAGCGTTTTTGGAAAATACATCAATGTCCTGGCCCGTGTTTCTGCTGAGCCTCCTGCTGCTGATTATGGGCGCGGGCTCGGCGTGGTATGTGAATCATCTCTATCAGGATTTGTCGCGAGTCCTGGAACTGAACGTGGCCAGTGTGAGGGCTGCTGAGGAACTGGAAATCGGCTTGCATGAGATTCGCACCCAGCTGAACGATTATATACATGGCAATTCTGATATATCCGCGCAGGACATTCCGCGACTCTTTGAAAGCACGGATCGCTGGTTGGCGGAAGCGGAACGCCTGGCAACCACCCAAACCGAACAGAAAATCATCGAACAGCTGAAAAAGGGCTACCAACATTTTTTCGAGAGCATGAATCAGCTGATTGAAACCAAAGATGATGATCGTGGCCTGCGTCGTGGATTCCGGCCACTCATCAATGAGATCATGACCAAAGAGATCATTGAGCCGGCCCACGCGTATCTTGACTATAACGAGGCCACCATGCTAGCCGTCGCTCAAGAACATAAAATCTTCTCGAAGCGCATTGCCAATGGTTTGATGATTATCGCCATTTGCGGTTCCATAGGCGGCTTCGGAGCTGGCATCCTGGTTGCGCGCCGCATGACAAGGTCCCTTGTGGAATTGAATCTGCCTTTAACCATGGCTGCCGGCAAACTCAGTGAGATTGTTGGGCCGATTCGGATCTCTACGGGGCTCAACCTCGGCGAGCTCAAAAGCATTCTCGATATTATTGCCGTTGAGGTGGAACAGGTCGTGATGCGGCTGCAGCAGACTCAGGAGGACATTCTCCAATCGGAAAAACTGGCTGCGATCGGCCAGCTGGCAGCAGGAACAGCCCATGAACTGCGCAACCCACTTATGTCCATTAAGCTGCTGATTCAGGCGGCCCTGTTGCGGGATGATGTTTTGCAAAAAGCGGATCTGAATATGATGGAACAGGAGCTGACCCGGGTCGAACGAACGATCCAAAACCTGTTGGATTTCGCCCGGCAGCCCGCCATGAGCATGGAGCCCATCCAACCGCTAAGGCTGGTGGACCAATGCATCCGATTGGTGCAAGGTCGCGCGCAAATTCAAGGTGTGAGCATCCACACCGAGGTCGAGGGAGAACCTCTTTCTTTGCATGGGGATCCGAGTCAACTGACTCAGGTCATCCTCAATATTCTGATGAACTCTTTGGATGCAACCAGCCAGGGTGATGAGATCAAGCTCATCCTGTCAACCCAGGGGCAGGAAGGAATCAAATTCATGGCTCAGGACTCGGGTCGAGGCATCCAGCCTGAACTACTGCCTAAAATATTCGACCCGTTTGTATCGGACAAGGAATCAGGCACTGGCCTTGGGCTATCGATTTGCAAGCAAATCATCGAAGCTCACCACGGTGAAATGTTTGCCCTGAACCGACAGACCAAGGGCGCCATCGTTGGTTTTTACCTGCCTGTTGGCTAATTCGTACGGAGGAAATCGTGGCCAAAGCCCATACTTTGCTGGTTATCGATGATGATCGTGTTTTGCGTTATTCCATAAAGAAAAGTCTCAGCCCTGATCTCCAGGTCATGGAAGCATCGACGGCCATTCAGGCTCTGGAGCTGGTCAACAAGGCGGCACCGGATGTGATCCTGCTGGATCTGCGCCTCGTGGAGGCGTCAGGCCTTGATGTGCTGTGCACCATTAAGAAAAGCCATCCTAACCTCCCCGTTATTATGTTTACAGCGTTCTCGACCACCAAGACCGCAATTGAAGCCACCAAGTTTGGAGCTTTTGATTATCTCCTCAAGCCTGTTGACCTGGCCAAGCTCCAGGCCACGGTCCAGAAGGCTTTGTTATCCAGGCGGCAGGATGTCGACGATGTGATTGCCGCCAACACCGCGGATATCCTGCAGGACAGCGAGGTCTGTATGGTCGGCGATTCTGAGGCGATGCAGGACGTCTACAAAAAGATCGGACGGTTCGCTCCGACCCAAAGCAATATTTTGATTCTGGGCGAAAGCGGAACGGGCAAGGAACTCGTGGCCAAGGCTCTGCATTTTCATAGCCAGCGCCGGCAGGGACCTTTCATCGTGATCAACTGTGCTGCTCTTTCGGAAAACCTTCTTGAAAGTGAACTCTTCGGCCACGAAAAGGGGGCCTTCACAGGCGCTGAAAGAAGGCGGGCTGGTAAATTTGAATATGCCCATGGTGGGACGATTTTTCTGGATGAAATAGCTGATATGCACCCCACGACTCAGGCCAAGGTCTTACGCCTTTTACAGGATCAGCGGTTTGAGCGTTTGGGTGGTAATGAGACGATCGAGACCGACGTGCGGGTGATCGCAGCAACCAATCGAAACCTGAAGGCTATGATCGAGGAGGGCAAGTTTCGAGGGGACCTCTACTATCGACTGAATGTGTTTACGATCGATCTGCCTCCCCTGCGTGATCGCAAGGAAGATCTTCCGGATCTGGTGCGGTATTTTGTGGGTTTCTTCAAGGCCGAGTTTGGCAAGGAGCTGGTCGACATCGACGCCAAAATCTTTGACCAACTGAAGCTCTACGATTGGCCAGGCAACATGCGGGAGCTGCAGAGTTTTGTGAAATACGCTTTAGCCCATGCTGATGGACAGTCGATTCGCATTTCTCATCTGCCCGATTCCATCCTGCGGAGTTTTAGCCAGGGGCCCGTTGATCCTTTCACCCCACCCCAGGCGTCGGACAGTATCAGCACCCTCGTCCAGAGGCTTCTGGACCAGGGTGAGACGTCCATCTTTGATACCCTGGTGCGGAATCTGGAAAGCATTGTCCTGCCGGCCGTGCTGGCCAAGACCAAAGGACGCCTGCAGGATGCTTGTGATATTTTGGGGATCTCGCGAAACACTTTAAAGTCGAAAATGAAAGAGCATGGCCTCAGCATTGATGCTCAGGTTTCGTCAAAAAATGACGTTCGAGATCAAACTTTGACAGCACCTCTCTGATCACTTCCCCGTGGGCCGTGCTGTTCGACAAAAAAAACCATGGCACGCTTACTGCAAAGCTGAACCGTATTGTCCTTCTGTAAAAGAAAGCTGATGCAAGAACAACGTTGGGCATAACTGGTTTCTCTCTCTCCAGTTATGCCAATTCCACTTCTCTGGAGTCATCGCTTGTTGCAATCGAATGACGAGAACCTGGAGTTTGAGTTAGTCCGGATCGTGCACGAGCACCCGCAGCCGCTCAATTTGGAAGAAGTCTTTTGCTGCCTTTACAATCGACGTGAAAGGCTTTCTGATCTTATGGCTGCGACCAAAGAAACGATTTTTGAAAAGCGGCGGGTCAAACGGTATCTGGACCGCTCAGCGCATCGTGGATTGCTGGGAACGTCCTGGATCAACGGTCAGGTTTACTATGGCCCTTCTGCAATTGAGCCGCAGGCCAAAGACCCATCCTTTCGCCTGTCCATTATCCGCGACAAGGATCGCATTGCCTTTTCATCGCAGCCCTATCGCTTGTACAGAGGACAGAATTTTCAAGATCATCTCTTGGTCGTGTTCTGTGTCATTGCCCTCATGGTTCTGGCTGGCGTGACGACTTATCTCGTCTCCAACTGAAGACGAAAGAATTGGGGTGCCCGGAATAAAGAAGCAGCGGAGGCCTGTTCTCCATGTAACAACTCCGGTTTAGGGAGGTGCTCGATCAGGCACCTCCTGTTCCGTTTTGCCTAAAACGAATAACCCAATGTCACCTTCAAAATTTGAAACGTCGTGCCGTGACGGAAGTAGTCGAACAGGGTTTGCAGGTCATCCTGCTCGTCCTTGTCATTCACCCGATCCATGAAATTTTCCTCGATCCTTCCTTGACCCATGGCAAAGACAAGGTCCAGCCATTCGATACCAAAGGTGATGCCACTCTTGAATTGCCAGCGGTTGCCAAGTCCCAGAGTGAGAACGTCATTGGAAATTTGGACTTTGGCCGGTGTCAGCAGATTGTTGCTGCTGATGCGGCTCAAATACTCAGAGCCAAACGTCGCTTTATATTCACGTCGACCGAGACCGACTTTCCAATAATAGCTATTGCCTGGATAATAGAGAGCGTGAATCGAGGTGTGCTGCTCCGAAAGGTTTGCCATATCCACGCCCCAGAACCCCAGGCCATAACTGGCCTGCAAATACTCGGCTTCGATTGACCAGGTTGCATCCGAGATCCAGGTGGCGCTGACACCGTACTTGGTGGGGAGGACCCAGCCGAGGGTGATGGGTATGACCAAAAGCGTTAGGTCTTTATCGGTTCGATTATCCCTGCTTGAACGCGGCGTCTCAGGAGGCCCAGGCTTAACTTCAGCATCGGGATCAACGGTTTCCTGAGCCATCACCGGTTTAAGGGCGGTTCCTAAAATGAACACGCTGAGCGAGATTTTGTAAAAAATTTTCACGGATCCTCCACGTGACGACGGGTCGCCTCGCGGGATCTTAACGAAGGGTCTGGCCTGGAATCAAGTCAATGGGTGACTATCCCTAGCTCCGTTACAGGTCGGTGCCATTGCATGTGATGCGTGATGAACCGCTCTGTGGCAGCTTTAAGGAGGAGCAGGTGAGCTGCTGGCCTTCCAGGGTCAGCTGGCTGCCCCCTGAAACATCCGTTTCCAACTTGGCCAGAGAGCCTGTTCCACCAAAATTCATGTTCGTAACGGAATTGCCACGCGCGTGGTAGTACATGGCCAAAACCGTGGTGGTCAAATCCAAATCAATTTTGGCACCACCAGCTGCGAATATGCAGATTCCCTTAAGACTGGTGAGTTGCACCGCAGAGAGATCAATCAAGGCCTGGCCTTGAACCTCCAGCAAGAGAACACTGTTGGGTGTGAGTTTGGACACATCGATATTGCCTTGGCTGACTGAGATGATGGACGTGGCATCACCACCTGTGGCCAGGAGACACTCTTTATAGTCTGTGTCCTCTTCCTTTTCCTCTATGGAAGGAACCTTCACATTTTCACTTGGAGTTGGTGTTGGTGGCGAGGCATCACTGACCTGAGCCCCTGAAAACTTTGAATTGTCACAAGCAACAAAGAGAACCAGTGCTGGCACAAGCCATAAACGCTTCATCTTCGACCTCAAAGTTTTGTACACGATTTATTGAGATCCTTATCGGCGATTCAAGTTAAAAAAATGACAGTTCCATAAGAAATAAAATTTTATCAAGTAAAAATAATATGTTACTCACAGGCCGATTTGTAAAATTTTATGGCATCCTACACAAAATAATTTGAAAAATGGACCCGGAGTCCACGCAGGAAGGGGCCCAGGAAATGATTTTCCAACCACACAAAAGTCCGTTTTGCACTTTTTCTTTTGGTTTTATTCGAGACTTCAAATATGTGATTTAGAAGGGCAGTCCAGCGATGATCAGGTTTTTAGGCGAGTCACCGAAGGTGGTTTCATAATCAGCACACGATACGATGAACCACTTGGAGGCCTGCATGACCGATTTTTCACGGCTATGGACGATGGCGCTATCCCTCGGGATAACGACCTCTTGCCAGAATGAACCGCCCGTCTTTCACGAGCTTGATATGGCACCCCTGGCCATTTCAGTGGCTGAAACGGGCTATGAGGGTGAAGTTAGAGACAATCTCTTCACCATTGATGACGCCGAGGATGAATCCAACATCAGCGATGAAGGTCGGACCTCCCCATCCGGCAAAGGGCGCCCTGAAGGATACGCTGGTTCTTCTTCTGAAGAGGACGAGGACGAAGACGAGGAGACGGAAGACCGTCGGCATAGCGCGGATCAAGATGCGGAGCCATCGTCCTTGAGTCCTACTCCCCACGCGGGCGGTGGGTTGGCCGTGGGAGGCAGTGATGCCAAAGCTGTGGCCAAAGCCTGTGCGCAACATTTTAAAGGTATCGCGTCCAAGCTCGTGGTCTATAGCCCAGGAGATTCGCTGCAATCCTTGGCTCTGGGTCCGAACACGGTCCTGGCTATCCGTCTGGCTGGAAACAAGCAAAGTTTAAATCTGGCCCTGACCGCTGGTCAGCCTCTGGCAGGTATTTGTTTTGTGCTGCACGGGCACGAAAGTTCGATTCAATTCACCAGCGCCAGTCCTGTGACTAAAATGGTTTATATTGCAGCTGGCGATCAAGCCCGTGGTGACATCCGGTTCAGCAACGGTCTGGATACGTCACGCATCGAATTGTCAGGTCATGCGCCACAGCTCAACCTCAGTGGTGTTGACTCGAGTGCGTGTGACAACGCGCGTTTACGGAATCATTCTGCTGAGATTCGCTGCGCTCCTTGAAAGCAGAGCCGCTTTGCTGAACAGCCTTGTTTAGACTTTGGTCGCTCCCCTCAAACAAGGCTGCTTTCTTACCTTTCGAAAGATTTTTTCCCTGAAAAACTGAGGTTACTTCCTAGCTTACCTAGGCCAGTCGATCCTGGCCCACTGGTCATTCTTTTGCATTACCAAAGAGTCACAATCTCCCAAGACATCGCGAATTATCTGCAAATGTTGGAAAGGGCTCTTCATGTCTCGAAAACTACTGCTGACTCTGACCCTCTGTCCCTCGCTCATGGTTGCTTTGGGTGCCTGCAAAAGTTTGACAGTCGAGCTTGGGAAAAAACAGAACACATCGCAGACCAAAGACGTCGAAAATTCTGAAGACCAGGCTGCAAGCCTGTATGTGTCCTGGAACTCCATGGAAGATAATCTGGAGCGCCTGGAAGAACTGAAAAAGGAAGGCGCTCGTGCGTTCCTGGAGCGTTATCAAGACGAAGGTCGCGTTCTTTTGCGATCTCTCTTTCGTCAGTTCCGTGATTCTGTGGTTCGCAATGCCAATACAGAACATAACTATGGTCTGAGCCTGCTGGGATCACTGGAGCCCGGGCAGTGCAAGGTCTTGAAAAATCCACAGGATCTTTTTGCGATGGAAGATTATGGCGACATCCGCCCTCTTCTCCAAACAGCCATCCTCTCGAAAATCAAGGCGAGCGATGCCTCGCAGTTGAATCCATCGCTGCCAGGTTCGGTCGATACCGTCACCAAACTCGTGTTCTTTGAACTGGGTGTGAAGCTGGATGGTATGTCCGGTTTTGAAAAAACCGATGTCGCCGAAATCATGAAGGCCGATATCGCCATGCAGGTCGTTCATGAGCAGGGAGAATCCCCGGATCTGCAGGAAGCCGATGGCAAATCCTTCCGCTTTTCTTTTGTCCATGAGGCGTCTGCGGATGCCAATCAGCGTTTGGAACTCGAAGCCATCGTTGCCAAAGGTATCTATGATCATGCCCCGGAAGGTTCCCAGGACTTTTTGCGGATGAGTTATTCGAAGCAAAAGACCTGGCAGGTGCTCGAAGTGAAAAACGGCCGACGCGTCGAAGGTCAAGCCGAAAATCTTGTCTACAGCCGCCGCATCGCCCTTTATCCCGAATCGCCCAGTGGCAAACAGTTTAAACTGGTGGATACCACACGTTATCAAATGGCTGGCGTTCAATCGCGCAGTTTCCGCATCGACCTGGACAAGCGCGAAGTCTGCGCTGTGACTCAGGGTGGCAAGGAACCGCCGATTCCTGGTGGACCAGGCAAGGATCCGAACCCAAAACCGACCCCTACGCCTACTCCTACGCCGAATCCTGATCAACCGGGACAGAACGATCCTGGTCAGAATCCGGATGATCCGAGCCAAAATCAAAAGTAAGTCAGGCGCAAGGGGTTTGGTATGGTTCGCTTTTGCCTCGGGCTGGTTCTGCTGATGCTGTCCAGCTCCCTGGTGGCTGGGAGCAAACCATTTAAATTGGGTTTGCTGACCAATATTCCCGAGGCGAATGGCGCTTTAGTAAGCCTCGACTTGAATCGATTCGTGACTTTGCAAGGAACCTATAGCTGGCCTTTGCCTGTCAAGGTTGAGGTGGGTGTCCCCAGCAAAAATCTGGTTTCACAGGGTGATTTTTCCATCCGCAGTCCCTTTCTGAATTTGCCCTTCGATGTTGATTTTGGTCCGCAGTGGTCGATCGGGGGATTGGTTTTTCCCTTCGGTGGCAGCTTTTATGTGGGTATGGCTTCGGCTCACCGCCAGGTGACCATCCGGAGTCATGTCGAGAGTCCTTTGATTTTTCAAGACAGCGATTCGCAGATGCCTAGCAATACCAGTTTTTCTGTCGACCTTCGGACCCGCACGGATCAGGATCTTTTGCGTGCCCACATCGGTCAACGAGGCACTTGGGGGCCTGTATTTCTAGGCTGGTACGTGGGCGCGACGCAACCCATTGCAGCACGGTCGAGCATTGAAACGCACGTGGCCGTACAAAATTCCCAGGCCACCGACAACAGCACTGGCAATGCTGATAATCTGGAAGAGGCGCGTGTCGCTCAGGAAAATCTGATTCGGGATAAAGTGAAAAACCTTCTGCACGATTTTGAAAAACAAGCCCTGCCTTTGATCGGCCTCGAAATAGGGATTGCGTTCTAAACAGCGCGGGACAGAGCGGCCCCTGAATCTTTGCGGACTGGCAGCGTTATCATAAAGCTGAAAGCGAAGAAATTGCGGTCTTCATCCTTGGCAGGACCGATTCTGATATCAATGCGGCGGGACATAAAAAAAGGCAGTTCCGTGAGGAACTGCCTGGCTAGTCCTAATGAACAGGGTTACGCATTGACCGCAAGACGGCGCAATACGTACTGCAGAATTCCACCGTTCACGAAGTAAGCAAGCTCGTCTTCGCTATAGATGGCGCTTTGCACTTGAATCTCTTCCTTGGTTCCATCCTTACGAGTGATGGTGCATTTCATGTTCTGCCTTGGTCTCATGGCGCGAACGCCTACGATGTCAAAGGTTTCCTCGCCGGTAAGATTGAGGGTCTTGCGATTCTGCCCGGGCAGGAAGAACAAGGGCAGGACACCCATACCAATCAGGTTGGAGCGGTGAATACGCTCAAAGCTTTCCGTGATCACAGCGCGGACACCCAGCAGATTGGTGCCTTTCGCGGCCCAGTCGCGTGAGGAGCCTGTGCCGTATTCCTTGCCACCGATGACCACCAGCGGCGTTTTCGATTCCTTGTAACGCATGGCCACGTCGTAAATCGACAGGACCTCGCCCGTTGGAATGTGCTTGGTGTAACCACCTTCCTTGCCATCGAGCATTTCGTTTTTAATGCGAATGTTGGCAAAGGTTCCGCGCATCATCACCTCATGGTTGCCACGACGGGCGCCATAGGAGTTGAAGTCGATGGGTTTCACACCGTGATTGATCAGGTATTGACCGGCAGGGCTTTCCTTCTTGATATCACCGGCAGGCGAGATATGGTCGGTCGTCACGCTGTCGCCCAGAATGGCCAAAGGACTGGCGCCGAGAATATCGTCCTGACCTTTGGCTTCCCGCGGCATGTTTTCAAAGTACGTGGGATGACGCACATAGGTACTGTTGGGGTTCCAGGAAAACGTCAGATCCTTGCCAGCCTGGGTTGCCTGCCACTGCTTGGGACCCAAAAAGACGTTGGCATAACGTTTTTTATACATCGGGGCACTCAGCGACATGGCAATCGCATCGGCGATTTCCCGGTTGCTAGGCCAGATATCGGCCAGGAACACTTCCTTGCCATCCGAGCCCTTGCCGAGGGACTGGGTCGTGATATCGAGGGTCATCGTTCCGGCGAGCGCATAGGCCACAACCAGAGGCGGCGAAGCCAGATAGTTGGCTTTCACATCGGGACTGATCCGACCTTCAAAGTTCCGGTTCCCCGAGAGGACCGCGGCGGCGACCAGATTGTTATCCTGAATCGCCTTGGAAATTTTAGGCAGCAAAGGACCCGAGTTGCCGATACAGGTCGCGCAGCCGTATCCGACGATGTTAAAGCCCAGTTTATCAAGGTGCGGCTGGAGTCCCGCCACTTCCAGATAATCTTTTACAACCTGCGAACCGGGAGCCAGGGAGGTCTTGACCCATGGCTTCGAGCTCAAGCCTTTTTCCACAGCTTTCTTGGCGAGCAGACCGGCTGCGATCAGAACCGCAGGATTCGACGTGTTTGTGCAGCTGGTGATGGATGCGATCACAATATCACCATGGGTCATGGTATATTTTTCGCCATCGACCGCTGCGGTTTTCTTCAGATCAGCGTCGGTAACCTTGAAGTTTTTCGGCAGGCAGTCACGGAAGTTGATGGCCGCCTTGCTCAGAGTGATGCGATCCTGAGGACGGGAAGGTCCCGCAAGACTGGGTTCGATGGTGTTGAGGTCAAGGTCAACGACCTGGGTATAAACCGCTTCCACCGCGTTGTTGCGCCACATGCCTTGGGCTTTGGCGTAAGCTTCCACCAGCTTCACCGAATGCTCATCACGGCCGGTAAAACGCAGGTAGCGCAAGGTTTCATCATCGATCGGGAAGAAGCCGCAGGTAGCGCCGTATTCAGGAGCCATATTGGCAAGAGTTGCGCGGTCCGCCAGACTCAATTCATCGAGGCCGGGTCCGAAGAATTCCACAAACTTCTCGACCACGCCGAGCTTCCGCAATTTTTCTGTCACCGTCAACACGAGGTCCGTGGCGGTCATGCCCTCTTTCATTTTACCCGTGATTTTGAAACCGATGACTTCGGGCAAAACCATGGCAACAGGTTGCGAGAGCATCGCGGCTTCGGCTTCGATACCGCCAACACCCCAACCGAGCACGGCCAAACCGTTGATCATCGTGGTGTGCGAGTCTGTGCCGACGCAGGTGTCGGGATAGGCCCATTTTTGACCGTCTTCTTCTTTGGTCCAGACAACTTTGGCCAGATATTCGAGGTTCACCTGATGGCAAATACCGGTTCCAGGAGGCACAGCGCGGAAATTATCCAGCGAATTCTGGGCCCATTTCAGGAATTCATAACGTTCGGCATTGCGTTCGAATTCCAGATCGACGTTCTTTTGAAATGCGTCGGGTGTGCCGTAATAGTCAATCATCACCGAGTGGTCAATGACAAGGTCAACAGGCGCCAGGGGGTTGATTTTTTTCGCGTCTCCGCCGAGTTTTGTCATAGCCTGGCGCATTGCAGCCAGATCGACAACGGCTGGAACACCTGTAAAATCCTGCATCAAAACGCGCGCAGGGTGATAGGCGATTTCATGCTGTGATTTTTTTGTCGAAAGCCACTGCTCAAGAGCTTTAACATCTTCCTTGGTCACGATACTGCCGTCTTCATAGCGGAGCAGGTTTTCCAGGAGGACTTTAAGCGTCATGGGCAGACGGGAAATATCACCTAGTCCATTCTTCGCTGCATCTGGCAGACTGAAGTAGTGATATTTGATGCCGTCCACGTCCAGAGTTTTATGGGAATTGAATGAATCGAGTCTATTGTGCGCCATGGAGACCTCGCGGTAGGTGAGTCAACAATGTGCACGGAGCATACAGCGATTTTCCTGCTTTTGCATCAGTTTGTTACGTTGCCCCGTCTGCGTTTCCGAGGCAAGCTGATGGGAGAATGTAGCTTTCAAACCAGTTTCAAATCGTGGAATTCAATGAATGAAACACACAGATGCGCTGAAATTGAGTATCGTGGTTCCTGTGGCACCGGGTGATAAGAGTTGGAAAGCACTCCTCACTCAGCTGGCCGTGCTGGCCCCTGAGCATTCGTGGATTCTGTCTATAAGCGATACAGGCTGTGAACTTGAGAAGGACGATCTGGAAGCCGCGATGATTTATCATCGATCGCTTTCCGTCGTCACAGGTTCGGCCGACCATACGGACCAGATCAATCGGGCCATCATTACCGCGCAGACCGATTGGATCTGGGTGCTGCAGGCGGATGCGGAACTTTCGCCTCTGTCGGTATCCCGACTGATGGATTCCCTCTTGATGAATCCGGATGCCCTGCATTCTTTTGAATCGGTGCCTTTTGCGCTTCGTCCTGGCAAACGCCCTGGTTTGCGGAGTCGCTCCTCACTTTGGTCCATGCCCTTTGGCGATCATGGATTTGCTTTCCATCGTCAGCTTTGGCAAGGGGTCGGCGGTTTCACTCGGGATCTGACCTATGGCGAGGATTATGTTTTTTGCTGGCGGCTGAAACAGGCCGGGTTTCATGTGATCCGTGTGCCACTCTCCGTGCCATTGAATCCAAGCAAACGGCGGCAGCATCGGCCGCGACGAGGACCCCATCGACAGCACGGACTTGGCTGAAAATTCGGTTGGCCCCGCCTTCCGGAATTTGTTAGGAAGGGAACCGCAGGAGGACTCCCTTTGTTTGATATCGATGATGAGTTTATGCAGCGCGAAAGGCTCAAAGCCAAGGAACTGAAAAAGTCCCGCTGGTGGCAGAACTTAATCCAAAAAACACAATGTTATTATTGCCTTACGCCTATCAGTCGCGGGCAGGTGACCATGGATCATGTGGTGCCAATTAGTCGCGGCGGGCGCAGTACGGCGGGTAACCTGGTGCCGGCCTGCAAATCCTGCAATGAGAGAAAACGCAGTCTGACACCTGTGGAATGGGACGAGTTTCTGCAGCGAAACAAAGGCTAGAACTGACAGCTCCGCATCAGCCACGCAACCAGAACCAGAAATATAATCAATTGCACATAGTGATACCAGCGCACGGATTTCGTTGATTTCTTTTCCGGACCTTTTTGAGTCTTGGTCAACTTTTTACCCCGCAGTGTCGCGCTGCGCCCCTGCATGCGCTGACGTTCCGCGGCAAGATCGATCAGATTGTCTTTGGACTTCGGATTATTGTCTGGCATAGGTGACCCGGCCTTCCCGATGTTCTGGTCCTTCACCTGGCCATCATAGAGGAAAGCCAGGGCGAGGTACAGAGTTAGTGGTGGGGGTTGGCTTCCGGGCTGCGGCCGTCGGCCTTTGCTTTCACGCTGGCTGGCGTGATTTCCTTGTCCTCATCGCCCCCATCTTTGGCATGGGGATCTTCGTGCTCTATTTTTGGCTTGGCATGTCCCGCTTCACTGTCGGCGGGATGCGTGGGAGCCTTGTGCTCGTCGGTCTTATGGGAATCATGCGCATCGTGGGCCGGCGCTGCGTCGGGCTCATGCGCGCTGCCGTGGTCGTCCTGGTGCTTGGGTTTCATGCTGAAGACGATCGCCAGGCCGATGCCGAATACGATCAAACTCAGAAATAAAGCGACGAACCAGGCGATGGTTTGGTTGACAGCCCGAGCCATGGAAGCTCCATCGTGAGATATATAGGATGTCCCTGGATTATATCTCAAAATGGAGCGGGATCCAATTTATCCGATAATATCCCGCCGATTGAAGAAAAAGCAGGCCATTGACATGAACACGCCGATTAAAAGCGCACCATAACCCAGGCGCGAGAGCAGTTCCATTTGCGAAAGAAATTCCTTGCCCGCGGTATATTGGGAAGCATCGAAAAGATGTAGATTCCAAATCCCAGCCAGCGTTTCAACGGCTTTGCGCGTGCCCTCGGGTGTATCGGGTGAGAGGGTTTGCATGATGGGGGCTGTGATCAAACCCGCGACAAACATCCAGACCGAACAAAAGAGCGCCACGGCCGCCGAAGCCATGCTGGCAAAGAAAATGGAAACGGCTGCCATCACCACCCAGCTGACGCTTAAGAGGCTGAACAGAATCACATCACGAACCGGCATCCAACCCATGCCATAGCTCAGATAAATGCTTTGCCAGCCCGCTAGAAAAATAAGGCTGAGAAGCACCAGGGCCGCTGTTAGACCGAGGAATTTCCCCAGCAGCCAGGTGGACCTTGAAATCGGCGAGGCGAGCTGGACCTCCAGGCTTCCCTCCTGCCTTGAGTCCGCAATAATCTTGTTGCCCCAGAAAATCGCGACGGTGGTGCCCGTCATCAGCCAGGCGAATGAACCGAGGTCATAAAGAATTTTAATGAATTCCTCGACGCCCCAGTAGCTGGCAAGACCCGACATGATCAAGAGTCCGCAGCCCACCAAGGCGGCAGGAACAAAAATTTTATCACGGCGCAGACGCAGAAATGTTTCCATGGAAACGGCCAGGAGTGCTCTCATGCGCTTTTTTCCTCTCCAAAGAAGCTGAGCAGATGATCCTCATCCAGGCCCGAGGATTTCCGGAAATCGACGACCAAAAGGCCCTTCATCAGGCAGGCCTGGAGCCACTTCACAGCATCTGCATAGTCCTTGAACCACAGTTCCGTGCGGTAGGACTGTGTGCGCAGATCGCCCCAGGCTGGCAGACGGCTGGCTTCCTGCAAACTCCGCAGCGTTTCCACGGAACAGCCGGAAATCGCCAGAAAATGCTGAAGATTCTGCACGGGCGAACCATCAGCCACCGTCAAGCTCGAATAGACGAGCCGGCCCTTGTTCATAATGTAAACCTGCTCGCAGGTGTCCTTGATCGACCAGATATCATGCGTGCAAAGGATAATACTGGCCCGCCGCTCCCGCAACTGGTTGATCAGGTGAATCATGAGTTTATAACCCACAGGATCAAGGCCTGACATGGGTTCATCGAGGATCACGAGTTCGGGCCGATGAATCGTGGCCTGAGCCCATGAGAGGCGACGTCCCATGCCCTTGGACAGCTTGCCAACGCGTTTACGCCGATGTTCCCAAAGCCCCACTTCCTGCAGCTGTTTTTCAATGGCTTCCTTATAATGCTTGGGCTTCAGATCCTTGGGATTGAACACGCGCAACTGATGCCAAAGAATTTCCTCGCAGGTCAGGTTCCCGGGTAATTTATTGGTTTCCGGCATATAACCGATCAGCCGCTTATCTTCCAAAGTCAAAGGCCGACCGCGGAAAAGCACCTCGCCCTTATCCGGTTTGATCAAACCAAAGATGGTCCGAATCGTGGTGGTCTTGCCAGCCCCGTTGTGTCCCATCAGGGCCGTACACGAGCCTTCCGGAAAACCAAAGCTCAGATCATCAAGCACGACCTGCTTTTTCTTGAAGAGGTCGTGATCAAAGACTTTGCGCAGATTCTTGACTTCCAAAATATAAGGGCTGCTCATGGATTGAAGCTCCTTTTAGGGGGAAGCCGGTGCGTCCGGCAGTGGGTCGGGTTCGGGCGCAGGAATCTTGCCGAAGCTCTTTAAAAGTTTGACGAAAGCATCGCTGCTTTCCGTTTCAGCAATAATTTCCAGACTCTTTTGCAGGTCGTGGGGTGTCAGATCCTTTTCGCTCAGCAGCTTTTTCACCGTTCTTTGCACATACTCGGGTGAATCGGGACGGGACGCGGCCATCATAAAAAAGCTGGCGGCCTGGGCCGGCTGTTTCATTTCAAAATATTCCACATAACCCTGGGTCATGGGCAGGCGCCAGCTCTTGGGAAAAGCCTTCAGACCGGCCAACGTAATTTCCTGGCAGTATTCGGGCTTTTTAAAGTCCTGCAGCATCACAATGCAGGATAGCATATAGGTCGTTTCAAGCTTGGGATGATGCCGAATCACGCTGCGGATCTGCTGCATCATGGCTTCATGGTCCTTGCCTTTGCGCGGATCCAGCAGCGTCTGCAGAAGCCAGATGTTGATAAAGTCATCATAGATGGACTTATGCCCGAGCGTGACGACATCGATCAGTCCGGATGAGAGTTGCGAGAGGGGAGGTGGCGCAAAAATATCATACTCAGCCCGCAGAGTCTTCAGGCGCTGGTCGTTGGTTTTGATGAGGAAGGCAAGGAACAGAATCGAAGCCAAAAAAGGCAAAATCAGGGATCGGAATCGAAGCATCATCGGGCGGCCCTCCACTCACACGATCCGAATCAAAGGGCACTGCGAAGCCGGCGTCAGGCCGGCCCCGCACGAAATCACATGCCACGAGCCGCATAACCGCGCAGCATGGCTTCCAAAACTTTTTGCACTAGAATCACGATGGCCAAAAGTAACATCGGGGCCCAATCAAAAGGTCCTGGAATCTTTTTTGTCAGGCGACGCAGGGGTCGATACATCGGCTCAGTTATATTATAAATCATTTGGACAATCGGATGACTGCGGTCTCCCACCCAACTGACAATGACCGAAGCAATGACCAGCAGCTGAATCATCTGCGCAAACATCGACACAACTGCCGCCAAACCGTCCAACAATGCACCACCCATCAGGGCCTCCTATTTTCCTTATTCGATATGCTAGTCCTGCCTCGTGAAACATGCAAGCCTGTCAGCTGCCTGTCAAGCCGTTGTGTTTCAAAAGGGCTTCGGGCTTCGGTGGTCGACCACGGAATCGGGTGAAGACATCCATGGGATGCTGACTGCCACCAAGGGCCAGAATGGTTTCCCGGAAATCACGGCCAACCCGTGCGATCGTATGGTCGTCCAAACCTTCCTCTTCAAAGCGACTGAAGGCATCGGCGCTCAGCACTTCCGCCCATTTGTAGCTATAATAGCCAGCCGCATACGAGCCCGCGAAAATATGTTCAAACGTGCAGAGTGAACGATCTTCAGGAATCGGTTGAATCGCGCAGACTTTCTGGGCGATACGGCGGCTGACCTCTTCAACCGGAATGTTGCCGTCAGGATCGAAGCGATGGTGCAGCTCCATATCATTCATGGCGAAGTGCAGCTGCCTGACCATGAGGTTGGCGGCATTGAAGGTGCGGGCTTCGTAGATCTTACGAAACAGGTCATCCGGCAGGGATTCCCCGGTTTGAATATGCTTGGTCAGATTTTTGATCACTGACTTTTGATAGCACCAGTTTTCCATGAACTGACTGGGCAGCTCCACGGCATCCCATTCAATGCCGTTGATGCCGGCGACTTCCAGCTGATCGACGCGCGTCAGCATGTGCTGCAGACCATGGCCGAATTCGTGGAAGAGCGTCTCGACTTCATCGAAACTCAGAAGGGATGGTGTGCTGCCAACCGGTGGCGTCCCGTTGCAAACGAGGTAAGCTACGGGCAGTACGTTTTTGCCGTCCTGCTGACCGCGATCCAGGCAGGAATCCATCCAGGCGCCGCCGCGTTTTTCAGCAGGGCGTGAATAGGGATCCAGATAGAACCCGGCAATTTTTTGATTCTTATCATCGAAGACATCATAGAAGGAGACATCCGCATGCCAGCGCGGGAAATCATCCTTGCGAGCCACAACGCGAATGCCAAAGAGCGTATGCAGCAGTTCGAACAGGCCATTGAGAACGCGGGGCAAGGGGAAATAAGGCCGAAGCTCATCATCGGTGAAATCGAATTTCTTCTGCCGCATTTTTTCCAGATAATAGTAGATATCCCAGTTCTGAAGATCACTCTTCAGTCCGAGCGACTGCGCAAAGGCGCGCAGCTCCTTGAGTTCCTCATGCGCCTTATGGGTCGAAACCTTGGCAAGGTCAGCCAAGAGTCGATCGACGGATGGAACATCTCCCGCCATTTTCATGGCAAGGCTGACTTCCGCATAGGTCTGATAACCCAGGAGGCGAGCCTGCTCACGGCGGAGACGGAGGATGTCGTAAATATTTTTGCTGTTATCAAAGTTCCCGGCGGACGCGCGGGTGGTGTAAGCGCGGTAAAGTTTTTCCCGCAGAGCCCTGGAATCGCCGTACTTCAAAAACGGGATGTAGCTGGGGAAGTCCAGCGTCACGCGCCACGGACCTTCCTCGGCTGTGGCTTTCTCGCCAGGACGACTGGCCTGAAAGCTTTCCGCCCACATTCCCAAAAAATTGGCCGGAATGCCGGTCAGATCTTTTTTGTCCTTGATGATCAGTTCGAATTCCTTGGTCGCATCCAGAACATTATTGGAATACGTGGTCTGAAGCTGGGAGAGTTTTTGACTGGTTTCATTGAAGCGCTCCTGCTCCTTGCCTTCCAGCTCGATACCCGAGAGTTTGGCATTCAGCAGCAAATGTTCCACGATGCGCTTTTGCGCGCCGTTCAACGATTGGAAGGAGGGCTGGTCTTTGATTTTTTTCAACCCAAAGTAAACTGCGCGACTTTGGGAAAGACGCAGGGAAAAGCTAACGATTTGCGGCAAACTGGCTTCATACGCCTCGCGCAATTCGGGGGAGTTTTTCACTCCGATCAGATGCTGGACGGGACTCCAGGTATTGTGCAGCTCGCGCCGGATGGTTTCCAGCGGTTCCAGTAATTTATTCCACGCGGGCTGTGGGTCTTTTTCCAATTTTTGCAGCAGCGTTTCGCAGCGCTGCAGAACGTGATCCACGGCCGGTCTTACGTGTTGGGGGAGTATTTTATCAAACTTGGGAAGGCCACTATTCCCTATCAGGGGATTTTCATGCACCATCACTTCTATCCTCTTTTAGTCATGCGCTCAGCTTGTTTGAGCATTTCAGAATAACAGAGGCAGAACAGAAGAGCGATGCTCAGACTTGACGCGGGCCGAGAATCGCCGTTCCGATGCGAACCAGATTGGAACCGGCGCGAATGGAAAGTCCCAGGTCGCCTGACATGCCAAGAGAGAGTTGTCCCTCCCCAACCTGGTCGGCGAGCCGCCGCAGGCTCGTGTACAGAGGTGGAACCTCGGGGGTTGTCGCGTCCTGAAAGTGACTGGGCGGTATGGCCATGAGTCCGCGTAAATGCAGATCGGGATTCTGAGCCACGGCCTTGGCCAGGGCTGGCACTTCGTCCAGCGGACAGCCGTGTTTGCCTTCCTCCAGATCGGCGTTGACTTCAATCCAGATAGGGTAGGGTATTTTCCCGCAATCACGGGCCGCGCGGGCGATTTGTTCGGCGTGTTTGAGCGAACCGACGGTTTGAATTTCGCTGGCCACACTGACGATTTTGCGGATTTTATTGGATTGAAGATGGCCGATAAAAACCCAACGGACAGGCAGATCGCCCAGGGCTTCACTTTTCGCGATCAGCTCCTGCGCGTAATTTTCGCCGAAAGCTGTTTGACCCCAGGAAAACAGTTCACGGAGGGGCTCAGGACCATGACCCTTGGTGACGACCAGGAGTTCGGGCCTCGGCAGAGACCCGGCAAGCTCATGGATTTGGTTGCACACCAGGTGATAGCGATGCTCCAGTGCCCTCTTTGCTTGGGTTTCCATCCGGCTCTTTCCTTGTTCCCTCTTTTTCCATCAGGCCTGATGTAGCGGCCGACGTGGGCGGAGCGCTTTCAGGCTGATTCATGGTATCGCCTGTTTCGGCGGGCGAGGCAAGGTCTCCCTTGGAGGCTGGCATCTCGACCTCGTTCGGCAGGGGGCCAGGTGATCGATGAACGGGCAGGTTAGGATGCGCCGGGGTTTGTCGACTCAGTGGTACGAAGGTCGATTCCTGCTGAACTTCATACTGAGGGGCTTCGATATAGACATTGCCACGACCGTCAATGCGGACGTTGACCTGCTCAAGGCTTTGGTTTTTTGCCGAGGAGATGTCGGCGCCATTCAGGTAAATGACGCGGGCTGTGCTGCTGGATACCGGGAGTGTCTGGCCAATTCCGGCCAGAAGCAGCAGGCATGGTCCCATTAAGCTCATGAAAGCCTCCCTTGCTCGACTGCGGAGCCTTGCGTATGCTGTTTAATACGGGCAACGTCGAAGACGACCCCTATTGAATTTATCATGTTCCGCCAGGTAAAAAGTGATCAGCGGACGCTCAGGAGAGGTTAAGCCGATGCAAAAAGTGATCGTTAGCAATCCATGGTGCAAGGGCCTGCAGATTTTGGCTCTCGGTTTGGGGCTGGCTGCGTGTTCGCCCAGCTTTGAAGGTACCTACAACGATCCCGCCGAGTCGGAAATCATCGATGATAAATGGAACGAAACCGATGCTCGTAAAACCGCGACTTCATTGATAAACCAGATTATGAACAAGCCCTGGTTGACCGCCTACACGGCGTCGCATAACGGGCAGAAACCCATAGTGATCGTCGATGAGATCGCCAATCGCACCGACGAACACATTGATACCAAGGCTTTAACCGAGTTCATGCAAGATGAATTAATCAACTCGGGCAAAGTGCGGTTTCTGAATGCCGAAAAGCGCAAACAGATACTGGAAGAGATCAAATATCAAAATTCCGGGACCACCGAAGCCAAAACCAAAAAGACCCTTGGCAAGCAGATTGGCGCTGACTTCCTGTTAAGTGGCGCGATTTCCAACTCCGTCCACAGCCAGGATAAAGGCGGTTTGAAGACCGTGACCTATCAAACGGCTCTGAACTTCACGGATCTTGAAACGACCGAAGTCGTGTGGAGTGGCAAGGAACTGATCAAGAAACGCTTTAAAAGGTCAGGTGCAGGGCTTTGATAAAATTTCTGCGGCATCCTGGATTGGTGTGCGGACTGGTTTTCATGCTGTCCGCCTGCGCATCCTACACGGATGACATAAAAGTGGTGCAGACGACGTTCCGCGCGGGGCAATATGGGGAGGCTTTGCAGAAGCTGGAAGAGTCCCCCCTTAAGGAGCAGACGCGGAACCGCCTGCTTTATTTTTTGGAAAAAGCCATGATCCTGGACCGCCAGGGTCAACGCGATGAGTCGCGCAAGCTTTTGATCCGGGCTGATAAAATTGTGGATGAACTCTATACCACAAGCATCAGCAAGGGCGCGGCGACTTTTGTGTTTAATGATTCGGCCCAGGATTATCCCGGTGAGGATTACGAAAAGGTCGCGATCCATACGATGCTCGCCCATTCTTTTCTTGAGGATGGGGATCTGAAATCGGCGCGTGTGGAAGCGGCGAGGATCAACAGCCGCCTCAATGAGATCAACGGTTTTTATGAAGATAATAAAAACCGCTATAAGGAAGACGCCTATGCCCGGTACCTGGCTGGGATGATCTATGAGGCGCTGGGTGAGGATGATTCGGCTATCGTGGATTACCGCGCGGCCTTAAAGATTTACGAAGGCGATTATAGTAAGATTTTTGCAACACGGCCTCCCGATCATCTCGTGGTGGCGCTCTATCGATTGCTGATCAAACGCAATCGAGGCGACGAAGCCAAAGAGCTGAAGACCCGTTTTCAGCTGCAAGGCCCCAAGCTGGATAGCAAGGAAACCCTGGGCGAGATCATCGTGCTGCATGAGCTGGGGGAAATCGCGAGCAAGGAGAAGTCCGAGTTTGTGATCCCGGTTGGTGGCGAGGTCGTCCGCTTTTCCTTTCCTGTGATCCGCCGGGTGAAATCCCAGTATGGTCGCACGGCTGTGAAAATTGACGAGGATCGGACCGAGCCGGCTGACCTGGCGCAAAATTTCGATATCATTGCCCGGGAAACCCTGGAAGACCGTCGCGGACGGATCATGGCCAAATCCCTGGCTCGCCTGATTATGAAAAGTCAGATGACCCAGAAAGCCGGAAAAGAGTTTGGGCCCCTGGGTTACCTGGCCGGGAATATCTACGGTGCCTTTACCGAAACGGCGGATACGCGCAGTTGGATCCTTCTGCCGGCGGCGGTCAAGGTTTCACGCATTCAGGTGAAGCCGGGGAATTACGATCTGACGGTTTATAATGATGGCAAAACTTCGCGCGTGCGCAAAGTGGCGATCAAAGCCGGGGACGTGCAAATTATTCGGGATTATTGAGTTAACCCCCGGCACGAGACCGGGGGAACACTTGATCAGCGACCGCGACCGCGGTTGCCCTGGACCCAGTTCTGATTATTCATGGTATTGCGCAGATCCTTCATGGCCTTGACCGACTGAATGCGTTGTTCCGCAATCACGTTCGAGGCCGCGTTGGTGGTGATCTGCTGCTCGTCAGCCTGCTTGTAAACCGCCAACAGAGTATCATAGATCCCACTCGCCTTTTTCTTGGCGACTTCCGCATCGTAACCCGAGAGCTCCTGGTAAACGTTGATCACGCCACCGGCATTGATCACGTAATCCGGAGCATACAGGATACCGCGTTCCTTCAGCATGGCCCCGTGAATGCCTTCATCCAGCAGCTGGTTGTTGGCAGCACCGGCCACGATGGGGGCCTTGATTTCGGGAATGGTTTGATCGTTCAAAAAACCACCCAGAGCACAGGGCGCAAACACATCCACGTTCAGCTTATGAATCTCGTGCAACTGAGCGGCTTCTGCGCCGTACAGCTTCACGTTGGCTTTCACCTTCTCCGGATCGATATCGGCGACATGGACTTTCGCGCCTTCGTTCACCAGATACTCGATCAGGTGGGAACCGACAGCACCAGCGCCCTGAATCGCGACGCTGACGCCTTTCAAGCTATCTTTATTCAATTTGTATTTCACAGAAGCTTTAATGCCCTGGAAAACACCCCAGGCCGTCACCGGCGAAGGATCGCCCGAGCCGCCAGCGCGCGAACTGACACCCGAAACGTAAGCTGTTTCGAGACCGACCTGTTCGATATCGCTGACGCGGATATTCACATCTTCCGCAGTAATGTAACGTCCGCCGAGACTATCCACAAAGCGCCCGAAAGTCCGGAACAGCGCTTCACTTTTTATTTTTTTGGGGTCGCCGATGATCACCGACTTGCCACCGCCAAGATTCAATCCACTCACTGCATTTTTGTAGGTCATACCCCTGGACAAACGCAGCACATCGCGCAGCGCTTCCTCGTCGGACTTGTAATCCCACATGCGGCAACCACCAAGCGCTGGCCCCAGGGTCGTGTCGTGAATAGCGATTATGGCCTTCAGCCCTGTTGTTTTGTCATGGCAGAAGACAACCTGTTCGTGACCCATGGTGGTTAGATCTTCAAAAATAGCCATCCTATCCTTCCTTTTTGTCCTGGGTATGATTTGCAGCTCAAATCAGCCTACGCGGGTACATGAGCACACAGAAATACTCGAAGGGTCTGAAAATAGCAAGTGAGCCAAAGCCCTTGAAAATAAGGCGTAAAGCTCATGATGTAAGCTTCGCTCACCGCATACAGCTGGGGTTTGAGCGCATCTGTTCTTGTCTTGTTTGACTTATTAAGTTAGTACCAGATTTCCGTGCACTGGGTCTTTTGACAAGCAAAAAATCCACGACTCAGGCAGGACAAGAAAGGTATATCATGACGCAGTTTGATGTCATTGTGATAGGCGGAGGCCACGCCGGTTGTGAAGCTGCTCTGGCAGCGGCACGCATGGGCCGTAAGACTCTTTTGGTGACTCAGGTTGTGGATCGCATTGCTGCCATGTCCTGCAACCCCGCGATTGGTGGGACTGCCAAGGGTCACCTGGTCAAGGAAATCGATGCGCTGGGCGGGCAAATGGGCAAGGCCATCGACGCAACCGGCATCCAGTATCGCATTCTGAACCGTAAAAAAGGTCCAGCCATCTGGTCGTCCCGCGCTCAGGCGGACATGGATCTCTATCGCCGCTATATGAAACACACCCTCGAAAATACATCCAATTTGCATATACGCCAGGATAGTGTTGAGGGCCTTTTAATTGACAACGACAGTCAAACACCTTCTGTCGTGGGCGTGGAAACGCGCCTTTTTGGTAAGTTCATCAGTCGTACGGTAGTGATCACCACGGGCACATTTCTGAACGGCCTGATTCATATTGGCAATCAAAAAATCTCCGCAGGGCGCGCTGGTGACGCGCCGTCCGTAGGTCTGGCGGAATGTATTCGTCATTTCGGATTCCGCGTGGGTCGCCTGAAAACCGGGACCACACCCCGTCTTGATGGCAAGACCATCGATTGGTCGGTGTGCGAAGCGCAGCATTCTGATGAAGACATCATCCCTTTCAGTTTTGCAACCAAGGCCATCACCCAGCCTCTGATTCCCATGCATATCACGTACACCAACACCCGTACGCATGATGTGATTCGAAAGTACCTGAGTGAATCGCCGCTCTACAGTGGTGAAATTGTCGGCATCGGTCCACGCTACTGCCCGTCCATTGAAGACAAGGTTGTGAAATTCGCCGACCGCGATGAACATCAAATCTTTTTGGAGCCTCAGGGTTATGATACCTGCGAGGTCTATCCCAACGGTCTTTCCACCTCGCTGCCCCTGCGCGCGCAGTTGGAATTTGTCCGCACCGTCCGTGGTTTGGAGAATGCCGAAATTATTCGTCCAGGCTATGCCATTGAATATGATTTCGTCGATCCCACTGAGTTGAGCGCGACTCTGGAAACGAAAAAACTGAGCGGCCTTTTCCTGGCTGGGCAGATCAATGGCACGACCGGTTATGAAGAAGCCGCGGCCCAAGGTTTGATGGCAGGTATCAACGCGGCACGTAAGTCCGCGGATCAGGAAGGCCTGATTCTGAGCCGGGCCGAAGCCTATATCGGAGTTCTGGTGGATGACCTTGTCACCAAAGGTACGCAAGAACCCTATCGGATGTTCACGTCCCGCGCCGAGCATCGTCTCTTTTTGCGGGAAGACAATGCCGATTTGCGTCTGACTGAAATCGGTCGGACTATGGGCCTTGTCAAAGATGATGACTATAGCAGCTTCATCAGCCGGCAGAATTCTTTGGGAGAGCTGCAGGAGCTGGTGAAAAACACAGCCATTGGGCCCTTCCAATTGCCCGCGGAATACCTGGACGCCAAGGATAATATCGGAACCCGCCTGGATGCCATTTTACGCAAACCCAAGGTCTCGATTTTCGATCTGGTGCCGCATGTTCCGATGCTGGCCAACTTTGATCGTGCGGTCCTGCGTCGTCTTGAAATTGAAATCAAATATGAAGGCTACATTGATCGCGAGCGGCGGGCCATCCGCAGTACCGAGCAGCTGGAGCGGGTTAAGATTCCAACTGAATTTGCTTTTGAAAATGTCTCCGGCCTGAGCCGTGAGGTCGTTGAAAAGCTGAAGAAACATCGTCCGCACAACCTGGGTCAGGCGTCCCGAATTTCCGGTTTGACACCGGCGGCCATCCAGATTTTGCACATTCATATCACGGTGTAGCGACCAGGTCCGAAAACCGCCAGTGTTTCGGCGCTGGCTGTCGTAGGATGCGCTCATGAGAACAATAGACGACCAAAATTATAGAAAAATCATTGAACGCCGGGACCCTCGCTACGACGGACGATTCTACTGGGGTGTAACCACGACCAGGATCTACTGTCGACCCATCTGCCCGGCGCGTCCCAAACCCGAGCATATCTGCATTTTTAAAAGCGCCACTGAGGCGGAAAAGGCCGGCTATCGGCCCTGTTTGCGCTGTCGTCCCGACCTTGCGCCCGGCAGTCAGCGTTGGGAAGGAACCGGTGTTTCCGTGGCCCGGGCTTTGCGTTTGATGGAGGAAGGAGCCGATGCGGCGGTGACTGTGGAAACGCTGTCGGCCACGCTCGGTATGAGCGATCGTCATCTGCGGCGACTTTTTACCGAACATCTCGGTGCTTCTCCCTTGGACATTATGGTCAATCGCCGTTTGCATCTGGCTCGGCAATTGATTGTCGAGACCGATCGGCCGTTGACAGAAATTGCCTTTGCTTCGGGATTTCAATCGATCCGCCGCTTCAATGAAGCTTTCAAAGCCCTCTATCAACGGCCGCCTTCGGATTTTCGCCGGCGTTCGCCGCCGACGTCATCACCTGGACTTCAGCTCCGGCTGTCTGTGCGTAAGCCTTATGATTGGGCTCATATGCTGGCCTTTCTGAAGCGGCATCAAACCTATGGCGTGGAACGGGTCGATGACACGTCTTATACCCGCTTTATCCCTCGACCGGAGCGTGCCCCAGGCCACCTGTGTGTGACGTTTTCGGATCAGGCGCTCCTGGTGGCCTTTGACAATATCAATCTGCTCGAGCTGCGGCCGCTGATCGCGCGTCTTCGGCATCTTTTTGATGTGGATCACAATCCCAGTGATCTGCCGCACAATTCATCTCTGCAGCCGAACGGCATTCGTATCCCAGGATGCTTTGATGCCTTCGAAGTCGCGGTTGGCATTATCCTCGGGCAGCTCGTTTCCACCACGCACGCCCGGCAGCTGATGCAAAGACTTGTGACGACCTACGGACATCGACTGACAGATGATGAGGTTTTCGCATTTCCTTCGCCTGAGCTACTTAAAAACACAGAGATCGAGGCCATCGGGCTGACTCGACAAAAAGCCGAAGCTGTCCGAGGTTTATCACGTTTGATTCATGAAAAAAGTGTGGTCCTCTCGCGCATGGCGGACCTGTCGGCAACGCGTCAGATGCTGATGTCGATACCCGGTGTTGGACCCTGGACGGTGGACCTGATTGCCATGCGATGTCTCGGGGATGCTGATGCTTTTCCGCGCAAAGACCTCGTCATTCAGCGGGCTCTTGCAGCAGGCGGGCACGAGGAAGACCTTTGGATGTCGCTTCGATCCTATCTGACTCAAATACTTTGGCGGGACTATGCCAGATCCATGCTCGCAAAAAAAGGAGGCAAGCCATGAGTTATTTCCAGCTTAAGATTACCAGCAAATTGGGACCACTCTTTTTGGTTGCGTCAGAAGAGGGGCTTTGCGGAGTTCACTGGGAGGAGCAGCCGAGTCCTTTTTTAAAGGATCATACGATGGTGCCTGCAGCGCAGCATCTTTTGGAAGCCGCTGAACAGATCGAAGCCTATTTGAACGGGGAACGCAAACTATTCGATGTAACCCTGGCGCCCCAAGGGACTGCGTTTCAACGGGAAGTTTGGAATGAATTGCGCCAGATTCCATATGGTCAAACCATTTCGTACCAGGAACTTGCAATCCGGGTCAAGCGTCCCAAAGCCTGTCGCGCGGTCGGATCGGCCAATGGAAAAAATCCTCTCACGCTGATCATTCCCTGTCATCGCGTGATCGCCTCCAATGCCAGTCTGGGCGGCTATTCTGGGGGATTGGACCGCAAGAGCTGGCTCCTGAGCCTGGAATCGCTTTAAGGTTTTGACCTGATTGAGTGAATCCGTTGCCTCTAACTTTTCTGAGTTCAGGAAAAAGGCCACAGTTCACGAACCGCGTGATCACCTTGAAATAAAATTTGGCCACGTGACCAGTTTTCCGTGCGTACTCGGTTGCGCTAGGGGCGTGGCTTTGCTATCGCTTGGAGGTCTTAAGCTTTTCTAATAGAAGGATACCCTCTATGAGGCACGAACTTTCGAATCCGATTTCGGGATGGATGCTACGCGTTTCCTTGCCTTTGGCACTTCTGCTTTGCCAAAACAGCGCGATGGCACAAGGTACTGGTACAGCTATTGAGACGACTCCTGATGCTGCGACGGTCAAAGAAAGTGAGGCCAGGAAGAAGGCCAAGGACAAGAAAGACGGCGAGCGCGTGGAAGTTGTCGGCTCGCGTCTGAAGCGCGTCGATGTCGAAACAGCAGCTCCTGTTGTGATCGTTGAGAAAGAACAACTCGAAAAATCCGGTGCGGCCAGCGTCGGTGACTTCTTCCGTAAGTCCGCTGCCACCAGCCCGACCGGTAACTTTTCCGGCGGCAGTCGCTATGTATCTTCCGGTGCTGCCACGATCGATCTTTTGGGTATTGGCGCCGCCCGTACTCTCGTCCTTTTGAACGGTCGCCGGATTCCCACCCTGCCAGGGCTGGGATCGGTCAACGTTGATAATATTCCCACAGGCGTGATTGAGCGTATCGAAGTTCTGGCTGGCGGCGCTTCCGCTGTCTACGGTGCCGATGCGGTCGGTGGTGTGGTCAACATCATCACGAAAAAAGAATTCCGCGGTTCGGAAGTTTCTCTTTTCGCTAGCGTACCCCAGGATGCCGGCGGCACCGAGCGGTCGGCCGTAGCCACCACGGGACTGTCCCTGGGTGATGATTCGAACCTGATTCTTTCGGTGGGTGGTCGTCAGCGCGATCCGATCGACAAGCGTAAGAGAGATCTGTCGTTTGCCAACGATCCTGCGTACCAGTATCTGAATACTGCGGCTGAACTTGGAACCTATTCCTACCGTCCTTTGACCGAAGTGAATGGCAAAATCGTTCGCGGCACCATGCGCCCCAGCGCCAACTGTCCTGTGGAATTACAACAAACGATCAACCCCAGTACACCGAATGATATATACTGTACGGGTCTGCGCAAGGATGTCCCCTTCGAATTGACCCCGAAAAAAGAAGAATTTTACGGGTCTGTTATTCTGAATACGGCTCTCACCTCGGATTGGAGTCTGAACGGGATTCTGAACTACAGTGATAGCAAGAACACCTCGAACTCGGGTCGCGCCAACTACATGTCGACCGATCCTGTTTCTCTGGCGCCCGTGATCCTGAGTGCTGGTAAAGCCCGATCGCTTGGCCTTGCGATCGACGATGAGACTGACTATGTGCAGCTCTATGCTCCTGTCGCCGAAGCTGTCGATCGTACGCAAGTCAACCACTATAAAAACTCCGTCGCGTCGGCCAAGGTCGAAGGCGAAGTCTTAGGCGGGTGGCGCCTTCAAACCGGTCTTTCGTATACGTCGAGCCAGGTGGATCGCATCGGCCAGAAATATCGGAACTCCGAAGCCCTGCATAGCCTTTATTTCAACAGTAATAATCTGGGTCTTGTGAACGGTGCGGATCCCCAGTACATACCGATCGACCCGGCTCGTAACACGGCGGACTTCAGTTCCATCTTCGTGGATTTGAAAGCCAAGGAATTCAGCGACAATACCACCTGGGATGCCTTTATCGATCGTCAGATTGCCACATTGCCAGGCGGCCCCTTGGCTGTCAGTATCGGTGTGCAGGCGACTCAGGAAACCTTCAAGCAAACTCCTGATTCCCGTGATATCGCTGAAAACAGCGCGAAATTGGCTCTTTATGCCGGTACCTACTCGAATCGCGGCGAAGGCTCGCGCACATCGCGTGCGGTTGCAGCGGAATTTGCGGCTCCCGTCGCGACCTTTGTGGATGTGGAAGGCGCTGTGCGCTTCGACAACTACAGCGACTTCGGTGATGCTGTGAACTACGGTCTGGGAACCAAGATTAAGGTTGTTCAGGGTGTGGCTCTACGCGGTCGCTATGCGACCAGTTTCAAAGCTCCGAACCTTGATTATCTGCATCAGGAAGGCGGCGGCGGCTATATCAGTCTGGAAGACCAGGCCTGGTGTGACAACGAAAAAGCCAACGGTCGTCCATGTTCCAATCCTGTCCACCAGATCTATATTGATTCCGTCGGTAATCCCGATCTTGATCCTGAGCAAGGCACCAACTATTCGGCTGGTGTGATTCTTGAACCTATCGAAGGCCTCACTCTGATTTCCGACTATCATGCCATCAGTTTGAAAAAGACCTTCGGTAACGACGATCTGCAAAGCATCGTGGACACCTGGTACGAAAACAACGCGGGCAGTACGGAAGATGGTACGGTGTTCGGTGCCAACAGCGTACGCGTGAATGAGCAAGGTGTGATCACCAGCCTCGGCGTTCCTACCCGTAACATGGGTCGCACAGAAGTGCGCGCGGTGATTTCGGAAGCCAGATACCAGATCAATGCCGGCAAGTACCGCTTTAACGTCGGCTCCGAGTATTCACGCACGCTTTCCCGCAAGGAAGCCGACAACGAAGAGACTCCCCTGCGCCAGAAAGTTGGTTACCTCGGGGTTCCCAAGTGGCGTTGGAACAATTCGGTTGGTGCCGCCTACGGTGACAACTCGCTGGCTCTTGCCGGTCGTACGATCGCCCGCATGAGCACCGATCCAGAATTGGCTACAGACTTCAGTCGAGACGCCAAAGTCAGTCCTTATACAGAGTTTGACGCTGTATTCGCGACTTTGATTGGCAACACCGGCCTGCAGCTCGGCGTTAACAACATCCTCAACACCATTGGTGGTGTGTATGATGGTAACTCCGCCCGTACGGAAGATGTGGCTTCCCAGTCACTCTACTCGTATGTGGGTCGTAGCTACTTTGCTCGCGTGACACAAAGCTTCTAAGTTCGTTCATCAGATCCAAAAGCCTGACCCATGGTTTTCGAACCATGGGTTTTTTTATTGGCGTTGGATTCGCCGGACTTGCGACCCGGATCGCCGGGTGTAAAAGTAGGCCGTGAAAAATGCTGCTCTGAACCTGATGGGGAGGTGGACCATGTCCGGCAATACGGTGATCGTTAAGGGTAAATCGTCCAGCTTTGTTCAGGATGTCCAGATGGGGCCGCATCGTCTTGTGGCCGACGAGCCCCTTGATGATGGTGGAACAGACACGGGACCTTCGCCGTATGACCTTCTTCTGGCCAGCCTGGGTACCTGCACATCCATGACAGTGTCGGCCTATGCCCGGCGGAAAAATTGGCCTCTGCAATCTGTTCACGTGCAGCTGAAACATGCCAAGGTATCGTTGGGTGAACCTGTGGCCGAAGGTGGGCGAGCCCCACAGAAAGATCAGATTGAGCGTGACATCCAATTGATCGGTGAACTGTCGGCCGAACAGCATGAACGACTTCTGGATATTGCCAACCGCTGTCCTATCCATCGGACTTTGACATCAGACATTATCATCAACACCCGCCTTGTCTAAGGAGGATACCCCATGAGTTGGATGCCTACTGTGGAACCTGCCTGCGATTCAATATCCAGTGAAGACGGTATTGAGATGGTGATTCAACCACGAGCCCGGGACTTGGGTGGCTTTGCCGTGGCTCGTATTCTGCCGGCCATTGGCCGAAAAACTGTCGGCCCTTTTATTTTTTTCGATCATATGTCGCCACGAAAATTTTTGCCCGGTGAAGGCATGGATGTCAGGCCGCATCCTCATATTGCGCTGGCCACGGTCACCTATCTTTTTGAAGGTGAATTCATTCACCGTGACAGTCTCGGTTCCGAGGAGGTTGTACGTCCAGGCGATATCAATTGGATGACCGCTGGCCGCGGGATTGTCCATTCCGAGCGGACCGATCCTGAGCAACGTCGACGCGGGGGATCGGCTCACGGTATTCAACTTTGGGTGGCACTTCCCAAGGCCTTTGAAGAGATCGAACCGGCTTTTCATCATCACGACCAAAGTGAGTTGCCGCGCCTCGAAGGTCCAGGTTTTATCGCACGCGTTTTGATTGGTGAAGCCTATGGCCATCGATCACCTGTACGAACCTATTCGCCGATGTTCTATATTGATGTCGAAGCTCAAGGCGGCAGTCGTGTCCACCTTCCCAACGACTATGAAGAACGGGCCCTTTATCTCCTGTCTGGGACGGTCAGTCATGGTCATCAAATCTTCGATCGCCCCCAGATGATCATCTTCAAAAAAAATCGATCAATCGAGCTCCGCATTGATGCCGATGCTCGCTTCGTTTTGCTGGGCGGTGCTCCGCTTGATGGCCCCCGGTTTATCTGGTGGAACTTTATATCGAGCTCTAACGAGCGAATTGAGCAGGCAAAACGAGACTGGAAAGAGGGCCGCTTTGCTACGATTCCGGGCGATGACCTGGAGTTTATTCCCCTTCCCGAGTCCTGAAATGACCATCACAGATATCGAAATAAGTAGCTGAAATTTATAAAATAAATAGATATCACTGGCCGCCTACCTCAAGGTAGGCTACCTTCCTACCGATAGGTAGTCTATGGAAGGGGAGGGAGGACCGTGGTCGAATCCAAAACAAGACGCGAAGCCATCGAGGAAGGGCGGAGTTTATTGCAAAAACTCGGCTTCAATGGCTTCAGCTTTCAGGACATTGCCAATCGCATCGGTATTAAGAAGCCCAGCCTCTATGCGCACTTTGCTTCCAAAGAGGAACTGGGCCTGGAGATGATCGCCCACTATCGTCATGATTTCGAACGTTGGGCTGAAAAACATAAAAATGATCCCATCATTGATCAAATTGAAGGCCTCTTTCGTATCTTCAGCAAGTTCGCCAGGGATCAAAATAAATTCTGTCCCCTGACAGTTCTGTCCGCTGAATTTCAAACGCTGCCGATATCCATGCGCAAAGCTTTAACGGACATGACTCGATTTCAGGAAGCCTGGCTGGTGGATCTGATTCAAAAAGGGATTCGCGCCGGACATTTTCGGACTGACCTGGACCCCTTGCAGACGGCGCATATCATTCAATCCCTTGGATTTGGCGTTCAGCATCTGGCGCGCCTCCATCAGGATACCGATCGCATTCTTTCCATGCAGGCTCAAATTCGTAATTTATTGGAGGTGAGACCATGAATATCCATCAAGACGTTTTGAATCTGCAAGCAGGCATGAGAGAAAAATTCGCAGCCTTTGGCGTTGATCTCGTCCTGCCGCCACCGTCGTCGTTAACCTTGAAGCTGGAGTATACGGGCCACGAAGAAGGCCGCATGCTGCGCGCCCGCATGCCCTACAATGCGAATATGACCAACCCCATACGTTTGATGCAGGGCGGCTTTATCGCTGCTGGTATTGATGATGTGATGGGACCGCTGTCTTACATGTGCGCCGGTCAACCGGTGGTCACCCTGCAGCTGAGTGTCACCTACCTGCGACCTTTTCTGGAGCAGGACGAATACGTGGAAATCGAAGCGGAAGTGATCAACAAAACCCGTACGATTCTCTATATGGAAGCCACCGTTAAAAATAAGCAGGGTCAACTGCTTTGCAAGGCCACAGCCCAGTCCATGATCGTTGCCAAAGACAAAGTGAAATAAGGAGGCGTCGATGAAAAACCTGCGTGATAGTTTTATTGTTGGTGGGATCCGGACCCCTTTCGTGAAGTCCATGGGTGCCTTTAACGATCTCGAACGCATTGAACTGATGATTGCCACTCTTCAGGCTTTGCGCAAGCGCTACAATCTGGACAAGTTGATCGTCGGCGACGTGGCTCTAGGCGCGGTCATGAACAGCTCGGGTGATTGGAACCTCGCCCGTGAGGCTGTTCTGCGCGCGGGCTATCATCCGAATACACCGGCCTATAATATTCAACGGGCGTGTGGGACAGGACTGGAAGCTCTGGTTCAGATCGCCAATAAAATCTCGCTGGGGCAGATCGAAACCGGCATTGCCGGAGGCGTTGACACCAACAGTGATCTGCCCTTGGAGCTGCAGCAGGATCTGCAAAGATTTTTTCTGAACCTGCCGCAGGCGAAAACTGTGCTCGAGAAAATCAAAGCCGCGATGACGTTGCGGCCAGACAATTTCAAACCCCGTATTCCTGCGGTTGTGGAGCCACAGACAGGTTTATCCATGGGCCAGCATACCGAACTTATGGTGAAAGCCTGGGGCATCAGTCGCGAAGCCCAGGACCAGTTTGCCTATGAAAGCCATCAGAAAGCAGCCCGAGCCAAGGCCGAGGGATTTTTTGATGATCTGATCGTACCGGTGGCGGGGGTCAAGGCTGATGGTATTTTAAGGGCAGACACCACCCTCGATAAGCTGGCCAAACTCAAACCGGCGTTTGATCGCGAGAATGGGACCCTGACGGCCGGCAATAGCTCCGCGTTGACTGACGGCGCATCTTCGGTTCTTTTGGCTTCCGATAAAATTATTCAGGAACGCGGCTGGCAAGCACTGGCGCGCTTTGTCGATGCGGAATCAGCGGCGGTGAATTTTGTGGGTGGCGAAGGACTTTTGATGGCACCGACGCTGGCCGTGAACCAGCTTTTGAAACGGAACAATCTGAAGCTGCAGGATTTCGATTTCTATGAAATCCACGAGGCGTTTGCCGGTCAGGTTCTTTGTACTCTTAAAGCCTGGGAAGACGCAAACTACTGTAAGGAAACGCTGGGACGATCGGAACCGCTTGGTCGCATTGATCCGACGAAGATCAATGTCAATGGCAGCAGTCTTGCGATCGGCCATCCCTTTGCCGCTACCGGCGGCCGGATTGCGGCTACGCTCGCTAAACTCCTTCATCAAAAAGGCAAGGGTCGGGGCTTGATTTCCATCTGCACCGCTGGTGGTATGGGTGTTGCGGCCATTTTCGAAGCGTAAATACAAAAGAAAAAAAGCCGGGGAATTTCTTCCCCGGCTTCAGCCATCACGGTCATAGGCAAGGCATCATAGGCAAACTTAGAAGGAGTAGCCGACCGATGCGATGAGTTCATTTTTCTGCAAAGTCACGTCCTTGAACTGAGTTTTGGTCGAGAGATTGGTTCCAGCGATCGCTTGGGTGGACTCTATGGTGCCTTTCGCCAGCGTATCACTGAAGCGGTAGGCCAAACTCAAGTTCACATTTTCAGCCACTTCAAAGCGTCCACCAAGACCCAGGTCATAGTTCAAAAGATCCGCGCTCTTCATTTCAACTTCAACGCCTGCGTCTTTGGCATTGGCTGGGTCGACCATGTGGTAGGACAGACCGCCCAAACCATAGAGGGCGAAGCTTTCCTGCTTATAGAAATCGTAGGTTGCGTTGGCTCCAACGGCCAGGTCGCTGTATTCCAACTCATCTTCGCCGCCGTCATAGTTCGTGTAACCCAATCCAGCGCCGAGGCGCAGCGCATCATTCAGTTTGTATTGGAGGCTGACACCGACACCGGGAGCGGTAATTGCGTCCGCGTCTTCATCAGTCTTTTGAGTTTCG
The DNA here is from genome assembly GCF_035638955.1 of Oligoflexus sp. Classification (GTDB taxonomy): domain Bacteria; phylum Bdellovibrionota_B; class Oligoflexia; order Oligoflexales; family Oligoflexaceae; genus Oligoflexus. The sequence goes on along the minus strand of NZ_DASQYZ010000254.1, from coordinate 33,029 downwards.
TTGGTGCCAGTGACTGGGTTCACTACATTGGTTTTGCCGGAATTGAGTGTACCTTGCGAGCTGATCACTTCACCTTGAATCGTAAGGTCAGCACTATAACCCGAAGCAGCAAAGACCAGAGCAAGAGCAGACAGGGAGATGTTTGCGAGTTTCATGAAAGATCCTTTCTGGAATCATTCTCAGTTGGTTGATCGGTGACGGATGTTTCATCGCATCACGGATCTATGCTGAGCAAGAGCCGGTCCACAGAGGGATTGGATGAATAGGGGTTCAATAGATAGTGATGGAAGTCCAAATAGGCGCGAATTTCACTCGGTCTGACATGTTTGGCCGAACGGCCGTGTCTTTTGAAGTCGAAGTTGTGTCCTGGAGGTTGTGTCCTGGAGCTTACAGGCAAGTCTTGTATGGCATGAACTGGTAATGATGACGGGGCCTTGGCCGGCAAGGCCCCCAGGATGATCAGATGTATCCGGTTACACAGAGATTTTCGGCAACGAGCAGGGCGCCCTTGGCCGCGCCAGCCTTGGTGTTGTGCGACAGCAGCACATACTTGAGGCCACCTAAAGCTTTCTCTTCACGGATGCGGCCGATATGAGTCGACATGCCACCATCCTGATCGCGGTCGATACGCGGCTGAGGATGGAAGGGGTCATCATGCACGGTGAAAAAGTTTTTAGGAGCCGAAGGCAGATCACCGAAGTCAGGTTTGAATTCCTTGAACGCTGCGATGGCTGCCGCTACGGATGCGGGCCTTTCGGTGGCAATGAAGACGGTTTCCGTGTGACCATCGGTAACAGGCACGCGGGTACAGGTGCAGCTCACGGCAAAGGATGCCGGAACGAAACGATCCCCTTGCAGAGCGCCGAGGATTTTTTGTGTTTCGATCTGAACCTTTTCCTCTTCCTTGGGAATATAGGGCACAAGGTTATCGAGCATGTCCAAAGCCAGAACGCCTCCGTTACGGCCGGCGCCCGAGGTGGCTTGCATCGAGGTCATGATTACCGTTTTCAAGCCGAAGGCTTTTTGCAAGGGTGCCAGAGTACACGCCATGCCGTAGGTCGTACAGTTGGGAATGGGAACGATGAAACCCTTCCAGCCGCGTTTTTTCTGTTGCGCGCGAATCATGGCCGCATGCGCTGTATTCACGCCCGGGATCAAGAGGGGAACGTCGTCTTCCATGCGGTAGGCGCTGGCGGTGGAAATTACGGGAACCTTGGCTGCATAGATGGGTTCCAGTTCCTTGGCCGCATCGGAATCAATGGCGGTAAAGACGATATCGATGCCGTCGAGGTTCAATTCCGTGGCCGGCTCGATCATCATATTGCGGAACTTTTCAGGAATGGGTTCCGGCTGCCACCAACCAATTTGACCACTCGGAGCGCGCAGAGCGTCTTCGTACCGTTTACCAGCGGAACGTGGCGAACCTGCGAAGCGCACGACTTCAAACCAGGGATGATTGGCCAAAGCTGTGAGAAATTGTTGGCCGGCGATTCCCGTGGCACCGACGACAGCGACTTTTTTCCTTATGCTCATCTTACGCTCCCCAAATCAAGAGGCCTTCTCAGGCATCGAAAGTTCCCTAAATCAAGAGGCCTTCTCAGGCTTTGTCAGGCTTTTTAGCATTGGAATGCCAATAGCAGAGTCCAGCCCGGGAATCCAGCGCGGAAAAGATGGTTTGGAATGACCTGGCCCCCGGATGGTGGACATGCGGCCTGACCCTGGCTTACGCTGGATGGGGCAACACCCGGCGCCTGCTGCCGCCCGGGTCAAGGACCAGCCCCTATTACGAGGATTTCATGAGTTTTTCGAGCCTCTTCCGGCGTAAGGGATATCAGGGACCCGTGTCCGATCATTTTGATGGGCAGCGTTTTTATTTGCCCGGGAATCCCTTTGAAAAAAATCGGGTAGCGGTGCTGAAGTGGATGCTGACCCGGGACAAAAGCCCCTGGCCGCAAAAAGTCGATCAACCGCCGCAATCCCGGCCGCCGCAATCGGTGGGAACGGATCGGGTGGACGTGACCTTTGTTAATCATGCGACGCTGCTCTTGCAAACCCATGGACTTAATATCCTGACCGATCCGGTCTGGTCCGAGCGGGTTAGCCCGTTTGCGTCCCAGGGTCCCAAGCGCATTGTGCAGCCTGGGATACGCTACGAGGATCTACCGCCCATTCATATGGTGCTGCTGTCCCACAACCATTACGACCATATCGATATTGAAACCGTGAAGCGCCTGTCCCGCGATCATAAGCCCAGGATCCTGGCGCCGTTGGGTGATGGGCCTTTGATGCGGGAGGCCGGGGTTGAGCGGATTGAAGAGATGGACTGGTGGCAGTCGCTGCCGCTGCGGGAAGGGGTCCAGGCCACCTATCTGCCCAGTCAGCATTGGTCGGCCCGTGGGATGTTTGATCGTTGTTTGAGTCTTTGGGGCAGTTTTGTGATCAGCGTGGGGGATGAGGGTTTCTATTTTGCGGGGGATACTGGTTATGGCCCGCATTTTAAAGAGATTGCGGCGCGCTTTCCGCGGTTGCGTTCGGCTTTTTTGCCGATTGGGGCTTATGAGCCGCGTTGGTTTATGCGTTATCAGCACACCAATCCAGAAGATGCGGTGATGGCTCATCAGGATTTGAAGGCGAAGCATAGTATTGGAATTCATTTTGGGTGTTTTCAGCTGACCGATGAAGCTTGGGATGCTCCGGCTCGGGATTTGAAAATAGCTTTGGCGAAATATCAGGTGCCGGAGCGGGATTTTGAAGTCCCGCAGCCGGGGCAGGTGTTTTCTTATGAGCTGCGAAGTTGAGCTGCCGCTTATATTTCTTCAAGTATCCATAGCTGGCGGCTGAAGTTTTGACAATCGCCTAAAAATGCAGGGCCGCCCACCTTTGCATCCGCGGCCAGGTAGTTGGCCTCCAGACATTTTTTTTCCAGTTCCTGGAATTGTGTTGTCAGTTGGAGATAGCCGTGACCGCCCTGTGGGGTCATTTTCCATTTCTGACCGGTAACGTCCTGGCAATCAGCCATGAATGCTGCACCACCGGCTACGGCTCCTGAGACGAAGCGATTGCCTTCCAGGCATTTGTTTTGGGATGCTAGAAACGCGTTGGTAACCTTATAGTAACCATCTGTCGTGGGAATGAAATACCAAGCCTGGCCGGAAACGTTCTGGCAATTGTCCATAAACGCAGCGCCCTGTTGGGAAGCGCCGGATGCAAGCTGATTGCCTTCGAGGCATTTGTTTCCAGCTTCCAGGGTGAAATTTTTCAGACGATAGAATTTTTCTTTCGAAATAGGCTTATTCGGGTCCAGGTTGCCAGGCTTCGGCACGCCTGCAGGATCGTTGGCCTCTCCGAACCAGACATGAACATAGCCTTGATAGATGCCGACACCCATGGCTTTCCACTGTTGGTTCCATGGACCTTGATTCAGGATGACATCATTGTGCGGTGCGCTTTGCTTCCAGCTTTCAAGCGCCAGCTCTGGGCTCACGGTCGACCCAAAGGGGCCTGCGGAAATCTCAAAACCATTGGCGGTGTAGGTTGTCAGCTCACGGGGTTTGCTCCACATGTGTTGACCATCGAGACCGGTGAAGCAGACAGGGGTCCAGGTGCCTTTGTTGGACCAACTGTGGCCATTGCAGGTTTTTCCGGCGGCGTCGGTTCCTGTGTCGGGGTGATTGGTTAACGTGTCCCAGGCGTGAATTTGGGCGACATAACTGAGAGAAGAGGAGAGTGGAACAGCGGGGAGGCCTTTGCTTTGGCGGTATTCGTTGATGAGGCGTCCCAATGTTTGTTCTGTTTCTGTGAGTTGAACGGTCGCTGCAGCTTGCAGGCTGGTTTCGGGGAGGCTGGCGGCTAGCAAAAAAAGGCAGAATGGAAGAACTTTGAAGTTCATGTTTTTCTCCAGGTTGGTTGATGGCTTTGGACGCCCCATGAGGTAGCGAAGCTAACTGTTTTGTTGGCTTAATGGGAAGCAGTAAATTATGAGTGTGTTTCTGTTGTGGGGATATTTACCGCTATTGCAGCCAACAAAGGTTAATTGTTGGCTGCTCTCTTACTGGGAAGCCTAGAGGCCGCCGATGGCTGCAACCTTGACAGGAAAGAGACATACGTTTCCGCTCACGCCTCTCAATTGCGTTGGGATGGATTCTTCCAACCACTCCGATGGGACGAGTTGGGCCAGTTCAGGCCCAATCAAAATTTGGCCTGGTTGGGCTTTTCCTTCAATACGTGAAGCGATGTTGACTGTAGGACCGATGGCCGTGTAATCGGACCGCTTCAATCCCCCAAAAGTGCCTACAATCGCCTGGCCATGATTGATTCCAACCCGCATGCTCAACTTCACGCGAAACTTCGCGAAGAAATCCTTGTTGAGTTCTTCGATCGCATGCAACATCGCTTTTGCACAGATGAGGGATCGACGGGCCTGCTCTTCGGGTGGGACTTGGTAAGGCGCTCCGAATATCACCATGACCGCATCACCAATGAATTTATCGATCGTCCCAGCATTTTCGTAGATGACCTCGGATATTTTTGCATAAAATGATTCAAAATGTAGGCGGTAGACTGGGCCCCCAGCCGCCCTGAAACCTCCGTAAAGCCGACCATGTCGGCGAACAGGACTGTGACTGCCTGCTCATGCGGATCTGATTCCAGTCTCGATTTTCCCTGAATAATTTCGTCAACCATCATTGGGGGTAAAAATCTGGATAATACGCTTTTGTGAACATAAGCCTGCAGCTTTTCAATTTTCAAATTGCGAGCCCTAAGGCGAATCAGGAGTAATCCAATCACAAGGACGCCGATGAGGCTCGCACCGAATAGACCTTTTATCAATTGGAAATTGCGTAATTCAAGGCTTTTGACCTCGCTATCAAGTTTCGCTTGCTGTAATTCGATGGAGCTCACGTATTGATCGATTTGGGACTGCATCTGCGGTGAGAGGCGTTCGGTATAAAGCGTCCAAAACTGCCGCCAGATAAGGTTTTCAAAATGCGAACTCAATGTCTTGCGTTGCAGGTAACGCGTTACGTGAAACAGGACGTCAGACTGAGTCTCAGGCGGGAAGTTCACGCAGGATGAAGGTTCTCGACCTTTCTGCAGTTCAAACAACGTGATCTCTTTATAGCATTCAAGGATTTTTCTCCTTTGGGTGTCAGAATAGGATTCCAAATCCACATCCCCAAGAGTGGCCAAGGCCTTGGCCCTTTCGCCAAGATTGACCAGCGCAAAAGCCGAAAAAACTCTCGAGTCAGTCCAATTTCTGGATTTGCTGGAGAGCTTACTGAAGTCTTCGAGGGCGCCAGCATAGTCATCGAATGCCAGTGTCTTGAGTATGGCACGGTTGTATATCACTCGATCCCTATCTGTGAATGCTGAGGGATCTGTACTGTAGAGGTCCTCAAGCTCCACATAAAGTCTGAGTGCCTCCTGAACGACTTTTCGACTGTTGCTTGGGTTGGCGAAAATCAAGGCTGCTGACTCCTTGAGTGAGATGAGGGAAATTACAGCTTGCCTCGGTGTGGTCTCCAGAGCTGCTTTATAGACAGCTTGCGCCGCTGCTATATCGTTTTGCTTCCAAAGGACGTCAAGGAGTTTGTCAGCGACCACGGCGGGAATGGTAGTTCCCTTCTTTTCCAGTTTCACCTTGCTGAAAAGATCTTCAAGAGCCGACCGCTGTGCCTCAAGAGACTCGTGAATCGAGAGGATGCAGGCGGCTCGCGTTTCATAGTCATCATCACGGACCTGCAGCGATTGGCAAACTTCTTTGACCCTGGAGCGCTCGCCTGCAAAACGCAGTTCCACCACGAATCTTCTCTGCAGAAGATATTTATCGTATTCTGACACATCCCTGCGGCTTATCTCGCTATTAAGGAATGTCAGCCGATCTTCAAACTTTATGTCGTTCCACTTGGTTCCAAACCTGTGTTCGAAGTCACGATCATAGGCCGACCATAGTTCGACCGGGTCTTCAACGGATTGAGCCGTCTCACAAAGCATGGCAGCCATCAAGAAAATCAAAATTCGAAAATGCTTCATCGAACGACCTCGCCTTCACACTACCTTGCCTGTGCGGCAGGCCCCGATGTGTTCACACAAAACGAATTCATGGCTATAGCTTCGAGTATTGTCCAATAGTATAGCACATGGTCTTCCGCATTGAACTTTCAATTTGGCTTGATCAAGGCGTGATTGGAAGTCACGGCTGGTGAAGTAGTGGTATCTGGGGGATAGTTGCAAGTATTGCGCGCGGCAAATAATGAGAGCAGAAGGCAGCGTTCTGAAAGGAATATCATCCTGGGCTTTTCAGGGTTTTCTAGAGTGTGAATCCCCTTTACCTATCCTTCTTTGGAAAGCATGAGGATATCTTGGCCAGGCCTTCTTTTGCGGTCCTACCCTTGCTATATTCCAGCCAGTGAAACAGGTTTTACACCTCCCTTTAGCCAATAAAGAGATCATCCGGTCAACAGCAGGTATAAATTCATTTTCATGAAATCTTTCGAATTCATGCCGATGCTGAATAGTATCAGAAAGAAATTTCTCATGAGCAGCCCTCACTTTCGAAAACGTCATGACCACATCTTTTTCAGACATGGTTGATGCACTCGCAGCTGCTATTAATATGGGAATCAAATTCATTTGAATAGAACCTCGATCGTCTCATTCTGACCTGTTTATTGAAACTCGCGCGCATGAGCAGGTAGGTTGCCACTCTGCCCAGAGGTAATCTATTGATATTTTTAAAAAATCTGATCAATTATAGCATTGCAGCGGAAATATTATAGTTTATTTCAGGGAAATATTATAAATGATAAGCAGCTCTCTTCCGTGGTCTTATTAATTTATATGCATAAATAACAATATGTTATATAACTTATAGATTTTAATGGGATTTTTTTATAAAGTTTCCGATAGGAAATCTTATAACATATGACGAGTCAGAGGAGACCTATTTCATCACGATCACCCATGGAAGTATAAATGTCCCGAGTTCCCGCCGACAAACGAGAAAAAATTGCGAAAGCCTTGGGCAAAGCGAAGGCTGCAGCTATCAATGATATCGTCCGAAGTTCCGAACTTTCGGAAGCTGACATCTCAATTCTTAAAGAAGGCGGCTGGCTCTTTCCAGTTCATGCTGGATATTTATTTCTGACTTCAGAGGATGCCAGAGATGGTGACACGGTACACGCTCACTTGGCTTTTGGGAAATTTCTTTCCATCTACTTGCCAGAGCGACTTGACAGCTATGTCCTATCTCCAATAGCGAGCCTGGAGTATGGGGTGCGAGGCAAGCTCCCAGCCACAGTCGTGATTGAAAACGAACGCAGCAATCAAACGATCACAGATCTTCCTGGGGGGTATTGTCTTGTTTTTAGAAAAACCACGGCCGTCGATCGACTAGCCAAGGGCACATCCAGTGGTCCCGAGGGCATCAAAATCCTGGCAAACGAAGAAGCCCTGGCTTGCCTGACAAGACCCGAAATTGCTTCACATCATAATCTGATTTTCGCTGCGTTGGCAGGAGCCGATCCCATGGCCTTTGCAGAGGCTCTGGTTCGAAAGAGAAATCAGTCAGGTGGATCCGTCTTAATAGGGCTTCTTGAAAGCCTTGGGCGTGGAACAGTGGCCAGACGAGTCCGGGACGCTATGGAAGGCGCGGGGCTAAAAATAGCAAGCAGTGAAAAAATCGATCTGGCACTGAAACCCAAAGCAAAGGAACCTGCGACTTCTTACTTTATCAGAAATAAATGGTCTCAATTTTCCGAATCCTTGAAATCCAGGGCATCCCAACTGACTTTTACTCCCGAAGTTATTCAGGTTTTGGTTGACCAAGCGCAAGCTGAAAAAATTCAGGATGCATATCATTCCCTTTCCATAGAGAATTATAGAGTCTCAGAAAGTATGATTGCTGCAATAGCCAGTGGCCAATGGGATCCGGAAGAAAAGAAAGATGTGGTCAACAGATTCGCCGCCAAAGGCTATCTTGATGCCTTCAATCTTGTGACGAGAGAGGCGTTAAGGGATGCTATTCTATGGCAGAGGGGCGAAACTCCAATTGAGGAAATGTGCGAAATTCTCCTCGGCCTCGTTATAGGAATTAAGCGTCGACTCTTTGCTCCTATGGCTGATGTTGGTCTCATCGACCCATCAGACCTTGAATCCTACAGAAATCAGCCTGTCTTTATTCGCGGCTCGAATCACATTCCAATGAACCACACAAAAGTCGCTGAAGCCATGCAGGGAGTTATGCTGGCCGCAGCCGATGAACAGAACCCTTACATAAGGGCCGCACTTGCTCACTTCTTTATTGGCTATGTTCACCCATTTGGGGATGGAAACGGCCGAACCTCACGATTCCTGATGAATTATATTCGTTTGGTTGCAGGGCTTCCCTGGATAATTATTCCAGTAGAAAGGCGATCGGAGTACCTTTTGGGCCTGGAAAAGATGTCCATGCAGGATTTTCCAAGCACCTTCTTTGATTTTCTGCTTAGCCTTGAGCGGGATTGAAAAGAGGTTAACCGCTTTTTCTAAGCTTCGTCCTCGTGGGTTCGGGATCAGTGATGGTTCCACTATTCTTCAACAGACATTGTCCACGGGATGCCTGAGACCCGCGGCCTTTTTTGTTTCAGGAGAATGGCGAAATGATCTCGATATTCCACGGCTCAAAATCCTGTCTGTTCTGAGTAGCAATCGGAACCCCAAGCATCTTGGCAGTTGCACCGATAAGAAGGTCCTCAGTGTGAAGGATGATGCCCTTCTTCTGCATCTCAGCCCTCTTTTTAGCCGCAAGCAATGTGATCTGTGTGTCCACAGCAATGATATCGAGAAGGGTTTCGTCTTCGAGGAACTCATGGAAGTCAGCCAGCACTTTTTTTGAGCCGAGCTTCTGGAGTCCAAACTCGATTTCCATAATGACGATTGCTGACGTCAGTATACGAGGCTGCTGCTGAAGAAAATTTGCGACCTGGGCCTGCTTTTTGGGATCCTTGCTGAACAGAGGGGAGAGTACACTGGTATCGATGATCAATTCTGCCTCCGACGAATCACTTAAGCTCGATGTCCTTGATTGGACCTCGCAGCTCGCCAAAATCCTCAGAATGGATTCCTTCCTCCTGCGAGGACCGGATAAGCCTATCGAGCATTTTGGCCATTTTCTGCTTTTTGATTTCCATCAGGAGCTGCAGATCCTTCTCACTGATGAACGCGCCTGCGGGTTCTCCGCTGACTTGAACGCGCTGTGGCTCCTTCTGTGCAAGCCGGACAAGTTCAGATATTCTGGCCTTGGCTTCCGAGAGGGGCCACCCCTCGCTCTTCCTTACACTCGACATCTCGATCTCCCAGAAGAGGGTTTCAAGCGGGTTGCCCGCATGTATCTCTCTTATCGGCTAAAATGGACAAAGAGTCAAGGGACTCTATAGTCAATTGACCTGATGACCCGTCTGAAAGTCCATAAAATGATTCAGATCACCAGGATAGGTCTGCGCCCACTCTGGCGCAACGCTTGGCTAACGGAAAATAGTCTTAATATCGCTTCTAGTAATAGGCTGTTTTTATTCGATGTTTTTCAGGGATGTCAATACAGTTAGCATGAGCGGGGACACCGTGCCCATGCCCTTAATAATAGACACCCATTGTTTTCAATGAGGCTTTCAGCCTTTGAACTTAAACTCGTACGGTCTGCAGCAGGTTTTGCACTTCCTCTTCGGAGTATCGAAAAAATAAACTTTCAGACTTATCGATGCGCCAAAGGCCGGCGGGCATGCCGCGCTGTTTTTTAAGATATTGTTTGCGCGTCACATAGCATTCTCCCGCGTGATCATCGCGTACTCGACTGAAATGCAGAGCGAGGATCGCGGCTTCTCTGAGCAGCGGGGTGGGTAAGGCCTGGCGGATATCCGGTGTTACGGGAACGATCACATGTGAGCCGGTGACGCCCACGGCGTGAAACCAGAAATCGTTGGATCGTGCTGCCTTGGTGAGGTCGTCGTTATCAAGGGCTGATTTGCCGACCAGGATATTATGACCTGTGCTGGCGGTATAGGTTTTAAAGGGCTTGCTGCCAGTTTCCGTTGAGGTATTGGACGAGGTGTTTTGCAGTTCCGGTAACTTATATTTGCGAACCAGCTGCTGAAGGAAAGCATCAGACTTTTGTTCGCGCTGAAGTTCCTCCAGATCTTTTTCCAATCCCGTAACATAATCACGCGCAAGATCATAATGCTTCTGACCAAGTTCCCGCCCTCGTTTGGCTTTGTGCAAGGCGGCGAATTTTTTCTCCATGTTCTGGCCCACGGACGCGTCGGGATCCAGACTGATCACCAAAGTTTCAGGTAAACTGGTCAAGGCTGGTTCCAACTGTAATTCAAAAGCATCGGGCTTCACCATCCAGGCATAACTCTGTAAAAGACTCGCTTCACGCTCTTTCTGCAGCACGTCTTCTGCAGAAGGAATATCACCCTTGGCCTTGTCCAGGGTTTTTTTACTGGTTTTAAGCTTGCGCTTGAGCCGCCCCGCCAGATCTTTTTGCAGTTGGGATATGGCAGATTCGGGGGCTGCGGTCTCGACTTCGTTATCTTCATTGGTTTCTTCGCGAGCATCCCCACGCAAATCACGCATCAACTTGGGAAGGACATCCGTCATTCCCGAAAAAGACGGACGGGCGTCGCTCTGATGTTTTTTAGTAAAGGTCCCCTTCTGGCCAAAACTCACAAACACCGTATCATCCGGCGCCACTAGCGAAGCTAAAGGCGGCTTGCTTCCAGCAAGGCGGAGGAGCCAGGGGCGATCAGTCTCGGGACCACTCAGCAGCGGCATCCAGTAGTCGCCAGAAGGTGGATGATGCAGAATAGATTTTATGGTAAACGTCGCAATATTTTTCCGAAGGATTTGAATAAACGCATGATTGGCATCCGCATCGGTTGGCTTTTCAGCCTGCAGACGTGCCCCAAAGGACTGCTGGCGGAGATCAATGAACAGATGCGATTTTTTAGGAAAGCCGGTTTCCCCAGGAGCCCCCAAAGGCTGACATTGAAAGACCAAACTAGGATCACGAGCCACCCAGGTTTTAAGAACACGAAGCTTATAAGGATGAGACAGTTCAGTCATTATTTTTTTCCAGTGTTTTCCGTCCGGCTCTGCGATCGCTTTTTCTTGCGCGGAGGTTCCTTGCCAAAAGGCTGAGGCTCATCGCCGGGCAACGCCACATAAGGATCAATAAATTCATCCTTGATGCTTTCATTGGGATTGTAACCCTCGACAGGTTTCCCAAAATCACCAGTGGCCAACGCAGATTCACGCAGCGCCGAAGTAATAAAATTCAGTTTGTACATTTCTTCAATAATCTGCGCATAGCGCCGATGCCCGAATTCAGTCAGATGCTTTTGCCGAAGCCCGCGGGAAAAACGATTGGGACTCGGCAAAACCAGGGCAAGATGGGCACCGTCTTGAATGGTTAAAAGCTCAGGCGTGGTTTCAAAAAAATGATCAGCTGCGGATTTGATACCGAACACGCCATCACCAAATTCCACAAGGTTGATATACCACTCCAAAATATCATCCTTGCCCAGGATCCAATCCAGGACCAAAGCCCCCAAAGCCTCACGAAATTTTCGAAAGATGGATTTCTCAGGCCCCAAAAAGACCATTTTCACCACCTGCTGGGTGATGGTCGACGCCCCGCGGGCATAACGTTTCTGTTCCATATTGAAAGCGATGCTGCTGCGGATTTCCTTGAAATCCAGGCCAGGATGCTCATAAAAGCGGGCGTCCTCGGCCACGACGATGGCATTGATCACGTGGCGCGAGACGTTATGAATGGAGACCCAGGATTCCCGGCCCGGTCCGACCTCAAAGGTCTGCGGACCGGACTTGGGCCAACGCACGACTGAAACCGAGCCCTGCTTCAGCTGCCACACCGGTGGCGTCATACAAGCCAGGGTCAAAAGGCCAAGAACCAGGATAGCCAGCAGCGCAGCGAAGATATTTCGCGGGAATCGCTTGAAGGATTGTAAATCCATCCGCTGGGCTCCTTGGCTTCAGGGCACTGAAGTCTAGGCATACTGCAAACTCACGCCTTCCCGCTTCAGACTGAACAGCGATTGGCAGACGCTATCGTTCAGATCAATGCCCAATCGTTCAGGCTTGATTCTAACCTGCGCCTTCTCAAAAGCCAATTCCAGAGCGAGAGGGGTCGTGCCAGGATTGTCCTGGATCATATCCTGTAGCCGCTGCAAAAGGCGCTGCTGCCTCTTCAGGCTCTTGGGGTCCATCTCAAGCTGACTCGAAAGCTGAATGACGGCCTTTTTAATGGCGTTTTTGCGGGTTTGCTGCAGAGGCTCCAGGCCACATACGCGGACATTAATACTCATGCCATCAAAACCCTGCTGGATATTGAGTTTAACCATGACCATCGAGCCGGGCTCAGGCTTCGGACCTTCCGGTAAATCACCCTCAAACGACACCGCTTCCCAGCTGCCGGTTTCGTCCTCGATCTGGAAATAGTGCATCTTCTTACCCGTTTTGGTCAGGCGTTCCGATGTTCCATTCAGCAGGGCGACGATATGCACATCCTTTTTACCGATGTTCTTGGCAATGTCACCAACGCGCATCTGGCCAAAACGCTTGGCATCCAGCGCATAGCATTCGGCAGGATGACCGCTGAGGAACACTCCAAGCAGTTTTTTCTCTTTATGCAGCCATTCAATGGGCGAGGCTGAAGCCTCGGCATCCGCAGCCGCTTCCTCCCAATCGGCAAGCTGAGCCTGTTTGGGATCATCATCGAACTCGTCGAACAGTAGCCTTTGTCCCTGGCTCCGTGCCGAATGATGGGCTTCACTGTAGCGCACCATCTCGGGCAGCAGGCTCATGAGGGTCATACGCGATTTGCCGAACCCGTCGAGTGCCCCGCCTTGAATCAAAAGCTCGATCGTTTTTTTGCCGACCTGCCGCAGATCCACGCGCTTGGCCAAATCGGTCAGCGAATGAAATTTGCCGCCGCGTTGCCGTTCCTTGATCAGGATTTCAATGGAGTTCCCGCCTATACCCTTGATAGCCGCCAGTCCAAAGCCGATGGCCTTGGCTTTCGGAACATCAAATTCCAGGTAGCTGCGGTTGATATCGGGCGGATAGATGGTGAACTTCAAGCGCCGGCATTCTTCGATGTAACGCACGAGCTTGTCGGTGTTATCCAAATCGCAGGTCATGATCGCAGCCATGAACTGTTCAGGATAAAAGGTCTTGAGATAAGCCGTTTGATAACTCACAAGGCCATAGGCCGCGGAGTGCGACTTGTTGAAACCATAGGCCGCGAACTTCGCCATCAGCTCAAAGATTTCATCGGCGACTGTTTCGTCGACGTTATTTTCCTTGCTCCCCGAGAGGAAACGGGACTTCTGTTTGGCCATTTCTTCGGGCTTTTTCTTACCCATGGCGCGACGCAGAAGATCGGCTTCACCGAGCGAGTAGTTGGCCATGCTCGCGGCGATTTTCTGGACCTGTTCCTGATAAAGAATAATCCCGTAGGTATCGGACAGGATGCCTTCAAGCGACGGATGCGGATATTCGATTTCCTGCCGGCCGTGCTTACGTTCAATAAAGTCATCCACCATGCCGGATCCCAAAGGACCGGGACGGAAGAGCGCCACCACAGCGATCACGTCTTCGAAACGACTGGGTTTCAGCTTGCGGAGGAGGGCCTGCATGCCCGAACTTTCAAGCTGGAAGATACCGACGGAATGCGCGGAGGAAATGACATCATAGACCTCCTTGCGTTCCAGGTCGATCGTGTCAATGTTGAATTTCGGATCCTTAATGGCGCGAATGAGTTTCACAGCCCGTTGAATCACAGTCAGAGTCTTCAAGCCGAGAAAGTCGAATTTGACTAGACCGACTTTTTCGGCATTTTTCATTTCATATTGAGTGATGAGCGAACCGTCCGGAGCTTTATACACCGGCACAAGGTTCGACATGCCACCGTCAGCGATGACGACACCGGCCGCATGCACAGAGGTGTGGCGGCTGAGGCCTTCGATCTTGAGCGCGAGGTCGAGCAGTTTTTGAATGTTCTCGTCCTTGCGGGCTTCCTCCAAAATGCGAGGCTCACGGGCCAGCGCATCCTTGAGTTTGATATCCAGTTCATTGGGAATGAGTTTGGCAATGCGGTCGACCTTGCCGTAACCGATTTCCAAGACGCGGCCGACGTCGCGCAAGGCAGCCTTGGCCTTCATCTTTCCGAAGGTTGTAATCTGGGCCACGTTATCGGCGCCATATTTTTTCGTCACATACTTGATCACCTCGTCGCGGCGATCCTGACAGAAGTCGACGTCAAAGTCAGGCATCGAAACACGCTCCGGGTTCAGGAAGCGTTCGAAAATCAGATTGAAGCGCAAAGGATCCAGGTCGGTGATCCGCAGAGCCCAGGCCACGACAGAACCGGCACCCGAACCCCGGCCGGGGCCGACGGGTATATCGTTATTCTTGGCCCAGTTGATAAAGTCCTGAACGATCAGGAAGTAGCCGGGAAAACCCATCGAAATGATAACTTCGACTTCGTATTCCAGACGCTTCCAGTATTCCACCTCGCGCTCGGGCGTCAGACTGCGACCATAGAGAACACGGATGGTTTTCAGACGTTCTTCCAGACCCTCTTTGCCCAGACGCCGCAGGGCATCCGGTTCGGATTCACCGCTCGGCAGTTCAAAGCGGGGCAGGAAATATTCACCGAATTTCAAATCGCACTGACAAAGATCAGAGATTTTTTGCTGATTGGCCAGAGCCTCGGGCCAGGCGCCATAGCGAGCTTCCATTTCCTCGTTGCTGAAGAGATGAAATTCCGCATTCTGAATACGATTGCGGAGGCGACGCATGGTCAGATCATTTTTAATACCTGTGAGCACCGCATGGGCTTCCGAATCCTCGGGATTCAGATAGTGCGCATCGGAGGTAGCCACCAGCGGCAGACCGAAATGTCTGGCAGCCGCGACAAGAATGGGCAGCATGCGCTTTTGCTGAGGAATATTATTATCGATCAGCTCAATATAATAGCCGTCTTCCCCGAAAATGGACCGCATGGCGGCTACATGATCGGTTAAGGCCGTAACAATTGGTGCTAATTCTTCACTCGGAGCCTGGAGTTCCGCAAGCGGATCGCGGCTGTGGTGCGCAAGCAGTTCCATAAGGCTGCCGAATTCCCCGCGCAAACAGCTCGACATAGCCACCAGATCCTGGCTCATACTGCGAAGGTGCTCTTCTTTAACGGTCGGAATCGGATCGTTCTCGGAAGCTTGAAGATAGGCGGAGCTGACCACTCGACACAAGCTGTGATAGCCGGCCTTGGAGCGGGCCAACACCACGAGGTGAAAGGCATCCATACTGCGAACCAGATTAAGGCCGTTCTTGCTCAGTTCGCGACTGGCGGCGACGCCTTCCCAATAGAGTTCCGTGCCCAGGATGGGCTTGATCCCGTTATCTTTGCACTTGCCATAGAATTCAATGGCTCCAAACATATTGCCATGATCGGTGAGCGCGACAGCCTGGTGCCCGAGCTTTTTCGCTTTTTTAACCAGATCGCTGATACCAATGGCACCATCAAGCAGCGAGTATTCACTGTGGACATGAAGTTGTACGTAATGATTCGTAGAGCTGGCGTCCAATGGGCTTTTCCTCGGAAATGAAGGCGAAGGGGAGCTGATTTCAGCTGAAACGACCTCCGATTATACCTGTGTGAGTTCGGACAGCAAGACGCAGGATCGGCCCCATGGATCAGGGTGGAATTGTGACGGGCTACCGATCTGTTATATCCAGTTTTGGAATAAGCTTCCAAGAATTACTTCGTTCAGGGATGCGAACTCGATCGTTAGGATGCCTCTAACACCGGGGAGGATGCTATGCGCTTTCGCAGCCAATTTGTTCACTTTTTGTGCAGTACACTTCTGCTGGCCAGCTTTGCTGAAGCCAAAACCTTATTGAATGTGTCGTATGACCCTACCCGGGAACTCTATAAGGACATCAACCGTGAGTTTATCGCCGATTGGAAAGCCAAAACGGGTGAAAGCCTGGAGGTGAATCAATCCCACGGCGGTTCCGGTAAACAGGCCCGAGCTATTATCGATGGGCTGGAAGCGGATGTTGCCACCCTCGGTTTGGCTTACGATATCGATGTGATTGCCGATCGTGGGATTGTCGATCCCAACTGGCAAAAACGCCTTGGTGACAAATCAGCTCCTTATACCTCGACCATCGTCTTCCTCGTACGCAAGGGCAATCCGAAAGGCATCAAGGATTGGAATGATCTGGTCAAGCCGGGTGTGGGTGTCGTGACACCCAATCCTAAAACCAGTGGTGGGGCGCGCTGGAATTATCTGGCGGCCTGGGGTTATGCGCTGCAGCAAAAGGGAGGCGATGAAGCCAAAGCCCGCGATTTCGTGCGAGCCCTTTTTCAAAACGTGAAAGTCCTGGATACCGGTGCTCGTGGCGCAACCACAACTTTTGCTGAACGTCGCATTGGGGATGTGCTGCTGACCTGGGAAAATGAAGCGTTTTTGGCCATGAAAGAACTGGGGCGGGACAAGTTTGAACTTGTGATTCCCAGTGTTTCCATTCTTGCTGAACCCTCGATCGCCGTGGTCGATAAGGTGGTCGATAAACATGGAACCCGCAAACAGGCTGAAGCCTATCTGCAGTATCTTTACAGTGAAAAAGGTCAGGATATTATAGCTCGACATGGATTTCGGCCACGATCGGCCGCGGCTCTCAAAAAATATCAGGATACTTTCAAACCTATCAAGCTCTTCACAGTGGATGAGCTTTTCGGTGGGTGGCGAGCAGCCCAGAAAAAGCATTTTGATGATGGTGGCCTCTTCGATCAAATCCAGAGCGCGAGCAGCTAAATCATGACGTCCTTGGCCAGAAGACAAAATATTGTTCCTGGTTTCCGGGTCACGCTTGGCGTGACCCTCTGCTATTTGGCGCTCATGGTAATCATTCCGTTGGCTGGTCTGGTGTTTAAAACATCAACATTGAGTTGGGACCAGCTCTGGCACACCCTGACGTCGGCTCGGGTTCTGGCAGCGGTACGTTTAAGTGTGGGCGCGGCCCTCGCTGCGGCGGCCGTAAATGCGGTGTTTGGCACTTTACTGGCCTGGGTTTTGACCCGCTATAAATTTCCAGGTCGTTCTTTGGTCGACGCCATGGTTGATTTGCCCGTAGCTTTGCCAACCGCTGTTGCGGGACTGGCTTTGACCGCAATTTATAGTGAGCACGGTGTGATCGGACGCATCACGCAGGAATATTGGGGTTGGTCCATTGCGTTCACACCTACCGGCGTCTTTATCGCGTTGGTTTTTGTTGGCATTCCCTTTCTCGTACGCACGGTGCAGCCGGTTTTGCAGGATCTCGAAAAAGCTCATGAGGAAGCCGGGGCCACCCTGGGAGCTTCATCCTGGCAGAACTTTCGGTTCATTCTGCTGCCGCAGCTGGCCCCGGCGATCCTTACGGGAGCTGCTCTGGCTTTCGGACGTGCGGTCGGGGAATATGGTTCGGTGATTTTTATCGCCGGCAATGTTCCCATGATCTCGGAAATCGCACCCCTTATGATTATCAGCAAACTGGAGCAGTATGATTATGCGGGTGCTACCGCCATTGCCTTGCTGCTGCTCGGCATTTCCATCATTGTTCTGATGACCGTCAATCATCTGCAGGCTCGACTTCAACACTATCGACAACCTTTGGTGTAATCATGCGTGATTCAGCGTCAACTCTGACCTTGCCAACTGCTGTGCTCCCCACCCGTAAGGCTCTGACTTTCTCGGCAGGAAAATTGGTGCCGGCCGGTCTGATCCTGATAGCCTTGGCTTTTTTCACCCTGGTCCTCCTCCTGCCTTTGGTGACCGTGTTGATTGAAGCGCTGAATAAAGGCCTGGGATTTTATTGGAGTTCCCTGCTCGAAGGGGAATCCATCCAGGCCATGCAGTTGACTCTTTTGATGGCGGTCCTGGTGGTGCCTTTGAATGCTGCGTTCGGAATCGCAGCGGCATGGCTGCTCGGCAAGTTTCGTTTCCCGGGTCGCTCGTTTCTGATTACCCTGATTGATTTGCCCCTATCGGTGTCGCCGGTGGTGGCTGGCCTTGTCTTTGTGCTTATGTTCGGGGCCCAGAGTGCCTTGGGTCCATGGCTGGCGGCGCATGATATCAAAATCATTTTTGCTCTGCCAGGGATCTGGCTCACCAGTTTATTCGTAACCCTGCCTTATGTGGCTCGCGAGCTTTTGCCGCTTTTGGAATCGCAAGGCACGGATCAGGAAGAGTCGGCGGTTATGCTGGGCGCGAGTGGCTGGCAAACTTTCCGTTATATTAGTTTGCCGCAGATGAAATGGGCGCTGATTCATGGCGTGATCCTTTGCAACGCTCGCGTGATGGGAGAATTTGGGGCGGTATCGGTGGTGTCCGGGCACATTCGCGGTCAGACCAATACGCTGCCGTTGCTCGTGGAAATCCTCTACAACGAATATCAATTTACCGCCGCGTTCGCGGTGGCTTCCCTGTTAGCTGTTCTCGCGCTGGTAACCCTTGTGATCAAACGCGTGGCCGTGCGTCAAAGCATGACCCAATCGGAGTTGTGAATGAGAATCTCCCTTCGTCACATAGAAAAATCCTTTGGCGACACTCTCGTATTGCGAGGGGTGAGCTGCGAAATCGAACAGGGGGAATTCGTTACATTGCTGGGACCTTCCGGTTGTGGCAAGACAACCCTTCTGCGAATTCTTGCGGGGCTGGAAACGTCGGATCGAGGTTCCGTTCTTTTTGATGGGTTTGACGCGGCGCAATGGACAATTCAGGAGCGTCGCGTTGGATTCGTGTTTCAGCATTATGCGCTGTTCCCGCATTTGTCTGTGTTTGACAATGTTGCGTTTGGATTGCGGATGCGCTCCCGCAGCACCCGGGTCCCCGAAGATCAAATTCGGAAACGTGTGAATGACCTTTTGCAGCTGGTGCAGCTCGGGCATTTGGCGCAGCGTTTTCCGCAGCAACTGTCGGGTGGGCAGAAGCAAAGGGTGGCTGTGGCCCGAGCGTTGGCCATTGAACCTCGCGTGCTTTTACTCGATGAGCCTTTTGGGGCTCTGGACGTTCATGTCCGGCAGGACCTTCGCGAGCAGCTCCGAAAATTACAGCAGGATCTGGGTATCACCTGCCTTTTGGTGACCCACGATCAGGACGAAGCCTTGGCTCTGTCGGATCGTATTATGCTGCTCAATCAGGGTGTTATTGAACAGATTGGCCAACCCGATCAGCTCTACCGTGATCCTGAAAGTGTGTTTGCGATGAATTATCTGGGTTCCGTGAACGAACTTCCCGGACGCCTTGTGCAGAAGGGTAAGGACGGGACGATTTTCGTGCGAGCGCATGATCTTGAACTATATCCTGTAGTTAACGGCGAGCCCCAGGCTGAAATTCGTTCGGTTATCCCGCGTGGAGCGATCATTCAGGTGGACCTGGCCGCAGTGAACCAGGATTTTACCGGAGCCTTACGCGCCGAAATCCCTCGGGATCGTTGGGACGGGCTCGGGTGGAATCGAGGGCAGCTTGTATCTTGGAAAATCAAGGCGTATAAAGACTTTCAGCGCCTGGCCGTCCAGGAAACATAGCCTTCACCACGGACCGTGAGCCATGAATTTTCAGCAGCTTCGAATAGTTCGCGAAACCATTCGCCGGGATTTCAATCTGACCGATGTGGCTGCTGCTCTTTATACATCCCAGCCTGGTGTCAGCAAGCACATCAAGGATCTTGAAGACGAACTTGGGATCGAAATCTTTGTGCGGCGTGGCAAACGTCTGTTGGGTTTGACGCCGGCCGGTCGTGAATTGGCCGAGGTTGTGGAACGGATTCTGGTGGATTCACAGAATTTGAAACGAATTGCCGATCAGTTTGCCAGTCGTGACCAGGGGCAAATGCTGATCGCCACAACGCATACGCAGGCGCGTTATGCTTTGCCCGACGTGATCAAGAGTTTTAAGAATACCTTTCCTAAAGTGCACCTGGGTTTGCATCAGGGCAGTCCCCGTGAAATTGCAGCCATGGTGGTGAGTGGCGAAGCCGATTTTGCGATTGCCACCGAGGGTCTTGATAGCATACCCGAGATCGTCACCTTCCCCTGCTACAGCTGGTATCACGGTGTGATCGTGCCGGTGGGTCATCCCCTGACGCAGATGGATCGTCTGACGGTTGAAGCTTTGGCAGAATATCCGATCATCACCTATCAGGAAGGTTTCACGGGCCGCTATCAAATCGATAATGCCTTTGCGGCCGCGCGCCTGACGCCTGATATCGTCCTTTCCGCGATTGATGCTGATGTGATCAAGACCTATGTGGAAGTGGGGCTGGGGATCGGGATCATTGCTTCAATGGCTTTTAATCCCGGCCGTGATCACGGTCTGCGTTTGCTGGATGCGAGTCATATCTTTGAATTGAATGTCACCAAGGTTGGCTTGCGACGCGGGCATTATCTGCGGGATTTCGCCTATCGGTTTCTGGAAAACCTGTCCAGCGATCTTAAGGAAAGCAGTGTGCGGGCCGCCTTGAGTCGCGAGTGAGGGGCCGTAGCCCCCATACCACTTAAGTAAGCTCTTTCAACCGCTCTTCCAAACGATCCCAGGACTGGGTGATGCCATCCAGCATGCCCATGTTCATGACGGTTTCCAGAGCTTCCTTTGAAGCATACTCCCCACGACTGATAAGTTTGGTCCTGCCACCGAGATCGACGAATTCCATCGTGACCAGGGTTGATGGCAAGGATTCATTGTTATTGCCCTCAGCGTCGGAAAAATAGTCGACGTAAACCACTTTTTCCGGCGCGACGATCTCCTTGTAAATCGCTTTACCCCAGGCTTCCATGCCGAAGAATTCACCCTGACTCTTATCCACGCATTTCATGCAATAATGCCAGACGCCACCAGCCCGGAAGTCGACTTTGCAAACGGGGAGCTCCCAGCCGCGAGGGCCCCACCAGTGTTTAAGATGGTCGGGTTCCTTGAACATCTTCCAAACAAGCTCGCGAGGCGCATTAAAAATGCGTTCCAAAATCAGCACAGTATCGTTTTCCACACGAGAAACCATTGCATTCCTGGACATGATTCTTTCCTCCGTTTCATCGGTTTGATCTAGGATTTCTTTTCGCCCTGAATCTTCGTCAGATACTCTTCCAGATTGTCGAATCTCTCTTCCATTGCCTGCGGGAAGGACTTCAGCCAAGTCTCCATCTTCAGAAAGGGTTCGGAACGGAGCGTGTAAACGCGGCGGTTGGCCTCGGCTCTCACTTCCAAAATTCCGCTTTCGCTCAGCACCTTCAAATGTTTCGAAGCCTGAGGCTGCCGAAGCCCAAGGCGTTCCGCGATCTCCCCCACAGTGAGCGGACCGTTGCGCAGGAGTTCAACGATATGCAAGCGATTCGGTTCTGCCAACGCACTCAGCGTTGTGATATCCAGGGCTGGACGGTGTTTTTGCATATCGGTCACCTCGTGAAGGGGCGGTTGCCATTGGGTTGAATTCATTCAGCACCCTTCACATTTATATATTCGGCAAAAGGAATATTCTTGTAAAGGAATATTTAAAATTTTCTTCATCCTAATGATATAACTGGCTAATTTTAGAAGCAGCGGATCGGATTTCACAGATATGCGAAAAACGAAGTTTTTTATTGCTGTAGGGGTCAAGAGGGAATCAGCGGGTAGAGGCTGGGTTGGAAAGGATGGGTTGTATTTCCCAGCGCTCTTCCTTAATATCCATAGAATTACTCGTCACCGTCCCATCGTCAAGGCGCGGCAAGTTCGTTGCAAATGCCAGCCGCCAAACGAAAAGAGTCCATCATGAGCTCATTGGATTGTGTAATCCACGAGGTCCTTCATCAAGGTGAGCGGACCTGTCTCCTCAGAGGGAGACTTCTACCAAATAATTCTCCCGTCATTCTCAAGGTGCTGAACGAGGCCGATCAAGTCACACTGTGTGATCTACGCCGGCTCGAACACGAATACACGATTTCCAGCAACCTCGACCTGCCCTCAATTGTCAAACCGATCAGCATGTCCAAATACGAGGGACGACCGGTTTTGGTCATGGAGGACTTTGGCGGCACATCGCTTGAACATTTCCTTAAAAATCCTTTGACCGTTTCGGACTTCCTGACTCTGGCAATCAAAATAACCGAGTCCTTGAAGTCGATTCACGAAAAAAATGTTCTTCACCTTGATATCAAACCACAAAATATTCTATTGAAACGATCCACCAATGAAATCAGGATCATCGATTTTGGGATCGCAACTTCCTTTGTGTCTCCCTATCGCATTCCGAACAACCCGTACACACCGCAAGGTACGTGGCCTTATATCGCACCGGAGCAGACAGGGCGGATGAATCGGGCCATTGATTTCCGGTCTGATCTCTATTCTCTTGGCGTGACTTTCTTTCAGATGCTGACTGGCGAACTCCCGTTCTCAGCGAAGGATCCCCTCGAGTGGGTGCACTGTCACATCGCCAGGCGTCCTCCCAGCCCGACCGAAATTAATCCGACCGTGCCAGGCGTATTGTCGAACATCGTCCTGAAGCTGCTGGCTAAAACGCCGGAGGATCGTTACCAAAGTGCGGCGGGGATACTTGCCGACTTGTTGCATTGCGAAACGGAATTTGCGTCACGGGGCCACGTCATAACCTTTACGTTGGCTCAGCAGGACATTTCGGATACGCTCCAGCTTTCACAAAAGCTTCATGGTCGCGAAGATGAAGTGGCGAAAATGGTCGCTTGTTTTGAGTCCTGCGTTGAGCATGATACCCCTGTCGCGTGCCTGCTCGGCGGTTATTCCGGGGTTGGCAAATCAGCTTTGGTCCGCGAGCTCTATAAACCTGTCGTGCAGCGACATGGTTACTTCATCACGGGAAAATCAGAACAATATAAACGCAATATCCCTTATTTTCCTATCGTGCAGGCTGTCACGGAACTGTTACAGCAGATTTTAAGCGAGTCCGAAGAAAAGCTTTTGGTCTGGCGAAGCCAGATCCTCGAAGCGGTCGGAACCAACGGTAAGGTCGTCAGTGATCTTATTCCCAATCTTGAATTTCTCATAGGCAAGCAGCTGCCGGTGGCAGCGCTCGGCCCCGCTGAATCGCAGAATCGTTTCAACTTTGTCTTTCAGGAACTGATCGGAGTTTTTGCGACCCGCGAGCATCCCCTGACGCTATTTCTCGATGACATGCAATGGTCGGACGGTGCAACACTCAGCCTGATCAACAATGTCCTTCATGCGACAGGCATGGGTTCCATCCTGGTCGTGCTTGCCTATCGGGATAATGAAGTGGATGCCGCTCATCCCTTTACGATGACCATGCACCAACTCGAAAAAAGTGGCGGCAACCTTACCCAGATCATACTGCAACCTCTTGACGAACAGACGGTGTCCGAATTTTTGTCGGATTCTTTCCGCACCACTCCTGAGGCGGGTCGCTCGCTCACTGAGCTCATCATGACCAAGACAGCAGGCAATCCATTTTTCATGATCGAGTTTTTGCGATCGCTTTATCAGGACGGCTTGATCAAATACGATTCCCTGACCCGTATATGGCGCTGGGATCCTGCCAGCATCCGCTCCCAGACCGTCACAAGCAACGTCGTCGATCTGCTCACTAAAAAGCTTTTGCGCCTCCCTGCAGAAGGTCAGGGCATCACGGCGACGGCCGCCTGCCTGGGCAATACGTTTAATGTCGAATTTCTGGCCACCGCGGTGGGCCTTTCACTCGAGCAAACTCTGAATCAATTGGACATGCCTGTTGAGGCCGGACTCATTTTTCTCGCCGTGGACGACGAACGCGATGCAGGAAAACGTATTTACAAATTCCATCATGATAAGGTCCAGCAGGCTGCCTATGGCCTCCTCGATGAAGAGGAGAGGAAAGTCCAGCACCTTAATTTAGGCCGGCGGCTCCTGGCTCATCTCGCCCCTGGTTGGCATGATAGCCGATTGTTTGATATCGTCGGTCAATTCAATCTTGCGCTTGATTTGCTTTGGGACCTTGCGGAGCGTCATGAGGTGCTCCTTCTCAACTTCAATGCCGGCAAGCAAGCCAAAGCCGCTTCCGCATACCATCCCGCTGTGAAGTATTTTGCAGCGGCGGTTTCCCTGATGCCACCCAAGGCCTGGGAGACTGATTACCAGCTCTCCTACGAACTTCACTATGATTTTTATGAGTCCGAGTTCCTCTCAGCGCATCTGCACGAGGCCGAGCAACTCAGCAAGGTGCTGCTGGCACGGGCGAAGGATCCCATCGACTGTGCCAGAGTCTATCAATCGCAAATTAGACTTTTCCAGGTTGCTGGCGACTTTGAACGTGCTGTCGACATTTTCAGTCAAGCTCTTGCCAGCACAGGCCATGAAGTTCCTGCCGATGATCAGGTGTCTGAAGCGCTGGAGAGGGAACGCGAGACAGTCCAGAGGCTTCTCGGCGCCCGCCCTGCCTTGGACCTGATCAAGGCCCCACTGGCCACCGATCCCAAGGTCAAAGCCGCGTTGTGGCTGCTTGAGGCCGCAGGTCCCCCTATTTACATGGTAAGGCCCCCTGTTTTTTCCTGGATCGCCATGAAGATGGTGAGTCTTTCCCTGGCGCATGGGAATACGGAGTCGTCCTGCTACGGTTACGGCATCTATGGAATCATTCTCTGCGGCGCCCAGGGGGACGTTGACGGAGGCCTGGAATTCTCTCAGTTGGCGATTCAGCTCAACGAACGATTCAGTGACGCAAAACTCAAAGGCTGCATGCTCCATTTTTTGGGCGATCATGTCAACTTCTGGAAAAACCATGTGGCATCAGGTCTGCCCATTCTGGAAAAGGGTTTTGCAGCATGCGTGGAAGGCGGCGATCTTATTTATTCGAACTACATCGGGTTTCAGTCCCCCTGGCACGTATGGGAGTCAGGAGCTTCACTTGAAGACGTCCACCAATATACGCTCAAATACGCGTCCTTTGCTCAGCGGACCAAATACAAAGCTGTTTATGAAACCATCCGCATTGAACAGCAGTTTATTCTCAACTTAAAAGGTATGACGGAAAGCCCTGTTTCGTTCAGTACCGAAGAGTTTGACGAAGAGGCAGCCATGAAAGCGATTTCCGCTGCCCAGTTCGGGTGCGGCATCGCCTATTATCACATTCTGAAGACCATAGCGGCTTATCATGCCGAGGATTATGCAGCCGCCATGCAATCGGCAGCGGCTGCAGAGGAAGTGCTAGGGGCAGCCTTTTCCATGCCGATATTCACGAGCTTTTGCTTCTATCATGCGTTAACGCTTTGCGCCGTCCATGAACAGCATCAGGATAAGTCATCCATACTTCAGAAAATTCTCACCTATCGTTCCCAGCTGGCACAATGGGCTGCCGTGTGTCCGGACAACTTTCGAGCGAAACACGCCCTTGTCGCTGCGGAAGCCATGCGAATCGAGAGCCCGATGCAGAACCCATCCAGCCTTTATGATGAAGCCATTCGGGCCTCAGAGGATAGCGGATTTATCCAGTTCCGGGCCTTGTCCCATGAGCTGGCTGCCAGGTACCATTTTTCGCAGAAAGCCACGACCGTTGCCGGTTTTCTCGTTCGGGAAGCTCGGAATCTTTATGAAGAATGGGGAGCCCACGGCAAGGTTCACCAGCTCAACGAAGAATTCACTATCAGCCTTCGCAAGTCTGGGATGGCCCGCAGTGCGACGTCGACGGGGGAGTCGAATGAACTCGATCTGCTCTCCATCCTCAAATCATCGCAAATCATTGCAAGTCAACTTGCTCTGCCAGAGCTTCTGAAGACACTCATCAGTACGGTCCTGGAGTATGCCTGCGCGGAGAAAGGACTTCTGTTCTTCGTCGACAACGGCTTTCCTTCATTACAGGCTGAGGCTGGAATTGGGTACAGCTTTTATTACGCTACCGAGTCCCAGGAAAGCCTTGAACTTGTTGCTCCCATGGCGATCGTCAACGTTGTGAAGCGTACCAGGGAAAAGGTCATCATTCACAACGCATCACTTTCCAGTCCTTTTTCGGGTGATCCCTATATTCTACGACGCCAGACCAAGTCCATTCTCTGCATCCCGCTCTGTCGTCAGGGCCGGCTGGCTGGCATCATTTACCTGGAAAATAATCTGACGCCTGGGGCGTTCACTGTGGATCGACTGCATGTGCTTGATTTGCTGGCCGGACAAATAGCGATCTCCATCGACAATGCCAGGCTCTATCAGGAATCCCAGGAATCGGTCCGTTCGCGCGATGAATTTTTATCCATCGTTTCGCATGAGCTGAAAACTCCTTTAACTGTTTTGAAGCTGCAGCTTCAGATGGCAGAGATGGATATAGCTGATAATCCTGCCGTCAGCCCTGACGAGTTAAAAGAAAGCTTTGAGGTATCGCTGAAACAGGTCGCTTCACTCGAGCACCTTGTGGATGATCTCCTTGACGTGTCCCGGATCCAGCTTGGTAAGATCAGTATTGAGCCTGTCATCGTGAATCTCAGAGAGCTGATGGAGGATGTCGTTGAGCGCTTTGCGATCCAGCTGGCTTCGGTGCATTGTGTGGTCACTATCAAGGCGGATGAGCCGGTCTCAGGCTTGTGGGATCGGGGCAGGCTTGCCCAGCTCATGAATAATCTGATATCGAACGCCATCAAGTATGCGCCTGGCAAACCGATCGAGATCGCTATCAGCAAACCTGCGGGCCACCTCGCTCAAATTTCCGTAACCGACCATGGTCCCGGAATCGACCCCGCCAGGAAAGATCGAATCTTTGATCGATTTGAGCGTGCAACCTCGAAAAACATCAGCGGGCTCGGTCTCGGTCTCTTCATTTCGAAGTTGATTGTGGAAGCTCATAGTGGCTCGATTGCTGTCGATACGAAAAAGACCGTAGGGACAAGCTTTATCGTGAAATTACCCCTACGAACCCGACTCAAACCCGAACGATGAGAGGAACCCTGGGCTTGCCAATGAATGGAAAAAAAATTCTTGTGGTGGATGATGCCGAAGACATTCGGATGCTGGTACGTCGACTGCTGGTCAAAAAAGGTTACGATGTCATATGCGTGAACAATGGTAGAGAAGCCCTGGACGCGCTGGAGTCGGTCGAGGTTTTGCCGGACCTTATCATTCTTGATCTCATGATGCCGATTATGGACGGCTTTGAATTCCGCGATCAGCAGCGATCTATTTCCAGGTTTTCGTCCATCCCGGTTATCGTCATGACGGCCGATAGCAATGTCGGAAAAAACGTCAAGCGTCTGGACCCAAAGCGTTTGATTCCAAAACCCTTTGATGCCTTGGTGCTGCTTGCGGTGGTTGCCGAACATGTTCCCTGCGCTTCATAGGCGGTTCGATCAGGCTGGCAGAACATTCCAGCCCAATTCTTAAAACGCCATCTACGGTCATCAAGGTTGCTGCAGAAATTGCATGAGTAAAGCTCGATCCGAATCAGGAAGAGTTTTATCAGACGAAGCAGGGGGCATCGATCCGTCCTGCAAACGCTGACCTGGCAATTTTTTGAAAGCCGCGGCATCGCCTATGAATCGGTACTGCGTACCCAGTGTGCTGTCCGAGCTGTGACAGCCAGAACCGCTACAGCTACGTTCCAGGATAGGATTCACGTCGAGCGTAAAGTCATAGGAGCTGGTGCTGCCATCCGCTATCGTTGATCCTCCGCGGGCGCTGGTCAGTGCCGACGATTGGAAGATGCCGCGGATCAAAGCATAAGGGGATTGGGTGGCGGCATTCACGAAATTTGTTTGCTCTTCTGTGGATAGAGCCGACCAGGGCCGACCCGAGAAATCCTCCCAGGCACGCTTGCTCATACATTCAGAGAAACCCGGACCTCTTTCAATATATCCGTCCATAAGAGCCACCGGCCCGATTATATCCTGACCGAAGGCGTGACCGGTTTGAGATAACTGCTGAGGCCAACGTTCATATGTCCCCTGATCATTCCAGCCAAACAGAGTGGAGGCGAGGTTATCCATTCCGTAATGGCAAGTGGCACATTGAGGTCTTGTGACGATGGACTGGCCCAATACATTGACATCGGGATTGACCAGCGTTGAGATACCACTGGTGTTGAGAGTGCTATCGACGTCATGACAGAGCAAGGCGTCTGTCAGAGCCCGAATGCGCGAACGACCATTGTTGAAGCGTCGCATGAACGCTGGCGACGTGACAATGCCTGAGCGTTCCGCGCCTATTGCGGGGGCTTCAAACCACACTTTCTCGGTCATGGGGATTTGCCGCAGACGCGCGATTTCGGTCGCTGTCGGTGCTGCTTGCCAGGGGGAAACGTACTGATTGATCAGATAGAATTGGGCGAGCGCACGGTTGCCGTAAACCGACGAACTCGAAAGGAGATCTTTCCAGGACAGCTGCTGGCTATAAACATAGGCTGCGCGATCCTTGAATTCGTGAGACAGATCCTGCATCAGATCATAGCGCAGGGACTTGGGGTAGCAGAGAATTTGCTCCGGTCCACATCCACAACCACTTCGCAGAAAACCATCGGCCCAGGTGCAGCCGTAATAGGTGCTATTGATGGTGACAGAAACTTGGGTGCTGACTATGTTGGAGCAGATGGAAATCGTTTCATCCGCATTCTTCCACCAGGCTGTGCTTGTAACTGCACTGCCTGCCGCACAGTCGCCTTTGGTGGGACTGTACCAGATGCCGGCGCTGTTCTGCTCTAGAAAATAAGCGTCATCATTCACGAAAAAGTAATTGGGAGCCCCCAGTAAATCGAAAAAGAACCGAGCCACGCGCTCCTGATGATCAGCACCGGCGAGCCACTCCTCACGAAACTGCTCGACAGTTTTTTCGGCTCGATAAACCGCTTCGGCTTCCTCGCGCGTCGGAGCACGATCGCGTAAAGCTTGCGATAAAAACCGCAGGGTTCGCAGATCTTCGCGTGGACCAGCGACGACGGCGTTACTTAGGAACACCAGGATCAGGCATTTAGGTAAAGAGGCCAACGATGCGTCCTCCGCTTATGGTTTGGGCCGCAGCTGAAAAACCCATATGATCCAGCAAAGTCGCGACGAGATGTTCAGGTGTGATCTGGGTATCCGTGGTGCGAGCCACCGGGGCTCCATTCAGCCAGCCCAGTGCCTGAGCATTGTCATCGGTGCGGCCAATCACTGTATTGTCCTGGACACCTTTGCCCAGCAGAACGGCCGAAGCGGATGGCCAATGATCGGTCCCGGAACCCGCATTCAATCCCGGAGTCCGAACGAATTCGGAACTGATCAGGATGGTCGTATTATCCATGAGGGAGGATCCCGGCTGCAGACTATCCTCGGTACTGCGCAGATCATTGATAAGGATGGCTATCTGAGCCGCCACCAAGCGCATGATCGGGACATGCTGCGCAAAGTGATTGGAATGCGTATCAAACCCATCGATACTGAGTGTGACATAAGGGGAAAGACCCGAGGCTAGCGTGAGAAACGCACTGGGTATCAAAGTCTGCGCACTATAGTCATCCGTGATTCCATAACGGGATTTGATCACAGCATCGAGAGACAGCTTCTGGCCAACGCCTGTCGCATAAAGCTGGTCCAGCTGTGTGGCCGCACTTTCCCAGCCGGCCATCGCTGCCTGGGCACCAGGGCTTTGTTGGGTTTTATGAATCGCATCGAGCTGCTTGATCAAATCATGGACGGGTTCGAAAGATGAGGTTTTCACCCACTGGTTATAGGGCCCGCGCAGCATATCCGCGAGGCCGGCTCCACTTTGAGCCTGCAGAGGAGGGTTGCTCAGTTTACTCTCGCCCAGAGGAACCGGTCCTCCCAAGACAACATGCGCGGGAAACGTTCCAGCGGCCACACCCATCAGGGCCGATAGAGAAGGAAATTCCCGGGTGCGTGACAAGCTTAAAACGCCGGAATACATATAGTTTTGTGCCAACTCATGCGCCGTGACTTCAGTAAAGAGGCCATTGATGAACGCTGTAGGAACCAGGGATAAGGCCTGGCGGAGAGGTTCCAGTCCCCAGCCACCGATGAGATTGCTTTTACCCGAGACGGTAAAGGTGCTGAGACCCTGATAGGCACTGTTATAAGCTACACTGGAAGCCTTACTGCCGATCACAGGATCGGTACCAAGATGCGCATCCCAGCCGCCGCGCAGGAAGATATGCAGAAAGCGTCGCTTCACATCTGCGGCTTGTGCACGTTCACTCAGCATCAGGGGCGCGAGTGGAAGCTGGCTCCAGGCTAATACTTTCAAGGCATCCTGCAGAAGTTTGCGTCGCGTTTGATTCATATGGTCCAAAACTCCTGACTCGACAGCAGGGCATAAAGAGTCAATGTCCAAACCGTCGGTGGCCACTTTTCACGTTGCATGATGTCGATCGCTGTTGCCCGCACCAAAGTTTTCTCGGCTTCTGTGGGTGGACGGCTGTAAAAACGCCAGTAGAAATCCTCAAGTTGCGTCATCCAACGGTTATCCTTGTCCGCGTCTTCGCCAGGATAGTCTTCGGTCACGCTGCAATGCTGAAAGAGAATGGGGCCCGTTGCATCCGGTTTGGCTTCACGCCAGACCACAGCTGAGGCCACATCATATGCAATGCGTCGCACCAAAAGCAGTGTTTGCACTTTCGGAATGGGATCGCGTTTGTGAGTGCTGACAAAGTCAATGCCACCCAGAGGCACACCATAGGCTTCGATCAAAAGATCATGGAACCGACCATCCGGATCCGTCCAGCCTATATCAAAATCCAAGGCTTGCTTGATCTGTTTGGAAATCTGTTCTGGAGTCAGTCGCATCACAGCAGGTGTTAAAGCCACTGACTCATTCGCACTGGCGCCATCATCAGCTTCTGACTGGTCTGCCTTCTGGCATTTGCAGCTGCTGAAGGAACTGAGGAAAAACATTATAAAGAGAAGTTGTTTCATGCCGTCCACTCCATGAACCGCCTTCGGCATTTTCCTGAAATTCCTAAGATCGTTGTTAAAAAGGAATGATTGGTGAGGGTTGCGCTGCCTACGGTATACGGGTTTTGGCGGGCCAGGTAACGGAAAACAAGCAGAAATAACCGTTTGATATCATGGCATTACGGACTTTCTCAAAGTTTTTACAAGCCATCATTCGGGAATTCCTAAGCCTTGGCCGATAAGGGGGGCAGGTGGTCTGCGTGCAGTGGACCCCATTGAGGCTTCCATGCTTAGAGTTCTTTTCATAAGTATTGCCATGCTGGCCTCGGCCTGCGATCAATTCTTTCCGCCTGAGGTCGAGGGACCGCCTCCGCTTAAAATCGAACGCGTTATCAAATGCAACAAATACAAAACCTGTGTGGTGGTCTTCAGCAATGGAACGCAGGGGCTTATGACGAGTCCGAAAGCAGGCGAGTATGGATGCAAGAGTATTAGTGAATACTCTTACATCCGTTGTGAGGGACGTTGAATCTTATTCCCACTCAATCGTGGCAGGCGGCTTGGTGGTGACATCGTACACCACACGGTTGATGCCGTTGACCTTCCGCACAATCTCATCCGAAACACGGACTAAAAAGCTGATTGGCAGATCACCGACGCCCGCGGTCATCCCATCCGATGCCGTGACAGCACGCAGCGCACAGGTTTTTTGATAGGTGCGATTGTCACCCATGACACCGACCGATTTCACCGGTAGCAGAACCGCAAAGGCTTGCCAGACAGCATGATAGAGATTCTCTTCACGCAGCCTATTGATAAAGATGGCGTCAGCTTCCTGCAGAATCCGCACGCTTTCAGGATCGATCTCACCCAGAATACGGACTGCCAAACCAGGACCTGGAAAGGGGTGACGGTCTACAAGCTGTTCGGGAAGACCCAGCTGGCGGCCTATCACACGGACTTCGTCCTTGAAGAGATAACGGAAGGGCTCGCACAGTTCGAGGTGCAGTTTCTCGGGCAGACCACCGACGTTGTGATGACTCTTGATGACCTTGGCGCCCGCGCCGTGACCAGCGGATTCAATGACGTCGGGATACAAAGTTCCCTGACCGAGATGTGTGAAACCCGTTTGCGACTTGGCAAAGGTTTCGAAGACCTCAATGAATTTACGGCCGATGATTTTACGCTTCTGTTCCGGATCGCTGACGCCTTTCAAGGCCGCATAGAAATCCTGCTTGCGATCCATGGTGGTCAGGTGCACGCCCATGCGAGCAAATTCAGCCTGAACCCACAGCGCCTCATCCTTGCGCAAAAGGCCATGATCCACGAAGATCGCATGCACTTTCTCATAACCCAGAGCTCGGGTCAGGAGCACGGCGGCCACCGTGGAATCGACGCCGCCCGAGACGGCCATCAGGACTTTGCCGTCACCGACGTTTTCACGAATTTTGGCCAGCGATGATTCCATCATGCAGCCGGCGTCCCAATTCAAAGGAGCCTGGCAGATGTCGCTGATAAAGGTTTTTAGCAGGTCAGCGCCATATTCGGAATGCTGCACTTCGGGATGAAACTGCAGGCCAATCCATGGCCGTTCCTTATGGGCCATGACAGCCACGACCCCATCATCGGTCCGACCCAAAACTTCAAACACACCGCTGCTGTCTTCGACGTCATCGCCGTGACTCATCCAGACCGTTTGCACAGCCGGCAGGTTTTTTAAACTCGAGGCATAAGCCGGAACACGGCTCAGTTCCAATTTCAACTGAGCGCGACCATATTCCCGTTGGGTGCCGCTGCGCAGCTTGCCGCCGGATACACCGGCCATCAGCTGCATTCCGTAACAGATGCCCAGCACGGGTTTCTCACTGTATTTGACCCAGGCTGGCATCGTGCGAGCGCCTTCGTCGGTCACCGTATCGGGACCGCCGGAGAGGATGATGCCATGATGGTGAAAATCTTCCAGAGGCGTGGCGCGGGTGCCGTCGATGACTTCAGCATAGACACCCAATTCCCGCAGGCGACGGGTGATCAGGAGCGTGTACTGCGAACCGTAATCGAGAATCAGAATGCCTTCATTGACAGGTCTTTGCATGCTGTGTTGCATCGGTGGCCTTCTTTCAAT
>NZ_DASQYZ010000253.1:0-2353 GCF_035638955.1 Oligoflexus sp. | reverse complement strand
TTCTTTACG
The DNA here is from genome assembly GCF_035638955.1 of Oligoflexus sp. Classification (GTDB taxonomy): domain Bacteria; phylum Bdellovibrionota_B; class Oligoflexia; order Oligoflexales; family Oligoflexaceae; genus Oligoflexus. The sequence continues at coordinate 2,344 of NZ_DASQYZ010000253.1, read as the reverse complement.
AAGCCTTTTCTGCAACGCTCACGACCAGGGCTCTTTACCAAGGCCGCTTGCAGTAGTTTGTAATCCGCTCCTGCAAACCGATTACGAAGGGCCTGCCTTCATCTTCCATGCTGCTTTCTACGACACACTCTCGTCCAGGCGCCAGCTTTTGCCCAAAGGCCGCTTGAGCCGGCGCACAGCCTTTTCCAGCCCAGGCGTGAACTTGATGACCCAGCGGTAGATGGTGGTGTGGTCAACTTCAAGCCCACGTTCCTCGGCCATCTCTTCAAGATCCCGGTAACTCAGCTTATAGGAAAGATACCAGCGGACATGAAGCATGATGATCTAGCGCTTAAAACAATGTCCTTTGGTGTCAAAAAGCATGAGCCGCCCTCCCAAGGTTTCCCGGAGAATACCACGGACTTACCCAGGCGCAACACAACCGTTTCTGTCCAGGGCCCCGGAAAGAATGCCTGGAATTTCAGCAGACCCTTGATTATCAAGGCTTTCGCGAAAGCCGTAATTCTGAAATTTCCCAATAATTTTAACTGACTGCTTATTTTATAGTCATTCTTTCCGGGGCCCTGGTTTCTGTCACATACCGATCAAGCTGCACCTCATTTATATACGCTGCTTCCCTCCCCGAAGTCCTGGCGATATTGTTCGCGCAATTTCGAACAACCAGTTCAGATAAGGTTCAGAAAGCTCGGTTAAAAGCACGTGTCTTGAATCAGTTAGCATGCCTACAGACTCACTTTGGGGAGTCCTGCCTGCACGGTTATGTTGGTGAGTTGAGTGGCTGGAAGTAGTGGAGCGGTCGATGAAAGTCAGTAGATCAGCATTCCTCTCGATGTTGGGATTTTTAGTCCTGGTCTTCACCTACAATCACTTCCGCGATATCTGCTCTTTGGCAGAAGTTTGCGAAACTCAAGTTGTATCAAACCATGACCACGCTGCGGTCCATTCCGGCGAAGCAGTGTTATTTGAGCTCGGCAGGCTTCGCTTGAGCTCTGCGACACACGTTGCCGTAAGCAATGGTCAATGGTCTGATCCCGGGATCTGGTCGACTCAGGAGGTTCCAGGGCATGGAGCCCGCGTTTATATTCCTCACAGAATTGATGTCATTTATGACATCGTCAGTGAGGATCCGCTTAAATGGATTTTGGTCGATGGGTTACTCACTTGGTCACCAGTGCAAAATACGCGGCTTGTCGTTGATACAATCATATCTGGCCCTGAGAGTCAGATCCTTATCGGTCGCGAAAATGAACCTGTTCTTGCGGAAGCGGACATTATCTTCAAGCATGATCCGCTCGACTCAAGCTGGGACCCTGACCAATTAAGTCAAGGCCTCATAATCACGGGACGTCTCAGTGTATATGGCCAATCAAAGAGCAGTTTTGTACCCGCATTGGGAGCAGCAAAGTCAGGCGAGAGCTCTGTCAAGTTAAGCAATATTCCCAGTCACTGGCAGGTGGGTGACAGGATCGTCCTGACAGGCACCAGATGGGTACAGCAACATTGGAATGGATTTGAATATGAGGATCCGGAAACTGAAGATGAGGAGCGTATCATCGTGGCAATTGAAGGACGCCATTTGACTTTGGATATACCACTCAGCTACACGCATGAACCTGCAGACCCCCGGTTTAGCTTTCATGTAGCAAATCTAAGCCGAAGCGTACGTTTCCGGTCCGCCCTTGGTGCAAATACGCCCTTGGGGGAACGAGGCCATGTCATGCTTTTAAACCCTAAAGCGGCGCACATATTTTACGCAGGCTTCCATCACTTGGGCAGGGTGGAAACGGGACCCGACAACGATATCAACAACGCAGTATCAGGTACACCCAACAGTGCCGGCTCGATACCCAAAGGTCGATATCCTCTCCAGGTGCTAAAGACCATTCAGCAGACTGCTGACCCGACCCCTGTACTGATTCATGGCATTGCCATCGTTGAAAGCCCAAGCCTGGGTGTGGCATTAAGCGGCTCAGGAGTTGTAGAAAACAGTGTCTCTTACAATGTCTCAGGTTCTCACTTTGTCGCGCACAAAGGTTTTGAGGGTGGCACCTTCCGCAACAATATGGCAATCAGGTCCGTTGGCGGTATCCACCTGGAAGGTCTCGTTGAGATGGAGACGTTAAGTCAGGGTGGAAATGGATTTTGGATTGGAAGCAGGAATGTGGTGATGGAGGGGAATCTCGTAAGCGGAGCCCGCCATGCTGGAATCGTCTATGCTTTGGAACCTGAAACGGAAAGAGGAAACCTCAGCTACAGATCTCCGGTTCAATCTCTCGAAGTTGAATCCTACGAAGAGCTTCAACTCCCTGTGCATAAACAGCTAACCGTATATGCCAGTCGGCTT
>NZ_DASQYZ010000252.1:0-6123 GCF_035638955.1 Oligoflexus sp. | reverse complement strand
AAAATCGCAATTGCATACACAAGGCCGATCACGGATAGAATTAAAGCCGCCCATAAGGACAGGGATACAACAATCACCAGGAATCTAAGAAAGGCTTCTGTTGGCCATGGCTTGGTTCGGAGCATGAATTCCCCTGTGTCTATGCAATGATGCAAGTTAATTGTATCATTGGTTTTCCAAGATAATTTCAAGCTGTGCGCCATCTCTTATGATTTGAAGACTGGTCGACTCGCTCCCTATCATTTTTTGAAAGATTTTCGAAGAATTTGCTGACGTTCCTGGCTTTTCTCCATCGATTGATTCGATAATATCGCCGTTCTTCAGCCCTGCTTTGTCAAAAATGGAATTAGGTCTAATTCTCGTCAGCCGAAATCCAACCAGATCCTTGTCCTTGATTTCCGGCTCTAATTTACCATCCATCAACGTCTTCGGAGACGCTTCGTTGGTTCCACCATTGGCAAAAGTGGAAAGTGAAAAGAAAAATATCACAATGAATCTCAACATGTTTTACTTCCTGTTACTAGGGAGAGTAGCCAATCAAGATCGTCTTTATCAGGATAAATCCGATAGTCCAAACGTTTTCCAGGCTAAAGCAGCAAAAATCGTTCTCAGCCTGTTTTATGGAGAAATTGGGTATAAATGCCTGACGCGCGGCCCACCAGACTGATGCAATCTTCGGGCGGGCTCTCTGAACAGAATGCCCCGGATATACTTCGTTATCGCGCCTGCGGACATGAATCTTTTTTCACTCGATGTGCATCAACGTGTCGAGAGCCGCGCTCCATGTCAGTTCGGGTTGAATGACTGGAGTTGTGGAGTCCGAATATTTGGCAAAATAGTCCTTATGGACTTCAATTTCCCGAAAGATATTGTAAGCACGGAAACAGAAGTCGTGATGCAGATCATCGAAGTCTTCAAGCTACACTGGAGTTGGGAAGCCTGCCTCATACTGCTTACGGCACTCGGTATTGCCTTGCGCTTCAGCTGAGTTGACGTTGAATTCAACGAAAGACATGGGATCCAGCCCCAGGCGATAAATCATCTCAGCGCCAATGTCATCCGCTTCCTTTTCGGTGGTGTACCAGCCCAGACCTTTTTCCTGCGCTTCCCGAACCACCAGAGCTTTTGCGCTCTCGATCCCGCCCAGTTTTTCTTTGATAATCATGTCAACGTCTTGAATCAGCTCCAGAGCGTTTTCATTGTCTCGGAGTGCCGGAGGCGCAATCGGCTGCTCATAAATCAAATTACTGAGAGAAGACCTGACACTGGACCCGAAAAATGACGCCTTGAGCAGCGGGAGGCAGGATTTGACTAGCCTCATACTGTTGATAGGCGTTTCTCGCTGCGTCCGTGTTGAAAAAACCGTATGTAAGCATAGCATCGCTTATCTTTTGGAAAAGTTGGATGAGCAGCGGCCCGAACGCGCCTGATGGCGTGTCGACTACAACGAACGCAGACCATATACTTCTCATGGATGAATTAAGCCGGATCAATCTGCCAGAACAAAGGGATTACGATTCATCGCAGCGGAATCGGAACCGCTCCTGAAATAGATCCAACCTGTAAAGTGCTGATCGTTTTCGATGCCGGAAATGCACTTTTCCTCGCCCCACGCTGGTTGTAGTTCAGATATTCAGCTTAAAGAATCAAACCGTATAAGGTTGCCAACTGCAGGATGAATCCAATCAAAAATAAATTCATTTGTTGTTTCTTGACCTTGCTGCTTATCTGATAACCCAGAAAAGTGCTGGCCCAACCTAATATTTTTCACGGACAGAAGGTAGAAAATTAAAAAAAAATTCGAAAAAATTAGCACCACTGCAATTCTTCCTTTAATCGTTCTGCAATTTGATTTTAACTTATCCTCATCGTCCCGGAATTGTTCGACTTGATTGAACGGGGGTCGATGGTGTTCGGATAACTGGCTGGACAGTCGGAAAATTCAGTGTAAACTGCCCGTTGCTCACCATGGGATGAGCAATAAATGGTGGATTCGATGCAGTCTTAAGCCTTCTGCTCAGCGCGAAACCGGTTACTGTTTTGAACTCTAAACTGCCGTGTGCTTAACAGCTGCTCGACGGTCATGCGAGCGGCTCCGAAATATTCCATCCGCTTCATCATTGGCTGTCTCAATCCCGCAAGACCTGGCAGAGAATATCCCCGCAGATCGTATAAATCAGTTAGCAGGATGCCAGCACACGAAGCGCAAAAAACAAAGAGGCGACCTATAGGCCGCCCACGTAAGGCTTTAAGTTAAGCGAATGACATTGTAGTCATGGCCCCTTTTTTAGCGAGAGATCCAACAGCCAGGGGCACGATCAGTGATCGGCAAAAAGCCGAAACTCTGCTTTACCCAAGCATCTGGTGTTTGAGTCAGCGTGTAGCTCCTGTGTGGGCGTCGCCGCAATTTCCTAAATAGCCGCGAAGAGCTTGACAAGTAAATAGAGTGATCTATTCATGATGGATAAGTTTCAGCCGTATCCGGATGCGATTTTTCGGCGGCATGGTCGTCGTGAAATGCAGGAGGAACCGGGCCATGGTAATTGACCTGACAGATTTCTTACCAAAATGCGGCGGGAGCGAATCTGGGATAGGGCAAGGATCATGCCTTCAATCGATCCGACAAGCGTCCATTTGAGAATCGATGAATATGGTCGGCTTATTTGCTTTGAGGATTACGGCCAGATAGATATCTTCGGCTGGCTGATCGTCCAGGAGCTCCCGATCAACCATCGCTCCTGCTGGCTTTTCCATAATTATCGCACCGGGGTAATGGGCTAAAAGATCCCGGCAGGAAAAAACCAGAAGGGCCATGGGCAGCATCGAGGCAATCCGATCACGCCCATCCTCGTAAAGAGCGCTCTCAAGACCGGTGCAATGTTTGTAACAGTCTTCTGATCAACGTTTAAAATTAAAGAAATGTCCCATGACACATAGCCCAAATGGAGGCAGTTGAGTACGTTAGCCCGGCGAATGATGGGGATGGGATAGACATCATCGGGTGTTATCAGACTTACTTCAAAAGGGCGGTGGAGCCGTCCGGCAAATCCTTCGCCATAAAAAGTCCCAGGGCTCAGCTGATTACAACCATCAGCGAGCTCGGTTCTTGGTCGGAATCATTGAAAAGCTCAGGAGCTTCAGCGGAGCCTAATCCGGACGCTCTCCTTCCCATAAAAGGGCGGCCAGACATTAGAGCCACTTGCTATGGGAAGTGGAACCCGAGTCCCGCGAATCATCTGCCTCCACGTATACCCCGTCGCCGCCTGCTCTCCATCATGCAGCACCCAGCAGCGACGGTTTGTCAGGTGACGCACAATTCCGCGTCTTCCATTGATTATGACTTTTTCACCTTTCAAAAACAGATTTAGGCCATGATGCATTGTATCTCCCTGCTTTCATTCAACAGCCCGAAGCCTCAATCCCTTGTCTCCCAGGGAAATGGGTACTGGTCCATTTTCCGGAGAGATTCCAGCATGACAACTCTTTCGTGAGATTTTCTTGAACGCCTCTTTGCATCCCGTTGAAAAAAGGAGTCAACGTGCAATGATCGTTTCATCACAGGAAGCTTTTTGTGCATGTTGAACAACTTTAAGCAGTTTATTAGAAAATTTTCTGTCATTTTCGATTATTCTTAAGTATGCAGGAAGACAGACTTTCAGAATTAAAAAGCCAGGCGCAAGGCGAGTCCAAATTAGGTTTTGATGTTCAGTCTCTCAGTGGAAAATGTTCAGGGGCGGCTTGATTATTCGGCTGGACTAAAATTCAGAAACCTGTTTCCTTTTCTGAAAATGTCCTTTTTATTAGAGGTGGAATTATGTCTTTCCATGGATTTCTATCTTTCTCAGCAATCTTCGGCTTATTGGTTATTTCCTACTCTTGCACCACTCCCGGCGGAAGCAGCCATGAGAAGGGTTCAGACGCCGCTCTCCTTCTGGGTGAAGCTTCGCTTGTTCCAAAAAATGCCTCGAATATTAAAGGGACGGTTGTATTCAGCAGAATTGAAAAAGGCATCAGGGTGGTCGCCCAAATCACCGGCGGCACTCCGGGGAAACTCGGAATTCATATTCACGAGAAAGGTGACTGCAGCGCTGAGGACGCATCATCAGCAGGCGGACATTTCAACCCCACTGGCAATCAGCATTCAGGGCCTCACCGCCAAGAGCGGCATGCCGGGGATCTCGGCAATATACCTGTCGAGCAGGACGGGAGCGGACTTTTGAAGGTCGATTTGCCCGATCTCGAAGCCTTTTCCGATTGGAGTGCAATCGTGGGGAAAAGTGTTGTCGTCCATGAAAAGCAAGATGATCTGAAAACTCAACCGTCGGGCGATTCCGGAAAGCGCATTGCCTGTGGGACAATCACGGCCTCCCCGGCGCAATAATCCAGGCATAGCTTCGCCAGCGACAGTAGGATTAGGTAAGGCCGGAGTAGAGACCAACTCCCCCAGGGGTCCTGTTCAGATCGGACTCATCGTATTCTCAATAAAAGGAGTGAACCGGTATGTCAGCAGCTTCAATGCACGCAAAGATCGCAATTTTCGTCGCGCACTTGGTTTTCCTTCTTATCATTATGGCGGTGATTCATCGGAATTTCGAGCCGAGTCCGTATAGGTGGGTAATTCTGGCGATAGGTTTTTTTCCGGTGATTTATAGCTTAGTCACATTAACTGGAAGATATAGCTCTTTCAAAAAGAGCAGCTCCAGGGATTCCACTTAAAACTTAGTTGGATGTCGCACAAAAACGAGTACACGCTCTAAAAAAATATGATTAATTATGCTATAATCACCTTGATCCTCTTTGTACTCTTAATGGCTCCATTTGTTTCGATGACTGAGGATTCTTTTACACCGGCAAACAAAAAAAAGCTATGTTCAGGTCGCATTCTGAATCTCCCCCTGAGACTCAGTCATGCGCAGTTCTTGATAAGGAATGGTTTTCCATTCCTTTTTTTTTAGGATTTTTTTGATCGTGATCATCGGGTTCAGAAGAAAAATGTGGCGATGAAGGTTCGAGATATGGAGGAGGCTCATTGCAGTGCCGATATCCCTGCGTCACCATCAAGGCCTTGTCCATACGCACCGATCTTCCGAGGCCTTTTCTCCGACGAATTTTACAATCCGACGTCACCGGAATCAGAGATGAACGGTTTTCAAACCTCTGGAAGGCCGCACGAGGCTGTGAAACGCCCAGCGGCAAAGCGATTCCTGCCCCTACACTTGGTTGGTCCTTTACCACGCACTCGAAAAATCCGGTCTGGACTCTGACCAAAGATCATCATGCAATTTGTAGACTTCGAAAGTTACATTGTGCTCAATTTATTAAGTGTAAATTTAGCGTTTAGATTGAAAATATAGTTAATAAGGATTAAGTATTCAAAATGACGCCAAGCGGGCTCATTTTTTTTGCCTCTTTAATTGACTGACCACCCAATAGACAATGCAAGGGGGTTAAATGAAGGGTAATTTCAGCAAAATTGGCTTTTACGCGGTCCTCATAAGCATGCTTTATGGTCGCGCACCAGCTCCTGCGGAAGGCAATCCCACGAGCGACGAAAGAACCGCCACCGGGGAGTTTAAACCCAGCGCCACTGCAATTTATTCAAGAAGCGCTGCAGGAAGTAAATCAGCTGACTACAGTTCGGTTCTGGCTGGCCGTTTTGGTATTTTTTATGGTCTCGCGGATCAGAGTTCAGTCGCTTTATCCACCGGGTTTTCCAGGGATCAGGATGCCCCTGAAGAACGTAACGTCTGGTCGTCCACGTCAATGATTTATTCGAGTCGCGCATTTGAGGTGTTTCCGGATTATCAGCTAACCTATGGCGGGTCACTTGTTGCGCCTACCAATCCTGATAGTCGAAGATATCTCTCCTACCGGGGTTCGCTCGGATTGAACGCAAGCCTGGGGCGTGAACTGAGAGGGGTAGCATGGATTCCCGGCCTTCTACTGGCATTGACCGGCGGTGCAAATCGAAATTTCTTTCAATATGATTCCTCGATCGCGGGAAATCCCAATACCACTTATTCATTCAGTGGAGGAATCGCCGCAGTTGCCAGGTTCAACGAGTTTTTTCAACTCGACTCGGGCTTCCTTCTTGAACGATCCCGCAAAAGCAACGGCAGTTTA
>NZ_DASQYZ010000251.1:0-98583 GCF_035638955.1 Oligoflexus sp. | reverse complement strand
GGAACCGTGATTCAAAAAGATGATCGCGGGATCGAGCGTCCAGAAGGGCTTGACGCGCATGGCATGCGATGAGGGAAAATCATGGAAGGACATACGGTGTTCTCTTCTTAAGAAAAACGAAAGGACTTCAGTCGCAGCGGCCGCCTCGATACGGTGGCCCGCAAAGCAGGATATTACCAGTGGGATCGGCGAAGGTCACGTCGTCTCGAAAGGTTCCTCAGGACGAGTTATGACAAAAGCGCTTCCCTTCCCCACCTATCAATTTTATGTTCTGGGTAAGGAGGATGCACGAGTCCTTAACACCCGGTATGCGCGCTCACTTCCCGTGGCTTCATCAAATCTCATGAAACCCCAGGCGAACAAAGCGTCACCCGGCGAACGCGCTAGAATGGAATCTGTTTGAAGAGAATTGACAGCAACCTGCTGATTGACAACAATCAAGGGCACACGCTGCGCCTATGTGATAGGGCAGTTCCACTGTGAGTTGACCATGCGGACCCTATTAAAAAACTTTCTGCTTTTATCGTCCATTCTTGGCACTGGTTCCCTGCAAGCTTTACCATCGGGTGCCGAGGTTAAAAAACTCCTTTCCACGAACAAGAAACAGCCTGTGCAAAGCCTCCAGCTCACAATCATCGGCGACAGTATTTCCGCGGGCGCCCTGGCTGCAACACGCCTGGGAACAGCGCTCTCGCCTGAACTCATTTCCGGGATCGTCGCCGCTGTCATGGCTCGAGATCCTCAGCTGTTTCTTTCGGCGACACTCAGCCCCCAATCCGCTTATCCCGAGGCTCAGGGTTCATGGAGCCTCAAGCAGCTGCTCGTGGATCAATACAAAATACCCACATCCAAGCTAAGTCTCGACAATGAGTCGGCCGTGGGGCGATCGATGTCCAATGTCACAGAAAAACTTCTGAAAGGACTGGACGAACCCAAGGATGGTTCCACGGAACATCATATCCTCCTTATGCTGGGCAGCAACGATTTCTGCCAGGGAAAAAGTCCTGAAGGATTTAAGGAAGCCAGCTCGGAAGTGTTCGGCCGACTGGACCGCATGTTTCCCAAGGCCAAAATCTTTGTGGCCGAAGTACCGCCTATCTATCAGCTGAAGAATTTCGGTCAGGAAATGATATTTGGTCAGGTGAGTTGCGAAGCCATCCAAAGACTCTATTGCGATCGTGTCTACGCAACCGATGCCGAATCAGTGAATCGGGGTTACAATGAAGGTCTCAAGAAGCTGGTAGCAGAAGCCAACAAAAAACCAGGAGAGCCGCGGTATAAATTCATCAGCCTGCCGCCAGACCTGACCATTGATAAAACCCTACTATCATCGGATTGCTTCCACCCAGGTGAAGAAGGCCATAAAAAACTGGCTGCAACCGTGGTTTCGCAGATGACCACCCCTTAGGGACAGTCGACTCAGGCACTCTGTTTGAACTGCAAAGTCATACGCGTCCCACCCGTTTCAACTTCCGGCTGGATGTGAGCCTCACCTTGCCAACTGCGACAGATGGCAGCAACAGCCGAAAGTCCAACACCACGACCGCTATTGATATCCGTCTGGTCCGCCGTCGAAAGCCCTTCATGGAAGACGATATCATAAACCGATTCCCCCGGGCCCGGCTGGAAATTTCGATCCTGGGCGGCCTGGGCGAGGAGTCGTTGATTGAGACCGGCTCCGTTGTCTGTTACAACGATCTCCAAAGTTTCACCTCGGCGCCGCGCCTTAATGAAGAGTCGCGCGGCTGCCACAGCCTGACCCTTCTTTCGCGGTCTGATATACCCATGATCCGCCGCATTGCTCAGCACATGCACCAGCACATTTTTCAAATCCATGAGCAGCGGCTCAGGCCAGTGTAAAATCGCATCGTCCACGACACAGGATTCCACCGCGCATGACCCCTGCTCCATCATCTCTAAGAAACCTGGTAGAAGCTCAGCCACGATCGCGGTGATATTCTTCTGCAACAGAGAAGGATGATCCGTGGTTTGAAAGACCTGACCCATCAGCTGCTGATACTGACTCACGTGATCGAGGAGCATCGACCAGATTTCGCCATTATCCACATCCCCTTCCAGTTCATGAATCACATGACTCAGCGTCTTCAGCCCTAAACTGCGGGCTATACCCTTATGAGTGTGAAGCCGCCGGAGAATTTCGTCTGAATTTTTGTTCAGCCTCTCCTGGTGCCAGCCACTCATCTCCCGCAGCAGCGCCGCTACCGAGGGCAGAGGCGCCTCCAGGAGCTCACGAATTTTCACGGGAAGGTTCTGCTCGCGCTTTTCCTGCTGCATGATTTTGACAGTCAGGCGTCTCTCTTCGGTGATATCACGCAACGTGAGCAGCACCCGTTGCAGGATTCCGCGCGCATCGAACATAGGCACCCAATGGAGCGCCGCGATCCGTTCCTCGTCCCGACGGAAAATCAGTTCCCGGGGCAATTGCGCTTCGTTCAGTTCCCAGGATAGACTTTCCTCGCCCAGACTGATGTGCAGCACCTCCGCTATCATGCTTTTTTCTTCAGGATGCAAAGTCGATTCATCAAGGAGAGTGGGGATGATGGATTGCCCCCTGATGGACGACGTGTGGTGCGTGAACCTCTGCAGGAAGGCCGAATATTCCGGTGCGATTTTAAAATGCCGGTTAAATGTCAGGATGCCTTCCTCGATATGATTCAGAATCTCCCGCATGCGGGCCTTGCTGCGACGGACCCGCATGGTCTGAATAATAGCGACCGACACGAAAATGGCCATACCGACCAGCATCACGCTCACGACGATGACATACCATTGATAGATCTGGGCTCGCTCCAGCTTTTCCGCCTGCAGTTCATTTTCCCGCTGCAGAACCTTATTGCGTTCCTCTTCCACGCGTAGCCCCATCTGGACCGTACGCCTTTGGTATTCCTCCTTCTGCTGTTCCGCAACAAGCTTGCGTGTATCTCTTAATGTTTGCAGCAGACGCTGGGAAGCTTCCGCATACTGTCCGACCAGGATCATGGACAGCGCCAGCTCTTCATCCAACTGAATGCTGAGTTTCCTGTCATCACTCTCCATCATGGGCAAGGCCTGACGCAAATACGAAAGAGCCTCCTGGCCCTGATTCTGCAGACGGCTGCCACGCGCCAGCAGGATTAAAGCCTCAACCGCCCTATGGGTATCCCGCTGCTGAAGAAACAGAGGAAGCGCTGCTTTCAAATGCCTCCGTGATGTCTCCCATTGCTTGAGCGTCAAGGCCACGGATCCCAGTCCGTAAAGGCTGGACGCACGGGATTCCTCGTCGCCAATATCCTGGGCCGCCTGATAGGAGACTTCGAACCATGACAGTGCACGCCGGGCATCAGCTTCCGTTTGTTTCAAATCATATTGTCGCGCCAGGTTATAGAGCGCCACCGCTGCGAAGGCACGGACGCGGGCCTTCTGACAATAATCCGCGACCTCGAGCATCATCGGCAAAGCCCGCTCCGCCTGACCCTGTTGAATCAAAAGGATGGCCATTTCATTTTTTAAAAGAGCCTGGTCAAAATCCGACATGGGATGCTTCAGAAGCAGTTGATAAGCCTCGTCCTGATAACGGAGACTGTGCGTCAGATCACCTTGGGACTGCAAATAAAAAGCGTAATCAAACAACACGCGAGCTAACAGGCGCGGCACGCCCAGACGGTGACCTTCCTGAATCAAAGTCTCGAAATAGGCCGGATCCTTACCGGTTTTCCGAATCACGCGGTCAATCCTGAGAGCGTGCATACGCAGTCGAAAAGCTTCCTCCTTAAACCCTAGCGCTTCCGCCTGCATGATGGCCTCAGGAACCAGGGAAAAAAGCGGTTGGGACTTCGGTTGAAAGACTTCAATCGCCAGCCAGAGCGTGCGCAGCCACAGGGCAGGATTCCCGTGGCGATCGATATGTTGCAGCTGGTCACGAGCCCAGGCATGGGCCCCAGGGGGATCATCTTCGAGTTTAATTTCAAACGCGACCAGATCAGGGATTGGTTCCGAGGCGGCCCATAGCTCAGCCCGTCCTGCCGCCAGCAGAACAAGACAAAGTATAATGGTTTCCAAAACAGAGCGCATGCCGTCCTCGAAGGGATCTATCTCCCTCTGCGTAACGTCTATTCAGGAAAAAAATGAATGGGCAAAGCCTGCCGGGTTGAAGGGCACGCTCCGGATCAGGCGACGGGCAGGTTCGTTGGCCGCATCATCTCGGCAAAAATACCAAGGTTACGCGGCGAGATGCTGTGATCAAAAAACTGCCGCATCTCCACGGCATGACCCTGCTCTTCCAGCCATAGGGCACGATCCAAAAGTAGAAGAACTTCGAGCGGCCGGGAAAAAGCATTCCGCACCACATTCAGCAGAAAAAATTCGCGCATGGATCGCTGCACATCCGCCCTTCCGAAAAAGGCAGCAGCTCTCGCGCGGCGGGGTTCAAAATCCAGCTTCAAAAAGCGAATCCGATCCTCGGCATAAGCCACGAAATCCCGCCCATAGACCGCACGTGGCGCATCACCAGCCGTCACAAAACCGTCAGCCAACCCTTCTTCCTGCAAAAATAAATGCAGGGCGACACGCCACGTATTGACCTGTTCCTGAAGGGCCAGTTCCGCAAGTGTCCGGCGGCGTCCTCGGGTCGCAAGGAAGAGGGCAAAGGATGTTAAAGGCAGAGGATGACTCTGGGCCCACGCACTTTGCTGACAATCACGCGTTGCATCCATGCGATCATAGCAGCAGCCAAAATTAAGCAGACCCCGACTGGGGTGACTTTTTTTCAAATGAGTCCAGGCAAGCGGCCCGCAGGTATGAAGGCCCAGGCTGAGGCAGGACCCTTCAAAATAACCATCCAGCTCGTCCTGCCGACTCCCGAGAATATCACCTGCCACAAACTGCAGAGTCGTGTCATTCAGCTTGAGTTTTTGCAAAAGTGAACGACCCTGCGCCTGCAGGGCAGCATCACGATCGATCGTCACCAGGGGCATCTGCAGTTCAGTTGCCAATGTTCGCGCTAAATGCCCCACGCCTCCACCGATGTCCACTGCCCGCTCAATTCCCAGCCTTTGTTTCTGGGCCGCGAGAAAGGGCAGAATGGCGCCGATTTCATGCTGCTTTTTTGCGGTCATGCGCAGGGTTTTGGTTTCGTCGAGAAGCACAGGAACTGGACCCAAAGGAAACTGCAGCAGAGGTCGCACGGCATCTAAAAACGCCCGAAGTCCAATAGGCACATTCCAGCGTTCAGGCAGCTGCGATCCGCCCGCGATGGCATCATCCAATACATGAATTTTTTCCAGGGGCCAATCGACCAGGGATTCCCACCAGTCACCGGGTAATGCATCCCGGCAGGACGGCCAATAATGCAGAACGGATTGATTCCAGCAGAGCGCAAACGGCTGCAGAAGATCCCTCAGCTGGCAATAGCGAATGGAGAAGTCGGTGCTGGTCATAAATCCCCAAAATTCCCTGAAGAATTCTCTGGATTAGCATACAAAACAGTGAGGCACAAACACCCTCCATATATGCCAAATATGCACATAAACGACAGCGATAAGCTATTAAAATTATTGTCTTTTTAAGGGAAACAAAAATATATCGAATTCAACTCAACTTAGGACTGGCCAGCCAGTCAATATTTAGTTAAAACAGATGAGAACACTCGAAAAGTTATTCATCAACCTGTTTGAGTTGAAGGACGACATGGATCGGAGTCAACTCCAGGCTGGTACGCAGACAGGCGAGAGAGGTCATCATAATGTGATGGGGATCCGCGGAAGCCAGGCTACCGCGGATTTTTTTTCACGAAGCGGGCTTCGCTGCCAATGATTTTTTCAATTTCTTCTGCTGACGACCGGAGTTTTTGCTCCCAGCCATTTTACTTTTCACATTCTTCTGCGCCACGGCTTTCTTAACCGTTTTGGTCGGCGCAGCTTTTGCCGCTTTCACGGGGAGGTTGCTGACAGCCTCCTCGGTTTTCACTTTTTCCGCTTCGATGGGCGTCTCACGCTGCATGGCGTCGCCTTCAATATCCTGGATCAGCACCGGGTCTTCCACATGGGAACCATCTGCCACTATTTGTTCAGGCGGTGTTCGGGCCTCGAGTCGAATTTCTGTACTTTTATAGTAAGACACGCTACCCCAGATCACGACCAAGGCAATGATGCCCACATTCAAGCGGGTCTTAAACTGTGACATCCATACATCGGCCTTTTGCAGCATCACCACATCAGTCTGCAGGCCTTCGATCTTGCCTTCGCTTCCGCTTGCAGTCGGACCAGGCGTCATCGAACGTTCGGCCAATTTTAGATTGGAAAGATGAACTGTATCCGACATAGGCGGTTGAAGTTCGGTCTTCTGAGCTGTCATTCGCATGTCTCCTCCATAAACGTCGTCCCCAACTGTTATTTCGGTCAGACTTCGGATTCGACAAAGCCTTTCTGGTTTCCTAAGTCATTCCGGAAGCAAGGATGCATGCATTAAAGGTTTCGAAATTCTTTCGGAGCCAATGATTTCGAGCAGGCAGAATGTTCTGCAAAACGCTATTCTTTCGCCAGGTATGTATTTTGGGAGGATAACCGTTGAGACCCTTATTTTTACTCATGTCCCTCAGCATGCTCGGCGCCTGCACCGTCACCAGCCAGCCGGCTCAACTGGTGGAGGTGGGCCAGACCTCTCAGGTGGAGGCCATCAAGCCTGCCATGGCCAGCAAGGGGCCCATTCAGTTCCGTAAGGTGGTCGCTGCCAACTGGGCCACGGATCGCGGTGGACTCATTAACCTCGACGATTCCAAGGCCAAGGCAGCCGGCTTAAAAGATGAGCTTGAGGACATTCAGATTTATTTCTATGTGCTGGACCACCCACGCTACGGGCGCTATCTCATCGATACTGGCATTGAATCCACGATGAAAGAGAACCCAGAAAAATCCCCCCTGGGTGGCATGATTTCCCGCTTTTTGAATATGGATAAAATGGTGATTCATCAAACCACGCGCGAATGGATCAACAAAAATCCGGATCCGATCAAAGGCGTGTTCCTGACCCATATGCACATGGATCATATTATGGGTGTGCCCGATCTGAATCCGGCCATCCCGCTCTTTATTGGACCCGAGGAATCCACGCATAAGCTGTTCAAAAACATGCTGGTCCGTGGCACAACGGATGACTTTTTGGAAGGACCACGCACTCTGTCCGAGCTTAATTTTCCCGAGCCTTCAGCAGACTCACCCGGGGTGATCGATTTCTTTGGAGATCAATCTCTCTTCGTGCTTTCTGTCCCTGGACACACCTCGGGATCACTGGCCTTCGTCATCAATGCCACGACGGGGCCCCAGCTGGTGGTCGGGGATACGTGCCATACACGCTGGGGCTGGGAACAGTCTGTGCCGCCTGGCGAGTTTTCGGAAGATCATGAACAGAACCAGAAAAGTCTTGATGCTCTCAAAAATCTCGCCCAATCCCTGCCGGGAGTGCAGGTTCATCTGGGGCATCAGAGCGCGACGGCCCCAGGAAAACTGGAATCGCTTTAATCCATCAAGGGTGCCTGGCTCATGACAGCACGAGCCTGGGCGACCCGATGATCCATCACCCGACGCCATAGGACTGGAAAAAACGCCAGCGGCATCATCATAGGGTAGCCGTATGGCAGCTGAGGCGACCCAGGCAGCGAACGCAGAATCTGGTATTTGCGTGTCCCATGCGCATGATGATCCGAATGTCGCGGCAAACCAAAGAGCATATAGTTGGAAACCACATGATCACTGTTCCAGGAATGAAACGGCTTCACGCGTTCGTATCCACCCTGGGCTGTGCGGCGGCGCTCCAATCCATAATGTTCGATGTAATTGATCACCTCCAGGTAGCTGAACCCTACAACGGCCTGCAGCCCAAAGAAAATCAAACCCGACCATCCGAATAGGTAAGTAATCAGGCTCATGAATGCGAGCGGAACGATCGTATACCAAAGCATCTGGTTCCGTAAGGACCAAAAGCCCAGGCGCCGTTTTCTGAGCCGGGTTTTTTCCAGTTCCCAGGCGCTCCAGTAGCCACCGAACACCGATTGAAAATAGAAATGATAAAGGGACTGTCCAAGTTTCGCTGTGGCGGGATCCTCATCGGTGGCAACGCGGGCATGATGCCCATAAACATGCTCGATGGTAAAATGCATGTAGCAGGTGCACATCAAACTCATGCGAGCCAAAAACATATCGACCTTGTTCACCTTATGGCATTGTTCGTGCGCGACGGTCAGACCAATGCCACCGGACACCAGGGCCACGGACAGGACCAGGCCTAGATACTGATACCAGGCAAGTTCATAGAGGCTCGCCACCCAGCAGCCCCAAAGCACAACGGCCACGATAACCGGGGCGATACCAAAGGTTACATAGCGGAAGATATCCGATTTGGCAGCCACTTTTTCCTCGTCCGGGTCGAGGTTCTTCGTGCTCGTCCCGATGATCATGTCACTGATGGGCACCAGGATATAACCGGCAATGATTGCGGAAAATACCCACCAGCCGCCCGCATAAAAACCCACGACGGCCAGCACCGGGAAGATATAAATGGAGCAGTAAATCAAGGCCTTCCATCCATGATGCGATCGGCTTGCTGTTGTACTAGTCATGACCCCTTGCCTCCAAGAAAGATGTAAAAATCCCCTGCACGGTATCGAGAAAACGTGGCTCAATGTACGGTGTTAAGAGAAACAGGATGTGATTCAGAAGTTCGCGGGAAGGCGCCGGTTGTCCAGCCTGAGGCGCCGATTCCAGATAACAGTGCCAGTAGATGGTGACAATCCAGACACTGTTGGCCATGGCCATTCGTTTCTCATGGTCTTCCAGGGACACCAGGACGCCAGCCTGATTCAGGCCCAGCAGCAGTCCGGCCAGCTCTTCTTTAAAGCGTGTTTGCAATTGAATATATTCGGCACGCAGAGCCTCATCCCGCCTGAGGATGAGTGTGAGTTCGGCAAAGAAGAAGCGATAACCGAAGATAATGCGAAAGACCACGTTCACATAATCAGTCAGCAGCCGCAGTGGTAGCCTTGCGCTGTCGTCCCACAAGGTTTCAACCCTGGCACGAATCTGGGCAAAGATCGCGCGGACGATGGCTTCCTTATTGGGGAAATAATAATAGAGATTGCCTGGGCTGATACCCACATGGTTGGCGATATGATTGGTCGATACATCGGATATTCCGGATCGATTGAACAGCTCCAGGCTGCCTTCGAGGATGGCTTCGATTGTTTTAGGTCGGGATCCCATGATAATCGGCCCAAGCTGGTGAATGGTCTGTTACTAGAGTAATTACTCTAAATCCAGACCCGTTGCCAGCATTACTTTGTGGGCTATTCACGCCATTAAGGCGTTGGGGTCTGGCGCGTGTCCATAATCTTTTTGGTACCGGCTTCCTTCCAGGACAATACTTGGTAATTGATATTGGATTTAGCCCCATTGAACTCATGCGCGCAGCTCGAGGCGCCGGGACGCAACACACCAGGCGTCTGTTCCGCAATGTTGTTATCATTTTGCAGGTTGCGACACGTATAGTGAGGATTCCCCACCGAGTCATATCCCGTAATGATGGCCTGAGCGGGTTTCAACCCACTCGTCGCAGGAATCCACTCGAAGTAATCATCAAATACCCCCTGGGTGACAGCAAGCACATCCGTGCGATAGGTCATGGTTCCATCGTTTTGATGCGAAGCCAAACTGGAACCGTTCTGGACCGTGTGACACGCGGATATATTGTTATCATGAGTATGAAGTCGGCCGGGAATGAGCTCGGTACCGACATACATTCGACACAGGTAAAGGACATTAGCCCCATCGTTTTCCGTTCCACCAATGGCAGCCGTCGCTGGAATCGGAGCACCGTTCGAAGTCATCCAGCGCACAAAGGCGGGTGAGATGACAGTGGACTCCTGGTACTTGATACCAGCGTTATTCATGACACTCACATAGAATCGGATGGCGGCCTGTTGCTCCTGAACCTCAGCCAGGGACGGTGCCCTCAGTGTAATGGAAATGTGCCACTCGAGGCTCTTGGGCAACTCAATCATGGACACGACCATGGTGTTCCCCAGGTCGGCCTGGTAACTCCAGATGCTGTTCACATAGCCGGCACTGATATCGATTTTATTATTGGTTTTTTGATCTCGCAGACCGCAGTTCACAACAGCTTCCGGGAGAGCTTCCGTGGCGGCCTGCATTTCAGCGCATATCAAATAGGATCCCGAGATATTCGCGGGAGGACTGACCTTCTCTTCCGCAGTTTTAGTTTCCGGAGGCATGGGAATGGGCTCCGGAACCACTTCTTCCTTCTTGGCTTCCGCGTTACTGGACGAGCTCGTGCTTTCCTCTACAAATGTACTTGCGGTAATAAAGGGCGCCTTTTTCAAATTGGGATTGTTGCAGGCAGTGCCCACAAAACTTACCAAAATAATCCACGTGTGAATGTTCATCACGATTGGCTCCCTCGATTGGCCGATGAGTAGTCTTAATTATTTATCGGTGAAGGTGGGACACAACTGGAATAAATACGATAAAGGGTTAAATTTCAGAGGATTGCCAGGGCGAATCTTTTCAAGCGGCGAAGGCGCCTTTGGAAAAGACGGTATCAGACTCCTCCGCTTCAGCCTCGGCGTCCTTGCTGGAGTAAATCAACTCGTTGATATCGAGCATGCTGATCGCCCCGTTATTGGCCAGACTGCGCAGACGGGCTTTGATCTTAACCTCGGCCGTGCGAAACGCATTGTCATCCAGGCCCGAAAGATTGCGGATATCCTCAATCCAGCTTTGGGCCAGTTCTTCAGGAGCCTTGCGCAGAAGGAGGTCACGAATATGTTCGCGGCAACCCACGAGGAAAGCCAGAAGATCCTCGCGTTCCATACCCAGAATCACCTCGATCAGGTGGCCATCCTTCAGATAAGCCAGCATTTCAATCGTAACCAGCTTGAGTTTCAGACCTCGGGCCGTTTCGGGATTATTACGTTCCAAAGTCTGCATCAGGCGGCGCTGATCACGCAGATCCGATCGCTCCAGAAGGTCGAGCAGGATATCGCTCGAACGCAGCTGCTCTGTATCAAATTCGGAGCGTGATTGAATCTTCTTCTGCAGGGCCTGAGCCACATTGAAGAGGAACTCACGCGGGATGGCCTCGGCCTGTGACAGCTCTTCCAGAAGGCGAATCTTGGCGTCACCCTCATACATCTCAAAGACAGACGATCGCAGTTTACGATCGATCTGAGTCAGGACAATGCTCTGTACGCGGGCCTTCTCGTCCGCAATCAGACTGAAAATCTGCTGGGCATCCAGACGATTGAGGAAGCCGAAGCGATCGCTCGACTGGCTTGCCAGCAACCGAATCTCGCTCGCTGTCACCATGGTCCTAAGGCGTTCGAGCAGGGTCAGCTCGGTGGCCTGATCAAATTTGAAATTCGAACGATGATAGAATTCACTGAGCTCATAGAGATCGCGCTTCAGACTGGAATCATTGAGCAGCTCGAACACGATAAGCTGACCAAAGATATGGACATAGCGTGCTGTTTCCGCCACGCCATCATCCTTCAGGAGCCGGGTAAAGGTTTCCCGGGCAATCCGCGGCTGCTCAACAAACTGCTGCACCAGATCCTGTTTCAATTGAGACAATTTCAAAGCCATCATGGCTTTTTCCTGAGAAACCTGCATCGAAGGGGCCCGCATCACGGGAGCGGCCGTGGTTTCCCCACCGCCTTCGCCACCTTCGGCATAGGTTCCATCGTCACCTTCAGCGGCCGCTGCCGCCGATCGACGCCTGACCGCCGACGGTCCAGCCGAAGCCATGACCATCTCACGCGCGGTTTTGTTGGTGGATGAAACCTTCATGATGACAATCGCGGCCAATGTCACGAGGAGCAGGAATCCCGCAGCATAGGCCGCGATTTCCTCGTTACTCAGGGTTTTATTGGTCATCGATTCGCTATTGGTATCAACCCGCCGATCGGATTCCTTTTCCAGGCTTTCCTTGTTTTGCGTGTTGGTCTGCGAGGATTCCTGGTTCGATTCCGAATTGGATTCGGTTTTGGATTCCCGCATCGATTCGCTGTCACGTTCCATGCGACTGAGCGACTCGGATTCCTTCTGGTGGGTTTCACTGCGTTCCGCGCTGGTATTGCTTTCGCTATTATTACGCGATTCGCTGGTCATCGTTTGAATGACTTCCTTGGTCCCTGCCAGATCACGGAAAAGGGTCAGCATCTGCCGCAGTTTTTCCAGGCCATAGGGATCAGCAGATTCATCCTGGGCTTTTTTCTTCTTATTCAGGGCGGTTTCTGGGAAGGCTGTGGTATCGACCACAAACTCAACGGGATTCACAAAGCGGGTTTGCGCCTTCATCAGACGAAGAATACGGGCCTGCTCCTCTTCCAGCAGGTTTTCGTCGAGGGTCATATAGACCCGAATCTCCTGGATACGAAGGCCCCCTTCAGCTCGTTTGCCGACAATGACCTGATCATTGGGAAAGGAGCTGAGCTGTTCAGGGCCGACCGGCTGAGCATCGATATCGATGCGCTCCAGAAGACACTGATCCGGGCAATAACGATCGATAATCGAATTCATGACCCGACGCAGACGGCCGTCGAGCTGGACACTTAAATCCTCGGTCGGCGTGGGGGCCGAACTGCCGATCGCGGGCAAATCCACCGGTTCCCATTTGATGGTACTTTCCGGAGCCATGCCTTGGATCTTGTTACGCAGAAGGTGTTCCAGTCGGTCGCGATCCACCGGCAGAACCCTATTGTCGATTTGAATGACGGGCATCACGCTTTGCACTTCAAGCTTGGCGTCAGCGGCCGCGGAATTCTGCGATTCAAAGCCCAGCTCGTCGCTGTCAGGAATGGTCTCATGGACCTCGACCTTGACCTCCAGCAGCTGACAGTGCTGGCTGCAGTAGCGATCCAGAACGGCCTGAGTCTTCTGTCCCGCTTCACGTCCCAGCTCCGCCTGCAAACGGCGAATGCGCTCGCTGATAGGCTCCGCAGCATGACCGGGGGTCATGCTGAGCACCAGCATCGAGCTGACGAGAATGGAAACCAAAGACCGCATCGCTTTCAACTCCTGCAACCGCAAAGCGTCGCAGAAGGTCGATCGGCCTTTTATGGACAAGCATAATGGGAAAGAAGTGCCGGGTCAGGGGAGAGGAGTGTGCGGCCAGGGGCCGCGACCACTTAAAGGCGAGACTCAACATGCTCCTGCAGAGCTTTGGTACTCGGCGAAGACTTGATGATTTGCGCAATCTTCTCGCGGGACAGATTCACAAACTGCAGAGGCTTTTCATCAAATTCCTCGTGGAAGAGTTTCCACTGATCATCACCGGACAACTGCCAGTAAAGAATCTTGCGACCATAGCTGCGATAGCGATTGTCGCCGTTGAAGTCCTGATTCATCACGGCCACTGCATACCGATCATGGGTGAAGACGCGGACGTTGTTCATCGCCAGTTCCATGTTCTGATATGATGTAAACACGCGCTTTTTATACTCGTAATAGGCTTTTTTATCCTTGCCGTCCGCTTTGAAGCTGTCGTGATACAGACTGATATAATGCTCGATATCCCGCTTCGCCCATGAATCAATCCATTCCTGGGTCAGCTGCCTGACCTTGGCGACGTTCTCGGGGCGGTTCACCTGAGTCGCATCCTTGGCAATGACCACCACCGATTGATCCGGCACCAGCCACTGCGTCAGGGATTGGATATCGGCGTTATAGAAGGCCACGCAGCCTTCGGTCACCTTCGCAGCTTCAATGCGCTTGTCCGCTTCCACACCGTGCAGCCAGATCCCATAACCGGTCTTGCCAAAGAAGCGGTCGAGGGGATTGGGGAAATCGATGGGAATGGCAAAGGGACCATATTTACGGCCGAGCTTGCGACCGTTTAAAATCCGCTGGCTGAAATAAATGCCTTCCGGTGTCCGATTGTCACCGACTTTTTGCTTATCGCCCTCTTCCTTGCCAATGGCAATTTTGAAGGAGATCAGATGTTCGGAAGGCTGGTTGTCTTCCGGCATGGTCATCAGGTCAGCTTTCAGCTTGTCTTTATCCACCAACAGGAACACCATCTCCCGTTGGGCCTTCACTCGAATGCTTTCCGTTGTCGTAGCTTCCTCAGCCCGGCCCTGGTTCGCTGTGAATCCCAGACCACCCAAGCTCAATGCAAGACTCAGAATTCGGCGATACATAAAGTCCCGTCCTTGGAGGAGATTGTCCATCTCCAAAAATTGGAGTCACTGATCCCTATGCTTTTCCAATAATTCTAACACAGCGCGGAAATCCTGCGGTATAGGAGCTTCAAAAGCCATCTTCTGTCCGGTCTCCGGGTGCTCGAATCCGAGCCGCCTGGCATGCAGAAGCTGGCGCGAGACCTCCTCCACAGCCAGACGTATGGGCTCGGGAAAGGTCGGAGGCAAACGCACCACCTCGGGTCCGTACACCACATCACCGACCACAGGCCAACCCAGGGTCTTGGCGTGAACCCGAATCTGATGCGTACGACCCGTGGTCAATCGAACCAGAGCCAGGGTCAGCTTGCGTCCATAAACCTTGCGCGCCGAAAAATTGGTTTTGGCGTAACGATACGACTCCATATCCCCGCCCTCATTATCCTTCATGAGGTAGTCTTCCATGCTCATGGAGGTAAAACGGGTTCTATTGCGGGGGTCGCGATAGAGATAACTTTCGATTTCGATTTCTTCCCGATCCATGGCCCCATTCAAAAGAGTCACGTACTCACGAAGATTGGTTTTGTTTTTGAATTGCGCGGCCAGATGCCGATGGGCGGCAGCCGTCTTTGCCAGAACGATCACACCGGATGTGTCCTTATCCAGACGGTGCACGACACCGGGACGATCGGCTTCACCGGGCAAATCCTCGGCGCGTTGCAAACCCAGATGGGCCAGGACCGCGGCTACGAGAGTCGGCTTGCCGCGCGTGCCCGCACCAGGATGCACAATCAGGCCCGCAGGCTTGTTGATCACAATCAGGGCTTGGTCTTCGTAAAGAATATGCAGCGGGAGTGGTGTGGGGACAAGATCTTCGGCTTTTTCCATGTCAGGCGGCAGGCTTTGGAGGTCCAGTTGATCGCCGTCTTCCACCTTATAGCTGGCTTTGGCGATGACACCGTTGACCTTCACCTCACCGGCTTTGATCAGCCGATGCAGCGCTGAGCGACTGAAATGGGGCAGGGCCTGAGCCAAAAAAACATCAAGCCGGCTGCCGGTGGCACCTTCTGCGGTCAGTATGAGTTGGGTCGGGTTGTCTCGCGCCAATGGTTGTATTTCTCCGTGTAGGCTTCGATCAAAGTGCCAGCATCGGAAAGCCCCAAATACTGCAGATAGATCTTCAGAAAGCCCCTAACATACACGAGAGGAGGCAACTTTTGAAAGTCGTTATTTTCCATACCCTTGATGTATTCAATCGAAATTTTGGTTCGTTCCTGGATCTCGGCCTGGTCGATACCTACAATCTCGCGCAGTTGCACCAAACCCTTGCCATCAAAGGATTGTGGCTTGCTGACGATGGCTTGCATGGATGCTAAAACATCGGGGTCATGGGAACGGGAAGCCGCTTTTTTGATTTTGCCGAAGTTCATAGGACGACGTTGCGAGACCCGTGAACTTTCGTCCTGCCACGAGTTTTCTGGATCGCGACCCAGGTCCCGACCATACGATGAGTTCATGTCAGCCTGGTTGCGACTGCTACCTAGACGCGAGTTCGACACGGTTTCACCCGCATCTCCGAAAAATTCTGCACCATGGGAACGGATGGGTGGTTCTTTCACAAGGCCGATCGAAATATCGTATTCCTTGCGTTGCGTTTCATCATCCAGCACGCGATACGCTTCCTCGATTTTATCGAGGGCATCACGAGCTTCTTCATCCGAGACCAAAGAATAAAGAGCGTGACTGCCTGTGGAGTAAGTGCTCCGGAGGCGAATATAGGCTTCGCGAATCTGCAGCCGGGTGGAGTTCGTCGCCACATCCAGAATTTCATAGTAGGACGGTCCGTGCCCGGTTTTGCCTTGGCCGTGCAGCTTCGATGGTTTGATATCCGACCCAAGCTGTTCGTTCATCAATTTCTCCGTTGCATTCCTAAAATTTTCAAGGATTGAGCCGCCGCGACTGACAGTCGTTTAGCAATCATACTATGAGGAAAATCGGAAACAAGCAAACGACGATTTTTCAAAGACTTAAGCACGGACTCGTCGTAGTTGAGATAACCGATATACCGGGTGGGCAAACCAAAGTACTTTTGGCAGATATGCTCCATGGACGAACCGAGATCAATGTCGCTCTGGTCACGGGTTTGATTGACTATGACCCCAAGGCAGCGGGCTTGGATGACCCGTTGCAGATCCTGAATAAATTGCGGGTAACTCAGCAGCAGTTCTTTCAGGCAGCTGGCGTAACCGCTGGTCAAGGTCGTGCCGGCCATCGACGCCAGAGCTGCCTTGATATCCTGCGCGACTTCCGGTTGCCCGAGACGGTTGCCTAGGTTGTCGATTAATTTCCAGAGGGTCATCTTGAAAAAAACATAAGCATTTTCAATTGAAGTCGGTTCAGGCAGGACCGTGACCAGCCCAAGGTGCGCGGCCGAGAAGAAATCCATCGTATGCCGATGGGTGCCTGCCCCCAAATCGAAAAGGATGATATCAACCTTGAACTGCTGGCGACTGCCAAGCAGCGCCTGCCAAAGCGGAAGCAGATAGTCGGAGGGCTGATCCAAATATTCCGACCAGGCCTCTTCACGACCGCCGGCTACAAACGCCACGCCTTGCACCGGCGCAGGCAGAATGATGTCGCGGAAATCGGCCGTCTTCGTAATCAGAAAGTCGACCAGACTCTTCTTGGGCATGGACGTGCCAAAATGGCTGTGAAGGTTGGAACAGCCCAGGTCCAGGTCCACGACCAGAACACGATAGCCAAACTGAGCCAAAGTGGCAGCAAGATTGGCGCTGACTATACTCTTACCCACACCACCTTTACCGCCTCCAACCGCTATAATTGCCGGCATATGGCGGGCCAGCGGCAGGGGTGCGTCAAAGGAAAGTCCAGCCTTCCAGTTATTGTAATGCGCTGTTACAAACTGACTGGCATCGCCTTCGGTGGCGGGACTCGGCTGCTTCAACCGGGGATTGATTTCAAACATGGCCCATCCTGAATGAGGAAATCGGTTCAGATTGCGCTGAATGGATTTCAAATGCGGGTAATAACCCTTTAGCTTTCATTATATTCCTAACGTTTCAAGCCATACAACTGATGCTGGAGGACGACGGCGTGACGGCGAATGGAGTGGTCTGCACGGTTTGGTGCTTTGCTGAATTCAAGCAAAAAGCTGATTGATCACGACCAGAATAAAAAGCGCCGGATAAATGGCCAATCGCCAGGCGAACCAGCCGGCCGTGCGCAAACGAACCGCAGCGTAGATCATGATCAAACCGTGTGCGAGAAAAAGCCAAATCATATGACCCGAAAGGCGACCCATAACCGTCTTAAAATGATCGGAATGCAGCATCTGCATGGTTTCTGACTCCACCACTACGGGTGGCTGCTCACCATCCATGGCCCTCATCTCGGTCGGGGTCGACTGCAAAAGTTTTTCCATATGCGGAACGAAATGCAGCATCAGCGGTTGGTCAAAAGCCTGAAACCAGGCAAAGACGCCTGCAAATACTGCAGCCAGGACCGTCGGCTGGAATTTGAAGTAGCGATCATTGTTCATTTTCAGGCTGATGCCGCCCAGGACAATGATCATCAGGCCTTCGCCCAGCACAAATTTATCGATTTCACCAAACATAAGATAAGTGTAGACGACCATCACCAGCGTGCAGACGATCGCCGCGATAATACCGGCACGAAACCCTTTCCAGGCATCAACTCCGATGTAAACGATCAGGGGTAGAAACTCCATGATCATGAGCGAGACGTTCATGCCGACTCCAAGAATGGACAGAATTTTATGATAAGCGGGTTGACCTGATTCCGACAATCCCAAACAGCCAAAGACCAATCCCAGCTCAAGAAGTCCTGTCAACCGCCGATCTTCTTACCGTGGTGTCATCCTTCGAGGAGTAACCCGTGACTTCAGCAGTTTATGACATGATCGTGATCGGCACCGGTCCGGCTGGTATTCAGGCCGCGATCCAGGCGGCGCGCCTCAACAAACGGGTCGCTATTATCGAAAAGCATCCCGAGCGCTTGGGCGGCACATGGCTTCACACCGGCACCATCCCTTCGAAAACTCTGCGGGAAGTCCTGGCTGCCATCCGCAGCATTCATTCGCACGTTGGGGCCCACTGGGTGGAGCGACTGGTCAGCACACTTTCCACCAATCGATTGACCGAACGTGCCCGCACCGCCTCGATGGATGAAGAAAAAATCGTTCGTGCGCAGCTGGCTCAGCATAAAGTCGAACTGATCCACGGTTCAGCTTTTCTTGAAGACACCAACCTCGTGCGCATCAATCCCACGCAGGGGGAAAGTTACGTCCTGCATACCGAGTTCGTCGTCATAGCCACGGGCTCAAGGCCGCGTCGTCCTCTGGATATGCCTTTCGATGGCTGGCGCGTGGTGGATTCCGATGATATCTTGCGCCTGGAATCGCTGCCTAAATCCATCACGGTCTTTGGCGCCGGTGTGGTCGGCTGTGAGTATGCCTGCATTTTCTCGGCCCTTGGCGTGGCCACCACCATCATTGATGCCCGTACCCGTATCATGCAGTTTATCGATCAGGAAGTCGCGGAAGAACTGAAGCAGTCGATGGAAGGTCTAGGTGTCAAATTTGAGCTGGGCCGGCAGATGCAGAAAATGGAAGTCGACGGTCCATTGGTTCGGACAACTTATAATGATCTCATTCTGGAAACTGATATATTCTTCTTCGCAGCGGGTCGTGAATCCTGCAGTGACCATTTGGGTCTGGAACGAGTTGGCATTGAAGTCAACGACCGTAAAGCGATTACTGTGAACAAATACTTTCAAACCACGATTCGCAGCATTTACGCCGTCGGTGACGTCATTGGACCACCGGCTCTGGCCAGCACGTCGGCGGAACAAGGCCGCCTGGCTGCAGCCCACGCCTTTGGGATTACCGATGTCACATTTCCTGAGTTCTATCCTATTGGGGTTTATACCATACCGGAAATGTCTTCCGTGGGTCTGACGGAAGAGGACCTGATCAAAAGCAAGCAGCCTTATGTTGTCGGAAGGGCACGCTATGATCAAATTGCCCGGGGCTATATCCGCGGTGACAGCTATGGGCTGATGAAAATCATCGTCTGTCAAAACACCCATAAGATCATCGGCGTTCACATCGTCGGAGCCGATGCCGCGAATCTCATTCACATCGGCCAGGTGGGAATGATCGCCGGCATGACCATTCATCAGTTTGCGCATTCCACCATCTTCAATTTCCCTACCCTGGCGGAAGGCTATAAGATCGCAGCTTTCAATGCCATGGCGGAACTGGAAAAGCTGCCTCAAAGGATCATCGCTGATGTTGCAAAGGTTTCTTGAGCACGCGGAAAAAGTGGTCATCGGCAAACGGGAATCGTTTCGCCTGTCGCTCAGCTGCCTGCTCGCGGGTGGTCACCTCCTGCTCGAAGATGAGCCAGGCATGGGCAAGACCACGTTTGCCAAGACTCTGGCCCGCCTTCTGAATCTTGAATTCAGCCGCATTCAGTTCACATCGGATCTGTTGCCGGCGGATATCATCGGCGTTTCCATTTTCGATCGCGATAAGCAAAGCTTTGTCTTTCAACCGGGTCCGATTTTCAGCCAGCTCGTGCTGGGTGATGAATTAAACCGGGCTTCTCCCAAAACGCAGAGCGCGTTTTTGCAGGCCATGGAAGAACAGGCTGTGACAGCCGATGGCAAGACCTATGCTTTGCAGCAGCCTTTTTTCTTTATTGCCACGCAAAATCCAAGACGCAGCATCGGCACCTTTCCCTTGCCTGAATCGCAGCTCGACCGCTTTATGATGAAAATGGAACTCGGCTATCCCAGTCGCGACGCCGAGATCAGTATCCTCCTCAACGGTGACTCGGCTCGGGCTTTGGCCAAACTGGAGCCGATCTGGGATCCCGGTGAAATCCTGGCCCGTCAGGCCGAAATTCGCCAACTGCATGTGGCGCCCGGCATTGCGCATTATATTGTTGATATCGCCCAGGAATCTCGACGCCTGCCGCATGGCATTTCGCCTCGTGCATCCCTGGCTCTCCTTCATTCAGCCCAGGCTTATGCCTGGCTGGATAACCGCAAATACGTGATCCCCGAAGACGTGCAGGCCGTCGCGATTTCCGTGATGAGCCATCGCCTGGTCAGCGGGGATGAACTGCGTCCTGAAGTGGGCAATGACCGCGCGCGCGAATTGCTGCATCAGGTTCCGGTCCGGCCATGAAAAAGGTATTTATTCCCACCGAGCGGCCCGGTATTTTACCGACCGTCTATGGTTTTGGCTTTTTTACCTTGATCGTTGATGTGTTTGCCCTCGGTTTTTTTCGCAACGCC
This sequence comes from Oligoflexus sp., assembly GCF_035638955.1. Lineage (GTDB taxonomy): Bacteria > Bdellovibrionota_B > Oligoflexia > Oligoflexales > Oligoflexaceae > Oligoflexus. The sequence goes on along the minus strand of NZ_DASQYZ010000251.1, from coordinate 78,059 downwards.
GGCCCCTATCATACGGTGGGCCTGACCTTGATCGTGCTCGGCATGGTCGCCATGATTCAAACCAACACCAATATGGACAGCGTCTCGGCTGAAGTCATACAAAGTGAGCCAGGCGAGGAAGGTCGGACGGCTCGCGTGCTGGTCGTTCTTCGCAATGGCCTCATGCCGGCTCGTTATAATCTATCGCTTCAAACCTTGAAAAAATTTCGGCTCGTGGACCAGCCTTTTGTCCAGGAACTGAAAACAAGCTGCACCGTTTCGCTGGAAATCCAATGCTCGGCTCGTGGCGTCTATCATCTGCAACGTATCAAAATTCAGAGTCGTGGCTACTATGGACTTTTTTCGGCCTGGAAATGGGTGTTCACCAACGCCAAACTCATCGTGTATCCCAAACCCGAGGGTCATCAGCCTCTGCCATCCGCGGATGAGGGGCATCGCCTGCGGTATTTAAGCGGTGAGGACTTTGTGGGGCATCGACTCTATCAGCCAGGCGCCTCGCTGAAACAAGTGGATTGGAAAGCTTACGCCCGCGGTCAGCCTCTCCTGCTCAAAGAATTTGGCAGTCGCGGCGAAGGCCCCTTGCAGCTGCGTTATCAGGATGTGCTGGCCGAGACCACGGAAGCCCGGTTGCGGCAACTTTCCGCCTGGGTTTTTGCCTGCGCGACGCAGAATCGTCCGTTCTCCTTGGAATTGCCGGGTCGCAGCCTGGCGGAAGGCTCAGGACGCGAGCAGCTCCGTGAGGCCCTTCTGCATCTGGCCAGCTTTGAGGAGCCGGCATGAAAGGCGTGCAAAATTTTGCGCTGATTGTTTTCGCTTTCCTCATCATGCTGCTGATGCCCGGGCTTCCTCTGTGGATGGTGATCGCCGCGATGGTGCTCGGACTCTGGAAATGGTGGATCCTGCGCAGTGGAACCGGACATCCCTCGCGGGTTTTACTCAGCGCCCTGGGCACGTTGATGCTGGCTTTCGTTTTTTTGGATAGCGCTCCGATTTTCAGTCGGGAATCCATGGTGTCGGTGGTCTGTATCGCCTGTATGCTGTTTATTTTGGATCGACCCCACCTGCGGCAGGTCATGCTGGTGCATGGCGCCTTTTACGGTTTGCTGATAGGGCTGCTCGTGATGCGTGGCGCTCCTTTGCCCCTCTTTCTCTATTTTTTCATGACCGTCTTGATATTTTTTAGCCTGCTCGTGCATCATCTGCCGCCTTCGGCCTTGCTTTCCCTGTGGCCTTTGGGTCGCAATATTCTAAAAATATCCTTGCCTGTTTCGGCCATTCTTCTACCCGTCTATTTCTTTTTTCCTGAGATTCGGCCGCAGAACGCGGATTATGCCGTGACGGGTTTGTCGGATATTCTGGAACCAGGACGCATTGCCAAGCTCGCTCTCTCGGATCGTGTAGCTTTTCGCGTGCGCTTCTTACAGGACCAGCCTGCCGATCAACCCATGTACTGGCGGAGCATGGTTCTCGAAGAATCGTTCGGCATGATCTGGCGTAAAAAGCGCCAGGTTGAAATGCAGGACTATACGCCACGCTCGGCCGCCGGACATATGACCTATGAATTGATTCCCGAAGTTCGCCTGGGCCTGGGTCTGCCCCTTCTCGAACATACGATCTCAGTCCAGGGAGCCGGCCATCACGCGACCCAGATCTGGTGGCATGCCGATCTTCGCATCTATCAGACTCAAAATGAACTCATCGAAGCGAGCGCGGCTCCTGTCGATCGTTTTTCAGCCGAGGCCCCTGTTCATGAGGAGCTGAAAATTCAGATTTCGGACCGCACCCAGACCTTGGTCAATCACTTGAAACGTCTGTCCCCCGAACAGCAGGTGCAAACTCTCCTCCTTCGCATGCAGGACTACACCTATACATTACATCCAGGCGTTTTGAATCGGGATGATGCCCTGGATGACTTTCTCTTCGAAAAAAAGCGTGGTTTCTGTGAACATTTCGCTGCGTCTTTTGCTACGCTTTTGCAACTGGCAGGAACCCCCGCTCGGGTCGTAGCCGGATACGAAGGCGGAGTTTTTATCGGCAACAGCGATTTCCTGTTAGTCCGTGACAGTGATGCCCATGCCTGGACGGAAGTCTATTGGGATGGCCGTTGGCATCGAATTGATCCTTCGGATGTGGCTCGCTCTGAAGTCTCGCGTGACTCCGAGCGGGTCTGGATTACCGCCTTGCCTTCCGCCTGGTTTGCCTATGGGCTGCGCCTTGCCGTTGTCAAATTGCGCGAATGGGCTCAGGAGTTTGAATATCTTTGGATGAGTCTGATCGCTGTGCTCGCCATACTGGTGCCCATTCAGATCTGGCGCCTGCAGAAGAAGCGATTGAATCGCCCGGTGTGGCAGTCGGCGATGGAAAATTTTTTCCGCGACCTTGAAAAGCGTGGACTGCAGCGGGAACAGCACGAAGGGATGCGGGATTTTTTAAGGCGCGTGGCTCAAAATTTTCCCGCAGAGGCTTCCCATGTGATGGAACTCTCGCAACTCTATCAGGATGTCCTCTACGGTCCAGCTGCCGAGCCCCGTGCAGCTGAGGATTTGCACCGACGCTTTCAATCCATAAGGCGTTTGATCAACAAATCCCCTTATCCACGGACCTGAGCCTGGTCTCAACCCCTTTGGTTTTAAGGCGTGGTCGGTGCGGGTGTCGCGGCCTCGGGAGCAGGAGTCGCAGTTTTTGGAATCGTTGCAGGTGCCGACGGCTTCGTCGACCCGGACACGGCCTCCTGGCTCTTCAGATAGGCCTGCTGCTGCCGAATATTGTAGCTGCGCATCGTGACACTCACAAAGACCATGAGACCACCCAGCAAGGTCGCGATCACGAATACTTTGACCATGCGTTTGGCCTGCGCCGGACTTGGGTTTCCATCACGTATCATCACTCGCCTCCTTGGCTTCAAGTAGCAGTTGGTAAAGGTCGGAGCGGCTTAAGCCCCGATCTCTGAATTTTTGCAGAAGATCCTTGAGCGTCGCCCCCGCTTTGAACAGCTGGATCGCTTCGCCGGAAATCTCACTGGCAGCCTCGGCGGCCTGCACCTCCGGAGTTTCTGCATCCTTGCCGAGCGACACCATCACTGTGGCTTCACCCTTCAAAAATTCATGGTCATGACACCAGGAGCGCGCCCCTTGAATATCCGTCGAAAGAATTTCCTCGTGCAGCTTGGTCAATTCGCGTCCGACCACCAGCTCCGCGTTGGGATAAAGCTCTTCAATGACTTTAAACACCTGATCCAGCCGTCGCGGCGCTTCGTAGAATACGATGGAAGCACGCATCCCACGCCAGCTCGCCACTTCACGCATCAAAGCCGCTTTCTTGTTCGGCAGGAAGCCGACAAAAAGCAAACGATCGCTCGGCAGACCTGAGGCTGACACTAAAGCTGTCAGTGCACTTGGCCCAGGAATGGGGTGGACAGGAATTCCGCGCTTTTTAGCCTCGCGAATCAAGCGATAGCCCGGATCTGAGATACAAGGCGTCCCGGCATCGGATACGAGAGCCAGGGAAAGATTGTCACGCTGCAGCCGATCCAGGATCTGCGGTGTTTTCTCCTGCTCCACGTGATCGTAATAACTGATGAGTTCGACCTTTTCCCGTCCGATCTGCTGCAGAAGTTGACGAGCACGACGGGTATCTTCCGCGGCAATAAGGTCCACGTTTTTTAAAATCCGCATGGCTCTCTGTGAAATATCATCGAGATTGCCAATCGGTGTGGCCACGACATAGATGGCTATGGATGACGAAGCCTCGGTCACGTCTGACTCTTGGTAAAAGTGTTGAAATGCCCCCGATCAGGCGGCTCTCAATCTAGCCTGAGTGCTGGCCGAACACAATTGGAAGACAGGCCTATATATGTCAATAAATAGCGAAAATTTCCGAATTCTACGCCATTCGAGACGCGCATGTCATGCACAAAAGGCGGGGATGCCCTTGATCTTTGCATGATTCTATTGATACAACGATGCGATTGAATAAGGAGGTTACCGTTGGATGGTGTTGGTCTGCAGTCTTTTCTTTTGGTCGTGACCAGCGAAATGGGCGATAAAACGCAGCTCCTGGCCTTGGTCCTGGCCTCAAAATTTAAGAAACCCTGGACGATCATGGCTGGTATTCTGGTGGCAACTTTGGTGAATCATGGGCTCGCTTCCCTTTTGGGAACTGAAATCTCAGCTCTCCTGCCACCGCACCTTTTAAACAAGATTTTGGGTTTCACCTTTCTGGCGTTTGCAGTTTGGCTGCTGGTTCCAGACAAGGATGAGGGTCTCAAATGGAGCGAAAAATATGGGGCCTTCGTGACCACCACGATCGCTTTTTTCCTGGCGGAAATGGGCGACAAAACGCAGCTGGCCACCGTGGCTCTGGCAGCCCGCTTTCAAGCGCCGGTTATGGTCACTCTCGGCACCACAGCCGGCATGCTCGTCGCCGATGGTCTGGCGGTTTTTCTGGGTGAAAAGTTAACCCGGCGCATTTCGATGAAGTGGATTCATTGGGGAGCTGCGGCCTTGTTCGCGATCTTTGGTGTGGCCCTCTTCTTTCAGGATTAACGGTACCATAGGTAGCCGAGTTCGAAGTACGATCCGTCCAGAATCTCGGCCACGGAATTTTTAAAGATCTTCACGTCACTGGCATCCTGCCAGAGGTCCTTGGGTTTGGGATCCAGAAAGCTGCTGCGTTCCCAAACGCCATGAAAATAAGGACCTGCACGCGTAGGACTCATAAACCCAAAACCCAGGCCTTTGACAAATACCTGATGCGTTTCCTGAGCACCACCAAGGCTCACGTTTTGGTAGGACAAGAGGCCGCTGCCATAGATGTACATAGGAAAGTGCTGGGAAAGATAAGCTCGCAGGTAAATGCCGGCTTCATTCCGCCAGAGCTGAAGATCCTCTCCTGACTGTTCCTGCCAGCCGCTCCGTGTCGTGATACCGACGTCGACCCGAGAGGACACCGGATAAAGCAGAGCATACCCAACTGTTGTCAGAAAGAGGGCGATGACAATCACCAGGGCCACCTCGTCCCAATCATTGACCCTGAGACCCAAATTAAAACCAGTATCCATGGAACTGCTAGTGCCCTCGCCGAACGTGTCGCGCTCATGATCCTCGGGCCGATAGTCCGCACCCCAAAGGTTCAGGCCAAGACTCGCCGTCATCGCCGGGCCCATCGAACAGACCGCTTCCTCATCCCCCACTCGCGCCAGACATCCCTGTATTCGACCGGCCCCCAGCCCCCACTCAAAGGCCTGCGCCTCGTGCGAGAGCAGCCCAAAAATCAAACACCCGATCAGTATGCTTAAACGCATGCGTGCCTTTCCTGAGATTAAGTTCTTAGTCTGGATTTTTCAAACTGGCCTCTTTCCGCTTCTTCGCTCTTTCGTACCGCATCTTGTCTTCTGCGGTTTCCGGCACCAGCGGCGGAATAGGTTTAGGGTTGCCTTTCTCATCCAAGGCGACCATCGTGAAATAGGACGAATTCGTGTGCCTCTGACTGCGTTTGACCAGGTCCTCGGCCACAACTTTGATACCGATCTCCATCGAGGTTTTACCGGTAAAATTCACAAGCGCAAGGAAAGTCAGCAGTTCGCCGATGAAAATCGGTTGTTTAAATAAAACCTTATCGACCGAAAGCGTCACGACATAGCTGGCAGCATATCGCATGGCACAGGTATAGGCGACTTTGTCAAGATATTTCAAAAGATCCCCACCATGCATATGGCCTGAAAAATTTGCCATATCCGGGGTTACCAGCACTGACATTTGCAGGGAACGGGGATTAAAAACATCGACCTGTGTTTGCATCGTGATCGTCACTCCATAGGATGGCGCTGCCTCATCGATATTATGCAGGCATCAGGCAAAGCGAAATCCCAAAAATTATTCGGTGCGTTTGTAAAGAATTATTTGATCATGACCCGCCGCACTTTACAACGTCCGAAGAAAACCTAAATTTCCAGAGGACATACCGCACTCCGCAGCCTTTTATCGCACCAGAAATTTTTACTAAAAAAAATAACTATACTTCCTCCCCCCAACTTGTGTTAGAAACTCGCTTGGAATGTGTCGGCATCGTGCTGATTGATGCGGGAGCCGATGCTTTTATTTTAGGGAGCCTGGGTCCACTCGTGGTGAGCACGCCTCTAACTAACTGAGGAAGCCTGAAGCGCGTGGTAAGGCACCCACCTAGTGAGTGGTGGGTTCCCTGGCAAGTCAGATACGTCGTATACCGGCGCATTCCTCCATCCTTTTTTTTTGGGCGAGCCACCGACTCGGAGCTGGCCAAAACGTCCTCCCCCGAAACCACTTGTAAGACGCGCTGCACCTCTGCTTAATAGGGGCAACAAAAAACCTTTCCGCGCACAGGGTTTTCACCATGGAACTGTCCCTTTCAAAACGAATCTCGCAGCTTCAACCGTCCCCAACTGTGGCTCTCAACACCAAAGCCAAGGAACTGGCGGAGCAGGGTCATAAGGTCATCAACTTTTCAGTGGGTGAACCGGACTTCACAACGCCAAAACCGATTGTCGATGTTGCCATCGAGGCTTTGAATCAAGGCAAAACCAAATACAGCGCCGCCGGTGGGAGTCTGCCCCTGCGCAAGGCGATCAGTCAGAAGCTTGAAAAAGATAATAAGCTGAATTATCTGCCGAGTCAGATCGTGGCCGGCGTGGGTGCCAAGGAAATTCTTTTTCACCTGTCGCTCGCATTGATCAACGAAGGGGACGAAGTTTTGATTCCTGCTCCCTACTGGGTGAGCTACACGGAACATGTCGTCGCTGCGGGTGGAAAACCTGTCGTGATTCCTTTTCCCAGGGATCATCATGCCCCGCGCCTGACCCCCGAGATGATCCAGCCCTATGTGACGCCGCGGACCAAGGCCATTATTATCACGACGCCTAACAATCCGGCCGGCTATACCATTCCCGAAGCCGAATTGCGTCAGCTCGGACAGTATCTACAGGACAAACCCTGGTGGATCATTGCGGACGAAATTTACGAGTACATGTCCTATGATTTTCCAGCCGTCTCCATGGCCACACTCTGTCCTGGACTCAAGGATCGCTATATCCTGGTGAATGGTCTGTCCAAAGGTTACGCCATGACTGGCTGGCGAGTGGGTTACATGGCTGGCCCCAGTCAAGTCGCTGAGATGGTGCGCACGCTGCAAACCCAGTCCTCGACCTGTCTGCCGGCGTTTGTCGAAGAAGCCGCTGTTAAGGCTTTGAGCATGGGTCCGGATGCGACCCGGGACAAGATGGGACTTTTGAAATCCCGTCGGGATATGGCCATCCGCCTTCTGCGCGAAATGCCAGGGGTGGATATGATGCCGCCAAATGGGGCTTTTTACATCTTTATTGACATCAGAAAAGTCCTTGCAAAATCTCCTCTCTATGCCAATGATAATAGCCTCGCTTTCAGTGCGAAACTGCTGGAAGCCCATCACGTCGCGATGGTGCCTGGCGAGGCCTTTGGCGCCCCTGGTTTTCTGCGCTTGAGTTACGCTGTGGCCGATGAACAGCTGATCGAGGGACTGAAGCGATTGGGTGAAGCGCTCAAGGCGGTTTGAAAGCAGCCGTTGTTCTTAGCAAGATCCAGCGGGCGTGGCCGGATAGGCCATTTCCCGCTGTTTTACTATTGGAAAGCTGAACATGTCCAAGCTCAATGAATGCGTGCAGCGCATCGACGAAATCAAGGGTGCCTTTCACGAGGATACAGCGAACGCTGCCTTGAATTCCCGCGCCGTGGAAGATTTGAAGGTCAAGTATCTGGGTCGCAAGGGTCTGGTCACCGCTCTCATGGAAACTTTGAAGGAAGTGTCCAAGGAAGACAAACCAGCCGCCGGCAAAATCATCAATGAAATGCGCAAGGGAATCGAGGAAAAGCTCGAAACCTTGCGAGCCTCGGCTGAAGAAGGGGCCCTGGACGAGTCGCTCGCCGCGCAACGTCTGGACGTCAGTCTTCCCGTGGCAGCCATGCAAAGCAAGGGTTCGCTGCATCCGGTGACCCTGATGCGTCGCATCATTCTCGATGCGTTCCGCAGCCTCGGTTTTACCGTTTACGATGGACCGGAAGTCGATCTCGACTTTTATAACTTCGGTGCCTTGAATTTCAAAGATGATCATCCTGCGCGTGATATGCAGGACACCTTCTTTATCGGGGACCGCACCAAAACGATTCTGCGCACGCATACATCGAATATCCAGATCCATGCGATGATGCATGAAAAGCCGCCTCTGCGCGTGGTGGCGCCGGGCCGCACCTATCGTTGCGACAGCGACATCACCCATACCCCGATGTTCCATCAGGTCGAAGGTTTCATCGTCGATCAGAACATCGACATGGGCGACATGAAAGGTGTGATCGATCAGCTTCTGAAAGCCGTGTTCGGTCAGGATCTTTCGACCCGTCTGCGGCCCAGCTTTTTCCCCTTTGTGGAGCCAGGTGCGGAATTTGATTTGCAGTGTGTCAGCTGCCGGGGCAAGGGCTGCCGGATCTGTAAAAATACCGGCTGGCTGGAAATCGGCGGCCTTGGCATGATCCATCCCAATGTCTTCGAAGCCGTGGGTTATGACAGCGAAGCCTACACCGGATTCGCATTCGGCTTTGGCCTCGATCGGATCGCCATGCTGCGTTACGGCCTCTCGGATCTGCGTCAGCTCTTTGAGGGCAATCAGCAGTTCCTTGGCCAATTCCCGACCCATCCCTGACCGGAGACTTGCAACCCATGCGTATTTCATTGCAATGGCTGAACGATTATATTGATATTCAAGATCTGACTCCCGAACATCTTGCGGGCGAGCTGACTCAGCTTGGATTGGAAGTGGAAGGCATCGAACGCATCGAACCCTTGAAAGGCGATGTCGTGGTCGGCCAGATTCTGAAGGCCGAGCAGCATCCCAACGCTGACAAACTGCGGGTTTGTCAGGTGTCGGTCGGTGCCGGCGATCCTCTGAAAATCGTCTGCGGGGCCCCCAATGCTCGCGACGGCATCAAGGTTGTGGTCGCCCGTATTGGAGCGGTGCTCCCGGGTGATTTTAAAATCAAGGAAAGCAAAATCCGCGGCGAACCTTCCTTCGGCATGCTCTGCAGTGAGCAGGAACTGGGTCTCTCGGAATCGCAGGACGGCATCATTGAGTTGCCGGCGTCCGCTGCCCTGGGCACCGCCATCAGCAGTCTTTATGCAATGAACGACACCATTATTGAGATCGGCTTGACGCCGAACCGCAGCGACTGTCTGGGCATCATCGGTGTGGCACGTGATCTGTCCGCGCGTCTGAAACGTCCTTTGAAAATTCCAGCGCCCGTCCAAAAGCGCTCGCAGGAATCCTTGCAAAGTTCCTCTCACATTACGGTGCAGCTCAGCAACAATGGAGAATCCCAACGTTTCTGCGCCTTGTATGTGCGAGGAGTGCGCGCAGTCCCTTCCCCACAGTGGCTGCAAAGACGCGTTCAGCACGCCGGCATGCGGCCGATCAACCTGATTGTGGATGCCACCAACTATGTGATGCTTGAATCGGGCCAGCCGATTCACGCCTATGATGAGCGTGACCTTCAGGGCAAAGTCATTCAGGTGCGGCGGGCCAAGGAAGGCGAGGAACTCACCACGCTCGACGGGCAAAAACGCAAACTGAGTGCGACCGATATCGTCATTGCCGACTCTCAAAAAGCAGTGGGTCTGGCGGGTGTGATGGGTGGCGAAAATTCGGAAGTGAAAGCTGATACAGCCAACATTCTGATCGAAGTGGCCCACTTTAATCCGACCCTGGTTCGCAAGACGGCCAAACGCTATGCGATCCATACGGAAGCCTCGCATCGTTTTGAACGCGGTGTCGACCTTCAAAATATCCCCTGGGTTGCGCGTCGCGTGGCCGAACTCATCTATCAGGGCGCCGAAGAGCTCCGTGCGCTCGGGATCGATGTCCCCTTGCCTGAAATCGCCGGCCAGGCGGTTGATGTTTGTCCCAATGCTGTGGCTCCCGGTACGGTGGCCCTGCGTATGCCGCGATTGAAGCAGATTACGGCTTTGCCGGATATCACGCGGGATCAGGTGGTCGGCATTCTGGAATCACTCGGTTTCAAACTCAGTGATCACAAGGACGATCGACTGCTCTTCACAGTTCCGAGCTGGCGCCATGATATCGAACGCGAAATCGATCTGATCGAGGAAGTGGCTCGCGTTTATGGCTTCGATAAAATTCCGCTCAAACTGCCTTTGATGCAGATCAGTCATCTGCCGGAACACCCGCTGATTGATTTTCTGGATCAAAATAAAATCACCCTGGCCAGCTGCGGTCTGAGCGAAGTGATCACCTTCCCCTTCATGCATGCGGGTGATCTTGAGAATATGGGCATCAAGGACAGTCATCCGCTCGCGGCCGCCGTGCGTCTCGCCAATCCCCTGGTCGAGCAGCAGGGTCTTCTGCGCACGACCATGCTGCCAGGCTTGATCGCCAGTGTTTTGGAAAATCGTCGGCATGGCCGTCAGGGTGTGAAAATTTTCGAAGCCGCCCGCACGTTCCATGAACCTGCGAAATTCTCAAGCGCCAGCTCTGCAGCCTGGGCCCATGTCAAGGAGCAGGGTGGTCATGTTCCCGCCAAAGCCCGGAACGATGATCGTCCCATCGAACGCAACCGCGTGGCGGCCATTCTGGATCAGCCTTACTCGGAAAAAACCTGGAACCAGCCTGAACTGAAAGTCGACTTTTTTCACGGCAAACAATATTTGCTGCAATGGACTTCCGCGTATGGCGTCCAATCCCTGCGCTTTGAGCCGATTCAGGCCGAAGACTTTCCTTGGCTGCATCCTGGTGCCGCCGCCGCTATCTGGACCCAGCGGGGCCGTTTCTTCGGGTATCTGGGTCAGTTGCATCCACGCACGGCCAAAGCCTATGGTTTGGACTTCCAGAATACGCCTGTGGTATTTGAAGTGGACCTGGAGGTTCTGCTGGAAGAATGGCAGGTCAAACGCAGTTATGCGTCGGGCTCAGCCAAATTTCCACCAGTGTCCCGCGATCTGGCGCTGGTCGTTCCGGAGGCGGTGACTTACGATGCTTTCATGAAAAGTTTTGCAGGATTCAAGCGCCGCAAATATCTGCGTGAACAACACCTGTTTGATGTCTATCAAGGCACGAATATTCCCGCAGGCAAAAAGAGCATGGCATTCAGTCTCGTTTTCCAGGCTGACGACAAGACGTTGACCGATAAGGACGTGGAAAAGGAAGTGGAAGCCCTGCTCACCCAGCTGAAAGAGGATCTCTCGGCTGACATCCGATAATATAGGAAAGGAATGTGCATGAAAAAGAGTTTGCAAACATTGACCCTCGCCGCCTGGGCTTTCTCGACGATCGCTATGGCCAAGGACGTTGCCACCATTAACGGCAAAGGCGTGTCCGAAGATCAGTACAAGGAAGCACTGGCTCAGTTGGGTCCCCAGGCCGATATGGTCAAAGGCAATCCTGAAATCAGAAAGCAATTCCTCGATCACATCATCGAGAGTACTCTTCTGGCCAACGAAGCCAAAAATCAGGATATTGATGATTCCGATCGTTTCAAGGCTCTGGTTGATACCGCCAAGCGCGATATCCTGGCCAAGCTCTACCTTGAAAAATATATCGCCGATAACAGCACCGACGCTAAACTGAAAGAATACTTCGAGAAGAACAAAGCCAAGTTCACCGAAAAGGAAGTGAAAGCTCAGCACATCCTCTTCGGCGAAAAAGAAAAAGCCACGGCTGAAAAGGTTTTGAAAGAAGTTCAGGCCAAGAACAACTTTGATGACCTTTTGAAAAAATACGCGACCGAGAAAAACGGTTCCAAAGGTGGCGACCTCAACTGGTTTAAACAAGGCCGCATGGTTCCTGAATTTGAAAAAGCCGCTTTCGGCACGGAAAAAGGCAAGGTCTATCCTCAGCTCATCAAAACCCAGTTCGGCTTCCACATCATCAAGGTGTTGGACGTTCGCGGTGGTGACAATGTGAAATTCGAAGACAAGAAAGCCGAAGTCGAGCAGGAAATTCGCATGAATGCTCGTAACGAACTGGTGAAGAGCCTTCGTGATAAAGCACAGGTCAAAGTCGACGACGAAGTCCTGGGCAAAATGCAGCTCTAAGCTGAACAGAGATCCCCTGCTTCGGCAGGGGAGCCCTTGGCAAACCGATAAAAACAGCTTTTTTCCTCCAGGTTTTCCCACCCCCCTCTGCCTTTCCTGTCACGCCTTTCGCATAAATACCGAAAAAGATCTGTATTATTATGGAGCCGCCCGGTGCGCGTCCGCCGCTTTTTGCCAATGTTCCTTCTGCCAGCTTGGGTGCTGGTCTGGATCCTGGCGCCTGCCGCAGCTGCAGCTGCGGCTGCGGCCGCCGATGAAACCTCGATGGCGCAAAAAATTTCCGACTATGACGAACTCACCTTTGTGAATCCAGCCGCCGTCGTGCGGGAAGGCACAGCTCTGTTCCAGAGCCAGGGCGCCTCGATGAGTCCTGAGGACATCGTGGGCCTGAGTGTGGTCATCGCCGAATCTGCAGGCCTTTACGGAAAATCAGAAACCGTCTGGGAATGGGTGGAGCGAGGCCTCAAACGGATCGATGAGGTCGATCGTCCGATGGAACGCGTGCGACTTCATTCGTTAGCCGGCGTGGCTTTGGAATTTCAGGGAAAAGCCAAGGAAGCCAGGGCCTCGCATTTAAAAGCTATCGAGACAGCCACGACCCATAATAATCTGCAGATGGAAGCCTACGCGCGCGAACTGTTCACTTACTTTGCCAACCGTGAGGCGGATTACCTGGTCGTCGTGGAGAACGTCAAGCGTCTGCAGGAGATTTATCAGCAGCTGCCTCATACCCTGCCTTACTACAACACCAGGGCAGCGGTGGCTTCCTTTTACATGTCCGACTTTTATAAGCGCTATGACGAAGGTGAGGCTCTCCTCAAGGAAGCGGTTGAGTATTTTGAAGCCCATGGCAAAACGTTTCTGGCTTTCAATTACAGCAATTCCCTGACAGGTTTTTACGCCCAGGCCAAACCCGAGGAAGCCATCAGCTACGGGCTCAAGCTTCTGGAAAAATATCCAGACACTCCCGACATGCCTTATTCCAAGTATCTTTATGACAGTCTCGGTGGCTCTTATTTCAAGCTGCAAAAATACCGGGAGGCCCTTCATTACTTCCGAAAGTCGGCTGAGTTCTGGCAATCGAATGGCGACAACAAACTCTATTATTCTGAACTCATGTTCAACGTGTGCAAGACCTACATTAAACTGAAGGATTATGACAAGGCCTGGGAAACCTGTGAAAAGATCAAGGACTTTCCCGACAAGGCTGCCATCAACAATAAGCTCACCTGGTATGAGCTTCAAGTTGAACTGGCCCGCCATCAGGCGAATACCGGAAATGAACTGAAAGCGCTGCGCAAGCTGCTTGAACTTTCCAACAAATATCATGAAGACCAGAACGCCGAGCTGAGCCAGAAAATGGCCGCCCAATTCGATTTGCAACGTGTCGAGGAACAAAAACGCCAGCTCGAAATCATCAATCAGGCCAAAACTCAGGAGCTCGAGCGGATCGAAGGCGTCCAGCGTCTGCTCATCCTACTGTCCTTTTTAATCCTGGGCCTTCTGGTTCTGGCCCTGCTCTATATCAGAAAGCGCCATGAAGCCCATGAAAAGCAGCAGGCCCTGCAGGAGGTTCTCGATACCATTGAAGAGGGGATCGTGCGCATCGGGCCGGGACGCAAAATCCTGCCCTATTATTCCAAAGCCACGAGTGCCTTTCTCGGACGTGAGGAGAGCCTCGTCGGACAGGAAATTCTGCCGATTCTTTTGCATAATTCGCAGTTGAGTCGGGATCAGATCCAGATTGCCGAGGAATGCCTGAACACGATTCTGGGTGAGCATGCATACAACTGGGACTTCAATGCGGTTCACCTGCCGCAGCAGATCAAAATCGGCAAAAAGGTGCTGTCGCTTGCCTGGCAGCCCACCATCCGCCATCAGAAGGTGGAAGATCTGATTTTGACCATTGTCGATATTTCCCATCACCTGGAGTTGGAAGAGGCGGTTCGGATCGAACGGTTGAAAAACAGCGAATTCCACGAAGCCATCGGTGAGCTGCGGCGGGTCTCCATGCACCGCGCCATGCGTCTTCTGCAGGACATAAAGGATCGTATCCAGTCGTCGCACATTCTGAGTGATAAGGTCTGGCTGCACACGCAAAAAGGAATTGCCAGGTCTCTGGGACTGAAAAGACTCAGTGAAGACATCCACGTCCTGGAAACCGGCCTCGCGGGTACATCGAAGGCGGCCATACCCGAATCCCTGCTTTCTTTGGAAAAAACTTTGCAGAGTTATTTTCAAGTCGCTGAAGAAATCGGCCCCCGCCTGCACCATGAAGCGAGCCACGACCTTTTAACGCTTTGCAGTGAAATTTTTGCGGGTTTGAAGCCCACTCTGGAGCAGCACCATATCCTTCTCAAGGAAGTCAGGGTGGACGACCGCTATCAGGATTGGAACGAGACTCGCCTGGACACCCTGCGCGAGATTCTGGTCCATGCCGTGACCAATAGCATCGATCACGGTTTCATCCGGGCCCAAAAACAGGAAGCGAGCCTGCATATCGAAGCGCATCGACAGTCTGGGGAATTCCAGATCACCGTGCGTGATAACGGTTCGGGTCTGAACTGGGAGCACATCAGGAATTTAGCCCAGGACCGGGGTCTTCACTCGGAAGATCCGGCTCAGTTGAGTGCGCTGCTTTTTGAAGATGGGATTTCCACAACTCAGTCCGTGAGTCTATTGAGCGGTCGAGGTCTTGGTCTATCGGCTATTAGGCAAAGCTGCGTTCGGCTGCAAGGCAGCTGCGATATCACGGATAACCCCGAAGGTCCAGGCACACAACTTCGCCTGCGCTGGCCCGAGAAAAGCTGGGACGCACCGATCCAGCGTGCGTCTTGATCATCAATTCAGCAGCAGGAAAGGGGCCCCATGGCTTGCCCTAAAATCATTTTGAATCTTGTAGCCTGCTATTTTGCTTTCTTGCAGCTTGCCACAGCGAGCGCTCAGCAAGCAACGGTTCCAAGCTATGAAATTTCATCAGGAGTTCCGGCAGACCTCGCGGGTCGGTGGATATTTTTCCCACATCACTTTCTCGACGAAAATAATCTACGGTCTCTGGAACCTTTGCTGCCTGAAGCTGTTTCATTTACCGTGCCTGGACCCGATGTCAATAGTTCGAGGAATTTCGCTAAATGGGGCACGCTACTTATTGAACTTCGGGGACTGGAAGCGATTCCGTACAAGCTTGGCATGAATTTTCGAGCCGACACAGCCATGCGAATGCTAATTCTGGAGGACACCCCCGGTGCATCATTCAAAGAGGTTTCCACACTCGGTAAAGTTTCTTCAGATCCAAGCCATTCCATTCCTCAGGTTGCTGACCAAACTTGGATGCTGCCTCAGGTGCATTCACCATCAGTTTACCTTGTCATACATATCTCAGGTTGGCACTATCACAACTGGAGTGTTTGGCGGCAGCCTGTCGTGGACAATTATGAAAAAATGAACCGACAGCTCCATTTCACCATGCTCAGTGATGTTTTTATTTGCGGCATGCTGAGCATCATGCTTCTCTATTTTGCGAGCCTGTACATCTATCGTCGAGCTGACTACGCTTCCCTTTGGCTTGCTACAATAATTCTTGCAATTTTGTGCCGACAGATTGGAACGAGCGGACCGTTGCTTGGATTTGCTGTGCAAGAGCCGGCCTTTTGGATTTATGCCGTGATCCGAAAGCTAGAGTATGTGCCGCTGGTCTGGCCTGCGTACTGTGGCGTCGGCTTCGTCATAGCCAGCTTCCATATCCGCATCCCGCCCAAATTTCTTATGATTGATGGGATTCTCGCGACACTGTTGACAGTATATAGCCTCTTCTGTCCGCTGGATAAAATAGCGCGTTTTGCGCAGGTAAGTTACGTTTACATCATTCTACATTTGTTGCTTGGGATGGTTCTTTCCCTTTACTCTGCAAAGCGCCAGAAAACGGGTTCCATCCCTATGCTTGTGGGCTCATCGATTATCATCTGTACAGTCCTGTATGACATCGCGATGGTATTGGGATGGCATACAATGTCTGAAATAAACCTGACGCCTTATGGGGTGGTTGGCCTTTTATTCTGCCAGGGACAAATTCTAGCCATTCAGTTCAGCAAAACCTTCAAGGGCAATGTTCATGCTCTCCGGCAGCTGAAAAAAGTGGTCTACTCCCATCAGCTCGAGCACATTAAAAATGGTCAACAGTTGGAAAGTACGATGCCCACTCACCAAGCCAATGCCTGCGTCCTCTCGTTCGATATCATAGGCAGTTCCAATATTCGCCACATCAAAAGCAAAGTAGTTTTCAGACGGGTTTTTGAGCGCTGCAATGAAACCATCACAAGCGGATATAATGGAGTTGAACTGAAGGCCAAGGCGTATCGAATCAAGGAGATGGGCGATGGTTTTCTCTGCTCAATGGGATATCCTTTTGCTTCTTTGACCGACAATCCAGCTTGTGAAGCTATCGAATTGGCTTTTAAATTCGCGCAGATTCTTCGAGAGGAATTCGAACCCCTCCATATGATGACGCCGGTTGTCTGTGGCATAGGAATCGCTCTGGACGCCATTAGCGGCTTTTATCCGGAAAGCGGTGCGAAAGAATATGACTTATATGGACCTGCTATTATCCTTGCTACACGTTATGAAAGCATGCGAAAGACACTCTTCCCGGAGGTGAAGGATCGGAGCATCATCATCATCCAGGAGATCATATTCCAAAGCCTTGATCCTATCTACCGCTTGAAATTTATAAAGATCGATCTTAGGGAAGCCGGTATCACCGTCCGGGATGACCCGGCAGCCACGGCTTTATACTA
This sequence comes from Oligoflexus sp., assembly GCF_035638955.1. Taxonomy (GTDB): domain Bacteria; phylum Bdellovibrionota_B; class Oligoflexia; order Oligoflexales; family Oligoflexaceae; genus Oligoflexus. The sequence goes on along the minus strand of NZ_DASQYZ010000251.1, from coordinate 61,161 downwards.
TCACTTCGTGGAGACGGGTGATCGTGCAGACCATGAACCCACGCCTCTGTTGCAAGCCAGCTAATGCTTGCCTTTTTTCAAAATTTTCCCACGTTAACCTCAGCAGAGACACAGGATATCCTGGTCAGTAGAAGACGCTGAGGTTAACCATGTCTGCTTATTTCAAGAGGCTTTCGGATAGGTTGTTCGTCTCGCAGCTCGATACCACAGGGCTCACCTTGGCCTTGGCATCACCATAGCAACGGACCTTGTCCGAAACGTCCATATTGTAAAACGTATCCACAGCGGAACAAACGTAATCAATCGTTTGATCTTCCGTGAAAGTGGAATCAATTTTTTTGATATGATCCAGGCAATCGAAGTAATGATAGCTGCCCTGCGTGTAACCATCTACGATATCGCAAATATCTTTAGCCTGCTCGGCAGGGCCCGCCAGCAGGGATGTTGGTGCCAGGAAAGTCGCTAGTAATACTGTGTAGATATGTTTCATGATCGAATCCTTTTTCCAATCCGTCCGGGCTCGATGCCGGGAGGGGGAAGCGGAGATAGCAGTTTTAGATGGAAGACGCAAGCCGGATGCGCTGATACGCAAATGACCGTATCTGGAATTGCAACGATGACCAGTTTAAGAAAAGATAGAGCTTCATGGAATCAGCCAGGAGCCTTCATGCCAAAATTGAAGCCTTTTCTCTTCATCCTTTCGCTTTCGCTCATCCAATTTCACTGTGCAACATCTCCTGCGGGCCGCCTCCCTAAGGTCAAGGCCAGCGATCTGGAATTCCAAGGTGATATCAAGACCAAAATCTTCAGTAGCTGGACAGCTGAAATCGATACTTCATTTAACAAGGAAAATATTGAGGCAAATCATGTTTCCGAACGAAAGAAAGCATTTGAGGACGTCGTGAAGCAGACGGGCTGCTGCGTCCTTGTTGACAGAAAGGAAGACGCCAACCTCATCCTGAATATGAAAACCTATGGTGCAACAAACCTTGGGGTCTTGTTTCTTGGCATCCTGAGCAGCGTCACCGTATACCTTATTCCATCCTGGATCACCCTTGATGCTCGGATTGAGGCTCAGGTGCAAGGCAGGAATCTGCGCAGGATGTATCAGCTGTCTGATTCAGTCGTTCTCACCCAGTGGCTGCCCCTGATTGTTGCTGAGCCCTCCCAGGATCACTTACCCCTGCGTGCTCAAGATATCCTCCTCGAAAACGTCTTCAAAACCCTTCTCCTCAAAATGAAAGAAGATGGTTTTTTAGCGCCGAAGCAGGATAAGGGACCGCCGACCAGCTAACCCTTAAAACGGAGGAGGGGTGCACTCTTCCGCGTAAAGAGCCAGGCCCAGGCGATGAAAACGAATTGGAGTGGCAGCCGAATCAGTGTGGCAACAGGCGGGATTTCCGGCCACTGCTCGGAATGCGTATACATATAAACGTTGGCGGGAAACACAGCAATCAGCAGCATGATGATACCCCAGGCGGCCATCGAGCGGGTTTGAGGGATCAGAAGCGCGAGGCCCAGGAGAATTTCCAGGAGACCACTGAGCGACACCATGAGTTCAGGGTATGGGATATAGGGGGGCGTCATACGAAGGTAAAATTCGGGCATGATGAAGTGGGTGAGCCCGCCGCCGATCATAAACAGCGCGAGCAGATACAGTAGAACCTTGCGAACCATGTTTGTCTCCTATCAGGACCTGAGTGGTCCTGATAACAGCACGGATAGGACGCCAAGGCCAAGCGATAAATATTGAACAGCCTCACATAGCGTAGTAGCGGAAGTCCCAATTCAACTCACCCGTATCCACACGTCCTGAGGTCCAGCGCAGGGTCAAAAGATTGATTCCGGGCGGGGAATCAAACAGAAGATCCAGTTTTCCATCCTGAATATTGCCGGCCGGCAGAGGCTGGCCATTCAGGGAAACTTCCACCGTGGAGTCACCCTTCAGAATTTCCTGAGTTTCTAGACGCAGATGGGTTTTCTTCCCCAGAAAGGCGGTGCCGGTTGTGCGTCCATCGAGCAGCAGACGATAATAACCGCGCACCACACCCCAGGTCAGGTCGCCCAAGGGAAAGAGACGGACATCATAGGCGTTCTTGGGTTTGTCGTGAAAAGGATCCTCGGGATTGAGGCCCACGGATTCCGCCCAAAGTTTCGTCACTTCCGCGTTGCTGACAAATGCATTGCCGCGAGAATCATCACCGGTGGGCGCGGCCGGCTCGAAGGGCATCCAAACGAAATCCGGATGATAGGTCCGTGACGGCCCCATCCATTCCCCACCGATCACATTGTTATTGCCATCCAGTTCCAGGATATATTCATAGCCAACCGTTTTACCAGCGGGTTTGGTGCCGGCACCTGTCGTATCAAAGGTGGCTTCACGATAGGTCACGTTCAGGTTCACGTGCATAAATGAAACCGCACGTGGATTGAAAATCCAGCTGTCCATGGCCGGGAAAGCCGACACTGCATTATTGTTCGGATCCCGGATTGAATTCCGCAGCGCCGTGATCGCCTGCTCCTCGGTCCAGGGACCTTCCGCTGTATAATCGTAGTTATAGATCGGATAGTTCCAAACTTCTTCATCCTGATGCTCATCGAACACCAGCGGCTGCTTCTGGCGACCGATGAAATTCACCAGCGCCGCATGGAAACTGCCTGGATTCACGTCATCGCATTCGTCCATAACCTGCGGGATGGCACGTTCAATGGGACGACTCCGAATCTGCGCAAAGGTGAGGCGACAGCGATTGCCGGAAATAAACTTGGCTTTCGCGTTCATATTCATTTCCGCGAGCAGGGCCCGAATATCCGCCGGTGTAAATTCCGTGCAGCCCGCGCTGCCAGCTGTACAACCCTTGGGACGGGTGACGCTGCGCGCCGGGTTTTGGAAACGGGATACGGTCACCCCGGTGCCGTTACAATGCCCATACCAGTTGGGTGTGGGCCGATTGTGAAAATCCTTTTCCCACTGGGCAGCTTTGTTTTGTCCACCGTTAAAGGCTGCATCATACTTGACCATGGCGCTCAGGTTTCCCGCGGGAATGCCGGTGCCGCCCGTACGCTCCGGATACCAGGTATCCAGATAGGGAATACGGATGGTGGCGACCGCACCACTCCGGAACTTATCCAGCTCGCTCCAGGCCGTGGTATAGGCATCCACCCCAAAGACCCGTTTATAGAAATCACGAATATCCTCAAGTTCCACAAGGTCCGTCGCATAAATAACCGGACCGCTTCGTGCAGCATAGGCTCGCGCTTCCGATTCGGTGCGCTGGCATTCGCAGCTGCCCACGAGCAGGGTCGCAAAAGTTCCCAATACAATGGACAAGCGCCTTGGACGGTTCATGTTCCCACCTGTGTCCGAACGGAGATTCTTACTTTTCCCTCCATTATACCGGAATGGCGCTAAATAGCCTATGATGGGTCCTACGGGGTCCCCTCTAACACATGAATTTAAATCGACATTTAATCGGAATAAACCAAGGACACCATAGGATTGGACATGCCTATTTCAGGGTCCGCCGGCCGACCTCAACTCTTTATGTCGTTTACCGAAATGAACTGTGGAGGTGACGTCATGGGGGCCCGACATAAATCAAATAAAAAGCCGCTGGATCAACTCATTGCCGAGAGTAAAGATCTGACCGGAACTGTGCTGGTGGTGGACGACAATGCGGATATGGTCGAAATCACCAAAGGCGCCATCGAACAATTCACGCCCTTCAAAGTACTGACGGCATCCAATGGACGTCAGGCCCTCGAGGTCCTGCTTCATCATACGGTCGATGTGATAGTTCTCGATGATCATATGCCCGAGATGAATGGTCCGGATTTCTTCCGCATCATTCGCCAGCGATCGATTTATGTTCCTGTGATATTCCTGACCGGATCACCTGATGACCAGGCGCGTCAGCAGCAGCTCGCTCTCGGAGCCTTTGACTATTTGGAAAAACCGATCAAAGCGCGCGACCTCATCCTCCTCGTCACGGAAGCGGCCAAAGTCATGGACCGCATCCGTGCAATTCTGGAACGCCGCGCGTGATGGAATCTTATCCCCCGCAAACAGGCGGAATCACCGCCAGCTCCTGACTGCGCTCCAGACGAAATTCCTCACTCAGAATCGCCCGCTCATCGGCAAAAACGGATTGCTTCAGCAGGTCGTCCACCCCTGCCCCAGGCCGCATGTTCTCCAGGCGTGATTGCATCTGCTGCCTCAGTTCAGCAATGCTGGTGCCTGGCGCGCATTCCAGCATCACCATAGGGTTTTGGGCAAAGTCACGAAAGGCACCAAAGAGGCGAATGTTGATTTCCAGCATGGGATATTCCTCAAGCTAAAGCCGACAAGGGATAAACCTTGACCAAAGAACCTTGTTCCAAATAGGCTGCTTCGCTGTCCAACGCGGCCCAGCAATTCGCTTTCAGGAGCGGACTGAGCATATACGAGCCTTGACCTTCAAGAATTCGCACCTGCAGTGCACCCTCGATCACTTCCGAATGCGCTTTCAAAAAGCAGATCAGAGCCGCTGGCTTTTTATAAGGCTGACTCAGCCGTCCGGTTGCCGGCTGTTCAGGAGCCTGGCCTCGCAATGCCCGGACATAAGGATCCACAAAAAAGCGCCAGCCGACCACCGAGGAAACAGGATTTCCGGGCAAACCAAACCATACGGGTCCATTGCGCCATTCGGCAAACAGCAGGGGTTTACCAGGTCGCATAGCCACCTTATGAAAGTGAAGCTCCGCGCCCAGTTCCAAAAGGCTGTCCTTGATGAAATCATATTTTCCCATCGACACCGCACCGGTGCTGATGATGATATCCGGCTGCAGCTCCAGAATCTTCAACGCTTCCGCTTGAAAGAGGGCAGCATCATCGATCAGCATTTTATGAGCGACGAGGTCAAAGTCGGGGCGATGCAGGGAGGCTTGCAAAAAAGGCCCTGACGCATCCCGAATCATGCCGGCACGCAGATCCTTATCCGTGAATCGACTCAACTCGCGGCCGGTGATCAGAAGAGCAATGCGAAGCGGATCCTGGACGGGCAAAGTATCAAGTCCAAGACTGGCCGCGCTCATCATCAACTCAGGCGTTACGGTTTGGCCGCGTGCGGCCAAGGGCTGGTCACGATCGAAATCAGAACCGCGACGACGTATATTGTCACCGACTCCAATCGAACGTTTGAAAAGAACCTGATTGTGCTCGCGATCTTTTTCCGTATCCTCGACCCGGATAACCGCATCAAAGATTCCTGTTGGGACCGGAGCACCGGTCATGATTTCCACGGCACCGTGTTCATGAAACGCTTTGGGCTCGTCTCCAGCGGCCAGAGTGCCCAGAAGCGGCAGCGCGACCGCCGAGTCCTCGGTGGCTAAAGCTAGGTCGGCAGCACGCACGGCATAACCGTCCATCGCCGAATTATCAAAGGCCGGCACAGCTTCGGGACTTCGCAATTCATCCGCAAGAATGTGGCCTTGGGCCGAAAAGAGCGGGACATCCCGCCTGTCATCCAACCGATACATTTGCCGTTCATGGCCACGTATTCTGACGATCGCATGGGCATCCTGATAACTCAGCATGTTTGTATCCTCATCAAGATGGGTTGTCGTGTCGCCCACCCCGCGTGACATGAAACGCGTGAGGCAGGAGAGGCAGCAAGGCCTCCAAACCTTCTTTGACTGCTTTCAAACTGCCAGGCAGCGTGATCACGAGACTGGATCCAATGGTGCCGGCACCCGAACGGCTTAAAAAAGCCAGAGGTGTATGCCGTGCTCCGGAACTCCGCAGCAGCTCACCGAAGCCGGGAATTTCCCGATCCCAAATGCCTTTGAGAGCTTCCGGCGTAATATCGCGCGGCGAGAGTCCTGTTCCGCCCGTCGTCAGGATGAGATCGGAACGATGCGTCTCCACCGCTTCCATCACAACCTGGCGAATGGAATCCACTTCATCAGGGACGAGGTATTGTTTGCTGATCATGGCACCGCTGGCTTCACAGCGTTCGACCAGCCATGATCCCGAGGTATCATCAGCCGAGCCTTCATAGCAGCTGTCGCTGATCGTCACGATGGTCACGCGAATATTATTCAAATGCGGCTCTGGTGTTTTTTGCCGTTCCTTCATCACGCGTTTGGCGTGAAGCGGATGTTGCCAGAAGCCGGATTTGCCACCCTCTTTTTCCAGAAGCGTGACATCGCCGATCCGAATCACCGGATCGGTTCCTTTGCTGAGATCATAGATGCAAAGCAAAGCCGCCTGCACACCGACCAGGGCTTCCATTTCCACTCCGGTTTTCGCCGATGTGGTCACTTCACAACGCACCCGCACGGCCTGCTCGTCAGGTTCGAGTTCGCACGTCACGAACACTGCTTCGATCGGCAGAGGATGACAGAGAGGCAGGAGCAGGGCCGTGTTTTTCGCAGCCATGATGCCCGCGACTTCGGCCAAAACCAGAGCATCACCTTTCGGTAGAGTTCGGCTTTTGACTTTCTCGAACACCAGCGGACTCAAATAGATGCGGCCTTCTGCCAACGAACGCCGATGCGTCACAGCTTTAGGGCTCACATCGATCATGCGAAAATTGGAACCTGAAGTGGCTTCCATGGCATCCTCCCTGCGTGGGTCGAGCTTTACTTGCCGAACATCAAACGTTTGCGATCCTGAGGAAAGCTCGAGTTGAACGAAAAGTCCTGAATCCTGTCACCATTCCAATAGAACTTGAGCTCCTTCGTATCACTCTCACCGAAGAGGCGATAGTCGTAGAATCCATAAGTCCAGGTCGGAACTCCGCCAGTATTACCAATAGCCGTCGGTTCGCCCAAAAGGCGGGTTACGTCGCTTTGAGTGGTCTGGCCTTTTTTGACCCAGCTAAGGTCGGACGAGAAATCACGGCCACGTGTGACACAGGCCGTCTGGAGACCACAGAAAACCAGGACAGGCAGCATCAGACGGCTTTTCATTTGGCGGCTTTGCATATAGGGGACTCCTTTTGCGTGTTACGTGCCCTATACTTCCCTAGATGCCGTCCCTCGTCAAATATCAACTTGGTCTTTACCAGGGCCTATGCTACGACCTTTGGGTCACTCATTAACGGTTTTTGACGGAGTCAGGAAATGCCAAAAATCCCCCATCGGACGCTGGCCCTGGTCGGTATTCTTTTTGCCCTTGTTCTCTTCCTATTCTTTAAAAACAGTTCCCGGAACGATGCTGCCATTGCCGGGACTGAATTGATTCCCGCGCAGAAAATCGGCGACTTCAATCTGGTCGATGTTTACGGTCAACCCTTTCGGAAAGCCGATGTCCTTGGCAAATGGACCGTTCTGTCGTTCGGATTCACGCATTGTCCCGACGTCTGTCCGGTGACACTGGCGGCCTTTCGCGATGAACTCAATGCGCTGCCGCTCAACAGCCGTAATCGGATTCAATTTGTTTTTATCACGGTCGATCCGGAACGCGACACACCGGAAGTTTTGAAAAAGTACGTTCAAAATTTCCATACGGCCATCCGTCCGGTCACAGGCGATTTGGATGACATTAAGCAGTTTGCAGGTCTGATTAAAGCCACCTTTGCCAAGGAAGGCCTGGGTGAGGTCGGTCTTTATACGATGGCGCATAGCCCCCAGTATTTTGTGATCAACCCGGAAGGTAAATGGCAGGTGCTTTACACACCACCGCTGGCCAAAGGGCGTCTTGCCCAGGATCTGAAATCACTGAGTCGCCCCAAGCGATTCGGTATTTTTTAATCAGGAAAAGAGTTTCTCATGCAAGATTTGCTCTCCATGATTCAAGGTTTGAACATCGCCCCCGAAAAGCTCCAGGAAGTGGCCAAAGCCGCCCAGGATAATCCTTTCGCGGCCATGAGCAAGGTCCAGGAGCTCGGCATCCCACCTCAGGTACTGCAGCAGCTTATGATGGCTGTCATGGCCAACCCCAGCGTTCTCATGGATCTGGCGAAACAATTTGGTGCGGATGAATCCACACTGAAATCGGTGCAGGATGGTTTGGAAAAACTCAAGGGAAAATGATTTTCCTTCCCTCACGCACCCTCGCGTTGAGGGTGCCTTCTCTTTGCCAAGGATCCGCATTGAAAAATGGTAGCTCACAGGATCCTGCCTGCTCCCCCCTCGGACCCAACCGACACTTTCTCAGAGGCCTGGCGCGCGCTGAGGCTGGTGCCATTATATTCTCGATGCCCCTGCTGATGACCATGGAGATGTGGACACTCGGAACATCCGTCAGTTCCTGGCACCATGCCCTGCTCCTTGTCATCAGCTTGCCTCTGTTGGTTGGCATGTCCCACGTCGTTGGATTTGAAAAAACATTTTGTTGGAAGGACGATACCATTGATGCCTTCGTGGCTTTGGCTGTCGGATTTATGACCTCGGCCGTGGTGCTGCTGCTGCTGGGTCTCATCCATGCTGAAATGCCTTTCAGTGAAGTGCTCAACACGATTGAGGTCCAGACCATCCCGGCCAGTATTGGTGCTCTTCTCTCGCAAAGTCAGCTCGGTGGGCAGCGTGACCAGGAACAGGAACGCAGTAGCAGCTATGGGGGCGAAATGTTCCTGATGGCGGTGGGTTCGCTCTTTCTGACCTTCAGCGTCGCGCCCACCGAGGAGATCCTCCTCATCGCCCACCAAATGAAGCATTGGCAGTCGATTCTCCTCTCCGTCTTCTCACTGGCGCTTATGCATGCCTTCGTTTATGCAGCCAACTTCAGGGGCGAAGAGGAAATCCCCGACGGCCTATCGCACTGGCGAATTTTTCTGCGGTTTACGGTCACTGGATATGCCCTGGCCCTCGGCATTTGCCTGTTCGTCCTATGGATTTTCGGTCGAATGAATGGTCTGGCGGCTGGAGAAATCGTGTCTGTCATCGTCGTGCTAGGATTTCCAGCCGCGATCGGTGCCTCAGCAGCCCGACTCATCATCTAAATATCAGGAACGAACGTGATGGATAACAGCAGCAAGCAGTCCAGGCCTCTCGGCGAAGCGCAGCAACCTCGCACGCCGCTGCTGGAATGGACCTTTGCGATCCTCGGCGGTCTCATCGTCTCGGGATTGATTCTCTACAATATATTTGACGCCTGGAAGGACAATGGCTCCGCCCCCGAAATCCAGATTCAAGCCGACTCCCCTATCAGGCAAACCCGCGGTTTTCTGATTCCCATCAAGGCCCTCAATCAGGGAGGCTCCAGCGCCGCCGGCGTTGTCATCGAAGGCGTTCTGCGCGACGGCGACAAGGACGTTGAAACCAGCCAGGTGACCTTCGATTACGTCCCAGCCCATTCCACCAAAGAGGGTGGTTTGTTTTTTAGCCGGAATCCTCAGTCACTCGAACTGGAAATTCGGGCTCTGGGTTATCAGGAGCCTTGATTCAAAGTTGAACAATTTCAGGCTCCTCAATGTTATCGTCAAGACCAGGCAGCAGCATTCTTCTGGTTGACCACCCAACCAACCAGAACGGTGAATATTCCTGACAAAATGCTCCTTGTTGGAATCCAGGGTTCCTGATAGCCAGGGCATTCATTCAAAGACTTTGTCAGGAGCTTTCATGTTTTCTCGGCTCGGATTTCTGGTCCTGGTCCTTATGTTCAGTGGCTGCGGCGCGCCCAAGGACAGTGGTTCTGCTATGCTGGCTGCCGCGCGCACTACGGAACTCTATCGTACACGAATCGAAGATCAGGCGACGTTCACCAGTCTATCCCGCGAAGGATCGGGGATTGTCCAGGGTGGACGCTCACTAAAATTCTTGATTGATCGACGCAATCCGGCAAGGCCTGCGGTTTATTTTATGAATGGCAATTTCAGCGGTCGCTGTCGTACGCAAAGTCAGTTGGAATGCTCCCGCTATCACTATGACTTTGCCGTCGAGGCTCTGCGCTTTCAAGGAAGCGTGAACACCTTCAACGACCAAACCTATTTTTCGCACGATAAAACTTTCGTCGCCGGAACTTTGGCGAGCTATAGGCTGAAAGACAAGGGTCCCGTTTTGGGTATTCAGCTTTACCCCCAGGACGTGGCTCAGGAAGCGGAAATCCTGAGTCTGACCCGCATCGTGCGCGCCGCGGTGTCGCTGCCCACCATGAGCCTGGCTTTTGTAGCGACCGGTGATCAGCAGACCACGGCTACGATCCAAAATGAATTGGCTCAGGCCAAGGTACTGAGCCTCAGCTTGAACGCCATTCTTGGTGACATTTCTTATATTCCCCTGCATCAGGGCGAAGCCTGGGGCTATCTCCGCCTTTTCCCCAAAGATCAGGAAAGTCTCGTCCCCACCGATATTCCAGTTTTCGATGAATTGCCCCTGGACCTTTCCGTGGTCGCCGCTACCATCACGCGCGCCTACCAGGACACCAATTCCCATATCAACCTGAAATCCAAAGAACGCAACACACCCAACATGGTTCTGCGCGATGCGGGTCTCGAACACCTTCAACTTAAAAAGTGGATCGATCAACCCATCCACCTGAAAGTGACTTCCCAAGGCTGGTCGATCAAAGCCAGCACACCCGAAGAAGTGGCGGCACGTTACCGCGCCAAGGTTCAAAAGCCCTGGATGGCCCTGCGTTGGAAATCCTCGAATAGCTCGCAAAGTTTTGCCGGCATGTGTACCAATCGTCCCGCGGACTGCCTCAAGGCCAGCGAGCAATTTGGTGGCAAGGGAGCCAATCTTGGCTTTTTGAAAGAGATCTTCCGTAACCGCAGCCTGCCTCAAGCCGCGCCTTTAACTTATGATCCGGTTCCTCTGGGCTATGCTGTGCCTTTGCAGTTCTATAAGGACTTCATGGATTTGCCAGCCAATGCGGCCATCAAGGAAAAGCTCACGGTTTTGATTGAAAAAGAACGATCCGGACTGCTTTCTTCTGCTGATCGCAACGCGGCTGCGGCTGAGATTCGCCAGCTGATCCTGAATGGTGAACTCCCAGCACAAAACTTAACCCAGGTTTTAGGCCTCGCGCAGCAGCTCGCGCCTGAAGTCGACAAGTGGAAGGTCCGTTCAAGCGCCAACGCCGAAGATATCGAAGGCTTCGATGGAGCCGGTTTGCATGACAGCTACGCGGCTAAAGTCTCCACCAAGGACAACGCGGAACATAGCTGCATTCTGGTTCCTGATGAGGATGAAGGTGAAGTGGCCAAGATGAAGGTAAAACCCAAGACCTTTGCTTGCGCCATCAAAGGTGTCTATGCCTCGCTCTGGAATAAAAGAGCCATTGAAGAACGCAGCTTCGCTCGCATCGATCACGCCAGCGTTGCCATGGGTCTCGCGATTCTGCCGACCTATGATACGGAATCGCCGGTTGCAGCCAATTCGGTCGTCGTCACCCGCGTGATCAACAGCGCCGATGTCTTTGGTTACACGCTGTCGGTTCAGAAGGATAATAACACCGTGACCAATCCGGTTCCGGGCAGCTGGAGCGAGCAATCCCTTTACGCCGTCAGCGGCGATGCCGAACCTGCGTCACTCACGACCCTGCGTTTTGCCAAGCCCAGACCCGAAGAAGCTGTCATGAGCACCACCGTCCTGCCACGTGAGACCACGATTCAGATGGCACTGATGGCCAGGAAGGTCGAAGAAGCCTATTGCCGAGCCAAGGGTCGGTCGTATTATGCCAAGGACTGCGCAAGCGTGTCATGGGATGCCGCGAAACCAAAGGCCCTCGACATGGAGATGAAATTCCTGCAAAATGGCGAGTTCGTTTTGAAGCAGGTTCGTGAATTCAGCGGACGTTAAACATCAGCTTTTGGCTGTTCCATAAAAGAGGCTAGCGCATGAAAACGTGGTTTTTGGTCTTCACTTGTCTGATCTCGACCCAGGCGCTAGCCTTTCAAACTCTTTTCATCGTCCGTCATGCTGAAAAACAGGACGACAGCCGCGATCCGCCCCTTAGTCTGCAGGGAAAAAAGCGGGCTTTGGACCTCGCGCTTCACCTCAAGGACGCCGACGTGCAGGCGATCTTTGCCACAGAATTTCAGCGCACGCAAAATACCGCCGCTCCCCTCGCCGATCTTTTGAAGATCAAAACTGTTGTCGCTGACAAGGATCTTGCTAAGTTTGCGAGTCAACTTCTGGCCGATAAAAGCAGCAGTTCCGCGCTGGTCGTCGGGCACTCCAACACGGTCGCCGACCTGGTGAAAGCTCTAGGCGTGCCTGTGAAATGGCAGCTCGCGGACAACGAATTCGATCGGCTGGTGATCGTGACTCTATCCAAACCCACAGCGGTTGTGAGCATTCTGCGCTATTAATCCTGCCCCTTGTGAAAAAAGACCCTCTAACCCCTTTGTTTAGAGAATGTCTTTATATCTGGACAGACCTCACAGGTCTATCCAGGAAACAGGACATCGGGAACTCCCGCAACATTTTGGCGATAAAAAACCCAGTCGTATCCATGTTCAACGCAATGGCTTTGATTTTGCTTTGCCACCATGGACGGCGCATATCCCGCGGCTCCACTCCTGGACCTAGGGGTTATTGGACGAATGATTAAGGTCGTGGTTGAAATGGAAAGATTAAAGGTTTCATCCGCTGTCAAGGCAACTCCTTTGGAGTTAGGTTTTGTTGAACGTCGAAATCCTAACTACCGGGACTCTAATTTTCAGTTGGACTCAAGACAATGGGCCACATCAGGATTCTCCTTGGGGCGATTCCTGGCTCGTTATTGGTGTGGCGACAAGGCCTTGCGAGAGGATCGATCCATCTCGCGAAAACGACTCGCTCTCGTGTCAGCTGGCATCGATAACGGCGATCGTGAGGCTCGTCGATTACGTCATCAAATCGATTTATATCTGCAGGCCTTTCGTCACGTAGTCAACTCTGCGGAGATCTCGGTAAATCTTGTCTGTCAGATCAATAAACTGGTCAACCAGAACCATCCACAGTCGGGCGAGCTGCGCAACAAGCAGAACTCCATTGGTGATCCTCGAAATCCTCGATACATACCCCCTAGGCCTGAGGCGGTACCAGCACTGATGTGTGATCTTGCCGAATTTGCCAACGACGTTTCCGTACATGCGATGGCAAAAGCCATTACGGTTCATAGCCAGCTTCTGGCCATTCATCCCTTCTGCGATGGCAACGGCCGAACGGCCCGGGTCCTGATGGATGGGATGATTGATAAGGTCAATCCCGATTATGTAAGCCTCAGCCTTTATCGTTTGCGCAACGAAAAAAGCTATCTTGATGCATTGGACCAGTTTGGTATCACAGGCAACATGGGTTTGAGGCATCGTTACTGGAAAGAAGCCTTCGAGTTGTCGGAAAGTTTCAAGGCCGAGGTTGATGCCATCATTGCCCATGCTGAGTGCCGGCTCTACTCAGGCCTGGCAGCGTTCGACGCATCCGACGACTTGAGATTGATCTGCAAAGACCTTTGGCAGCAGCCCATCATTCCCAATAGCTGTCTGTCATTGCCTGCGGGATGGAGCGACGCTCGATTTTCCGCTGCGATTGAAAAACTGGTTTTGGCTGGTGTTTTGGAGCTGCGTGACCTAAAGAAGCCAATTGGCACGCAGATTCTGAGCGCACCTATCATCTTTCAAGCCTGGCAGCAGATTGATGAACTGGTATTTGCTCATGAACAATCTTTTCAGGCTGGCCCACTGTTGTAGATACCGAGTAGGTTCAGGCCTTCTTGGGGATTCAATTAAATTTTGCGGAGTGTATTATGAAATTTCTTGCATCACATGTCGTTAAAGCTGCTGCTCTCGCTTCGATGATGTCAACGCCTCTGAGCGCCCAGTCAAATCCCAACTATTTCGAGGATGATACCGATTTTCTGAACGCACCTTCCGCTGCAAGCGGTGTGACGTCATGGAGTGCAGATTCCGAAGACACAGCCACAGCCACAGCCACAGCCACATTTGAAGAATGCTCAGTTCCGGGTGTGTGCCGAACTTATAAGGTCACAGGTGGAAATTATGCGGCCGTTATAACCAATGCAGTGACCGGAAAAACCATCAACGTGCCCATGGGCGATACATTTGAAGCGCCCGTTTTTCAGGTCAAAGATGGGGCTGTGGTAGCAGGTGTTGAGTATAGCATCACGGCTGATGTTGGGCAGTGGGTTCACTTCTGCTATCCCGAGGTTCGCACCCTCATCTTTGTTCCTGAAGATGACAATAAGGAAATTAAGATCGAAATCCCCTGCGAGTAGCCTTGTAAGGTATCAATCTTACCTCTCGTAAGCACCCAGGCACCAACACCTGTTTTGACAGCAAACAGTGTTGATGCTCTGGATACCCTGACCCTCCCATTCAGCCTTTCTTCCGCCTTTAACCCCATGATTGATAACCCGTTAAAGTAAAATTTACCCCCTGACTTCTGGCCACAAATTTGCAAGATTTAAACATAAATAAATCCTTGGCCACGGTTCTCAGGAGACGGCAACGTGATACTTCGCGTGATAGTGCTGGGTGCTTCCCTGCTGGCAACAGTGTCAGCCTGCAAATTCAAAAAAACTGAAACTTTCGTTCCGACCGACCACGGACCGATCGTGGTATCAGCAGACGCTCAACCCGTCCCCGATGCATCTCCACCAGTCGAACAGCCCAGGCCTCAAAGCCCTGACGCGATCGAACCGATACCTATGGATCTTCCTGTTCCTGTCGAGGTTCCACTGCCGCCACCGCCGGCGCTCCCTCCGCCGGCGCTCCCGGCGTCGCCACCACCACCGCCTGCACCTGACGTGCCCTGCACGGGTGTGCAGCTCGTGATTGCAACCGACAAGTTGGGAACGGCACCGCTCAAGGCTCAAATCGATTTCCACACGACATCCGTGGAAATCAGCTTTACTCCCAAGCCCATCTCGTCAACCTTATGCCTGGATAATCTGACTGCAACGACAGGTGACATGCTAACGCTGCGCTTGCTGCAGAATACTGCGCTCCGTTTCATTGCCAAACGAGCAAACACGGCTTATGCGCCGGATACCACAACTCGTATTGTCATTGATGATTGCTTGATCCATGCCGCGCCTTGGGACGGGCGAACTCATGATGGCAGTTGTGAATGGACCCTTATCGATGCCGACTCTACCGAGGCGACACTTCTGAGGAAATAACAGGGCAGGAGCCCGAAGGCCTTTTGGCCTTCGGCGTCATGAATTGTCAGCTTTTCAAAGCCTGATCCAAATCCTTGATCAGATCATCCGCGCTTTCAATACCGCACGACAGACGAATCAGGTTGGGTCCGATACCAAGCTGCTTGCGCATCTCTTCCGGGACCGACGCATGGGTCATCTTCTCAGGATGATTCACCAGCGATTCCACTCCGCCCAGACTTTCCGCCAGCGAAAAGACTTTGAGTTTTTGCAGAAATTTCACCACTTCGTCATAGCTGCCTTTCAAGTTGAATGACACCATGCCCGCGAAACCACGCATCTGCTTTTTTGCCAGAGCATGCTGCGGATGGGAAGGCAAGCCTGGGAAGAAGACCTCTTTCACCCGACTGTGTTCAGCCAGGTAACGAGCCACAGCGATGGCATTGACGTCATGCTTCTCCATGCGAACAGCCAGCGTTTTCACACTGCGAAGGAGCAGGAAACACTCGAAAGGTCCAGGAACCGCACCACCAGCGAATTGAACGAACTTGATCTGCTCATGGAGTTTGTCATCGTTGAGCATCACCGCACCGCCGATGATATCGGAATGACCTCCGATATACTTCGTCGTGCTGTGCACCACGATGTCGGCGCCCATTTCCAAAGGCGACTGAAAGATCGGTGAGGCAAAGGTGTTATCCACCACCACAACCGCGGAGGCCTTATGCGCAACCTTCGCGACCGCTTCGATATCAATCACTTTCAGCAACGGGTTGGTCGGAGTTTCGACCCACACAAGGCGGGTATTCGGTTTGATAGCGGCTTCGACATTCTTGACCGCAGTCATATCGATAAAATCAAAGGTCAGATTATACTTGGCAAACAGACGCCGAAACAGGCGACCCGTCCCACCGTAAACATCATCACAGACCAGGACGTGATCGCCTGGGTTGAGGATCTGAATGATGGCTTGTTCAGCCGCAAGGCCCGAGGAAAAAGCCAAACCGTATTTGGCTCCTTCCAGAGCAGCAAACGCTTCCTCCAAAGCATCACGAGTCGGGTTTCCGGCTCTCGAGTAATCCCAACCTTTGTGCTGGTTGGGTGCTTCCTGCACATAGGTCGAGGTTTGAAAGATCGGGGTCATGATCGCGCCTGTGCGCGGATCAGGTTCCACACCGGCATGCACGACTTTGGTGAAATCAGAGGGGCGAATGCTCATACTCACACTTCCTTAACTGCAATGGCTTACAAGTCCTTGAGAACGTCGGCCAGTTGGCCTTTGCGATGCATTTCCGAAACGATATCACAGCCGCCAACAAATTTGCCTTTAACATAAAGCTGGGGGATCGTCGGCCAGTTGGCGTACTTTTTAATGCTTTCGCGGATGTCCCAGTCTTCCAGAACATTGCGTGTGCTGTAATTCACACCGTAATTTTTCAAGACCTGAACAACCTGGGCAGAGAATCCGCACTGTGGCGATTCAGGAGTGCCTTTCATGTAAAGAAAAACCTTATTGCCTTCCACGTCGTTTTTTATGGTAGCAAGAGCTTCCTGTTCACCCATGGTGATATCCTTTCCCGTTCAAAAAGATGGCGCCCCAGGATGGGGATTTTGCCTGCCTAACCTAATACAAGGGCCAAGGGTGGGGAAAGGTTTTTCGCGATGGAATTCGACTTCAGCTCGCCAAAGCGACAGAAATTTCCGCCATTACGACGCGGCACACATCAGGAAAAGTCGATACTCCCAGGAAGGGCCCGCCCAGTCATAGTCTTCGTGCTTTTTAAAGAGTTCCAGGCGCTGCCGGCTATAGGTCGCAAGGAAAGTCAAAGGATCAGATTGTTTCAAGGCTGCCCATGTCAGAGGACCCAATACGCCATCCACGGTCAGCTTATGACCCAGGCGGTTTAACGATCTCTGGACGACCTTGTTGTTGCTGATGACACCATGATTGATCGCGCCGTCGAACACAGCCTGGCGAACCTTGGCTGGATATTTGGCAATCTGGGCCGGCGTGAAATAATCCGTGCGATAGATTTTCTTGGCTTCATCCTTGGTCAAACTTTTCATGCGACCTTTCAATCGAGGATGCGCACGAACGCTGATGCCCCAATTGGTTTCCCCTCCGTTATCAGCAGGATGGTTGGCATAACCTTTCTCAATACGATCGATAATGAACTCAATCATTTCGTCAAATGTCATGGTGGGCCTCCGGCTTTCCCCCAGTATGCATGAGGAGCGGCGCTCCGCAAAGTGGGTAAGTCCACGAATTGGATTTTCCCGTATTGGCTGTGGATTTCAGCATTTTTTCTTTATATGGTGAAGGACAGAAAAGGGGGAACACAATGGATATCTATCGCGGACGGCTGATCGATCATGTCCAAATCGTGGCCAATGATATCGAGGCCAGCAAGAAATTCTATCGCTCGATCCTTTCAGCCCTGGATATTCCTTTGGGCGGTGAAGCGTCGGATCATCTTTGGGCCGACGAACTTTTTATTTCATCCAAAGAAAGCCCGGCGGCGCAGGGACAACTCACCGGTCGCGTGCATCTCGCGCTGCAAGCCCATGATGAGCAGTCGGTGCAAAAATTTCATGCGGCCGGGATCAAAGCCGGTGGTCGCGACAACGGTCCGCCCGGAGCGAGGCCCTATCATCCTGGATATTATGCGGCGTTTGTGCTGGATCCCGATGGCAATAACATTGAAGCGGTCTATCATGGTCCCGCCCGACGGAGCGGCGATTCCGTGAAAATTTCCTTCTAGACCTGGGCCGCCGACAAAAGTCCGAGCGCCATTGACGCCACGCGTTCAGGCAGAAGCGTCTTCATACATTTGAAATGGCCGAGCGGACATTCCTGCGGACCGTGATCGCTGCAGGGTCGACACTCCAGATCGACTTCAGCGATCAATCGTTGCGGCGCCAAAGGCCCGAATCCTAAACCGGGGACGGTGGCTCCGAATATGGCCAAGGTCGGAATCTGAAATGCGGATGCATAATGCAGAGGCGAGGAGTCGTTGCTCACCAAAAGGTTCAGTTGCGGATAAAGACCGCGCAGATCATCCAAACTGGTGCGACCGGCAAGGTTAATCACGCGGGATGCCGAGGTCGAGAGCCCCTGCTCCATGGATGACGCCGCTGCCTGCTCGTCCTGACTGCCTAGAATCAAAAGCGTGTGATCCGTCCGTTCCAATAAAAGCCGGCCCATCTCAATAAAATGCGAAACAGGCCAGCGTTTGGTACCCCATACACTGCCCGGTGCGATACCAATCAACCCCTGCCCGGCGACCTTCTGTTTCAGCTCATTCACCAAGGGCGTTGCGACCGGAGTCAGCGACGGCAAGCTGGCAAAAAGCCGATCGCGTGACGCGCCCAAAGGCTCCAGCAAAAGGCTGATTCGCTGCGTTTCATGCAGCACAGCCACCCGCGGTACGCGTCGATGCGCAAGAAAACTGAGGCGGGTTTCATCATACGTCACGGAAAAAAAACCCAAAGCTCGGGCCAAAAGACTGGAGCGCACACTGCGATGCGCCTGGAGCAGGACCGTCGCTTCGCGTCCACACTCCCGCAAGTCGCTTTTTACCGACTGAACCGCCTTGTGCATGGATCGTCCGCGCTTATCAAAGACCACAATTTTGTACAGGGACGGATGCCCGGCCAAAGCCCTGGCGCCAAGCGGAGTCGTGATCAGATACTGGCGAATCGAAGGATGCTCCCGCTGCACATAATTCAAAGCCGCTGTTTGCAAAATGATGTCACCGAGAAAACTGGTCTGGATCCAGATTAGATTCTGCACAGTATCAAGTCTTGGGTTCATCCGGGCGTTACCTGTCAATTCGTTGTGCTTGCCAGCCCCTTGTGCAAACGCTAATCTTCTTCAAGATCCCAAGGATTCATTGCTGACGGCGTGAAATTTTTCCCTGTCCGGGAACAAGCTGCCTGTCTATCTCTTTTGAACCTAAGATCTTTTGCCGTTATCTGTCAACGCCCTTCAAGTCCGGACGCCGCAATGGGTCCAGGCTTGAAACGGGCGGCGCCCCAGTCATTGCAAGGAGTTTTCTGTGCTTGATTCCGCATTCAATCAGTCGCCCCGCTTTGCTCCTGGACGGCAAAATCTTGAAGAAGCCATGCTGGAAGCACAGAAACTTGCCTTTGCGCCCGTCAGTTTCATGGTTTGCATGGCGATGAAGCGCATGGGAATCCTGGCTGCACTTGAAGAATCTGTCGGCGACGGCCTGAGCATTGGAGCCGCTGCGGAACGTCTTGATCTGAGTCCCTACGCCATCCGTGTCCTTTTTGAATCCGCCCTGGCCATGGGCGCGCTGCGGCAACAGGATGACCAATTTCATTTGACCAAACTCGGGCACGTGCTGGCCATGGATACCATGACCGCAGTTAATTTTGATTTCATCTATGACGTCTGTTTTAAAGGCCTTTTTCATCTGGAAGAAGCCTTAAAAACAGGTCAGCCTGCGGGACTGAAAGAGCTTGGACCCTGGCCTACCCTTTATGAGGGCATCAGCGAGTTACCCGAACACATTCGCCAATCGTGGCTGGCTTTTGATCACTACTATTCGGATTCGGCATTTGCCGCGGCACTGCCTATGATCTTCGCGGAGGAGGTGCATCATCTGCTCGATATTGGCGGCAATACGGGACGCTTTGCCAGATCCTGTCTGACGACCCGTTCCCAGCTGAAAGTCACCATAGCGGACCTGCCTTCCCAAATTGGGCTGGCCGAGGCACAAACCCATGAGGAGCCCTGGCGGCAACGATTGAGCTACCATCCCGTGGACCTGCTCGCACCTCATGCCACTTTGCCTTCGGGATTTCAGGCGGTGTGGATGAGCCAGTTTTTGGTTTGTTTCGGTGAAGAGGATGTTGTTAGAATTTTGCAGCTGGCACGATCCTCGCTTACCCCCGGTGGGCGTCTTTTCATCCTGGATACGTTTTGGGATCGGCAGCCGAAAGTGCCAGCGTACTGTTTGTTGCAGACGTCGCCTTATTTCACTGCCATTGCCAATGGTCAAAGTAAAATGTATGACACCCGAACGATTGTTCGCCTGACCCACCAGGCCGGTTTCCGTCTGGAGAACATCATCGACAATCTGGGCATCAGCCACAGTTTAATGGTGCTGAGGCCGCACCAGGATTCCTGAGAGACACGTTTGGAGGTTGAGAAAATTATGCCGGTGCAAAAGTCAGTCGAAGAAATCAAAAGTGAAATTAAGCAGCTGCTGCTTGAAGTCTCCAATCTGCCAGGTATGACGCCCGATCGCATTGATGACCAGCTTTCGCTTTTTCAGGATGGCCTCGGACTTGATTCCATCGATATTCTGGAGCTGGTCGTAGCCCTGGATAAACGCTATGCGATCAAGGTGCGTAACGACGAAATCGGGCGCAATGTTCTGCGGAATGTCAGCACCATTGCTCAAGCCATTCATCACAGCCAGCTGCAAACAGCGAATTAATCATGCGAAGCTCCAGCGTCAGCATCACCGGAATCAGTATCGCGTCGGCGCTCGGTCGACGCTGGCACGATCTTGGTGAGGCTATCCTTCGGCACCAATCAGGCCTTCACAAGAGTCATCGCTATGCGGAATGGATTGCTGCGCCTCTTGGTGAATTGCCTCTGGATGATTGGCAGGTGCCGACGGCCGATCGTTTGAAATCCGATCGGGTCATGCGCCGTGTGATGTTGGGCATGATCGATCAATTGGCTGCCGACACCCAGGTGTTTCAGCGCTATAGGCCCCGTGACATCGGCCTTTTTTTAGGCACGACCACCTGCGGCATTGATGGATTTTTCGCAGCGCTTGCCCAGCATCGGACCACGCAGCTGCCTTTGCTGGAATTTTTATCTCCCGATATGCAGCAGGTTTGGATCACCCAGGAAATGCGAGCCGCCTTTCCCTTGCGCGGACCCCAATTTACCTTCTCATCAAGCTGCGCCGCCGCCGCTCAGGCCATCGGCCAGGCCTATGACGCTGTGCGCTCCGGAATATGTCCCGTGGCTATCGCTGGTGGCATCGATATCCTGAATCGCGTGACCCTGCATGGCTTTGATAGTTTGCAGATTCTCGACCACGATTTCTGCCAGCCATTTGCCCCGAACCGTAAAGGGATCAATCTGGGTGAGGGCGGCGCTCTCTTGCTCCTGGAAGGTCAGCCCCAAGGTGAAGTCATCGCCTCTGTGCGGGGCTATGCGGCCCTTTCGGAAGCGCATCACATGGTGCAGCCAGCCCCTCATGGAATATGGATGCAGAGAACCATGGACATGGCTTTGCAAAATGCGAACTGGCAACCCGATCGTGTGGACTACATCAACGCTCACGGGACGGGCACCGAAGGCAACGATGCTGCCGAGGGCGAGGCCGTATCTCAATTATTTGGCAACCTGGACCGTTTGCATGCCACCAAGGGTTTAACCGGTCACTATCTGGGTGCAGCCGGGGCGTTGGAAGCTGCCATCACGGTGGCCATGCTGAAGAAAAAGGGGCTTAAAAAGGGCCTCAGCAATTCCTTCGGCTTCGGTGGCAGCAATATTTCCCTGCTTTTTGCGACGGATTCGTGATGAATAAGGTTTATCTTGCGGCGGCGTTTTCGGAGAGATGGACACCAGACAGTCAGTTGCGACTGTCGTCGCCATTTTTTCGCCGCATGACCGCTCTGCAAAAATCTGTGGTGCAGGCCTTTGCTGCATTGGATGCTATGGCTCCTGCGGTCATGACCCAGGCACGCGAGCAGAATGCGCCGATCTTTTATTCGAGCGGTTTTGGCGAACTGAGCGCCATGCTGCAGGTTACGCGGGCGATTATGGATCATGATCTGCCTGTTTCACCCAAGGAATTTCAGCATTCCGTGCAAAATGCAGCGCTGGCTTATCTGTCGATGACGCACAGCATTCGCCATCCCTGTTATGCTCTGTCCGGTGGATTTTTATCCGCGGATAACTGCCTGCAGATGGCCCAGCAAAGGATCGCCTACGGACTCGACTCGATGGGATTTGTGATTCACGCCCATGAATATTTGGGTCAGAACGGTGCGGACCGGGCCCAGGCGGAAATTTTACTCTTGAGCCACCATGCCGAACAAGCCTGGCGTGTGCTTGATTTTTGTCGCGACGGCGCGCTGGAAGATTTCACCATCCATCGTCCCGAGATTTTTACCGAAGATGATTCACGGATTCCCCCCTGGCTCCTGAACCAGGGAATTCCGGCTGCGGCCCGTATGGTCCGCTCCCTTTCAGGAGAAAGCCTGGTCACGCAATGGCTCCCGATACCTTGATCCCTCACCAGGGACGTATGCTTCTTGTGGACGATCTTATCGATCTGGATCGCGGCCAAAAAAAGGGTCGCGTCAGCAGCATCCTGGCGACCAATAAACCATATTGGAATGACAGCGAACGCTTTCGTTATCACTGGCTGCTTGAAATCATGGCCCAGGCTGCGGCCACTGTGTGTGGGGCGCTTCGTGCCCAGGGTGACAGGACGGAATCCGCTGTGATTCCCCCTGGATTTCTTTTGTCCATTCGCGAATGGGTCCTTTTGCAAAGGCCCAATCTTGTGCCAGGGGACGCTATGCTGGCGGAAGTCACCATCGACACCGAAATGGATGCCCTTAGCCAGGCGAGCATTACCCTGGAATATCGGGGTGAAACCGTGGCCCGTTCCCAGATGAGCTTTTATCAGGACGTTCGAGGATCGGTGTCATGAAACGGGTTTTTATCACAGGTGGCAACCGCGGCATCGGCGCCGCACTGGTTCGTCACTTTGCGAGTCAACCCGATCACGTGGTCGTCTTCACCTACAATCTAGGGGAAGCGGCGGCTCAGGCCTTGATTCATGAAATCGATGCCGCCGATCGAGTCAAAGCTTTGGCCATGAATCTCATGGACCCAAATTCCATCGCGCAGGCCATCCATCAGTCTCTCGATTGGCAACCTGGTTTCGATATTGTGATTCATAACGCGGCCAGCAAAGCGGATGGGCTCTTCTATTTCCTTGATGAAAAGGCATTTTTCGAACCCATTCAATTGGCATTGAATTCCTTTTTTCATCTGAACAAGGCTTTCCTTCCGCACATGATCCAGCAGCGCTGGGGCCGTATCATCCTCCTGGCGAGCCTCGCCGGGGAAACCGGTCAGGCGGGCCAGACCAATTATGCGGCAGCCAAGGGCGCTTTGATTGCTGCCAGTAAATCGCTGGCGCGCGAGGTGGCGCGCAAAGGGATTCTTGTCAACACGGTCAGTCCCGGTTGGATTGCAACGGATATGACGGACGACGTGGTTGGTCCGGAACACTTAAAAGCCATCCCGATGGGTCGCATCGGTCAACCTGAGGAAGTCGCTCAGGTGGTAGGGTTTCTCGCCTCGGATGCCAGCTCCTATATCAACGGCACAACCATTCAGGTGAACGGTGGACTATACTGTTGAAGACATTTTGATTCCTGCCCATCATCCCTGCTTTGAGGGGCATTTTCCCGGGCATCCCGTTTTTCCAGCCGTTGCGCAAATCGATCTGGTGCTTGATATCCTCCAGCAGCGCACGAATCAAAGCGTAACGCTGGTGGCCATCCATAAAGCCAAATTTCCGGCCCCTATTGGTCCGGACTGCGTTGTCCAGGTTTCTTTAAAAGTGGAAGATGTCACCGTATTTTGGCAAATTTTCGGAAAGGATAAAACTTATTCCATGGGCACTCTTGGGGTGAGTTTTGATCCTGCCTGATTTGTGACATTTATCCCGAAAGGTTTGACGGAATTATGCCGATCCCGAAGTCATGGAAAAGCCATTCAAACTTCTTCTTGGCCTGCTCCTCGGGCTGATCTTTCTGGTCCCCGGAGGCCGCGCCGCCGTTTCCAGCCGGGCTGGTCACCTCGATCTCAAAAAATTGAATTTTGATGAAGGTGAGTCCGTCTTCCTTCAAGGCGACTGGCAATTCCATTGGCAGAAACTTCTAACTCCCGACGCCATCATGCCTTCGACCTCGGTGGAATATTTCCCGATGCCTGGCACCTGGAACAAGGGGTTCAAAGTCTGCTGCGGTTATGCCACCTATCGTCTCCTGGTGGATGTCGGCGACGCCAAGGGACTGGCCTTGCAGATTCCGCATATGTCCTCGGCCGTGAAAGTTTTTGTGAATGGTCAGGAGTTCTTTACGAGCGGGACCGTCGGCACCGATGCAGAAACATCCATACCATCCCGTCACTCCGGGATTTTTCCACTCCCTCATGCGTCGTCCTACGAGTTCGTGATTCAAATTTCCAACTTTCATCATGCCCGCGGCGGCACACGCAGCGCGATTCGTATGGGCAATCATGAGGCCATGATCCGCAGCGAAAGGCACAGCCAGTTGATTGAGATCGCCCTGATAGGCGGCATTTGGTCGATCGGCATCTATCATCTGGCGCTTTTTTTCCAGCGGCGGGAAACAGTTACCATAGCGTTTTCCCTGTGCTGCTTCGCGGTCGGAACGAGACTCGCCACGGTAGGAAGTCGCACGCTTGAATTTCTGATGCCGGGTCTGGGCTGGGCCACGATGTTCCGTATTGAATACCTGACCCTCTTCCTCATTCCTGTCCTGATCTTCTATTATGTGCAGCAGTTATTTCCAGAAGAATTCAAAAAGCGTTGGCTCTTCGTGGCGCTCGGTGTGCATGCCATATTTTTTCTCAGTCTCCTGCTCCCTCCGCTCTATTTTACAGCCTATATCAACCCGTTCTTCCTCTGTGGTGCAGGATTCTCATTCTGGTTCGTTGTCGTCGTTTCAAAGGCCGTTTACCTGCAGCGCACAGCAGCTCTTACCATTACCATCGGCGGCGTGGCCCTGCTCATCGCCGGGGTGGTCGATGTCATCAACATGACGTTTTTCGCCGAACATCAGTTATACTTTTTCCATGCCGGCTTTCTCGCCTTCACCATCTGCCAATCCTTTGCGATTGCTCAGATCTACAATCGCTATTTCGAGACCCTGCATCTCGAGGAAGGCATGCGTCGTCACAGCTTCAATCAGTTGGCCAAGGTATTCTATCCACATCAACTGAATATGATGAAGCAAGGCAAACCCCTGGAAGAAACCATGCCCACCGGCACCAGTACAGCCTGTGTCGTGGCCTTCGATATTATCGGTTCAAGTCGGATCGAGCACATTCATGTGAAAGATTTCCTGGAAAATTCTCTTAAGCATTGCCTCGCTATCATTGATGAAGGCTACGATCCCGATCAGCTGACAGCCCATGGATATCGCATCAAGGAAATGGGCGATGGCTTTCTCTGCTCGGTCGGCTTTCCCTTCCGAACACCAGGTATGGGCAACCTCGCCTTATCATCCGTGCAGCTGGCCCTGCGCTTTGTCGAGATTTTCCATGAAGAGGTGAAGCGCTTCGCGTATGCCGAGCCTATCCATTGCAGTATAGGGATTGCGTATGATGCCATTGAGGGCTATTTCCCCTCCACAGGGACGAGGGAATATGATGTCTATGGGCGTTCTGTCATTCTTGCGACCCGGTATGAGGGCATGCGTCGATCGATTTTTCCTGACGGTGCTCAAAGCAGCGTGATCATCATTCAGCGGAAAGTTTGGATGAGCCTCGACACCGAGCTCAGACAACGTTTCAGCAGCTTTGACCTGGAAGCGGCCGGGATTCAGGTCCGCGATGACCGGGATGCTAAACTTCTTTACTACCTCGAAGTTCCTTCGACGCCGACCTAACGCAGTAACCTTCTTCACACACTTGCAATCAATTTTCATCACACACCTCCTGCAGACACCATGCAGGGCAGGCTTTTTGTGCCAATACGGCCTAAAAAGCTCCGGCACAGGATTTGCGATGGCGAGGGCGTTCTCTTCCATCAATCGGCTCTCGGAGACACACACATGCGTTACCCAACTCTTCTGCTGCTTCTTCCACCACTGTCGACTCTTACCGCCTGCGGGACGGGTCGCTCTGCTGATGTCAAGCAGGGCACAATCGAACAGTCCTATGCGTTGACTTATACTGAGGCGTCGGCGCAAATGAAAGCATCGGCATCTTTTCACTATGAAAACACATTAGGAACCAGTCTGAAACTGACTGATGGCAGTATCATCACCTTTAACGACACACCCATGATCTATAGCAATCCACTCAATTCCGCGAGCTACGATCTTGATACGCACGTGGTCGGACAGCTCAGGACACCCATGGAATTTCGCTACGTGAATAACGATGGCGAGGTGTTTGTGACCCAGGCCCGGGTACCGTCTCCGACTGTTATCAAAACTCCACATGAGGGAGATCATGTGCGGGTGGATCGCGAGATGGCGGTTCTTATGGAAGGTGATCGTTTGGTCGACACCGATGAACTGACTCTGTGCCTTGCCTATGAGCCGTCTGTGGCATCAGCGGCCGATCCCTCAGTTCAGGAATGCCTGCATTCCGAAGGTCCTATGAGCCTTGTCTTCAGTCGTGAGCAGCTGGCGCGGTTTCCTTTGGGCCGTGAATTGACCCTGCAAGTCAAACGTGAATCGCATCCGAAGCAGAATAATCCCCGCATTCATCTCGCGGAAACGTTTCTATCGAAACCTTTGCACCTGACTCTACAATAGACGGGTTTCACAAGCATTTGCGTCCGGCTACATAAGGCGCAAGAGGGAGTGTAGTGACGACACTACTTTCCGTACACTTATAGTTGTACGAGACATTATAAGACAAGCGCTGGGAATAACTCCATTCGGGTCGACTCGCAAGGTTCGACGGAAACGCCCAGCGTTTGATCCCTTCTTCGATACAACTATGAAATTTCACATCGCGAATTTCAACCGAACGGGACTGAATGGAAGCCACCACATTTTGTTCAAAAGCGACCCTGATGTTAAGTTCACCCTCAAAGGATAGCTCAGCGTCGCCTTCACGAGCTTCCCAGATGGCATTCCGTCGCACGATGAGATCTTTGTAGCATGACTGAATTGTCGGTCCAACATAGGTTGCATAGAAGTCCGCTTGAGCGGGCTTGGATTTTATTATGGGACTCCTCTCTTCACGTTCCATAGGGAGAAGAGCAGCATATGTGCCACTTAAAGCCGTTGCATCGGTAGGGGCTGCCCGGTCCTGCGAGATGCGCGGACCCCGTCTGGCTTTCTCACGACGAACCGTCGCAGCACTGAGATCTGCATTGTTTTCTGCTGAATCCGCAGGATGTTCCATCCTAGGCTGTCGCGAAGCAAGCCCAGATTTGGACAAATAAAAAAGCGAACCAGTCATGGCAAAACTGACAAGAAAGATAATTTTGAGTGTCATAAGGCCTCGGATTTTTAGCCTTATCGGCATAACCGGGCTGTGACTTCAACGAAGCGGAAAGCTTCAAAGCAATCAGGCTCTTGATCAGGACAATTTTTGTGGATGGGAATGCTAGGGGAGCAGATTAAACAGCCTTGGAAAGCCCTTCAGGACTCCAGGCAAACAGCTGAACTTCCTGGTCATAGCCTTTGACAGTATGCAAGCCGCGGTTATGCAAGCGATCAGGCGCCAACAAAGCGGCTACACTTTCACTGACAAGGATTTCCTGGGGATGCGCCTTGGCTTCAATGCGTGAGGCCAGGTTAACGGCGGGGCCAATGGCCGTATAATCACTTCGTCTTAAACCACCGAATGTTCCTACGATAGCCCGGCCCTGATTGATACCAACCCGAATGGCAAGACGGTGGCCAAATTCGATAAACAATTCCTCGCTGAGCTTATCCACCGCTTTCAACATGGACATGGCACATCGAACAGCTTTTTGTGCTTGCTCCTCAGGCTTCAGATGCGTTGGCGCTCCAAACAGAACCATGACCGCATCCCCAATGAACTTATCAATCGTTCCACCTTCAGCGAAGATCACCTCGGTCATCACATGCAGAAATCGATTCAGAATATGCGCGGTGTGCGTCACCCCGAGTTCTTCCGTGATCCGGGTAAAATTAACAATATCGGCAAAAATAACCGTCACCAGTTCTTCCTTCGGCTCTGACTCCAGGCGCGATCGGCCGCTGATAATCTCTTCCACAATCACGGGTGGCAGGAAGCGCAACAGAACACCCCGGTGGATGTAATTTTGCAGTTCGATGATTTTGGTATTCTCACGATGCAAGCGCACCGCAAGAAAACCGAGACCAATGACAAAAGCAAAGGCCATCAAGCCAAGGGCTGTGTAAAGCTGCGCGGTCTTCAGCTTCTGATCGACCAGAGCCTTTTCAGCCGCCAGGACCTTGTTCTTCTCTTCTTCAAATTGCAGGCCAAGGGTCACCTTGCTACGGGTATAACTGTCCTGTTCGCGCTCACGAGCCAACTCCCGATCCAGATGATGAAACTGCTCAAAGAGTGTTAAAGCTCTTTCGTGCTGACCCAGGCCTCGGTGTCCTTCACTTTTCAGCCGCAAGATCTGAGCATGATCCCGTTTAAAATTGGCTGGAAAGAGGGCCGATGCCTGGTCCAGGTGACGCAAAGCTCCAGAAAAGTCCTTCCGAGCTATAAGAACCTCGGCCCATTGAATATGCACTTCGGCCGTCCAGATAGAGTCCTTGGTCTTTTCAAAAAGGTCGAGAGCGATACGTGCATGCTCCAGAGCCTTGTGCAGCTGATTGCGACGACGCTCAATATTGATCAGCGAAGTATGAACAATGGCCAGTTCCCAGGGCGCGCCCAGCTCTTTGGTGATCACCAGGGAACGCTCCGTGTATGCCGCGGCCTGATCCAAATCACGGGCGGGTCCTTCGAAACCGAAGTGCTTACCAATGCTGTAAAGGTTTCGTTGCGAGGCCACTCGTAGATGGCGCCGATCGCAGATCGCTTGAATGTCCTGAAAGATGACAAAGGCCCGATCCTGCTGTCCTGTCGCATTCAGCATCGTCGAAAGATGCAGAAGAACAGGCAAAATCATAATGTCGGGAACGCCCTTGAGATCCTTCGAGATTTGGTAGGCTTCCTGGATGGTGCTTAAAGCCTCTGCCGCGCGGCCTCGTTCATGTAAAAATGAACTGAGATGAACCAGCGCTCTGGCTCGCCACAGCGTGCCTGGCAAAAGACTCGCACGCGCGACCATCTGGCGATACGCTTCTTCCTTGGCTTCATCAGTGGGAAAAAAATTGGCTGCTTGATCCCGTGCAATCTTAAGAAAGAGAAGATCCGTATAATCGCTATAGAGACCAAGCTTCTCAGCGATAGCAATGGCGTCATCGATTGCCTTGGATGATGGCATGCCGGGGTGAGCGTCATCCCACTGCGTAAGTTTCAATCGAGTGAGACGCAGAGCCTGAACAGGTCCAAGAGGTCGATTCGCGGCCGCAGTCTCCGCCAGCCAGAGGTTGAGGAGCCGGGGGTGATCCAATATCGCATCTTCCACCTGCTCCAGGTTATCAAGATCGACAGCAAATTCCGCACGAGCCCGTGATCCCCACGATAGGATCATAAACGTGATAAGAAGACTAACGCTGTGGACGGCGGAAAAGATGGTCGACACTCCCGGAATACCATGTAAGAAGGCGTAAAGATCCACTTTCATGATAAACAAAGCCGGGCGAACTTTTAAGGGAGGTGACCCGGCAGGCCTGAGTCGGTAAAAATTTCCTTGATCTGCCGAGTCCTTATCGTTTCCTTCTTACTTGGATCCTGTCGGCTTTGCCTTCGACTGATCCTTGGTGGCCAGGGGAGGACTGCTGGGAATTTTTTTCATCCGTACCTGATCATCGAATCGGCTCAGGACCAGCGTGATGGTCTCGCCCCAATCTGTGGAAAACGTTTCCGTACGACGCACGCCGGCAGTTTTGCCATGGGCCTGCAACGAGCAGCTCCACTTGCCGGCATTCAACCAAAGTCCATCATTATAGTACCCATCGCCCCAATCATAGATGGACTGCCCTCCGGCTGGAATGGTTTGCTCTGGCAAAGCGATTTCAACCTGCTCCACGGAAATATTTTTGCAGCTCAGGCTGATGGGATCCTTCGCTTCATTACGCAAGGTCCATTTGGTCGAATGCGTGGAACCATGAACGACCTCGTTGCCCACAATAAAAAACAAAACTGAGGCGTTTCGAAGATTGTGCATAACTGTCCTTTTTTAACTGCGGTTAACTCTGGGGCCCATCACGCTCTGCAGACTGCCGTGCTGCGGAACGACTGCTATGAATAGGCACGTTTTCAAAAATATTCGGCACGGCCATAGCCGCTTCCAGCGCGCTGATCTCCTGCCCCGAAAATCCACTGAAGGCCACTGTCCGCTGCGGCTTCATCAGAGAAAGGTCATAGAGGTCCCGATAGGCACGCAGCAGCTCCTGATTCTTGCTCAGTCTGTGATAAGCTTTTCCGACACCGAGTGCATACTGTCCTTGGGCTTCAGCGATCAGTGAAGCAATCTTCGCCGAGGTTTCCGCTTCCAAAAGAGCCGCCTCCAGCCGACCCGTCTCTTCTATATCCAGCTTGGCTTTATCCAGATGGGCAGCCACGGTATCGAAAAGCTGCTGAGCCACATCGGGCAAGAGACTCAGCTTGCTGATAAACACCAAATCGATTTCAAGACCCCAGCGTGACGTCTCCTCCCGAATATCATCACGCAGAATACGGCCCAGTTCCCCACGGTTGCTCAGAATTTGCTGGAATTCAAAGTTCCCAAGTATGGACGTCGTGGAGTTGGTGAGCAGGCTCTGCAACGCCTTCTCAAAATTTTCCACGCGGAATAAAGCATTTTCGGGTGACGTGATGGAGAGCTCGATCCAAAGATCGATCACCACTGTTGTGCCGCGCCGATCATTGACATGGATTTCTTCATAATGACGAAAGTCCCTCTTCATCGACATAGTCTTAACCTGGACCCAAGGCCAAATTTTCTGAGGATAAAAAAGGAGACCTGGCTTTCGAATCGTTCTCTGCCATTTGCCAAAGCTGGTTACGATAGCGGCTGCTTCATCTTCCACCTGAATCGTAAGCATCCTAAAGAATAGGGCCAGACAAGGAATCAAAAGGAGACCGCCAATAAGGGCGAAAATCATGGTTAGGTTATTTGTCATGATGGCCTCTTGATATAGGATATACGGGAATCAGCCAGCACCTCGCCGCGACGGCGTTCAACATAAAGGTCCAGTGTTCCGTTGCGCTGCAAATCACCCAGCAGATGGGCCATGGTTCCGATCTCATCCTCGACGGCACGCGCGCGGGCTCGGGCAATGGCCAGGCCTTTTTCCGCTGCCTGTCGACGTTGTTCGCATTCCGCTTCCGTCTGAGCCAAAAGCCTCTGGGCTTCACTTTGGGCGTTCATCACGCTGTTAAGGGATTGAGCAAGCTCTTCCGGTGGCAGAATATCCGTGAGATCGACGCCATCAAAGCGGACGCCATAGCGATCGCCAATCTGCAAGCGGCAGAATTCCTGAATATGCTGGTTCAGGAGACGACGCTCCCGGCGGATGGCCGCATACGCTCCCACACGCAGAGCAGACAGAGGGATCGTCGGCAAAGACTCGGATGGAGCCGTCGTCTCCTGCTGATCGAAGTTGGCAATTTCGTTGCGCAGAAGGCAGGTGAACAGACCTTTCACGTGCTCAACAGGCCTCTCCATGGAAAAGAGATAGTGATAAAGGTGTTCCCTTTGCGGCGTGAAACGCAATTTGGAATCGAGCCTCAGCATGGTTCCATCGGAAGCCATCGCCGTTGTGCCCCCTTCTTCACCTGACAGATCAATCATCTGCTCCATCATCAAAACCTTGTGCACCCTTTGCCAGGGCCATTTGTAATGCAAACCAGGCCCAAACGTTTGGGGCTGATTCTCGCTTTCCTTTGTACACAGAACCTTTCCCATGTTGATTAATACACCGAGCTGTCCTTCCTGCACCTGAAACAGGCAACGGCTTGCCAGATAAACCCCATACAGCAAAACACCACACAACACACTCAGACCAATGTCACCCAACCACACAGTTCAACCCCTTCTTAGAAACGATCCGCAACGGCTCGCGTTCCAGCGAAAGCCACCGGCGTGCGCTTGATTTTACCCTGCTGCTCATGGTGCCGCCGATAAGCGGACACCAGACCCTTGTTCACATCCACAACGTCCTCGTTAAAATGCCGATGGGCATCCGTCACAGGCGGCAGCTGATCCGCTTTCGCCTGAGAATCCACGACCGCCCCATGCGGCACATAACGTCCGGCTTCCACTTCAACGCCTACGACCACAGCCCCGATTCCCACATAGCAATGCGATCCCACCACAGAATCATGAACCACAGCCTGAAAGCCGATAAATGAATGATCCCCGATATAGCAGGGTCCGTGGATCAAAGCCTGATGGGCCACGGAAACATCTTCACCTATAAAAACCGCCCAGTCCTCACCAGCCACGTGCACCCATTTTTCTTTCAAAGCATGAATGACGACGCCATCCTGAATATTGGAATTGGAGCCGATAAAGAACGGCGAACCTTCATCGGCACGCACGGAACTTTCGGCCGCAATATGAACATGCTCGCCCAGCACCACACGACCGATGACGGACGCTTTTTGATGAATAAAAGCGGAAGCGGCCAGCTGGGCCCGCTCGCGTATCTGAGACAACCAATGATGACTCGGGGCAGGCAGATGATAATGACCCGGGCGCCTTTGATTTTTTTCCGGCCCCTTGATCACGGCTCGAATGCCCTGCGGATGAACAGGCCGAACTTGCACGTCCTTGTGGGCTTTTTTGCTCTGCCAATGACCAAGCCAGGCCACCAAAATTCCCAGCGCAAGTCCCAACATTAAATGTCCGCTCACAGTCCCGGCCGCCGTCAGCAGGAAGGCCAGGGCCTGGACGCGATGCTCGCGCCAAAGATGATGCAGGGTGTGAAACTCAATCAATCGCATGCCGATCACGCACAGGAGTCCGGCTAGAGCCGACAGCGGAATCGTGGCCATGGTTTCGTTCAGAAACAAAATGGAACAGAGCAGAATCGCAGCATGCAGAAGAGCACTGAGGCGCGTGCGGGCTCCACACTGCACATTCACCGACGATCGCACCACAACTCCTGACACAGGCATGCCACCCATGAGGCCCGAGCCGATATTCGCCATCCCTTGCCCGAGCAGTTCCAAATCCGGATGATGGGGCTTTTTTGCTTGTGCCATACGATCCACGGCTTGCGCGGAAAGCAGGGATTCAATGGCCGCCAGTAAAGCCAAAGGTAGAGTGGCCAGACAAAGGTTCAGCCATTGCTGATCTGAAATGCTTGGAATCATCGGCAGAGGTAGCAAGGCAGGAATGGTTCCCACACGATCGAGATGCCAGTTCAATTGCACGGAAACGGCTGTTACGATCGCAATACCGACGAGAGCGGCAGGGAACCTTTTGTAAGGCTTAAAGGTCGTGACCAGCAGAGCCACGAACAGTCCACAGACAACCGCCAGCCACGAAACCTCGTGAAGCCAGGAGGGTCTTTTCAGCATTGTCGCCAATTCAAAGACCGTGTAATTAAAACCCAGAAATTCCGGGATCTGATTATCCAGAAGTTTGAGGCCCACACCCGTTGTGAATCCAGCCAGCACTGCCTCCGGCACGAATCGAATGAATCGTCCGGCGGCAAGGGAACACAATACGATCTGAACAAAGCCAATGATTAGACAGGCCGCAGCCACACCCGCGGCTCCGAAATCTTTCGTGATGGAAAGCACCATAATGTTCAGGGCCGCTGCTGGTCCCGTCACCTGCAGAGGAGCGCCACCGAAGATGGCTGCGATGGCGCCACCAATGGCACCAGCTAAAAGCCCTGCGCTGGGCGGCAGACCACAGGCCACCGCTAAAGCAATATTGAGTGGTAAGGCCACAGCCGCCACGGTCACGGCGGAAAGTCCGTCCTGAGGTAAGGATGGGCTCCGCAAAACGTCGAGCCAGCTTTGCTTCCAAAAAAGCCAAAGCGATTGAAATTTTTGCATAAGGTGTCCGCTGTTAAAAAACATCCGAGGATGCCAACAGTTTATTGATGTTGATGAGATGAGAAGGGGGTGTCTTGAATATCGATTTTCAACAAAGCATGGGCAGATTTCGATAGGCATAAGGTGAAAGTGGGATGACCTGAGGCCAGACAAAAACCAAAAGAGGCGCGAATCGAGCCAAAGTCGAAATCTGTTTAACGGGATACCGACACGGAGCAACTTTAGGAAATGCCTTGCGCGAAATTCTATGCGAAACAACCCATACGGTCTCGGTCGATTCTGCTTCAGATTTTTGCTTACCAAACGCCCCGGAACTATCGCCCGAGCCGGGATTCGCACTGCAAACCGGCATGCACAGCATGAGTAGGATGATGCCTATCTTGCGAATAGAGAGTGTTATGAAATTCATCTCAGACTGCATCCGTGCCGTGCGTAAAAATAAAAAGAGAAGCAAATTCTGACATGCGCATTTCCTTGTTGTCAACGCAGCGAATTATAAATTTTAAAACAAGAGGCTCCAACCCCTACAGCAGCTTCATTTTCGAGCAGGCGCGACCTGCAAAGAAAATAATCAGTCTTCGCAAATCAACAGTGCAGTATCAAATCTACCTAGAGTGTATTACTCCAAACTTTCTGATAAAAAGCGCATGAAGCTGAATTTGCTTTGCCTCCCCGCCGCCTCACCCTAAGGTGGGCACTGTCATCCGATCAATAAATAAGCGGGAGGAAGAAAATGATTCCTAATATGAATCGCTGCATTTCGCTATGTTTTACGCTTCTGGTAACAGCAAATTTTCCCCATGCCAACGCACACAACAATATGGATCATTGCACTGAGATGGCTCAACACGGGCTTGGTCACTACACCTTGCCGATCTCCACGACTCAGCCCCAGGTCCAAAATCTTTTCGATCAAGGGATCAATCTCGCTTTTGGTTTTCATCACGAAGCTGCTGAAAAAAAATTCGCTGAGGCGGTGCGGCTCGATGAAAACTGTGCCATGTGCTATTGGGGGATGGCGTATGTGAAAGGCCCTAATATCAATGCGCCCATGACGCCGGAAGCGGTTCCCCTTGCCTGGCAGGCGCTCACGAAAGCCAAGGAAAAAATCAACCATGCGACGCCGAAAGAACAGGCCCTCATTCGTGCCCTTGGCGAACGTTACACCAACAATCCGATGGACGATCGCGTGCTCCTGGATCAGGCTTATGCGAAGGCCATGAAGTCAGTGGCTCAGACTTACCCCAATGACATTGACATCGCCACGCTTGCTGTGGAAGCTGTCATGGATACGATGCCATGGAACTACTGGACCCCGCAGGGTGAGCCGCGGGAAGGCACTGAGGAGATGATCTTAACCTTGAAGCGAGTCCTGGAAAAAAATCCTGTTCACCCGGGCGCCATTCATTTCCTGATCCATGTCGTGGAAAAAGAACGCCCTGAACTCGCCGAAGCGGCTGCCGATCGGCTGGTCGATCTGGTGCCGGCGGCGGGTCATCTCGTGCATATGGCCTCGCACATTTATATCCGTGTGGGCCGTTATCACGATGCATCCGTGGTGAATGAAAAGGCGATCGCTGCCGACAAGATGCTCACTGGAATGTGCCCTGGATCGGATGACTTTTATCGAGCGCTCTATGTTCCACACAACTACGATTTCCTGATAGCATCCGCGGGCCTGGAAGGCCGGCAAATGACCGCGCGTCAGACGGCTCAGGAGCTGCGTGAGTACATTGAGCCCATGATGAAGTCGAATCCTCTGGTCGATTTTCAACAGTTTTGGTCGATGCCCATCCTGAGCGCTCTCAGGTTTGAAGATTGGAAAGCTGTTCTCGACGAACCTGCACCGCAGGACGCATGGACCTATGCGAAGGGTCTGTGGCATTTTGCTCGCGCGAAAGCTTATGCTCGCATGGGGAAAGCGGAAGCCAGTCAGGCTGAACTCAATCAGGCCGAAAAACTGGCCCAATCGCCTGAACTTCAGAAAGCGCTTCTCGCGGGCCTCAATCCGGCGGCCACCGTGCTCATGATCGGCGTTGAAGAGGCCAAAGGCGAGCTGGCCTTCCAGAAGAAGGACTATCAAGCAGCCATTCAGCACCTCAACCGATCGATCGCAATCCAGGATGGTCTTACTTATATCGAGCCCCCAGCCTGGTACCATTCCGTGCGTCTCACGCTCGGAAAAGTCTACCAATCCATGGGCCGGTATGCGGATGCCGAGCGCACATTCAAAGAGGATCTCCAGTACTTTCCCAAGAACGGCTGGGCTCTTTTCGGGCTCTACAAAAGCATGGTCGCCCAGAATAATCTGGTTGCAGCGGATCAAATTTACGATGAATTCGTCACAGCCTGGCAGTATGCCGATGTCAAAGCCGGCCCGGATCAAGTGGAGGTAGGCCTCTAATTCAACGCCTGGTTCCCTCTTTCTTTCAGGGAAAGGGGGAATTTGTCCGCTCCTGCATCGGACCTGTGCAAACCTGCACCTTACCCTGCGCGTCACGGGGAAACCTAGGCATGAAATGTAAAACATGGGGAAAGGGAGCTCGGGTGGACTGCCGGTAGCTTTGCCGAATCGCAGCATCGGCAGGCCCGGCTTCGCCTTCAACCCAGGCTTCCAGCCAGCCCCCTTGCGCAACAGCGTCATCGTTATGAAATCGAACCAGCGTTTCGGCATTTTGAAAACATAGACTCAGCGATTTTTCCACTTCCATCAGGGCATAGCGTTGTCCCGCGTATTTAAAGATCCGATCGCTCCGGCCCTGGTGCAAGAACCTGCCGTCAGCTTGCAGCTCCAGGCGATCGGCGAGTTCCCAGACGGTTTCTGGTTGCAGATAGGGCGACTCCACCCACTGCCTCCCATCTCGTTCGAAAATGCGCACCGACTTCAGGCAGCGGAAAGAATCATCCCGTTGCAAAAGAGATCGAAAACCAAGCCCACCGGTTTCGGTACTGCCAAGAATTTCCCAAGCCCTTTGCGGCTTCTGAGGCAGCGCCTGCAGCTCACGGCGGCGACTCTCGCCGAAGGGAGCTCCGGACATCACGAGGGTACCGAGGCTCTTGCAAGCGAGAAGATCCTTCACAAAACTCCAGGTGGCCGGCACGCCTATCACACCCGCATAACTTTGATGCTGTATGCAGGCAGGATCGACCGGACCCTCCTGAAAACTTACAAATTCCACAGTGGATCGGGTATACAAGGGCAAAAGAAAACTGTGCAGCAATCCATAAATATGCAGCGGACTCACCAAAGAAAGCACCGCGTCCTGCGCCGTCCATTGATAAAGTTCGGCAAGGTCGTGAACCTCGGCCAGGAGTCCCGCACCGGATTTACGAATACGCTTCGGTTCCCCCGTGGATCCTGACGTGCAAAGGGTCAGCTGCCAATCCTCCAATCGAAATCCAAGACGAGGCGCTTCGGCATCGCTTTGAATCCATGCAGCAGCTGGCAGCAGCCTCGATGGAATTTTGGATTCATCCAGACGAAAGGCGTCTTCATCCTGCAGCAGATTTTTTTCATCCAGAATGACTTCGAACGGCCAAAGACAGCCAACGGCCAGGAGCAGTAAACTTCCGGATCGGGTTAAAGGCTGCAAAAGAAGGGGTTGCCGTTGCGCTCGCGCCTCAACCAGCACCTCGTCGATCATCTGCTCCGCGCACTCAAAAAGCTGCGTCCAATTCAAACTCAAGCTCCTTCCGATTCCAGCTGCTGCCAGAACGGAATAAAATTAAACCAATGCTGAGGCGCAGTCTGGACCTGGGTTTCCAGATGCCTCACGTAACGTTCGACCAGCGTCCTGGCCGGCAGACGCTCACGTCCATCGTAAATGGAATGCAAAAATATCTGATAGGGAGCCCCCGGTGTGATGCCCTGTTTCGTGCAACCGAAATAGAGCACGGGCACTCGTAAACGCAGAGCGAGATCAAAGGGCGCTTGCAGAAATGCAGCTTCTTTCCCTAGAAAAGGCAGACTCACGGAATATTGCCGGGCTCGGCCTTGGAGCCGATCTCCCAGGAAACAGACGTGACCACCGTCGTCCAGTATATGTTTCACATCGAGTGCAAAATACAAAGGATCCTGAAAGGGATCGATGATACGGATGCGATCTCCGTACATATCCATCACCTTCTCCATAAATTCCGGAGTGCCGCGCGGATCCATGACCAGGCCCATGGGTCGATCGAAGACTTCACGTTTACGCAAAGCCACCAGAAACCAGTCGCCGTAGTGAGCTCCCACAAAAATACTGCCCTGTCCCAGGAGCTGTCGCCACGTCTCCTCACTCACCGTAGTAGGAGCCAGAATGCTGGAATTACCCGCTGGATTCAGACGATCCAGCAGGCTCATCCCGAAATACCAGAAGTTACTCAGACTCGATTTCAGACGACCCAGGCGGCTCGCAGCTGGCCTAAGCTGAGCATGAAATTCCATGATTGCCGCTCGCCGCGAGCTTTCCTTGAGGAAGATAAACACCACGGGAAGGATCATAAGTGTATAACAGAAGCGAATGCCGAGACGCTGGACGAGCCAAGCCATCAATCCCGAACCGCCAATCTCCTCGTGGCTTTTCAAGGATCTTTGCCGATAAAGCCCGAGCACCATAAGCAGGCGCAACACCACGAAGCGAATATGCAGCCCGACCATACGGAACGTATCGACCCAGGCACGAAAATGGGAAATCCTCTCCTCAGGCCTTGGATAGATCACCCCGACCGG
The DNA here is from genome assembly GCF_035638955.1 of Oligoflexus sp. Taxonomy (GTDB): domain Bacteria; phylum Bdellovibrionota_B; class Oligoflexia; order Oligoflexales; family Oligoflexaceae; genus Oligoflexus. The sequence continues at coordinate 22,512 of NZ_DASQYZ010000251.1, read as the reverse complement.
AACGTTGCCGACTTTGAGGCCCATCCATACCGCACGCACCAGAATTTCCACTTCGAAATGATAGCGCTGCGCCTTGAGACAGCGCAGGAGTCGGCGGTGGAGCGGATAGATTCGTAAGCCGGTTTGGGTATCCAGCATGGTCTGCCCGGTCTCAACCCATACAAAAAGGTTCGACCAGAAACGGCCAATTTTCGAGCCCCGGGGAACGGGTCCACTGCTTGCCGCATTAAAATCACGGACACCCAGATAGATGCCGGATGGGTCCTGATGCCATGCCGCCACCAGTTTGGGAATGTCCTCCGTCCGGTGTTGCCCGTCAGCATCAAACGTCAGCACGGCTGTATACCCCTGAGCCAACGCCCACTGCATGCCGGTTCGAAGCGCCTCACCCTTGCCACGATTGGCATCGTGTTTCAGGACAGTGTGCTGCGGGAAATCCTTGAGCACTTCATGGATCGCGTCGGTACTGCCGTCATCGACGATCACAAGAGGCAGATTCACAAGAGCGAGATCATGTAAAACTTGGCGGAGCAAGGCTGCGTGATTATAAACAGGCACCAAAAGCAGCAGGCGCGCCGCGGGTGCCTGAATCGACACTGACATGGATTGATCTTCCTTTTTAAAGTTGCAACATGAACCATGCTTTTGTATGGTTGATGAGGTCTTTGTTTCCGAATCAAATTTCCTCTGTGTCGCTGCCCGGCCCCCCACCCGTGATGACCTTCCCCATCGCCTCACCCAAAGTTGGAAACAAGGACCCGAAATCATGCGTCGAAGGCATGCAAGGTTTTTTCATAGATCAGGGCGTCTTCGCCATTCTGATAATAACGCTTGCGCACAGCCATTTTTTCGAAACCATGTTTTTCATAGAGCCGTTGTGCCGCAAGGTTGCTAAGCCTCACTTCCAGCATGACTCGTTCACAGGACCAATCACGTGAGGCATGTTCACAGAATTCCCTAAGCAGCTGATCCGCAAGTCCAAGGCGTCGAGCCTGTCGACTGACATAAATAAAAAACAGCTCGACCTCACCACCCGAGGCTCGACCCAGTGCGAGCGAAAACCATTGATTGTTCTCCGACTGAAAGAGAAGAAATGTACCGGGAATCTTCAGTGACACCAAAAATTCCTCATAGGGCCAAAATTCTTCCTGGGTCCATTCCTGACAAATTCGAGCGAGCCCATCTTTTTCTTCGAGCGACCCTTGATAAAATTTCACTTCAACTGTCCTGTCCAACCTTCATCCCCCAAAGGGTTCTATGACCTGATAGGCACGCGCCCTATCATAGAGGCGATGCGGGGTGGCATGGAAGAGCGTCACAAACCATGGTTCGGATGCATCAATTTTTCGGTAACCCGATGGGGCTCCCTGCCCTGTTGTGACAGGGCGTCCACGACTTTCCAGATAAGCCTGGACCTTAAACATTCGAATGAGGTATTCGGTCACTTCCCTATCACTGATCGAGTAGCGACGACGGAAGTCACGCCAATTGTCATCGGTGGCCACCAAGGCCTCCAGCTTTTCCTGCACCTGCCTTATCGCTTTACTATCGACCTGCAGTGAATCCATCTTCTCTGCATCATTTTCGATATTTATGTAGATCATCATCTCATCACGAAAACTATCAAGTGATAATATCCAGCCCTCGGCCCCCGGCAAACCCTTGTCAGATGGCCCGCCTGAAGCTATAGTGCGAAGTGCCTGGTAGACCTCGATCTGCCTCTGACTGTAAGACTTGCCATTGATCTCCAGGACAAGCCTATCAAAGGTCCTGGCCTTTGCCAGGGTGCTCATACTATACACACAGATGACCAGGAAGCAGAGAAGAGTGCGCATCATGTTGCTTACCTCATGGTCCCAGACTAGGCTCCTGGCGGGCTTTGAGAGACCACGTGGAGCCCTGGAGTCTGGAAAAATTGTAAAAACTGAATATGCAAATTACCAAATTCTTGACGAGCACCCTGCACAAAAGCTAAAAAAAATGTCTGCCAAGATACTAAATCTTGACAACAAACGCATAGCCTGTAAACCTTTAGCTGCGTACCCAAGTTCCATTTCGATTCAAGCCATTGGAGGTTTCCATGAACAAAGCCGAGTTGGTTGAAGCAATGACCAAAGTCACAGGCCTGACCAAATCCGACACTGAAAAGTCTTTGGACGCTTTCATCGAAGTCGTCACCAAGAACATCAAAAAGAAAGATGGCGTGAAGCTGGTTGGCTTTGGCACTTTCTCTGTCTCGAACCGCAAGGCTCGTATGGGTCGCAACCCACAGACAGGCGAAGAGATCCAAATCCCTGCGCGCAAAGTTCCAGTCTTCCGTCCGGGCAAAGAGCTCAAAGAAGCCGTGAAATAAGCTCGCCATGGCTCCTTAGTTCATTCGATGAACGGGAGCCTTTCCCCTCGCTTTCTCACTCCTGGCAACCCAATTTCAAGACTCTCGATCCACCTAAAGCCCAAAGGGGCTGGCTGAGTGTTTTTGCCAGTTTGTTCCTGATCAATTCCACTCACGCATGATCCGCAATAATCCCCTCAGCTACTGCAAAGGTTTCACACGGAAGTCAGCACCCCTTGGTATGACCAGGACACAGCTGCTGTCGTCTTCGGCTCGCATAATCATGGGCAGAGCCTGATGGGGAATAAAACTTGGTTCCCCTCCCACAAATCTTTGCGATTGACCCTGCAAACCCTGGCAAATAAAGCGACCTGTCAAACTAACAAGAGTACCGAACCCTCGCTCGATTTCGAGCAGAAACGAAACACTGGCCTGCATATCCAAACGAATCACCTGGTAGTAATCGTTCGCTGGATAGATAGAGCAGCTCAGCCCATCCACAGGTTTTTGCAATGTTACCTGCCGCCTTAGCGTGGAAACAAAGTTTTCACCCACCTGCTCGGCGGGCCTTATGATACGAAGGGCTTCGGTGACATGCAGAGGCCGGGGTTTGCCCTTGGCCGCATCCACGCGCCCATGTTCATCGTAGCGACGACCCCAATCCCAAAAACGATAGGTCTTGCCGCTTTTTCCAAAGACAATCCGCTGCGGTTCGAGCAGCACAAGACCAGGACCGATGGCATGCGGGACACCCGGTTGAATTTCAAAATAATCGCCGGGCTTGACCGGAACAAATTGCAAAAAAGGCCGCAGGTCTTCATCCTTTTCCAGCATGCGGGCCAGTTCCTGAGTGGGAACAGGCTTGGAAAAACCGAGGTAAAGTCCGGCTCCCGGTTCCGCATGCAGCACCAGCCAGGATTCTGGCTTGCCGCATTCCTCAGGCTTAAGATAACGATCGTCGTCCTGCGGATGCACCTGTACCGAAAGAGGATCATCAGCATTGAGTAATTTAATCAAAATCTCGCAGGTGGCTCCATGCTCGTGCACATATTCCGGTGACAGCATCGCTTCAGGTTTTTGCTGGATGAGTTCAAGCAGGGAAACATCGTGCCCGAGAATCTGTGATGGAAAATCCGGATCGCAGGAAACTTCCCAGGCCTCACCGATCGGCTCATGCACAGAGGCGGGAAGGATATCTTTCTTATAGAGACCGCCGATGAGTCGACCGGCCCACGGCGTGCGGGTCAAAGGCGTAAAAAGATCAGGCGATAGCTTCATCGGTTGCGAAAGATTCATACGTCACCCCGGGGGCCAGCTCAAACCGCGTCCGCCCAGGATATGGGCGTGGATATAATCAACGGATTGTTGGGCGTCCTTGCCATTATTGAAAACCACGCGATAGCCACCGGCTTCCAAACCTACATGCGCAGCAGCTTTTGCTATGGAAATCATATACTGCCCGACCGCTTCCGGATCTGCAGCACGAAAATCAGCGAAGCGAGCCCATTTTTTTTTCGGAATAACGAGAATGTGCAGAGGAGCTTGCGGAGATATATCGTGAAAGGCCAGGACGGCCTCATCTTCATAAGCGACCTTGGCCGGAATTTCCTTCCGGAGGATTTTATCAAAAAGAGTTTCGCTCATGGGTTTTTTTCAACTCCCATAGTTGCTGGAGAACATGCCTCGTTCCACGAGTTCAATCAGCGTATGAATCACTTTAATATGCAGTTCCTGGACCCGGTCAGCAAATCGGCCGCCTGGTGTGCAGATATCAACATCGGCCAGCTTGCCAAGTGCGCTTCCCGGTTTCCCGGTAAGGGTGATCACTTTCATACCGTGAGCGCGAGCCGCTTCAGCAGCTTTAATGACATTGGGACTTTTTCCGCTGGTGCTAATGCCTAAAAGAACATCACCATCGCGACCCTGCGCTTCGATAAAGCGGGAAAAGATGAAATCAAAGCCGAAATCATTGCCGGCGCAGGTAATATGAGCACCATCGGCCATGGCAATCGCTCCCAGAGCGGGACGATCCTGACGAAAGCGACCGGAAAGTTCCTCGGCAAAATGCATGGCATCACACATGGAACCACCATTTCCGCAGGAATACACATGGCCCCGGGCTTTAAAGCAGGCAATCAGAATCTCGGCTGCATCGGCGATCCGGCGCTGAGCCTCTTCATTCTTCAGAAGTCCATCAAGTGCCGTCCGGGCTTCTTCCAAGCTGGCACGAATATGTTCAAGCATCAGCTATGCTTCCTTTACAGATTCATCTTGCATATGTCGCCCAATAACCCGGATCTTGCCACAAGAGCGATCCACGAAGCAAAGCAAATTGCATGCCCTGACGAAGGATGAAATACTGAGAAGCAAGGTCGTTCCGCCTCCATTAGTTGTGAGGACATAACATTGAGTGCACTTCTTCGTCCCCTCCATTTGGCTGTCATCGATCCCGCTGTCCGCATTCCCGAGCTTGATAACTTCAACCGTATGGTCCTGGCGGCTCCGGAACTCAGTCTCAGCTTTCATTTGCCGGCACTCTTTGGCATGACCTCGTTGTCCCTGGTGCCGCAAAAGCCTGATGCTCTGGTTATTTTTGGCAGCGGCGCTTCCGTGTACGAAGGTCTGCCTTGGCAGGATTCCTTGAATGCCTGGCTTCTGGATAGGATTCGGGAGGGTCTCCCCATTCTGGGCATCTGCTATGGACATCAACTTTTGGCGCATCTGCTGGGCGGAACCGTGGAATTCATCCAGCCCGATCGCTTCAAGTTCAAAGGTCTGAGGAACGTACAATTCTCAAAACGAGGGTTTTGGGGTGAAGCGGGTACATCCGGGCGATTCATCGTTTCCCACGCCGAAGCCGTGACGCAAATGCCAAAAGACACCGAAATCGTTGCGAGCAGTGATGTTTGCAAGGTCGAAGCCTTTGCGCACATGCATCTTCCCATTTGGGGAATCCAGGCCCATCCGGAAGCCGGTCCTGATTTTGTTCAAAATCAAGGCATCGATGTTTCGCAGGATGAACGACCCTACTCTTTTGGTCAGGAATTCATCCGCAAGTTCATTCAGCATCTGCAGCAGCATCGCATTCAATAAGTGCTCATAAATCCGGATCTGGTCCTTGCCCGTCAAGGACCGGGCAAAAAAAGCCACAGCGTATAAATTCTTTCCTAATTATTCCAAGCCCTTAGTCTGACACAGGGCATTTATTACTAAACTGTTGAGGGTGCCTGTCGAAAGGAAAGGTACAGGAAATCACACGATGTGATTTGCCATCCATGACAGGAGGTCAGAATATGGGTTTACGGATTAGGACCAATATCGCTTCGATCAACGCCCAGCGTCGCCTGGAGACTTCAACCAACAAGTTGACAGACTCCGCTGCAAAGCTGGCCTCGGGGAAAAGGATCAACAAGGCAGCTGATGATGCTGCTGGCTTGGCCATCTCCAGCAACTTGACTGCCGACATCCGCTCTCTGAACCAGGCTCGCCGTAACGCTAACGACGGTGTCTCCCTTGTTCAAACAGCAGAAGGCAGCTTGGAAGAAACCACCAACATGCTAACCCGTCTTCGTGAACTTGCAGTGCAAGCTGCCAGTGACACGGTGGGTCAGACTGAGCGCGGTTTCATCAACAAGGAATTCGTCGCTCTCAAAGACGAAATCGACCGGATCGCCAACGCTACCGAATTCAACGGTACACGTTTGATCACCGGTGGCGCTGACTTGCCAGAAGAAATCAAAAACCAGGATGGAACCTTCCCTCTGGAAGTCCAGGTTGGTAAAGATTACTTCGCGAACGGCGAAGTCGACGGTATCGATAACCGCAACCAGGTCAACATCATCAAGATCGATTTGCAGAACATCAACGCTTTCACTGAAGGCGAAGGTTCTCTGGACATCGGTCGCGCTGATCAAGGCACCAATACGCTGACCAAGCAGGATGCTCAGATGAGTATCAACAAGCTGGATGACGCGATCGTGAAAGTGAGTGACTATCGCTCCTATCTCGGTGCTATCCAGAACCGCCTGGGCAGCGCGATTGATAACCTGGGTGTCACAGTAGAGAACTTGTCTGCTGCGAACAGCCGTATCCAGGATACTGACTTCGCTGAAGAAACAGCTCGCTACACGTCTAACAAGATTCTGCAGCAGGGTGGTGCTTCGATCCTTGCTCAAGCTAATCAGCAGCCTCAGGTTGCTATGAGCTTGATGCAATCTCTCTAAGATATGAAGCGATAGCTTAGGGATTTTGAAGGATTAAGAGACCCGATTCTGGCTCCGTCATAAAAGCGGGAGGATCTTCCTCCCGCCCGACGTGACCAGACAATCTGGTAGGATTGACCAAACGCAGGCTGTGCGCCATGATAAGTGTTTTCACTGTTCGGGGCCACACATGCAGCGTACGATTGAAATCATTGGCGTCCCTTCCGACCTCGGGGCCAACATCCGCGGCGCGAATATGGGACCAGCTTCACTTCGCATAGCCAATTTAAAAGTCAAGATTGAGCAGCAGGGCTACGGGGTTATTGATCTGGGTGATCTGCATGTTCCGATCCGTGAGTCCCTCCCGCCTCATATTCAACAGGAAAAATACCTCACACCGATCAAGGAACTTTGTCAGAATCTGGCAACAGTGACCGAAGGCATACTCGATCGTCAGCACGTACCGCTGGTGATTGGTGGTGATCATTCCGTAGCGATTGGCACCGTCAGTGGAATTTTGCGGCATTTTGGGAAAAAAAAGCAGCATGTGGGCATGATTTGGATTGATGCGCATGCTGATGTCAACACGCCTGAGACGTCGCCATCGGGAAATATTCATGGAATGCCTTTGGCGGTTTTGATCGGTCGGGGCCACAAGGAATTGACCGGCATCAGTGATGCGAAAATTCGGCCGCAAAATTGTGTTTTGATCGGCATTCGCAATATTGATGATGAAGAAAAACGCATTCTTCGTGAAAGCGGGATTCGCTACTTTTCCATGCGCGATATCGATGAAAAAGGCATGTTCACCGTGATGCGCGAAGCCATTGGCTACGCCTCCGACGGCACAGCTGGCATTCACGTGTCCTTTGACATCGATGGCATCGATCCGCGTTATACACCTGGCGTCAGCACACCCGTCAGCGGTGGCCTGACCCTTCGCGAAGCCCACCTCGCCATGGAAATGCTCTCCGAAACGCAAAAGATTGTGGCCATCGAATTTGTTGAACTCAACCCTTTCATGGACGTCGGCGCGCAATCAGCCAATGTCACGGTTGATCTTTTGCTGTCGGCTCTGGGGAAATCGATCGTCTAGCGATCGACACGTGCCGCGCACCCGCTGCGGCTCCTCGCCCATGCCTTGTAACCTGCCATAATTTAAACCGAATTTTTCCTGTTGCCGTCCCCGCCCACCACCTGATATGCAAGTCTGCCTACGCTTAGGATTTTATAAGCCAAATTCGCGGGGATATCGCATGTTCGAGTTACATCAGCAAGACGGAAAGGCCCGCCTGGGCACCCTGCAACTGGCGCATGGCGTGGTGCAGACTCCGATCTTTATGCCTGTCGGCACGGTCGGCTCCGTGAAAACTATGGTTCCCGAGGATCTCCATACCATCAAAGCCGAGATTATACTCGGCAACACCTATCATCTTTATCTGCGTCCCGGCATGGAAGTCATCCGTGAAGCCGGTGGCCTGCATCGCTTCATTCGCTGGGACAAACCCATCCTGACCGACAGCGGCGGCTTTCAAATTTTCAGTCTGAACAATCAGCGTCGCATCGATGAAACCGGCGCGCATTTCCAGAGTCATATCGATGGCCGCAAGATTTCTCTGACGCCTGAACTCGCTGTGGAAATCCAGGAAACGCTTGGCGCCGATATTCACATGGTCCTGGACGAGTGCACTCCATATCCTGCCACGCATGAACAGGCTCGTGAGTCCATGGAACGATCCATGCGTTGGGCCCGACGGTCCCGTGATGCTCGGGTCCGTCCGGAACTCTGGCAGTTTGGAATTGTGCAGGGCAGCATGTATGAAGATTTACGGCGGGAATCGATTGAAAAACTGACTGACATTGGTTTCGAAGGCTATTCCATCGGCGGACTTTCGGTCGGCGAACCCAAACCCGATATGCGCCGCATTGCGGAATTCTGCTGTGAGCATCTGCCCGAGAAAAAACCGCGCTATATGATGGGCGTCGGCACACCTCTGGATATTATTGAGTCCATCGCCGTCGGCGTGGATATGTTCGACTGCGTGATGCCAACCAGGAACGGACGGAACGGAACCCTGTTCACATCCTATGGTCGGGTGAACATCAAGAATTCCAAATTCCGTCTGTCCCAGGATCCTCTGGATCCCAACTGCAGCTGTTATACGTGCCAGACCTTCTCGCTGTCCTATCTCCGCCATCTCTTTATGGCCCAGGAATACACAGCCATGCGTCTGCTCAGCCTGCATAACCTGACTTATTATCTGAAACTGATCCACGACATCCGCGGCGCCATTCGTGAAGGCCGTTTCCAGGAACTCCTGGCCCATCACCGCGGCCTCTGGGAAACCTGAACATTCGATCCGCCGCGCACTTCGAACTGCACGGCATCCAGGCGCTTGCCCTCGCGATTGTGAATCTCGAGCTGGTGAGCGCCGTTCTTCAAATCACTCAGTCGAACATAATCTCCCGTGAGCACCTTCTGGTTCAAAACCCAACGCCCGCCTGCAGGCAGTTTCGCGCTGGCTTCAAAAAAGAGCACCTGCTGGGTTTCCGGAATATCCGGATCAAAGGCAATCACGGTTCCATCCAAGGGATGCAAAATCTTCAAACCATAACGCCGATCCGCAAGCTTTTGCTGATCCGGGCTGGTGCCAGATAAAAACCATTCTGTCTGGGGCCGACCTTGCGTGTTCACAAATCCCGACTGGACGACTCCCGATGGTGGCAAGGGCTCCACGCTGTTTTCATTCGCATGCAACGCATTCATCACATCACGCCAGACGGGAGCCGCGCCGCTGATACCGGTGACACTCCACATGGGGCTGCCATCCGCATTGCCCACCCAGACCACAACCGTATAGCGCGATGAATATCCGGCACACCAATTATCACGCATGTCCTTGCTCGTGCCGGTTTTCACAGCCGTCCAAAACGGTGTGGCCAGAGGATTCTCCAAACCAAAGGTCAAAGACCGGGCACTGCGATCCGACAGAATCTGGCTGATCACAAAAGCAGCCTCTGCACCCATCACGGGTCGAGCGACGGGGAGGGGTTCATTCAAAAACAGTTTTAAAGGCCGATAAATGCCCCCGTGAGCTAGACTAAGGTAAGCACCCGCCAACTCCCAGGGTGAAATATCTGCGGCGCCCAGAGCCAGGGAATGGCCGTAATTTTCGGTATCCTCCAGGAGTTCAAAACCCATCCCGCGCAGCCTGGTCACAAAAGCCGGGACACCCACCATATCGATCACCCGCACCGCCGGGATATTCAGCGAACTGGCCAAGGCCTCCCGCACCGTGACGGTGCCATGATATTTTTCATCATAATTTCTTGGCACATAAAGTCCGGTGCTGGTCGATAAACTGATCGGCGTATCTTCCAAAAGTGTGGCTGCGGTGATCAATTTTTGATCCAGCGCATCACCGTAGAGCAAAGGCTTTAAACTCGAACCGGCCTGCCTCTTCGCTCGCACCATATCCACGAACAGATTTTTTTTTGTGGTGACCTCGGAGCTGCCCACATAAGCCAGCACCTCAGCCGTCTGGTTATCAATGACCAGGACAGCTCCGTCATGTACATTCTGCACTTGAATGGCCGCCAAATGCGATTGCAAAGCCTGTGTTGCCCATTCCTGAATTCGGCGGTCGAGCGTGGCGTGTACATCCCCTTGGTCGGATGTCATCAGCGCCGCCAGATGCGGCGCCAGACGTACCGAGGATCGCAATTCAGGAGCACGATTCAAGGTTCGGCGGGCGAGATATTCCAACCGGTCGCAATCCATTTTCAGATCCAAAACGCTCCGCAGACGACAGGCTCGCCTGGCAATTGTTTCCAAAGGAGCGGTTGGCAAACCCAAAGCGGCTGTCAGCAGCAGGGATTCTTCCGCATTCAATCCATGGGCGGCCTTTTGCATCAAAGCCTGGGAGGCTGCCTCGATGCCCTGCAATTCGCCGCGAAAGCTTACCAGGTTCAGGTAGGCTTCCAGAATTTCCTCTTTGGTCCACTCCTGTTCCAAAAGCCGAGCCGCTCGCATCTGCTGCATTTTCTGCCAAGGCCGACGAAACTTGCCTTTGGCTTTCAAGGCTGGGTTCAGTTGTGCGGCCAGCTGCATGGTGAGACTGCTCCCCCCACGCTTCTGCCGGAGCATGGCTAAAAACCCGCGCCGATCGATACCCTGGTGCTGGTAAAACCTTTGATCCTCGACCCGGATGATCGTGCGGACCAGAACAGGCGCCACCTGATCCAAACTCAGCCAATCGAGGCGGCGCCTCTGCTTATCGATCCGCGTGGTCAGCAGCAGCTGTCCATGGCGATCAAGAATTTTTTGATCCGACATCTGCCACGAATTTTTCACTTCAGAAAAACGCGGCACTGATCCAGGCGCAAAAAGATAAACCAGGGGTGCCAGCACCCCGGGAATGATCACCATCAACAGAATCTTAATCCACCTGGACCGGTGCATTCGGCAACTCCGCGTATTGATCCGGTGCATACATGGCTTCCAAACGTGTGCTGGTCAGTTGAAACAGACCCGGATTATTCACCTGCATCACATAGGAAACCGTATGCCGACCGGTCGGCATAAATTCAAAGTAAGCAAAATACCCTTCATGCCGGCGCTCGACATAGCTGGGCGCCAGGAAATTGCTGGCACTGGAACCGGTCTCATCACGCAGACTCGCGTTCAAAATGCGCGCCCCAGCAGGAATCGGATCGGCCAGGACCACCCAGGTTTGATCACTGCCCGCTTCCATCTTGAAAGTGACTTTGACAATATCGCCACGCGACCACTTGCCTTTGGTTTTTTGTTCCACGGCTTCCAGATTTTTTTCCAGCTTGTATCCAGCTTGAAAGGGTTGCGTAAGAGGAACAGCAGCCCGTGAGATCACGCTGGCCCAGACATCGCCTTGACCTTCACAGCTCAAGGTCAAGGTCTCGCGTTTGGCGGGCCAATCGAGATGCAGAGGAGCTTTTTCTTTTAATCCCACCGTTTGAATTTTTTCCTGCCAGCCGACCTTGACCTGCGTGCCGGATGCGGCGGGCGGATGTTGTTTCACATAACTTTTCAAGGCCATCGTGCCCCAGGCATTGGCCACCGTCGTGGACCACGCCCCACGTTTTTGCCGCCGCAAAAGGCCTTCCAGCATACGTGCATGATCCGTGCTCCACAGCTTGCGATCGAGACCGAGTAGAAGGAGACGCGAGGCATTGGAATCAGGACTGCTTAAGAGACTGCTGATCTGGTTATACTCTTCGCCGGCCAGACCGTACTGGGTTCCGCTGAGGCGGAGGCGCGCCTGCAGCTGCTGCACGGCCTTGTCCTTGAGTGCATTCAACATAGGATCCTGAACGCCACGGGATAGGACCTGAACGAGATCAATAAGGGTGGCATGAGGCAAAAGCTCAGGCTGCAGGTCCAGGTTTTTGACCAGCGCCGCATGTTCGCTTTCAAAACGGGTCATAGCTTCCAGCGCCATGATCTTACGATAAGCCAGCTGATCACCAAGCATGCGATATTCATGATCGACGATCTCGCCATCAATGAAGCGTTTCAGGGCATAACGCAAAGCCTCTTCCTTGCCCTTGGGCAGGGCCAATCCAGCCTCATGACTGACACTTAAAACGTAAGCCGTCAGGGTCGTGGAGCCATGCCTGAGAAGCGGGAAAAATTTCAACAGACCGTCATTGTCCAGATACGAATCGAAATCGCGGACAATCTGCTCCCACATCTTACGACTATCAAGCCCCACCGCACTGGAGACACGCTGCTCCAGACAGGTATAAGGATACTCCTGAAAGAAAATACGGGTGCCCTGCAGGACATCAAGACCGGGCCCAGGCGAAAAACTGAGATCAAGTCCGCCGCGACTGGGATCAGCTTTTTCCGGCAACGCCACCGGAAGATTCTGCGGTTCACTGAGGACCATCAAAGACGCCTGCAACACCCGCACCGGGACAGCGGGCTTGACCTGCTGGGTGAAACGCAGACTATCCTGTCCACCCTGATCGGCTTGCGCATCAAAGGTATATTTCAATTCGGAAACACCACGCGGCACTTCCAGATCCCAGGTGATCAACTGCGATTCTTCAGGTTTGAGACTGATGGATTTTTCCGGCAACGCCGTGGCTTCCATACGGCCATTCACTTTCACCTGCTGGGGATTTTTCGTGCGATTACGAACGGTCACCAGGGCCTGCCAACGGTCACCTTCTCGAACAAGAGGCGGCAGTCCGGCAATCAAACTGATATCCTGCTGGGTCTGGATCGCTGTGCTGCCGGTTCCAAACATGTCCGTTCCCGCTTGAGCCACGGCTACAATGCGAAAACTGGAAAGGTTATCCTGCAAAGGAATATCCACCGTGGCTGTTCCGCCGCTGATGGGCACGCGGGCTTTCCATAGGATCAAGGAATCAAACAGTTCCCGCGTGGGATTGCTGCCGCCCCCACCACCTTGCGGCAGGGCTTTCAATCCAAAATGCCGCTTGCCAATCACCTGCATGGCACTGGTCGCGTGTTCAATTCCGTAAGACCGTTCCGACATCATCGCGGTCAGAAGATCCCAGCTGGAGTTATTCATCAGTTCCAGCAAAGCTTCATCCACCACGGCCACGGTCACCACCGCATCGGCCGGCAAAGGCTGACCATTTGGACTTTTCACTGCAATACGGGCCTGAGCTTTTTCACGAATCTTATAGACCGGTTTATCGGCTTGAACGGTGACACCCAACGTATGCTGACGCCAGCCCACTTTGAGTTCCGTAATACCCAGCTTATGGGCGGGCTTGCCCAGATCGACCTTCAAGAGAGGTTCTGTCCCTTTCACGCGGCCTCGCACCACCCAAGCCGAGACAAAGATGTTAGGAGCAAAAGCCCGTGTGACAGGGAGTTCCAGAAACGGTTGCTTCGAGTCGAGATTTTTGACCTTGGCCTCAAGGATGGCACCATCCCTTTCGGTGGTCATCAGAACGGCCGCCTGAGCAAAAGGCATTTTCACCTGAATTTTCGCCGTTTCTCCAGCTTCGTAGTGTCTTTTTTCCGGAATAAGGTCGATACGATCATGATCTTCACTCAAGAACCAAAGGCGTTCACCCGCCACCCAGATCGACCGTTGACTCAGGGAAAGACGGCCTTCTTTATCCTTGGCTTCCGCCTGAAGCAAAATACTACCGCTGGTGGTCAGAGGTTTCTGGCAGTTCCAAAGTCCTTTATCATCACTGCGCGCTTCACAGAAAACGCCAAGCTCCTTGATTTCAGTTTTGTGTTCGTAAACATAAGTTCCACCCACACCGCGGCGCCTGTGACTTAGAATATCCTCTTTAAAAGCCCTGATCAGAATTTCCTGATTGGGTACCACCTGGCCTTTGATATCCAGCGTCACGCCACCAAGATTCAGGTTCTCGCCCTTCTGCAGCCACGACGGGCTCTTCATCCCAATCACCACCGCCGATGGCCAAATCTTATGCTCGATCGCCACCGTGCGAGCCTCGCCATTGGCATCCGGAAATTCCATTTCCGTCAGCACACGGGTGGGACGATCGATCGTGGGAGCTTTCCAGCTGACTGTTCCTGTTCCGGCCTTGTCCAGCGTCACATCCTTGGTTTCCACTTTGGTATCCTGGGACGGTTGCGGACGATCCGGCTCGCGGTTGATAGGACCTGTTTGAAAATCAAATTCATCATATCCAGGAAAACGAGGCATCCAGGCACCCTGAAACGATCGACGCAGACGCACAGAAAGATTGGAAGCGGGACCACCGCTCAGATAACTGACATCAAAATCGTAGGCGATTTCTTTGGGCGCTATCAGACTGCTTTCCCGGGCCTGCAGGCGACCGCGCATGGTCGCCAGACGGAATTCATCCACCCGGAAGCGACCGCTTTCCTGATCGCCGATCATAATGGAATACCAACCCAGCGGTGCATCGGTTGGGATTTTCCAGGCATTTTCAGAGCGACCTTTATCATCCCAAACCACAGGCATTTTATAGCGCTTATCGCTCCCGACATGCTGCAGCACCAGCTGATTTTTCAAATCACGACTGGCAGGAAAGGCCAAACCATTTTTCACGCGGCGCCTTGCCACATGCAACATGGAAACAGTTTCGCTGACGCGAAAGAGACTCCGATCCAGCACACTGTGCAGCTGCAAATCGGACGATTCGCTATCCCAAGGCACTTGAAAACGCCAGCTTTCGATGCCGCTATTCCAATGCGTCAGAGTAAAACTGAAATCACCGTCCTTGCTGGCGGTGACCATATAATCGCTGGACTCACCATCATAATTATAGGAACCATAGCAGCTGCCTTTGCTGGGGGGTAAGGCGGCGTTATGCAGGAAAAGACCAGACGCATCCGTTTTACCGTTCAAAAGAACCCGACCTTTGCAATCCGTGATCGCGACATCGGCTCCCGGAACGGGTTGACCTTTGTCAAAACTGGTGACCCAAACCAGGGACCCCTGCCGACCTTTTTTTACATGCACAGCCAGGTTGGTCACCAGCACGGCCGCACGGGCAAACATGGGTTGATTCTTGTCGAGCAGCGCTTGACCCAGTCGACCGCTGCCGACTTCCATCACATAAAATCCCGGACCCGCCATGGGCACACCGATCACTTCAAACGCATCAGGCCCGTTGGGTTTTTTCAAGGGGACAGTTTTAAATTCTGAGGCCGGCATGCCTGCAAAAATCGAAGTCCCTCGTTTATCGTAGCTGCCTGCTCCTTGAATTGTTTTATACCATTGCAAAACCGTCTCTGGCCTGGATGCCGCCTTATACAGCTGGCCCTTCAGGTCGCCTTCCACTTTGCGCATGTTCAGGGGCCAGATCGGATGCGCGGCCTCCAGAACACCAAAATCTCCAGGGAATTTCAGCAGGGGACCAAATTCGCCGACGCGAACGGTCAGGGGAAATTCCTTGGCATTGGCCAGGGTGCGCCCCCTTTCATCCTTGAGGTCCGCTGGAATTTCAATGCGATAGGTGGAATTTGCAGGATGGGGTCCAGGTATGGTGAAATAGGAAGCCTCGCGTTTAATTTCGACCTCTTGATTTTTGCCATTCAAAACGCGCACGCGTGCCCGTTCCTTTTCCGCGACCGCATCATTAAAAGAGATCGACAGGTCATCATGCGGCGTGCAGGGGCCTCCAGCCTTCTCCCGCTGGCAATAAAAACTGGCACGGAAAGGCGGTCGGGTTTTGAAATGTAGAGCATGAGCCGATTGGGTGGCGACCCCTGCCGGGCTTGTCACACCTTTATCAATCACCAGGGTACTGTCGGTATCACCAAGCAGACGCTCTTTCGGTTTGATCAGCAAATAAAATTTCGGATCAATTTTGAATTCTTCGGCCAGATAAGGCCACTGTTCGGCGATATATTTTTCCGGTTCCGGAACCAGCTCAAAACCAATGGTATCGGCCCTTTGTGGGACCTGAAAAAAGAGGCGCCCGGCCAACGTTTCAGGTTTAATCGGCGCATCAAAGACCAGCAGCATCGGATCTTCTTCATTGACGTAGCTGCCGCCTTCCGAGGGAATGCTGCGGATGAGCGCCGGCCCGCCGGTATCAAATGTAAACGTGGTGGGTCCTGTAACAGCTTCGCCTTTCAAATTTTTCTGCTGTGTGAGGGTAAAAGTGCAGCGGATGCCGCCAGGCAGTTCCCCGACAAAATCATGAACAAAGGTCCGGGCATCAAGCCAACGTCCCTCGCCGCGCGCCGGGCAATCGACCTTAAAAGGTGACGGCGCGCGACCGTTCCCAAAATCCACCCAGTCAGTGTCAAAACGAGCTTGAACCTGCGAGGCTTTTTTCACCGAACCCTGTGGGGTGAAACTCAATAAAGTCGCAGCCGACGCCAGTCCGGAACCAATCCACATCAGAATACAAAGGGGCAGCGCGAAGCGCATACAAAAGAACTCCTCTTCCAAACGGTGGCCGATCCGTGACCATCCGAAGAGGTGAAGGTACTCAGGACTTATGAAATCGTAAAGAGACTTTATGGAGAGCCGATCAGGCAGATTTTGCTAACTTTAACTTCTTTTCTGTTACCGAAGCATAAGCTGGAGAACTCCATGCTTGGGAACAGCGACAGGAAAGCTGATGAGTGAGTCGGTCGTCAGGCATGAACCGGGGAACGGCGTGGAAAATCGCGGTTTATAGGAATGACGAGGGATCGTCCAACCGGCTCATCTTGAGCGACTTGCCGGTGCGATCTCGCAGAAAAGAGTGGTTTAAACGTAAGCGGCTTCGCCACCCTGAGCAATAATGATCTTACCTTCTTCCTCGAGTTTCCGTGCCACCTGTACAATCTCGTACTGCACAGACTCGACATCGGAAAGTTTCACGGCGGCCATGGCTTCCATATCCTCTTTCAGCATCTTTGCCGCGCGTTCCGACATATTGCGGAACACCAGCTCGGAAACGGCTTCGGAGGCTGTTTTCAAGGCCGTCATCCACTGTTCAGGCTTGACGTTCTTAATGATCTCCTGGATCCCGCGATCATCAATTTTCGCAAGATCATCAAAGACGAACATCAGCTGACGGATCTGTTCGGCCAGATCCGGATCGCGTTCTTCGAGGTTATCGAGAATCTGCTCTTCCGTCGCCTTATCAATGAGGTTGAGCATTTCCGCGATGGGTTCAACCCCACCAATCTTCTGGCTCGAAATGGAACCCATGGCCTGGATTTCATTGCGCAGAACGTCATCGATCTCATCGATGATTTCCGGCGCCACGGCGTCCAGGTTGGAGATTCTGAGAATGATTTCAGTATGCAGCGCTTCCGGCAGAAGCTTAAGCACCTCACCGCACTTCTGCGGGTCCAGGTGAGCCAGGATCAACGCAATGGTCTGCGGGTGCTCATTGCGAATGAAGTTGGTCAGCGTTCGTGGATCGATCAACTCCAGCGCATCAAGATTGGCCGAAGACCCAAGCGCCAACTGCTCAATGAGTTCATCCGCTTCACCGCCCTTGAAGGCGCTGCCGATGACCTTCATGGTGAAGTCATTACCACCATAGAAGAACTTTTTGTTCTGTTGCAGGATACCGTAGAATTCCATCATCACTTCGTCGATGATTTCCTGCTCCAGGCGCCCGAGGCGACTCATGGCGCTACCGATGCGCTTGATTTCAAACTCGGTCATGTTCTTGAAGATTTCGGCGGAAATTTCTTCACCGAAAGAGAGAAGAAGAATCGCTGCTTTTTGCGCGCCACTGTACTTATTGGTTGCCACCGTCGAACTCCTGCCCTGCGTGTAAAGCCTGACAGTTCTATTGTATGCCACAAAGGCGTCAAAAGGCAGAGTCTGTCAAGGCTTTGACACAGACCGTCTGGTCCCTTATGCTCGATTCCGGTTCGGCCGCCGCAACCCCCGGTCACCCTTACAAAACGTCATCATCCCGCCTGCGGGAGGAGCATCATATGGAACCACTACGCGCCAGCATTCTCACGATCGGCACCGAAGTCAGCACCGGGCAGATTGTCAACAGCAACGCTGCCTGGATCGCCGATCAGCTCGTCAATTCCAAGATGAATCCCGTCTGGCATTTGACGGTTCCCGATGATGAGCGCGAAATGCTGGACGCCTTGAATTTGGCAGCAGCCCGCAGCCGTCTGCTGTTTGTCACGGGCGGCTTGGGTCCGACGACGGATGACATCACACGTCAGGTGATCAGTCGCTGGTGGGGCGACACCTTGGAATTCCAACCAGGCAGCTGGGAAAAAATTATCCAGCGTTTTCAAACGCTCGGCATCACGCCTCCTGAATCCAATAAACAGCAATGTTACTTTCCGAGCCAGGCGCGCGTTCTTGATAATCCGGCTGGCACGGCTGATGCTTTTTATCTGCAAAGAAAAGATCTTCAGATCTGGGTTTTGCCCGGTCCTCCCGAAGAGATCAAAGCGATTTGGAACACGAGCATCCAGCGTCAGCTCATGGAATTGGGTCGCGACAGTGATGCCTTCCGACTGTTCCGCTGGCACTTGATTGGCAAAAGCGAATCCGCAGTGGGTGAGATCGTGGAAGCCGCCATTGCGGGATCCAATCTGGTCTCGGGCTATCGGCCGCACGCCCCCTATATCGAAGTCAAAATCTGGTGCCGCGAAAGCGAAGTAACCCATCACCAGCCTTATCTCGAAAAGTTGAATGCAGCCTTGAGTCCCTGGTTGATCGGTCGCGATGATGAAGACAGCATCGATCAACTTCTGCAGCGTTTCCGGGCCTTTTCTCGCATTATTGTGAAAGATTGTGGTTCGACGGGAGCCTTCGCGGATCGCCTGGGACAATCCTGGAAAAAAATCGGCGTCCCTGGCCTTCGACTCGAGTGTCGTGATCATTTTCCCTGTTCGGCCACGGAACCTGACAGCGAAACCACGCGGCCTGCGCCTGGTGAATTGCTGCTGGAAATTCAACCCGTGCAGGAGGACGGTACCTGGACCATTATCTGGCGTTCGGAACACGTGAATCGACAGAAAACCCTTAAATTACCCTATCGGCGCGATAAATTGCGCTGGGACCGCGAACGTCGTTTCATCAGTGAAATGACCATCGCAGCCTGGAGCAAAGGCGAGGACCAGGAGCTGATAGCGTGAGTATAATACTGGCTCCACTGGGTTGGCTCTATGGCGGCGTCATGCAGCTGAGGCGTTGGCTCTATCAACGCCATGTGTTGACCTCGCATCAACTGCCGGGACTGGTGATTTCGGTTGGCAATTTGGAAGCGGGAGGCACAGGGAAAAGCCCGGTGGTGATGGCTCTGGCCCAGCACCTTTTGAAGTCAGGCGCGCGACCGGCCATACTCACGCGCGGTTATCGCAGTGGATTGAAGCCGGATGATTCCGCGGTTATGGTCGGCTCCAACGTTGCCATACCACCACAATCCGGGGTCTCGTTTCACGCCGACGAGGCGACCATGCAAGCCCGAACGCTCGCACAAGTCCCCATTATCATCGGGGCCCAGCGCTGGGCAGCGGCACAGCGTTATCTCGAGACACATTCAGCTCCCACGCATTGGATTTTGGACGATGGTTTTCAACATCTCAAGCTGCGACGCCAGTTGGATATCGTTTTGCTCGATGCTGAAAATCCTTGGCACAATGGTCGCTGTCTTCCCGCGGGACGTCTGCGCGAATTTCCGTCGACGCTGCAGTATGCACAGCTGATTCTACTGACCCGGGCTCAGCTGTCGAAACCTCGCATTATGGTTCAAAACATGACCGCACCGGTTATTCCAGTGATTTTTGGCAACGGCCCACCTCGTCAGCTGGCTGGCCCCGAACGTCCCTGGCCCCTGCAAACATCCGTTGCCCTGGCTTTGGGCATAGCCCACCCGCAGCGTGTGATCGATCATTGTCATCAGCAACACTATCCGATTACCGAACAACTTTTGACCCGCGATCACGAACTGTTTCCCAGGGAAAAGCTCACGGCCCTCGCAAATAAATCCGGGGCCATCCTGACAACGGAAAAGGATTTCTGGCGTCAGGCGGAAACCCTGGAAAGCCTCAAAATACCCATTTATGTTGTGCCGTTGGAACTTCGCTTCCCGGATTCATTCGATTTATCCAATATTCTCGCTCCATTTACCGTTTCTTTATAAATTTCGATTCTTTAGCCTCGCCGCAGCAATACTTTGCTTTTCTGCAGAATTTGCCTTATACAGGGGGCGCAGGAACCATCATGAGAAGCCAAAAGGAAAATCCATGAAGCACATTCTTGTCATCGAGGACGATCCGGATATTCGCGAACTGTTAGGTTACAATCTGGCCCGTGAAGGTTTCGATGTCATCACCTGCTCCGATGGACAGGAAGGGCTGGATAAGGCTCTCAGCCACAAGGTGGATATCATCATTCTGGATTTGATGCTGCCGCAGCTGAACGGCATTGAAGTCTGCAAAAAAGTGCGAGAGATTCCTGAAAAACGCAGCGTTCCCATCATCATGCTCACCGCCAAAGGCGAGGAAACCGATATTGTCTTCGGCCTCGGTGTGGGGGCTGATGATTACATGATCAAACCTTTTGGGGTCAAGGAGCTGATTGCGCGCATCTATACCAGACTTCGCACCCAGAAGCCCCAGGACAGCGAACAGGCTCCTGGCGACGTCGTTCGTCAGGGCGAAGTGGAAATGGATAAAGCCCGCTTTCAAGTTAAAGTCGGCGGCGTTCATGTGCCGATGACCCTCGCTGAATTTCGCTTGTTTGAAGCCCTCATTGCGAGACCTGGAATTGTGCTGTCACGGGATCGACTGCTCGACGCAGTGACTGGCGGTGAAGGTGTTCTGATCGATCGCAACATCGATGTCCATGTCCGTTCCATTCGGAAAAAATTAGGCGAATCAAGGGACCTGATCCAAACCGTCCGGGGCCTGGGGTATAAATTCCGAGAACTGCAATGATGCGTTCCAAGTTCTTTTGGAAAAATTTTCTGTCCTACTGCCTGATCATTGGTTTCACCACCTTCGTGGTCAGCTACCTTCTCGTTCTGAAGACAGAATCTTTTATCGAAGAAAATGCCATCGAAGGGCTCCAGGAAAAACTGGTGCTCTTCGAATCCTATTTTGCCGACGGCACGACGTGGCGCGAGCCCGAGACCATCAAGCTGCTGGTAAACATGGCCCAGGAAACCAAGACACGTTTGACTGTCCTGAATGAGGATGGTGATATTCAATTGGAATCCGAAATTGCCCAGGTTCGGATCAATGAAAATCATCGGAACCGACCTGAGGTGAAGGAAGCAGCTCGCAATGAGGTCGGCACAGCCAAACGCTACAGCGATAGCACAGCGGCGCAGACCCTCTACACGGCAAAGAAGGTGCAGACGCCCCACGGCACTCTCTTTATTCGCCTCGGCGTGCCCATCCGCAATCTGGAAGCCCGCGTGGCCGACATTCTTTCGGCGATTGCCATCGGGGCTTCGATGGGCATGGTCCTTTCCCTGCTGATCGCCCTCATCATTGTCCGGCGCATCACCGACCCCGTGTCCGAGATGACCAAGGTCGCTGGCGCCATTAGTCTAGGCAATTATGCAGCTCGTATTCGTCGCCTTCCCAACAACGAACTCGGCACTTTAGGGGAAGCCATCAACCGTCTGGCCGCAGCTGTGCAGGCCAACATCAGCCGGAGGGAAAAGATGGAAAAGATTCGCCGCGAATTCTCGAGTAATATTTCCCACGAATTGAAAACCCCTCTGACATCCATCAAGGGTTATGTCGATACGCTTTTGGAAGGCGCGCTGGACGACAAAGCCAACAACATGCGCTTTCTTCGCATCATCAATAATAATGCCGATCGCATGATCAGCCTTGTCAGCGATCTGCTCAGCCTGGCGACCATCGAGGCCAACGAAGGCGCGGTGGAATTGGACTCTGTGGATTGGCGCCCCATCGTGCAGGAAGCGATCAATCGGCAACAGATCAAGCTGAACAGCAAGGAAATCTCGCTGGAAACCGTGATCGACGACGGCGCGCCTATCGTCAAGGGCAGCCGCAAGGCCATGTCCCATATATTGGAAAACCTTCTGCAGAACGCCATTCACTACACACCGGCCAAGGGTCATGTGCAAATTCACCTGCGCCGCGAAAAGGGCCTCATCAGTCTAGCGGTCAAGGACAACGGCATTGGTATCGCAAAACGGGACCAGCCGCGAATTTTCGAACGCTTCTACCGTGTCGATACAGCACGGTCGCGCAATGAAGGTGGAACCGGGCTAGGGCTTGCCATCGTCAAGCACCTGGTTATACAGATTCAAGGAACCATTTCCGTCGAAAGTGACATTGGCCAAGGTTCGACGTTTACTGTTCACCTGCCGGAAGTCTAAGCGCTACGCCTGCCTTTCCGCCTCCATGTTCTGGCTGTCAGCCGTTTGACCATTTTTCTCTTTAAGATTTCAGCCATTGTAGGTATAAAACCGCCAACCGCTAAACATCATCTGTCATGCTGCCACAGCAACAGATAAAGGGGGACTGAACTGACCGGATTGCCTTAG
>NZ_DASQYZ010000250.1:0-12419 GCF_035638955.1 Oligoflexus sp. | reverse complement strand
ACAGGCACCACGCCCAACGGCGGCCCCTTACAGATGGGGAAGGTTGAATGATGGGGATGGACGAACGTCTCGGAACGCTGATCCAGGGTGAAGCTTGGCTAAGGCAGGCGGTTCGCCGCGCAGTCCGAACGTCGAAGGGATCAAAGCGCATGGTTCGCTGGTTCGGAACCTCATACCTCGCACAGCTCGATAGAGCCATCACCGAGGCTTCTGTCCTGGAACTGACTGGAGATTTGGCCGACTCAATCGAAAGGACGCTTCCGGGCGCAAGCCTGCGCACTGTAGTCAATCAAAGAAACGGTGAAGAGCTGGAAATCGCCTTCACCGTTGGAACCCAAAACTTACGCATAGGAGTCTGATGGCAGATCTGCCAACGATCGTACAACCAATTTCATTTGAGAAGACCTTTCAGGAAAAGCTGAAAAACTTCACCACGAATTATCAGGCCGAAGTGCCGGAATTCAAAACTCCGACACCGGCAGATCCTCTCTACCACATCCTCGTGGAGATTGCCCTCAGTGAGCTGATTGGGTCCGAGCGAATCGCCCAGGCTGGCTATGCTCAGCTGCTGAAGTATTCAAAGGATCTCGAGCTGCTCTTCAAAGCGAAGATCGGACCTGATGAAACCTATGAAGAGTTCGTGGAACGCATGGTCGCCAGCCTCTCTCTGGTCTCCACCGCAGGGACAGTTGCACAATACAAGGCTCTGACCTTTCTTTTTGGGAGATTGAGGTACACAGAAAGCAAGGAAGACAAGATCGCGCGCGTCAGGGGTGCCTACGTTGAGCCCGCTGGCAATGGCCAGCTTTTGATACACCTTCTGACCAGTACCGATCGCAAAGATCTGAACGATAAAATCCTGGAGGCGCTCTCCGACGCATTCGATGGCGAGAAAGTCAAACCTGTTCTCGACAGCGTTACCTTTCAGATGGCCAATGATATTCCCGTATCGATTCAGGGAACGATCTATCTCAAGCCGGGTTACACCCAGGACTATAAGAAAGACGTCGAAGAAAATCTGAGAAAAAGGTGGAATGAGGAACTCGCATTGGGTTGGCAGCCGACTACCAGTTGGATCGTCAAAGAATTGCACCAGATCGGTGTGAAGTCAGTCATTCTCACAAACCCCGTGACCGACACGATCGTTCCAAGCAAACAGTACGCTTCCATCAAAATGCTGGAGCTGAACTACATAGAGACAAATAATGATCGAAGCCGCAATTCGTGATGTCTTTCCGAAATTTGACGTCGCGCCAGTTCTTGGAGTTCGGTTGAGCACGGACCCAGAGATTCAGGAAGCCATCCTTTGGGAATACGGTCTCACTGAGCTTCTGCCCTATGCAGTCAAGCCCGAGACGCTGAAGAAGGAGGCGCTGGAATTCATCCGCATCCGGGGGACCTTGCACTCAATCCGCATGGCCATGCGGTGGGTAGGCTTCAATGAAATCAAATTTAACCGTCTGTCCTGGTACGAGTATGAGATCGATCCGGGCGCGATCCCGAAAGACCAGCAGATCGATGCAATCAAGGCGGCGCTGGCGGTTTCCGTTCAGGCCCGCGGAATACTTAGGAGAATCTATCACGAGAGTTTTGAGGTGAAGTACGGCTGACAATTACGTCCACGGCATTGTAATTCAGGAAAGCACGGGCGAGATCCGTGCAATCACATCCCCCAGCCAGTCCATTGTGGGTATCGTCGGCACAGCTGAAGGCATCACAACGCTTGAGGACGAAGTGCCCAAGGCGTTTTTTAAGAGGAAGGAAGCACTCGAAGCATTGAAGGCGCCAGCGGGCAAGGAGCCAGGATCTTTATACTTCGCTGTGCTCGGCGTCCATGACCAAACGGAAGATGTCATTGTCCTCGTGAAAGCAAAAAGCAGCGGTGAAAGCGACATGCAAAATGCAGTGAAGGCTCTCCTGGATGCTGAAAGCATTACAGGATACAAGCCCAAGGTTTTCATTGCAACCCAGCTGAATGCCGAAACCAGGGCAACGCCAACGAACCCTTCAGACCCGACCAATCCTGTGAACCCAGCGGACCCTGTGAACCCAGCGGACCCTGTGATTGACCGCCGCCGTCTGGCCGAAAGCGCGCAACCACACTCTTCAAGATCGCGAGCAACAACTTCAAGAAATCGAGGTGATGAATAGCCGAAACAACGACCGTAATTTCCAGCAATGAATCTGCAGCAAATTCCGATGCTGACAATCCACGAGATGCCACTGCCAATGGGCTTTTCACAACGATGGTAACCGTTGCAAAGCAACTTGGCGGCATAGGAATCTTCGACGTGCCCGGGAAGAAAGATGAGGCGCTGGCGTTCCAATCCGCAAACAACAGCGAGCGAATTTATCTCGTCTGGCCACAAGTAAAGGTTTCCTACAACAAGAAGACCATTGCAGTCCCTGCAAGCGCTTATGCTGCTGGCGTACTGGCGAAGATCAACTTTTGGGAAAGCCCATCAAACCAGCCAGTGAACGGGATTCTTGGTACTGAGTACCCGGTATCATTTGCGCTGGACGATGCGATGTCTCTTGGCCAGCTCCTGAACTCGAAGCAAGTCGCGACCATTGTCAGGCAGGATGGTTTCCGTCTATGGGGTGCGAGAGGCGCGGGGGAACCTGGCAACCTCAAGACCCATCAGATCCAAAAGGTCAGAATCACCGATGCAATTCGGGAAGCCATCCTTTCGAGCCATCGCTGGGCAGTGGCCAAGGGCATCACCGCCAACTATTTGAAGGCAGTACAAAATAGCGTGAAAACATACCTTGATGATCTTAAGAGCAAAGGTGCAATCGCGGGGGGCGACTGCGTGCCCGATGACGAGCAAAACACAGCAACCAATCTCTTTCAGGGCAAGGTCTTTTGGAAGTATTCATTCACCCCTACGCCCGTCGCCGAGACGCTTTATTTCATTGAAGAAATTACTGATTCATATCTAACGAAAATTGGAGCCTAAGCTATAAATTCAATTCGACTGATTCTCTTTTCCATCCCGATGTTCTTTGCTGCTGGCGTACTTGCCGAGGAGCTGCCGCCGATCTTTTCGGACGATGCCAATCCAAAATTTGAATCGATCTATTATCTCGACAACATCAGCAACACCACGCGCGATGCCGACCTTGTGCTGCGGGTAAACCGCAATGCTCCGTTCAATTGTACGAAAGCGACTTGCCCAGCGTCGGTGATCATCAACAACAAGACCGGCGCGGTTAATATCGCGGCACCAACAAAAGTGAACTCTCTCTATGTCGGTGACTCCAAACTTATCGATGCAAATGGAAAGTGGGTAGGCCCCAGCTCTGGATTGGTCGGACCACAAGGGCCGGAAGGACAGAAGGGGGACAAGGGCGATGCTGGTCCCAAAGGCGATACCGGTTCGAGCGGAGCGACCGGGCTCAAGGGCGACAAGGGTGATACTGGAGCGACCGGGCCCAAAGGCGATATCGGTTCGACTGGAGCGACCGGACTCAAGGGCGACAAGGGTGATACTGGTGCGACCGGGCCCAAAGGCGATACAGGTGCCACAGGACTCAAGGGCGACAAGGGTGATACTGGTGCGACCGGGCTCAAAGGCGATACAGGTGCCACAGGACTCAAGGGCGACAAGGGTGATACTGGTGCAACCGGAGCGACCGGACCCAAAGGCGATACCGGTTCGACTGGAGCAACTGGACCCAAAGGCGATACCGGTGCCACGGGACCACAGGGTTTGAAGGGCGATAAGGGTGACAAGGGCAGCTTTTCAAGTTGTGTAACCCGCTATGTTGAAATTCTCGTTGGAGATGGTCTTAACCCTGTTTCCGAATGCCTGGCCGGAGAAATCCTTGTCAGCGGCAGCTGCTATCTCTCTGATCAAAATGAAGAGATCTATCTCCAAAGCTCATTGACAGCCTCTGAGGATAACTTCCACCAGTGTTGGTGGAAGATAGCAAAACTCCCAGTCAATCCCAATGTCACTCTGCAGGCTGGAGCAACCTGTTGCAAGTTTTGATCGCGACTGCCTGCGATAGGCATCTATTAGTCATCAAAAACATAAGGATTCTCTCTGCGCTTTCCTAAGTTTCTTCACAATTTCAACGTTACATTTGGCATCAGCGACTTTTCCGGAATCTGCGAAGAGGTAACGTTACCAAAGCTCAAATTTAAAACTGAAGAATGGAGAGGGGCCGGCATGTCCGCTCCTCTTGAGATCGAAGTTGGTCTCGAAAAATTGGAATGCACCTTCAAATTTGGGGAGCAAACATTCGAAGGTTACCTCGGCGCTGGCCTCAACTTCGCAGGTATCATGACTGCCAACATCACAGGTTACATGAAGGGCCAGGACGGAACTTCAGACGGGATGGACTGCATCGTCCGCGGGTGGGTGAAAACGGTTGACCCCGGTACGTGGAAAGCGGGGGATATCAAGTCCTCAACGCAGACGGTGGAAATGGCTGTTCAGAGCTGGCTCATGACCCGAGGTATGGTGCCGCTGCTCACCATCGATATCGTAAACGGGGTTCAGCTGATTGGTCCAAGCGACCAGCATGCTGCCGCACGTCAACAATTGAAGTTGGGCTGATTTCAGCCCACTCTTACCAATAGGAGAAAATTTTAGCCTGATTCATACCCTCGAGTTCCCGATCGAATTCAATGGACAGACTTACCAAACCATTCGCCTCTCTGACTATATGAAGACGCGTCATCAACTCGCCTTCGCTGAGGTGGAAAAACTAAGAAAGAGCAAGCCCCCCGAAGACGATGATGAGGACCTTGAATCAAGAGGGTCTGTGATCCTCATGGCTTCATTCTGCGAGGACCTTCCCAGGGAAGCCGTATCAGAAATCTCCCTCGATGATCAGGTGCCGATCGGTCGGCACATTGAGAAAGTCACGACGGAGTATGCACGGCGCCAGGGCGGTGCTCAACCGCAAAAAAAGCCGAAGCCCAGGCCGCAGATCCCGTCACGACGCTAAGGCGTGCGATCTCGGTCATGTATCGGCGTTACGGTTTCTCTGCAACTCAGACGCTGGACATGGCCATGACCGAGTTCGACGCCTGGCTAGAGGCGCTTTGCGATGAAGAAGCAGCTCAAGACTCTGGTGGGCCAATCACCGGGGGAATGAACGACGGGGAATTTTCACAATCCGGAAGTTGGGAGTCCATCGGGCCTGGGTAACAAGCAAGTCAGTATAATGATCAGCGCTGCTTTCGACAGCGCATTCAAAAGCACCTTCTCCTCCGCAGATCAAAAAATCAAATCCTTGGGATCCACCCTTAAGGGCCTCAAAGCTGTAGCCAGCGATGTCAAAGGGCTCAAGGAAGCCAGGGAAGCAGTTGGTCATCTGACAACCAAAGTAGCTGAGCAGCGAGCAGAATTTGATAAGGCTGCCGCAGCAACGCTGGCTGCAAAAGAGGCATTGAAAGCTCAGCAGGACAAAGTAACAGCAGCGAAAGAGGCCAATGATAAGGCCCGGACTTCGTGGAAGGCGCTGAACAAGGAGCTTAAAGAGGCCAAGGCATCACTCCAGGGTGCCAAGGGTGAGACCGCGCACCTGGCGACAAGGGTTGCGCATCTGAAGCAAACGTCAGACGAAGCGAAAAAGGCGCAAGAGATGACGAAAGCCGCGCTGGAGTCGACTCGCATCGCCCTGGCTGCGCACACCAGGCAGGCTGAAAAGGACGATAAATCCCTTGAAAAATTGACTGCCACTGAGAAGAAACACGAGGCAGCCCTCAAGACAACTGAGACCCTGCTTACACGCTCAGAGCAGGCAGCCAAACATTACACAGAAAGTCTCGCAAAAGCTGGACATGGGACTGAGGACTTGGCCCGGTCTGAACAAATGCTTGAGCAGGCTATCGCCCGCAGATCACACCGCATGGCGGCTGTCGAACGGCAGCAGATGGTATCCGAAAAGGCGAAGTCCTTCCGTTCTGAAGCCACGACGCACCTCACTGATGCTCTGATCGCAGGGTATACACTCGTCAAACCCGTAAAGCTTGCCGCCGAATTTGAAGCGGCGATGATCCGCGTCAAGGCTATGGCCGGTGCCAATGCCGACGAATATAAGCGGCTTACGGCAGAGGCCAGACGCCTGGGCGCTGAAACCATTTTCTCGGCCACCCAGGTAGCCTCGGCCCAGAATGAATTGGCTACAGCCGGATTCAAGGCCAACGACATCATCAGGGTCATGCCCGACTTGCTCGGCCTTGCCGATGCGAGTATGAGCAGCCTTGCAACCACCGCGGAGGTTTCGGCGGCGGTTCTGCGCGGATTCAACTTGGATGTCTCCGAAATGGGAAGGGTGGGGGATGTCCTCACCGCCGCCTTCACTTCGTCGGCATCGAGCCTGGAAAGCCTTGGGGAAACGATGAAATACGTTGCTCCGGTGGCAAACGCTGTAGGTGCAAGTCTCGAGCAGGTAGCGGGCATGTCCTCAGTTCTTGGCAACGTCGGCATTAAAGGATCGCAGGCGGGTACGGGTCTGCGTGCGCTCTTCCTCCGGCTATCCGCGCCACCTGCTGCAGCACGGAAGCTCCTCAAAGAGATGAACATCTCCACAACCGATGCCGCCGGCAACATGCGGAACGTCCTCGATATCATCCACGACGTCAACCGCGCACTTGAGGGGGCCGGCTCGTCCAAACGCGCGAAGGCCTGGAAGGTTCTTGCTGGCGAGGAGGCAGCGGCTACCGGTATCGCCCTCGGACGATCTGAAAAGTCCGGAGCGCTCCAGCGTGAGATTAGAAACTATGAACTGGCCCCGACATTCAACCTGGTCGGCAAAAGTCTGGTCAAGATGCCGGACAACCAATTAAAGGATGTCGCGAAAGGTCTGGGAGTGAAGTTTAATCGCGCACTGTCTGATACGGGGATGACCGGGGTCCTGACCAAAGCCTTTAGCACTTCAAAAGGCAAGGACTTTCAGTCGAAACTCCAAACCGTTTATCAAGCGATGAAGATCCAACCAGGTCTCGGCGACATCAAGAAAGAAGAGCTGGATGTCACAGGGCGCAAGGCGGAACGCGCGCTGCAGAAGCTCCACATTAGTCCTTTTGACCCTTATGCTGGAGGTACGAAATCCAAAGAAGATCTTACCGGCGAAATCTCCGCAGCGATTGCAAAGCTGCCGAAAAATGAGCAGCTGCGGTATGTCGAACTCTTCTTCTCACGGACACGAAACGGCGTTCGCGAACTGGCCCTTGAATTCCAAAAAGCCGGCCCGAATTCTGACAAGCTCGTCCAGGCTCTCGGCAAGGTCAACTCCGTGGAAAGGGCGAGGAAAGAGCTTAGCGGGTCAGCTCTTAAGGCCTGGAGCGATTTCAAAGGGGATATCGAGGAAGCCGGTATCGCAATTGGCGAGTCCGTCCTGCCGATGCTCAAAGACCTCGGAGCCTGGCTTAAACCAATCGGTGAAGGCTTTGGCAAATGGCTTGGAACCCACCAGTCGTTGGTGAAGAAAATCATGATGGGTGTAGCGGGTGTGGTTGCATTCAACACTGCAATCGGTCTGGCCAAGTATTCCATGTCTGGCCTGCTCAGCATCGCATCTGGTGTTATGAAAGTCTGGAACGCTGGCACGTTTGTCAGAGACCAGCTCAAGGATAGGGAGTCGGGCACCAGGAAGGCGCTGAGACTTGCGGGCAAGGGTGGAAAGAAGGGCTGGCGCGCTGCGAAGAAGGTTGGAGGTTTTCTCATGAAGCATGGGGCGAGCGCATGGGGCGTCCTCAAGAAAGCAGGCCCGGCGGTCCTCAGCTGGGGTCCAAAGATCGGGAATGCTTTTGCAGCGGTTCGCACCGCAATGATGGCGTTTGCCGCTGCAAACCCGATTCTCCTGGGCGTTGTGGCTGTCGTGGCGCTGCTCGCCGCTGGCGCTTACTACGTTTACAAGCATTGGGACACAATCAAGCCAAAGCTGATTTCGCTTTGGTCAAGTACAAAAACTTTTTTTTCCAAAATTTGGGAAAATGTGCGAATTGCCTTCAAGGCTGCCTGGGACTTTATTATGAAATGTTTTGAGTGGACACCACTCGGAGCCCTGATCATGCACTGGGAACCAATCGTGAATTTTTTCAAAGGAATTTATGATAAGGCCAGACCCTATATTGAGAAGCTGTTCCCGTCTGAGGCCAAGGTAAACATCAAGGGGGAAACCAATTATCTTGATTCACCAAAAAGCAGCTCATGGTTATCAAATCCAGTCCAATTTCCGGCAGAAAAGTTTAAAGTTGATCCTCCAAGGCTTCCAGAGGCCACGAGGATGGCAGCGACCAGTTCCACTCGATCTTATTCGCAGAGGAATGCTGTCACGGTTCACGCACAAATTAACGTAGAGGGCGGAAACTCCGCTCCACGACAGGTAGCTCAAAGCCTTGTCGGTGAAGTGCGATCGGCATTTTCAAACCTGACCCAGTTCGATCTCTTTGACCCTGTGGAGGTGGCGAGCTAATCGACATCGTCCCATTTTTTAAGGAGCAGGTTTTTGCTCGACTCGGCACTTTCACTTTCAAATTAAAAACTCTCAGCCCCGATAAGGTCGATTACGAAACGCCTTATCGATGGGCGGATCAGGAACCGATTGGGTTCCATCCTATTTCGTCATATCTGGGGCCGGACAAGGAAAGGCTGACCCTGAGTGGGATCCTTTATCCTGAATTCTCAGGCAGGCTGGACCATCTGAAGCAGATTCGCGATCTCGGCGCTACAGGCTCGCCTCAGCGCCTGATCTATGCAGACACCCAGCTGGGTCAGAACATGGGGATGTGGAAGATCAAATCTATAAAAGAGAACCGATCGACCTTCTGGGGTGACGGCGTCCCCCGCAAGATCGAATTCACCATTGAGTTGGAGTCATATGCGCAGCGTGCAGCTTAGAGATGGAGATGAACTGGATGAAATATGCTGGCGGGAATACGGGGACCTTCCCGGTGCTCTTGAAGCAGTTGTCGCGGCCAATCGGGACGTTCTTTCAAAAGTGCTGATAGATGACAAGGGAAAGGCCAGCTCACTCGTGGACAACTTTGGACGGGTCGGCATGCTGACAAAGCCAGAATTCATTCTTCTGCCGGACCTCGAACGTCCAACAGACATTACGAAATCCGAGAGAATTTTTGACTGAAACCAAATTTTAGGATCAAGACTTCTGGAAAGGACCTGACCGAAGCGATTAAGAGTCGCCTGATTAGGCTTTCGGTAAGGGATGCGAGTGGAATCAAGAGCGATGCCATGTGCCTGGAGCTGGTAG
Source organism: Oligoflexus sp. (assembly GCF_035638955.1). Lineage (GTDB taxonomy): Bacteria > Bdellovibrionota_B > Oligoflexia > Oligoflexales > Oligoflexaceae > Oligoflexus. Next base: position 3,188 of record NZ_DASQYZ010000250.1, on the reverse strand, counting down.
ACGATCCTGCACTTGCATGGCCGGCTGATGGGCAGGTGTTTGATGTAGCGATGGGGTGGGAGGACAAGCTTGTTGACCTCGGATCATACGCTACGAAGCATATTTCGTGCTCCAGGTCGCCTCCAGTGCTCAAGATCGAATGCGCGGCTGTCGAGCAGCATGCAAGCCTCAAAAGCCAAAGGTCGCAGGGGTGGGATTCCGTATCCCTCGGAGACATCGCGCAGGCGATAGCACGGAGGAATGGCCTCAAAGCTGCCATAGCTACGGAATTTTCCAAGGTCAGGATTGAGCATGAGGACCAGACGGAGTCGGACATGGCTTTTCTCACGAGGCTTGGCAGGCGATTCGATGCTGTGATCAAGGTTGCATCGGGCCGGCTAACCATGACCGGTACAAGCCGGGGAAAGAAAGCTAGCGGCGATTCCTTCACTCCGATCGTCCTGACAAACATTATGCGGTGGGAATACTCCGGAGAGCAGACGAAAAAATACACCGGCGTTAGAGCATACTGGTGGGACGAAGCTGCAGCGGAGAAGCGCTATGTCCTGGTCGGGAAGCAGGGAGTTGTTCTGGAACTGGATTACAACAAAGGATCCGCTACCGAAGCGCGACATGCGGCTGAGACCAAATTCCGCGAAATCGTGCGCAAAGGAAAGAAGTTCTCCTTCACAATTCCGGGTAATCCGGACATTGCCTCTGAACGCCGAGTTCTTGCGAGAAGTGTTCGAGAGGGTGTTGATGGAGAATGGACGGTAAAAAGTGTTGAACATGTGCTTGACTCCGGAAGTTTCGTAAGCACTGGGAATTGCGAAGTGGATGGATACAAGGAAACCATTGAACAGTCAGATGAAAACGTCGACTGATTTTTTCAATCTCAGCTTTGAGCGAGGAAATATTGGTACCAATTGAATGCTTGAAAAAGAGAATACTATTGACGCTAGCAAAGAATGACGGAAAGGCTCTGCAGAGCACGATAATCGAACAGTGCGTGGGGAAAAAATCCAGACTTATCAGTGTACTCGATGATTTGGCGGTCAGCGGCCAATTGGTCAAATCAGGAATCGGCAAGAAAGGTTGCCCGCTCACTTTTTGTCTCGCTGAGAAACCCATAGCCTGCGATGAAAATGAAATGCACGATGATATCGTGAGCATTGCCATATGAACGCGATAGGGCTATTGGAGAAATTGAAATCGATCGGCTTCGACATTGCTATTGACGGTGAAGATTTAAAAGTGATAGGCCAGAATTCGAAACTCACGCCAGATCTTTTATCAGAAATTCGACACTTAAAGCCGCAAGTTCTGGCGATATTACGAGCCCCTTCCTCGCTGCGGAAAAGCAATGCCTACAGGGCCTATGATTATCCTGATGGAAGTCGCTTCGAGTTATCTAAAGAAGATTTCGATGAAATCGTTTCGTTCTTTTCGATATTTATAGATCCGGATATCCAGACTTAGATTTATCGTTAGATTGAGAAAATCATAGGAGGGAACATGAATTGGGATTGTCGCCTTGAGGAAAACAGGAAGTCCATCGGCATAGTTCGCGTAAGTGGCAAAGGCCAGGAAGCAGGTGTTTCATTTGAGGTACAGGAAAGGGAAATATTAAAATACTGCCAAGAGATTGGCCTGGAATTGGATCGAGTGGCGAAATTCTCTGAATCAGCCAAGGACCATGAGGAACGAAAGAAATACGACGCTGAGATCAATTACACTCTCAAGAACAATATCAAGCACCTGATTTTCTACATGAGTGACCGTGAAGCGCGAAACCTTACGGATCTTGAAAGGAATACCAAACTCATCCTCCGAGGCACAGTTGTTGTGCATCACGTCCATGAACGCAAGGTTTACTGGCGAAAGACTTCGGTGAACGATATCACCATGCGCAACATCAGCGGTTCTTTTAATACCGCATTCAGCATGCTTAACGCTGCGAAGGTTACAGATGCACTTATTGCAAAAGCTGAGTTGGGTTGGTTCCCCTGCGCGGTGGCTCCATTGGGATATCTATGCAGAAGGGCAGTCTCGTCAACTGGGCGAGAAGGTTCCCGTGGCATTTCGATCATTGTTCCCGATCCCAACCCGATAGTGCAACGTCTGCTTTTGCGAGAGTTTGATCTTCGCGCCAAAGGTTTTTCCGTGCGAGAGATCCACAAGAAAATCCTTGCAGAGAAGCTGCCGATTCCTCCAGTCCTGAAGACCTATTCCATGAAAGGGGTCGAGTACCGACTTAAAAATCGGTTCTACCATGGATACTTTAAATGGGCAGGTAAAGAGTACCGTGGCATTCACGAACTGATAATACCTGCTGATGTACTTAAAAAAGTGGAAGCGATGAATAAGGGCCGGATCATAAGAACAAGGCCCGATGGACCTATGTCCGGGTGGATAAGATGTGGAGATCCAAGCTGTGGATGCCTTTTTGTTTATGACCCTAGACCAAAGGCAATCATTTCGACTGGAGAGGTGAAGACGTTCCGGTACTATCATTGCACCGATGGCAAGAACACGCATGGTGGATCGCTAAAAGGCTTCAGGACCACTGAGGAAGAGTTGTTTGAACAGTTCGGGCGTGTGTTCAGCAAGATTACGATTTCAAGCCGTATGGCCGACGACATCAGCAAAGCCATTCGGGCGCGAAAAGATCAGAGCGCTACCGAATCGAAAAAAAAATTTGACGAGTACAAGCGTACTCTGAAAGAGCTGGAACGGAAAGAGGACGAAGCGTATCAGCACTTCACGAGTGGCATCCTCGATAGCGTTTCATTTAAGCGCGTCGTGACTAGGCTGAGAAATGAAAAGGATAGAACGAACGATCTCCTTGCCAGCGAGCAGCAGCCTTTGTCCGTCACTACGGCCCACAGTGTGGAAAACATTCTCCAACTGTGCAATACACTTGAATTACAGTGGAAATCGCTTTGTGCATTTGAAAAAGTGGAAATCCTGAAAAGGGTGGTTTCCAACCCAGTCTTTGCACATGGAACCCTGCGATATGAATTAAGAAAACCGTTCCATGTGATCAGCGAAATGAGGGAGAAGGAAGAATGGTGGGACTGCCCAGACTCGAACTGGGGACCTCTACGATGTCAACGTAGCGCTCTAACCAACTGAGCTACAATCCCGTGCAGGAGCACCTTTTCTAACGGGTGCCAGCCGCCTTGTCAATCTCTTAAAAACCGTGCCCG
>NZ_DASQYZ010000249.1:0-2292 GCF_035638955.1 Oligoflexus sp. | reverse complement strand
TCAGGTCATGGTTCATTTGATTGAGGCTTTGGGAACTTTGACGGCTGGAGTAAAAATTGAAGCCCACCAGAAGCAAGGTGTTGATAACAAAGCATAAGATGAAAAGACTCAGTATTCGGCCCTTTAATCCCATGAGATGATAGCCCCTTAAAATTGCTGCTTCAGACTCGTGCGCTTCCGTTTGCGCGTCGGAATATAGAAGGGAAAGATTAGCTAGGCCTGCTTTATCTCGGAAGTTTTGCTGCTGATTGGGGGCGCGGTGGACCATGGTATAGCTCTGCAACGAGTGCTATGAAGATGGCACTTAGCCGGGTCTTTTTCGAGACAGCAGGTTGGCTTGGAATCATAAACCTCTACGACAAATACAAAATCAACATACAGTTTGTGTGAACCGCCGCTTACGGAACCGTACGAGCGGTGGTATGGGAGCCGGGACTGGGGGACTGGTTCTGGCTACCCGATAGCTGTATTAGCGTGACCATTTTTATAATTTCACGAATAAGTTCTCGAACAATGCATCAAATGAGCTGTTTCGTCGTTTGAGGAGGTGGGAGTGGAACCCCGCCAGCGTTTAACCTCGTCATGTTTGGAGAACAAAATGTCAATATCCTTGATCAACCCTCGTAATTTACGCCTGCTTCTGCTGTTAACAGCACTCGTATCATCGGCTGAAGCCGTGAGCCAGGTCTGCAATCCACTGAACCCGCCCGACACCTTCGAAGCCTTTCCAGACGGTACTTCCTATGTTTCAGGACCAGCGAAAGGGAGCCTGGCTTGGCCGGGTGAAACGTTTCAATCAATGATGGATAGCGAGATCGTGGAATGCAGCGATCGCGACAGCCGCGACCATCTGGAAATTACGTCAGGTTGCCTGACTGCGCGGCAGGTAGGGAATTACTTAAGGGGCTATACCGATTCCTACAGCTTCCGCGCTTTAGCCGTTGGCTGGTCAGAAGGTAAGCGCGTTAAATGGACAGACCAAATCAACAGCTATCGCGCGCACATTAAACGGCGCCAAAGAGAAGATTGCCCAACATGTGGTCTGCACCTTTTTACCCGTTATAGGACGGAAAATGATCTTTATGTAGCTTCTCTAAGGCAGGATGGGCTCGCTACAATTAAGAAAAAACACTGCGGAACGTATACAACGCTGGCGGAAAAGAAAATCAATGGTCTTGCTGGCAACACATGGTACAAGGTGCAATTCGCAGCTATCGGCAGGCAGCTGACGCTGTCGTTGGACGATAAAGAGCTTTTGAAAGCCAATGATGCAACATTCAGCTGGGGAACTTCCGGAATCAGGACGGATTATGTCGACGTGTACCTCGATGATTGGAAGGTTACTGCGCCGTAACAGATTCCTCGGCAAACGATTAAAACGAAACGCGGCTGTGAGGACAGGCAGGAGTAAAAGCTGGTTGAGGCATGGTCATCAACATGTTGCATTTTCTATTCTCTCCTGTGACACTAACCTTCTGTAGCGCTTGCTGTGTCCAGAGTGCAAGACCGTTTGCAGCTTCCTTCCCCGGGGGTTGGTGCCGATTCAGTGTGTCCAGCAAACGCTGGTGTATTCAGTGGCGGAAAAGGCACCGTGGCAGGAATCACTACCACGTAGCTGGAATGACAGAAGGGAGGGAAACCGAGCTTTAACGGGGTCACTGCTGACCATGACTTTAAAAGGCTCTGTCGCAAACATTTCCAAGGTCGAAGTGAGTTTCTGAAGGGATCATTCCCCGGACGCAGTTATCCTGCGAGGGCGTAAAACTGCTCAAATGGAGTGGAGCCCTGCATATCAATTTGGCCTTTATTGATCATGGCCATCATCTCAATTCCGGCAATGGTCTTCGCGGCCGACATGAAGGTTTTAGAGCCCAGCATGGGCCTTGTCCTTTGCCTCACTCGCCTGTGATCCTGCTCGACGATATTATTGAGATACTTCACCTGCCGGAGCTCAATGTCGGTTGAATAGTCACTATTGAAAGCCTTGAGGCCGGCGGCGTTTGCCCCTGACTTGTCCGCATTAATCTTTTCCGGCACTCCATGCTGACGAATCGCCTTTTTCAAAAACCTGATGGCCGCTTTCTGATCCCGCTTTGTCGAAAGGAGAAAGTCTATCGTATCGCCATCCTCGTCCACGGCCCGGTAAAGCCATTGCCTTTGACCTTGAGGGCCATCTCATCCCAGAACCATCGGCCGGATACCGGCTTTTTTCTTTTTCTGAACTCTGCTTCGAGCTCAGGAGTATATCGGTTAATCCAGCGATGAACCGTGGAGTGATCGACCTCGACGCCG
>NZ_DASQYZ010000248.1:0-31096 GCF_035638955.1 Oligoflexus sp. | reverse complement strand
TCAAATTTCTGGCCAGGGAAGCAAAGGTGCGTCCCTGGCCTTTTTCGTGAGGTTGGATCAAGTCAAGTTGCACGCACTCGCGAAAGTAGGAAGAAGTTCGGGGTATAGTAGCCTGGTTTTACTCTCTGACTTTTCTGTTTTACTCGATGCAAAATAAAAGAGACCTGATCAATGAAAGTGCACGAACTCGGGCCCAACTTCCGAAATACATTTTGGTGACAGGAGCATTTCCACGATATACAACCAAATACGATATAGCGAAGTTAAGAGAAATTTACGTGGAACTCATGCGAATTGAATGGGCACAGGGCCTGAACAGCACTCTTCTACCCTGCGATTGGATGAAATTCGCCAGAGAACGTGAGGAGTGGAGCAACGAGCGTCGCGGCGGACAACAGGTCTAGCGCAATTACTTGCGGGATGCCTGGGACACATAGGCGACGTCGGTGCCGAAGCTAATCCATTCATGCATTGAAGGAGGATCGACAGGGATGCCTCTCCTCGGGCTCTGACGATCACTTAAACAAACCTGTCAACCGCCTGGCTCTTCTGCTGGTCACAATATTTTCTAGCTTTCCAAAAAAAGCACATTTTGAAAATGCCTATTACATCTCCAGGTGCCTAAAGTGTGCTCACAGCCCTCTCCTTTTCAATTCTTATAGTCTTATGAAGTAAGTTTAAGGGCGTCCTTATAGTGCTCTCAATTGAAATGGAAATCAAAAGACAATTTTTTGGGAGCCTTGAGAATCCGCATTTCCGTGAAGGACAGAGATCCTCTGAATTTGCCATTGGGAATCACCCCATGCAAAGAACAATCAAATGTGCCTGAATATTGATCGAGGCGCGTTGAAGCAAGCTTACGTGAACCGAAGAGAAAACCAATGCTTGTCGCGTTTCTTGTCCGACTTGCAGGAGTATGACCCATGAAAAAGTCGTATTTTTTAGCCCAATATACTAATAAAGAAGAGAACCAAGATATCGCATGGAGGCAGTCGTATGTGGAGCACAAAGCAAGTAAGCAGTCCGGAAAAGGTCAATATCCTCCTGGTGGACGATACACCATCAAATCTCACGGCACTTGAAGCTATCCTTTCACGTACCGACTATTGTCTTGTCAAAGCTCACTCAGCCTCAGAAGCTCTTCGGCTGCTGTTGCTCGAGTCCTATGCCGTCATTCTGCTCGATGTGATGATGCCGGAAATGGATGGCTATGAGTTTGCTATTGAGGCCAAATCGTTTGATCATAGCCGTGACACGCCAATCATCTTCGTCACAGCCATTGCTTCAGAACCTCAATATATAGCCAAAGGATACGCACACGGGGCCGCCGACTATTTGACGAAACCGTTGGATCCTGATGAAGTCAGAGCCAAAATCAATGTCTTTGTGGATTTGCATCGAAAAAATTTAAAGCTTCAGGATGCGGAACGCCGTCTAACCTTGCTTAACGCTGAGCTTACGCAACGTGCGGAGACCCGGGCCAGGGAACTCACAGCCAGCAACGAGAGATTTCGCATTTTTGTCGAAGGTGTTCAGGAATATGGTTTCATTCAAATGGATGAAAAAGGTCGATTTATAACCTGGAATGCCGGAGCGGAAAGGATTCTAGGGTATACCCAAGAAGAGATTATTGGCCTGCCATTCGACAGAATTTTCACCACTGAAGACGTCTTGTCCGGAGTGCCGGAACAGGAATTATCAATCGCGAGAGCAAGAGGAAGAGCTGACGACACGCGATGGCACTTGCGTAAGGACGGCAGTCGGTTTTGGGCACACGGTATTACAACATTGCTTCTCGACGAAAATGGACATCAATGTGGCTTCGCCAAAGTGCTTCGCGACTATACAGAGAGCAAAAAAGCCGATGATGCGCTCCGTGAAAGTGAAAGCATGCTGCATCTGGTCACGAGCGCTGTTCCGGCTTTGGTATGCTATGTCGGACCCGATCAGCGCTATCGCTTCGCCAATGACACATATCGCGATTGGTTTGGTTACCAGCCTGATTTGATGCGTGGGAAGCACGTCAGTGAAGTATTTGGCCCCGATGCATATGGCGAGCTTAAAAGTCATATTGAAACTGCTTTTGCGACAGAGCGCGAGGTCTCGTTTGAAGTCAGTGTTCTTTTGCCCAATGAACGTGAGCTGTGTGTGGCTGGAAGCTATACTCCTCATACCGATGAGGCCGGCATCATGAGGGGTGTCGTTGGTCTCATGACCGATATTTCGGCAAGGAAATCTATGGAGAATGCTTTAAAGGAGAGTGAGCAGCGTCTCAATCTTGTCATCGATTGCGCCCGGAACTATGGAATATTTGCTCTGGACACCTCAGGCAGGGTTTCCAGCTGGAATCAAGGGGCAGAGAGCCTCAGCGGCTATCAAGCTGAAGAGATTGTTGGCCAGCATTTCAGTGCGTTTTTTCCCAGCGAGGATGTTGCGGCAGGGAAATGTGAGGACGAGCTCAAAGTTGCGAGTGATATGGGCAGGTGTCACGATGAGGGATGGCGCCTTAAAAAAGATGGTACGCGTTACTGGTCCAACGTTACCCTTTCAGCTATGCGCGATCATTCTGGCAAGCTTCTTGGTTTTGTCAAAGTCATCCGCGATGATACAGAGCGCAAAGTTGCGGACGATCGTCTTCGGGCGAGTGAACAACGCAGCCGCCACCTCGCGGAGCGACTGTTGTTAACGCAGGAAGCTGCCCAGATTGCCTCCTGGGAGTTCAATCTTGCTGACCGAACAGCTTTCTGGAATGGTGCTGTAAGTGCTGTCTTTGGGCAGTGCCCCGAGAACTTTGACGACTTCCTTCAGCATGTTGAGCCCAGTGATCGGAAGCATTTGCGAAGATACATGTCTAAAGCGGAATCCAGCGGCGCAGAGCTCGAGGTGGAGTATCGCTTCCGTCTGTCAGACGGCAGTATGCGATGGATTCAATCCAAAGGGCGTATATATCGCAATGCCATAGGCAAGGCCTGGCAGGCCATTGGCATCGCAATAAATATCACTGATCGCAAGCGCGCGGAGGAAGCCTTGAGACAAAGCCAGAAAGAGGCCGCGGAGGCAAAAGAGGCCGCAGAGGTAGCCAGCCGTCTCAAGTCACAATTTCTGGCAAACATGTCCCACGAGATACGAACCCCGCTAGGAACGATTCTTGGCTTCAGCGAGTGTTTGCGTCAGTCAGATCTTAACGAGATCGAGCGGCACGAATTCATTGAGACAATCGTCCGAAATGCCAAGGCACTCGGGGACCTGATTGATGACATCCTGGACCTATCCAAGGTCGAAGCCGGAAAAATCAAAATAGAATTTCTTCCGGTATCATTACCAAGCCTCCTCGCAGATATCGCTTCATCACTTATGGCGAAGGCTAGAGAGAAGCATGTTGTGCTGGACGTCGCCGCACCGTCCGGGATCCCAACGATTATCAGGACCGATCCTGCGCGTATTCGCCAGATCTTATTAAATATAGTCGGGAACGGTATAAAATTCACTGAACAGGGTGTGGTATCCGTGCGAATGATCCTTCAGAAACAGACAGCCGACACGGCGAAACAGCACTTGGCATTCATTGTCAAAGATACCGGACGCGGGATGTCATCTGAAGAACAATCGCGCATATTTAAACCCTTTGGACAAGCTGACGACTCAACCACTCGCTGCTATGGCGGAACAGGGCTTGGCCTTGTTCTTTCTCGAAATCTGGCACGGGCGCTTGGGGGAGATGTCTATCTTGCTGAAAGTGAACGAGGTAAGGGGAGCACATTCATAATTACAATCGATCCGGGGGAAATGGAAGGCTGGCACGAGTCACAGCATGTTGCAACACTTGATCTAAACATGGAGCGACTGGATAAACCGTTGCCTCAACTTAAAGGGGTCCGGGTACTACTGGCAGAAGATTCAGAGGATAACCAAATTCTCATTAAGCACATCCTGTCAAAAGCTGGAGTTGATCTTGATATCGTTAACAACGGTGCCGACGCTGTAGAGATGGCCGAACAGCGCCAGTATGATGTCGTTCTCATGGATATTCAGATGCCTGTGCTTGACGGGAACGATGCCACCGAAGAACTTCGCCGGCGTGGTTACAAACGTCCAGTCATCGCTCTCACAGCTCATGCCATGCTGGAAGAACGCGAGAAAAGTCTCCGCGCTGGTGCCAATGATCACCTTACGAAGCCCATTAATAGCAAGAAGCTTATCTATACGATAATCCGCTATGCAGGTCTGCAGCCCGGGGTTCATTGAAAGTTCAAACTCTGACCTTCACTCCTTTTTCCTGCCATGGGAACGGAGGGTTTGAAATCAATCGAAGTCAGCTCGTAGGTATCTCAATGGCAGTGCTTGCCTTACTTACATTGGACTTTGAGTCACCCCACTCACGTGAGCTGGGACCCACAACGCGGGCAGAATCACACGTTTTGGGTTGGACGCACCTACTGCCAGGCTGGAAACTCCCCAAAGGCAATCCGCATTGAGGATTTTGTTCCAAGCGCAGCTTCGTGACAAAAAGCGTCATGGTTTGATACGGTCCTGCCCAGCCGCTAAACTCCCGAAACGCCTCAAGTGGCTTGTGAACCCTGGTCACTCTTCATAAACCCTCAAATCATAAGATCTTAATATCAAAGAGTAAAATATTTGGCACAGGCAATGCTTGACGGCTATCTGACCCTACTGTACATATTGAGTATGTACGGTGGATACAACCTCCCCGGGAGGGCTTAGGGTGCTTATCAATATCAACGATCAGGGGAGCGAACCGCTCTATCTGCAAATTGTCCGGCAGGTTTCCGCGCAGATTATCACCGGGTCATTGCCCCAAGGTGAGCCGTTGCCGTCGATTCGGGAACTGGCAAGGCGTGAGCACATCAGCGTTATCACGGTGCAGAAAGCCTATGAAGAGCTGGCCAGGCAGAATCTTATAGTCTCGCGTCGCTCCAAGGGATTTTTCGTCGCTGATCTTACGAAGACGAGCAAAGCGGATCTCGCGCGGGCTCACTGCAAGGAATCTCTGGAAAAACCGGTCCGCGATAGTTTGAGTGAAGGTCTCGACCTTGACGACATCGTGCAGATCGTCAAGGAAATTGTAGGCGAAGCGCAGCAATCGCCCCAGGCCAAGGAAGAGGAGACCGACTGATGGACACTATTTTGAATTTGCACGATCTGATCTGCAAGCGCGGCGACTTTCAGTTGGGTCCTTTGAGCTGGCAGCTGCCTACTGGACTTTTTTGTTGCGTCGTTGGGCCGAATGGAGCGGGGAAGACCAGCCTTCTTCAGGCTTTGATGGGGCTTTTGCAAGTTCGCGGCGGTTCCTGGGACATCGAAGGCGCCAGGATCAATCCTCGGCAGGGAGCCTGGAAGGAAAATATCGGCTACGCCTTCGATGGTCAAATTCATCATGAAAAACTCAGCGTCGCCGACAATCTTGAATTGCATGCAGGCCTGAGGCGGCAGTGGGATAAGGAGCTGGCTCGTGAACTCGTGTCGAGTTTTCATTTGGATACCAAACAGATCGTGGCCACGCTCTCACGCGGTCAAAGGCAGGCCCTCAGCCTGATTCTTGCGCTCGCCCACCGGCCGCGTTTGCTGCTCCTCGACGAGGTGACGAACGGCATGGACTCCCTGGTTCGCAAGGCCTGGAATGAGATCATTTTCCGCGAGATGGCGGCATCGGACATGAGCGTGCTGATGGCGACGCATTTGATGGCGGATGTCGCCAACCTTGCCGACAAACTCATCTTTGTGCAAGCGGGTCGCATCGTGGCTGACGTCGACAAGGATACGCTGGTGGAAACCTGGCGGCAGATCTCCTGTCGTTTGGCAGGGACCTTGTCCGAGCTTCCGGGCACCAAAAAATGGGAAAAAAGCGGGGACTCCTTGCGATTCATTTCGAGCCGAGCGGCTGAGGATCTACAGACATTGAAAGGCCTGGGAGCATCCCATATGGAATCGCGTCCTTTGTCTTTGGATGAAATATGTTTTTACACACTGGAGGGCTATCGTCATGTTTAAGCTTTTTTGGGCCGACATCAGGCAACTGAAAAAACCGTTTTTGTTTTTGATCTTAACGATTCCGCTTCTGCACTATCTGGATGATTCGCTCTTTTTGCATGCGCTGCCCACAACCATCGAGGTGATGGATGGTGACAAGGTTCGCGTTGTGAGCGAGCCCTTTGCCCATCTGTCCGCTTGGCCTTTTGTGATCATGACTTCGGTCATCCTGCTGCTGTTCTCGCACGAAGCCGGCGGTGGCATGCAAGGTCGACTTTCGAGTCTGGCCAGTCTGCCTCTGAGTCGCTGGAAAATTGGAGTTCTACGCCATCTGCCGCCCTTGGCTGTGGTTCTTGCTCTTGGTCTGATTTTCAACGTCTATCGAATGATCCTGTACTTTGGTTACGCCATGACCAGGTCTGATATCTGGCGTGAGACGCAAAGTGTTGACCTGAAAGTGGCCTGGGATGCTTTGAGGTGGGCCGGCAACCAGGTTAGCAATGCATACGGCGATGGCCCCTCCAGCCTGTTTTTCCAGGCTTCAATCTGGGCAGCCATCAGTTTTCTCATCCTGGGCATACCGCTTTTGATTGATGATGTCTGGCCTGGCATCAAACGCTCCAGCTTCGCGCTTTGGCTCAGCGTTTCGCTCTTTATCGGCGTGGGACTCCAGGTGGCCGTGTTCGCACTCGGCAGAGTCTTCGGCCTGACGCTATTTCCAACCTTTGCCTGGCCGTCATTGATTGCGCCAACACCAAACAGTCTCTGGCACCCCAGCATCATGAGTGTCGAAATCATTCTGGCTCTCTGTGTCCTGGGGTTGGAACTCTGGCGATTTCAGAATCGAAAGTCCTACGTTTAGGATGCACCCACGCTCCCCCAAAGCCTGCCATACAGCGCTGACCAAGGTCGTTACAAGGCGCAAAATGCGCCCGGTAACATCAGCGCTTTTTGTCCCTTTCTGCCGGCATGACCTTTGCGAGTCAAAAACCAGAAACTAACATCGGAAATCTTTCCCAAAGTAAGAACTCTTAAAGGGACAGCGATGAAGCTTTATCCTGTTTTCTTGATTCTTCTCCTCTTTGGCTTTCCACTCCTGGCCGAGGATGCCAACCAGTCTCGCCAACGTGATGTGCCTCTGACCTTGTCTGTCCTGGGTCCGGTCAGTTCCAATTGTGGAAAATATGAGCAGACCAATAGCTATTTTTGTCTGGGCCTGATCAATTGTTCGCTCGCCAACAGTTATGTTCTCACGCTAGCCCTCTCTGGTTACAACATCACAGACTATGATATGGAAGGTTATTCCCTCGCCTTGCTGGGTAACTTTGCAGGGCGCGATACTCAAGGCTTTCAGTTCAGCTTCCTTGCGAACACAACAAGGCGCCGCATGTACGGCCTTCAAATAAGTTTTGTCAATGTGGTGTTGGAGGAAAGTGTGATCGGAGCTCAAATCGGAGCTTTTAACATTAATTTCGGTGAGACCATTGGCGCCCAGATGGGGTTCTTCAATTCTACACAGGAAAGCGTAACCGGTCTTCAAATCGGTCTTGTGAATACCGTCCAAAACTCAGAAGAAAGCGGGCCCGACTTTGCGGTGCAATTCGGCTTGATCAACTATTCCGCCAACCCTCGCGTCCTGCCGATTGGATTTATCAACATCGTTCATGGCGGTCGCCTGCAGCTGGAATTGAACCGTTCCGTCCTTGGCATTCCGCGCATCGATTTCATCATGGGGAGCCCGTACCTATACTCGATATTCACGCTGGATTCCTATACGATCAGTTCCAGAGACAAGAAAGAGAGTGCGAATACGGCGGCTGCGATGGAAGGTGTAGGTCTGGGCGCTGCCATACCCATAGGCCCTGTCTACAGCCTTCGCCTGGAAAGACGGCAGTACTTCCCCACAAAATCAAGGCCCGACCTGGCTCGGGTTGAACGATGGCTCCTGGAAAGAAAAGTGTCCCGTGCCTTCGCCTTGAGCGTCGGTCTTGAAAAAAATCTCTTTCTCAACAGCGCCGTGGATCGGTCCCGTTGGGTTCAATCCAAAGCCAACCAAATCAGGTCTCTGACGACAGGTGTTTCATGGAATCTTTTGAGTGGGTTGTGATCCTTAGCCCGCGCGCTGCTGCCATCGGTTCCGCGGAATCCGGGCTTCCAGACTAGCCCCCTGATGATCAGGGTTGTCCTGAAGGCTAACGTGACCTCCAAGCTTCGTACAGATTTCATGAATCGCGGCAAGTCCTACGCCTCGTCCACTGCTCAGACTGGTGCCCACGGCTGTGGAAACCCCATCGGCAAAAAGAAGCTGCGTAAGGCCTTCGCGGTCCAGGGGTCCCAAGCCTTTTTCCGAAGCTATCACCTGCATTTTATCCCAAAGGATACCTTGACCATTGTCGCGGATGGAGAGGTGAATAAAATCGGCATCCGCATGCGCAGTGACGTCGAAAAAGGCTGTGGCATTTTTCCGAAAGTCCTCAGGCGCTCGTATAAATCCATGATCCAGCGCGTTGCCGAGAGCATGCAGAAGGATGGGGCGGACGAGCTCCAGCTGATCCATTTTCCAGTCTGTAATCTCGTCGCGTATCAGTAGGCCCTTCCATGCAATACCCGCATGGCTGAGACGCGCTTGGACATCGGGCAGAAGTTCATTGACCATGGACGCGAGACTATGATGGTGATGGGCGAGGCTGACCTCTTCATACTCCTGCACGATGGATTGATATTCGCGAAGCTGCTCCCAAAGGAATTGGGTCTGCTGCAAAAATTGCGCTTTCACAGCATCGGCAGCTTCTGTGCTGCGGGCCAACAGGCAATCTTCCATTTCATGAAGTGTCTGGGCGAGTGACGCCAGCCCGAGAGTCCTGGCCTCGCCTTTCCAGGTATGCAGTTGCCTCATGGCGGCTTGATCCAATTCTGCAGAAACGCGCAGGGACGTGAAGACGATGGCGCCGGTTCCGAGGCGCTTAAGATAGCGATCCACCCGAAGAAAGTCGGCTCTACGAAGTTCCAGGGCTTTGCGGTTGCGAGCCTCCTTGCGCTCCTGCTCAAGCTTCAGACTTTGCTCATAGGCTTTTTGCTCGCTGATATCCCGGATGACCAGGACGAGATGGGAAACGCGTCCATGAGCATCCAAATGCGGTCGCCAGAAAAGTTGCAAGACTTTGGGGCCAAGAACAATTTCTTCCGGCAAATGACTTTGATTGAATTCCCAGGCACTGCTGTCTTCACCCAGAATCGCACCCAAAGCTGCGCGCGTCATGGCCTGATTTTCATGCTTATCGGGCAAAAGAAGCTCGAGTACGTCATGGCCCATCAGTGACGTTTTTTGGGCCAGGATGGTTTCCAAGTGGCGGGAGTAACGCCCAAAGATTTTGCGATCAACACCGATACGCAGGATGCCTTCCTGCACGGAATCGAGGACATCCTGCAGATGTTCTTTTTGCACGCGGACCTGGTATCCCAGCCAAAGCCCCCAGCCCATGACCATGATAAGGATAGCGCCCCCGACCATGCCGAGCCTTAAATAGAATCGCTCTTTCTGAGCCTGCACCAGGGCCAAAGCCTGATTTTGATTCTGCACTTCCAGAAGTCGATTCAGCTGATCCTTGCGTTCAAGGTCGAATTCCGCACTCATGCGATGGGCCTGGTCCGCATTCTGCTGTTCCAGGAGTTCCCCATAAAGAGGTTCCCAGACCCGATAGGCGGCCAATTCTTCCATTTTCTGACTTAAAACGCGATAGAGCTTAATACGGCGTTTCTGAATTAAAAACTTATCATAGAGTGCGCGCGAACCTTCGAAGGATTGGGCGGCTTTCTGCAGTTCCCGTAAAGCGTCCTGAGGTTTATCAATTTTTAAAAGACCATCGCTGAGGTAGATTCCGATCCTTCCTACCATGAAGCGATTCTCGCCCTGCGCGAAAATCTCCTGCGCCGCTTGCAGATCCCGGAGCCCCTCGTGATGATCACCGCTGCGCAGGCGCTGGACGCCTCGGGCCGCAAGCAGGTAACCCCGGATGCTAGGGTCCTGCAAATCCTTGACGAGAACGAGACCATGCTCATAGGCAGCGAAAGCTTCCGGGCTCTTGTCGCCATCACCATGATACTGACCTAGATTCAGGAGTATGCTCGCCGCCATGTACCTTTGCTTTTTATCCTGAAAGTAGGTCAAAGCCTCCTTCATCCAGGCCACGCCTTCCGTCTCGCGATTGAGATCCCCACGTGCATAAACGGAACCGAGATTATTGCGGAGGTCGTAATAAAGTTCATCGTGAGGTCCGTTCGCGACCAACGTAAAGGCCTCAGTCAGAAGACGTACAGCCTGCTGCCATAGCGCCTGGCGATTATAGAAATAAGCGACGCGATTGAGAAGATTGGCCCGTTCAAAGGGATCGTTGACCCCCTGCAAAGCTTCCAGGGCGCGTTGAAAATGTTTTTCGGCCTCCTGCGTATCGTCCTGTGCTTCAAACCAGGACCCCAGGAGGAGCCAGGAGCGAGCGAGAGCCTTGTGATCACCCAGCTCTTGAGCCTTACTTTGGGCTGCCATCGCGAGATCACGGCTGAGACGATTGCGTTCTGCCGCGGATGCGGCTTCAGCAGCCAAGAGGGTAAGAACCATCCAGGCGCTGGGATCCTTTCCGGCCTCGATTGAAGATCTTTGCTTTTCAATGATTTCCAGGGCAAAGGAAGGATCGTCGAGCATCAGCTCATCCAGGTATTCATACGTGGCCCAGGGATTTGATGCAGCCGACAAGGCTTTTGTACCGAAAGCCGAGGCTCCGATACAGCTTATTATGATGAAAAAGTAAAGTAACCGCCCCATGGATCCCTCTGTTCATACCTATGAACCTTCGGTGACTCTGGGCTTTTCTTTGCCTCTAAAATGGTGAGATTCTCTGGAATTTTCCATGATTTTTCGGAAAGGTCTTAAAAACCACTAAAATCAACACGAACGGGCAGACCTTTGACCCCATTTTGATCCAATCCAGACAAAGGCAGCAAACGCCCCCACCGAAGTGCGCAGCCAAAGTCAGCACCCGCCACGATCTTTTTTACCTGACTTAGATTCGTGACGGCCATAGCCGATCTGGCCAGACACAATCCTTCTTATCCAGGAAAAAACTTATTTCCCGGCTCGAATCACCATTGGCACTCGCCTTGATGGCAACAGCGCGGATTCCAGCCCCAGGCAGAATCTCATCCTGACGAAAAAACGGGTTATCTTCAATAAACATAGAAAACCTTGGCCCATAGCGGCCTTGGCTTTTTTGTTGATTGTCTTGACAGTCTTTGCGATGGCATTGGTCACAAAAGAAACACATTGCCCAAGACACAGACCTACACAATACTTGTGCCTCAAGCCATAATTTCAGGAGTTTCCAGATGCAATTCCACCATGACCGTCTGCTGATTCTCGCGCTCTCAGTCTTCGGACTTCAAGCCTGCTCCCGGCCTGAATCCCAGCCGAAAATTGACAAGGCTATCCAAGGCAACGATAGCTATATTGCGCTAAGCACCAACGGTCAATCCATTTACCATTCGCGTGATGGCGAACAATGGAAGCTCGTTTTTTCCGAGAACACGAAGGTCTTTCGCCATCTAACTTTCGATGGCGAAAAGTTTGCCGCATCTGCAGGAAAGCTCAGGTTTATATCCTCAGATGCGTCCGGTGTAACCTGGCAACGGGACACCAAAGTCCAAGGCAAAGGCCATCCTGATATCATCCCAGGCTCGTATATCGTCATGTACGACGAGGCCCGGATCGATACAGTCGAAACCTTGACCGAAGAACTAACAGAAAAACTGCGGGCGAGTGGTGCAAGCATACAAATCAAGTCCATCTATCACTACGCAGGACCCGGATTTGCCGCCAAGATGTCAGAGGAAACAGCACAAGCGTTGGCTCAACACCCGGCGGTGGCCTACGTCCAACACGACCATCGAACTCACATCATCGAGCCCATCACGGCAAAGGGGACGCAAACGACGCCTGAGCTTTGGAATCTCGATAGAATCGACCAAACCCGTCTGCCATTGGATGGCCAATACGTGTTTCCAGCAACAGGCCAAGGCGTGCACGCCTATATCTGGGACACAGGCATCCGTCGTGATCATGTGGAATTTGCGGGCAAGGCCTTTGGTTCAAGTATGGACGAGGGCTGTCCGTACAGTAAGATCAGTAACCACGGCACTCATGTTGCTGGCGCGGTGGGCGGTAGGACGCATGGGGTCGCTAAGGATGTCATCCTCCATTCAGTGAACGGGGCAGGATGCGATTCCGCTGGTATCGGCATACGGATCGAAGTTATCGATCACATCATCCGCGATGCAAAAGTAAACTCATGGCGGTCGGTTGTGAATATGTCCTGGGGCAGTCCTGTGGCGAATAAAGACGAACCCGACGCCTTGAGGGACGCTCTCACCCGCGCTATACGTGAGGGCATTGTGATGGTGGCTGCGGCAGGAAACTCCGCTAAAAGCGAGGTGCCGGGCGAAGCTGATACCTGTAACTGGGTTCCAGCAGGCGTCGAGGGTGTGATCGCGGTCGGATCCTATACCACGAAAGGCGACCCGATTCCGCATGAACCCAACAGCGAGGCCCGATCTTGGTTTTCCAACTATGGGCCTTGCATCACTCTTTTTGCACCAGGGGAAGAGATTCGATCCGCAGGCACCGACAGCGACACCGAGATTGTTGCCCTGATGGGAACATCCATGGCGGCACCTCATGTGACAGGTGCGGCGGCCATCTATCTGGAACTCTTTCCTCACGCGACAGTGGAAGAGGTCAAGCGGGCTCTGATGACGACTTCAACCCAGGGTGTTATGCGGACCAGTGATTTGCATGATTCGCCGAATAGGCTGCTCAATATTAATTTCGGCGGTAAATATCAGGGGGTTGACGTTTAAGACTTGCGCGCACACATTAGAAAGCCCCCCTGGCTCTGACATTGCGAGAATCTTTAAATCTCTTTGCGCAGGCGGCTAGCTACGCCTTGCGCGTATTCTTCTTCAAGGCCTATCTTGCTGGCTCGCTCTTCAAACTGTTTGGCCAGTTCTAATATTTTATCCAGCATTTGTTCGGTTAAACTCCTGGATATACCAAATGTCTTCGCCACTTTCAAAATATCTTCTCGAGTGAACTGGTCATCTTTTCCACCAAAAGTCATTTGATGAGTCAGTGCATTCCCGCCGAAGACGTATGTGAGATCGTACGCAGGCGACAATTGCCAATCTCCCTCTTTATTCATTAAAAATCCGAAATTTTTCGTATGATCGTCTTGAACGCGAAACACGAAGTTAAACAATGTTCTTCGGAATGCTTCTTGAAGTTCTGTTTGGGATTGGGTGAGGTGTAATGTTACTCGATAGTAATCCTCATAGCTGCAAGAGTGCTTCTCACGGTAGTCTCTTAGCGTCAATCCACATAGACTTGCGAAGTGGTGAGTTTTATTCTTTCTAGCATCTCTATCGAAGCGTTCAATTATGAAGTGAGCAAGTGGTTCATGCCCATTGTCAGTTTCGAGTAAGTATGTCCGAGGTATTCTTATGCCAGCTTCTTTTGCCAGTAGAGAATAGAGATATTCCAGACGTCCATAGTAATTGGCGTCATCACCTTCTATTAAACCATCTAGTTTTATAATACAGGGCTGAAATCCAGGCTGGAACGATTCAAAACCTGTCCTCATTTCTTTGGTTTCTGGATTATAGTCAACCAGTGCTTTTGCCTGACGTCCACCCGCAGAAGAGGAAATCTTGATTATCTGATCGGATACGCTCTCGGCTTTGCCCTCTGTGATGAGGCGCGCTGCTAATAGTAACCTTTGAACCTGAAGAAACTCGCCTTCGAGAGTCATGTGCCCCTGCTGTGGACGAAACTCTAGAGCACCTATGGATTGCTCTCCGATATACGATAAAATTTCGAGCGCTCCGACTTGGTAAGCATCAAGGTTGAAGGTCTTTTTGTAAAATGAATTGATTGCTGCACGTCCATACGCGTCAGGTAGACAATCAGCGATGACTCCTGGGAGACCTGAAAAGGTTTGGCTCCTTTCGCTTGATTGATAGACGTTTGTCGTGGCTAAAGGAAGTTCGAGGGGTGATATCTCCATGCTTTTTGATCTAAAATCTTCTTCAAAGCTAAATGCGATGCCATTTTTAACTTTTGCAAGATATCCGACAGTTTCATTCCAAAGACGAACTTCCAGGCTTGTTGTATTTATCATTTTTTCCGTGCTCTCTTACGCCCAGGCTTCGAATGCTGTTTAGATTCATGAATAGTCTTCGGTGATTCCACTTCTTCAATGACTAGAGCATTCAACCTGGAAAATTCACCGAGTGCTCTCATGATTTTGAACAGAGTAAGCACTCGCACTTCATCACCAGCTTCAAATTTGACGAGCGTCTGTACCGATATGCCTGCTTTGACAGCCAGTTCCTTCTGCAGAATATTCAAAGCGAGCCTTTTATTAACCAGACTCTGACAGATCTGTTTGTACATTTCTTGTTCTGTCAAAAAGTTTATCTGAAGCATGACATTCGTCTCATAAAAACAAGTATAGTGTATTTTAACTGCAAGAAAGCCATATAAAATATATTATAGTTCAATTTGTAGAATTATCAAGCAAAGGGCTATTAAATTCTATAAAACTTTAATTTAAGTCCATGCATGACACTTAATATCTATTAAAGTTTAATTTAAAAGACTGTAAACCCAGGCGGGCAGGGTCATTTGCCCCTAGTTGCCAAGATAACAGACATTATCCGTGGTGAGGGCGGCCGACTTTTAACATATGATGCTAATTTTATAGGAATACCACATAACCATCAGTTCCATTCACGCGGATTCGCTGCCCGTCCTTGATCAGCCGGGTCGCGTTCTCCACTCCGACGACAGCTGGCAACCCATACTCACGCGCGATAACGGCTCCATGGGTCATCAGCCCACCGACTTCGGTGACTAGGCCTGCTATGGATACAAACAATGGTGTCCAGCTGGGGTCTGTAAAAGTGGTGACCAATATGTCCCCATCTTCCAGCTCCGCATCTTCCATGTTCAAGATGACCCGCGCTCGTCCCTCTCTCACCCCGGAAGAAACCGCCAGACCTACGATCGCTCCGCTGGGGAGATTTTCTCGTTTGTACTGGCCTGTTATGATTTCACCATCAGACGTGATAACACGTGGTGGCGTGAGTCTCTCATAGAGTTTGTATTCGTTTTTTCGTTTGCTGATGATCTGGTCATCCAGTTTACGTGTGCATACGACTTCGCGAAGTTCTTCAAAATTGAGGTAGTATATGTCTTCTTTTTGATGAGTAAGGTTGGCTTGCACGAGGTGTTCAACCTCTTTCAGCAAAGCCTGCTTGTAAATGAAGTAGCGATTCACCATGCAGTATTTGGGATATTCACGGTAACCAATGAAATTCCGGATGAGGTCAATCACACGTTTGGTTTCTCTGGCTTTCTGTTCACCTTCGGGTAATTGCTTCAATCGGTCTAACAACTCCTGTTCTTTTTTCAAGGCTTCCTGCAGTCCTTGCTTAAATTTTCTCTGCCCGGCATGAGGCTCATGATTTTTGATATTGCTGAGAATCATGGGAATAAGCGTAGATGGCTTTTCACTCCAGCGAGTCTTGGTGATATCGATTTCGCCGCTACAACGCATTCCATATTTGCTGAGAAAATCGTAAATAGCCTTTTGAGTTTCTCGTTCCCCTTCAAACTTATTCAGTTCATCCAAAAAATTGTCATCCTTTACTTGTTGCAGATAATCAATGACTTTTCGATGAGGCCGAATCACATCGGCGACATCCAACAACGCCAGGCCCATTTCCGAAGTGACATTATTGGGTACAGATTGAGAAAGCGTATCGGCCGCGTTTTTCTCACCTAACCACTCCTGCATTCTTTCATTGATCCATGACGTGGCGTCCATAGCAGTCGTAATCACAGCTAAACTTTGTGGGTCAAATAGAATCTTTCTTAATTGCTGAATGTCTTCCAGAATAAAATCAAATAATTCAGATCCTGATTTCATTCGGATGTTTTGTTTTAACACTTCTATGGCTGCTTGATTTCTCTGAATCGAGTCAGGAACGAAGGCCGGGTCATTGTCGATTTTTGCGTGAAAGTTCGCTGACGGTATAGGTTGATTGCTGGGACCTGGTGCCTGGTTATCACCTGGTAACAATTTTATAAAGTCCCGCTCTGTTATGGCTATGAGAGCGTCTTTAATAAGCGGGTCAGATTTCCCCAGGCCCTCGATGACCATTTTTCTACTGCCAGGCGCAGCTAGGTGGCGCGAGATATCAACAAACAACCTTCCACCAGCTTTACGCATGGGTGCAGGAGTCGTTAACAGAAAAAAAGACAGTCCCAATGGTTTCATGGCGTCGGTCATCATCTGTTGATGACCGACAGACACATAGACATGATTGTCTTGATCGTTGGCTTCAGGGATCGGGAATAAAGTTGTGATGGGCCGACTCTGGACTATATGAAATGTATCATCAACCCAACACCATTCGATGTCCTGGGGGTGGCCGAAATGCTGCTCGATCTTCCTGCCTAGGTGCTCAAGCTGTACAATCTGCTCATCCGTCAGTGCCTGCCTGTTCTGCGCCTCAGGCTCAATCTCGTGTTCTTTCGTACCACCATGCTTTAAGGCATAAATAGCCAGTTTCTTGCTGGATATCTTCTTATCGATCACTTTACCCTGATACACTTTATAGACATCAGCATTCACCAGGCCCGAGACCAGGGCCTCACCAAGTCCAAAGCTGGCATCAATGGATACCATTTTCCTATTGGAAGTGACGGGATCGGCTGTAAACAAAATTCCTGCCACCTGTGGGAAGACCATCTTCTGAACCACGACAGACAGGTGGACGTGACGGTGATCGAAGCCGTTCTGAAGCCTGTATATGATAGCCCTCTCGGTAAATAGGGAAGCCCAGCACTTGCTGATATGCTTGAGAATGGCATCCCGTCCGATAATGTTTAAAAAAGTATCCTGCTGCCCCGCAAAGGATGCTGTCGGTAAATCCTCGGCGGTTGCACTGGATCGTACGGCATAGGCGTTTTTTCGATCAAGCCGCGACAGGCAATGGGTCATCTCTTCAATGAGCTCTTGAGGAATAGCTATTCCTTCGATGACCTCACGAATCTTACGACTCAGCTCACCGATTCTACCCCGGTCTTCCATCTTCAAAAGGGAAAGGTGGTCCAGTAATACGTGAATGGACGAATGTTTCCCAACGACGTTCTTAAAAGCTTCAGTCGTAATACAAAAGCCTTCCGGTACGTTGATGCCTTCAATCCTGGCAAGTTCCCCCAGGTTCGCGCCTTTACCCCCGACCATGGCCAGCTTTGTTTTATCGATTTCCTGAAAACCAAGAATGTAGGAACTCATGTTTTCATTCGTCCTTTTTGTTTTAGAAATCTTAAATTTTTATATCTTATCACAAAAATATCCACAACCGGTGCATGCCAGTCGTTGGGAAGCGCATCGTGTTCGGGATGGGGTGGACGGTAGGATACCGTCCGTAGAGGGGAGGGGTCGGGCTGAAGCGCTTTATTCGGAGCCGAGCTTGAGTTCCATGGAAATATCCTCGCCTGACCAGAGCATCTTATCGATGATAATCACTGACCAGCAGGCATCCGTCCCAAGAAAGGATACATGGCCTGAGTACTCCCCGACGGCCGGACCATGGGCACCCGGCACGGAAATGCTTTGAAAGGATGTGAGCTTCACTTTCATCTCGGGCAAGGTTGCTTCGCAAGGCAACCAGATGGCGCTGGTTTCATCATGGAAACCCTGCACGTCGCTACCTGAAATATGGTGGCACACGATCTGCCGAGCCTGACCTTCGAAGAAAATATCTGACTCGGCCTGAGCGTAGGCTGAGAAGCTTATGGTAAGTGCCAAACAGAAAAGTACGGAAACGTTTTTCATAAAAGACCCTTTATGATCGTCCAAATCCAAGGCAGGAAAGCACTGGAGTGAGTTGATGTCAATCTCTCTTATGAGGGTTTACGACGGTCCATCCGTTGGCGTCTTCACGATAACCTGGTGCAACGTTTTCCAATCCGACCAGCTCACAGAAAGATCGGGAGCCGTGTCTCCTGAGCGTGTCACGACGCGGCCCGTATAGGTTAGCGCAACTTCCCAAATCTTACCGTGTTGGTCGATATAACGTTTGATGCTGTGAATGGCAAACGTATCGGACTGGTCCGATGTTCCTACAAGTTGCTTGCCATTTGCAAAGTCATCCAACCAATCCTGAAAAAGGACATGGTCTGGGTCGATTCTGTCTGAGCCACTATCAGTCATTTAAATAATCCCACTTATTTCAGACTTGCCGGTGTCCATTTGCGTCAATTTTACACGAAAAGACGCTCTAAGTATTTATACCTACAAGCCATACACCACTATAGGCAATGATGACAAGATAGGCAGTTTTGAGGTTATATCAGGGCACATATGTCATAAAAGCAGGAATTCCGCTTCGTTTTCCTGGCCTTATTCCACTTCGTAAGGTTCCCGTCTCAGCATTTATTTGATCCGGCCGATCATCACGTTACGGAATAGCGTCAGGAGTCGCACAATGCAAAAGTCGATGATCGCGGGTCTGTGGTTCGTGCTGGTCAGTATGGGTTCGATCCAGGCTGCGCCCAAAACCTATGAAGTCTATCCCTACGACGCCAGCGGCTTTGAGAGACATCCTGATCTGCATAACGAGTGGGCCGCTCTCCGTGAGAAGTGGACCGGCAAGATCGCCCCGCAGGACGCTTTGAAAAGACAATACGATCTGATGGCGACGCTGTCAGGGCGCGAGCCTCACTGGATCGACGGCTACTGGATAGCCGCTGATGCCGCCTTTCAATATGGCAACAGCTTCAAGGATAAAAGCGATTTCCCCATCGCCCGGGCCTCGTTTGCCAAAGGCAAGGCCTTCGCCGAAAACTGTTTAAAAATCCGTCCAGACAATCCACTTTGCAAATTCTACCTCGGGGTTAATCTCGGTAAGATCGCCAGTATCGACGGGATTTTTTCTTCCCTGAAAAATGCCAAGATCGTGGAGAAGATGTGGATCGAAACCATCGAATCCCGCTATCAGCACAAATTCGGACCAAACACGTCCCTGCAAGGCGCTGCTCGATATGCGCTCGGCATTTTCTATCGCCTCGTGCCGGATCTGGTTCTCTTGAAGTGGCTTTTTGGAGTGAAGGGCGACCTCAGCAAGTCCGTGGCGTTTCATAAGGAAGCCCTTGAATTCGATGCGCCGAACGTATGCAGCCGCACCATGCTGGCTGTCGCCTATATCTGTGAAGGTAAAAACGATTTCACCACGCCTTCGGGTAAATTAGGGTTTGCGCAGCTTCAGGAAGCCCGTAAGTTGCCGGTCAGTTCTGCTCTCTACGCATCATGCGCCAAGGATTTGCCGAGACTTGAGCAAAATCCTAAACTGGCCTGTGGTTATGAAACCTCTCGCCAGCAGGAAACCAGCGAAGAGGAATTCAAAAAGCAGCAGGACCAAGGGAAGTGATCGCTAAGACAAACCACTGACGCTAGCGCTTGACGTATTTTCACGCAGCGGTGGCGTTCCCGGAAACTGAAAATCACCCGGCTGCACATAACCATCAAACGCGACCCGGCTGGTGTTTTTTACCGCCGGCTTCGATACGCGCCGAATATTTTTCATGACGAAGCGACTCTTGGGTACGGCCGGTAGCTTGGAGAAGTCTATGGCGAGATCCTGAGCCGGCACCGCGTATTCCATCACGTTTGTTAAAAGATGCGAAGCTCGTTTCAACAGTTCTATGGTAATCCACTCGCCGGGACAGCGGTGGCCTTTCTTCACATCACCTGCACCCTGCGCGGTCAAACTGAATAGATTAATTTCATTTTGCAGAAACCGTTCGGGCTGAAACACGGCAGGGTTTTGCCAGATATCGGGATCATGACTGGTGCCGTACAGGTCCAGCAGTACCCAGGCTCCCTCTTTAAATCGATAGCCCTGCCAGTCGAAATCATAAGCAGCCCGTCCACCCACAAAGGGGAAAAACGGATAGTAGCGCCGCACTTCCTGAGCGAAGGCTTCCTGATAACGGCTGTCGCCCTCCTGGAGTCGCTGTCGACATTCGGGATGCTCATGCAGGGCGTGGGCCGCGAAAACGATATACCAGGCGACAGCGACTGTAGGACGCAGAATATTGATGAGTTCGACGGCCGCAATCTCGGGGGTCAGGAGTTCGTCCTTGCGATCCCGATGCCACGCGATGGCCTCGACGGGTGTGCCCTGAGGATTTTCCGTTTGGGTCTCGCGGATATTGATGATGAGGTTCTGTGCCCATCGTTCCGTCTGGGTCCGCAGGAGCAAACCCCAGGCGGCTTTCGGACCAACCGATCCGGCTCCGCTGACCATGGATGCAAACTCCACCGTCCGGATTTTGATTTGGGCATCAGTCAGGGGAACACCAGCCCAACGCGTTACGGCGCGGGTGAGGACCTCCTGCATCTCGCGCAGAAGGATGATTTCCTTTTTGCGGGTCCAACCTTCCAATTGCAGCAACCACTGTTCCGCAAACTGGTTCGAAAGATTCTGCAGGCTCTGTGGCTTCATCATCGAGAGAAACATTTGTTTGCGCCAACGGTGATCCTCACCGTCCAGCTCCTGCACGCTGCCGGTGTCCTGTAAAAGTTTCAAAGTGGTAGGCGGCATGGCTCCCTTGCGGGTAAAGCGATCCGGCTCATAAAAGAGACGGCTGGCGGCTTCGCCCTGCATGCAGATGACTTTCTGGAGCATGATGCGGGATTCGAAGACTTTGGTCTGATATTTTTCACAGCGTTTGGAAATATAACGATAGCCATCAGAAAGCAGTTCCAGCGTGCCGTCCAGGGTCTTGTCTTGAGGCATGTCTCGCATAGTAATCCCTCTGTTTGATAGGAGACGCGCTTGGGTGCCGCAACCCACAGCTTGCGTATCATTGACAATGTGCAGACGCAACTCAACGAGGGAGAGAGAATTTTACGTTTTTTTATAGTTCGAGTCGGTGGCAGGGGCTGTTTGGGGAAAAGGGGTGATGGATTTCACCCCCGCATCGTTAGAACTGGTACTGAATTCCTACACCCGTATTATCTTCCGTCACCTTAAGCCCCGCAGCCCAGGCCCAGGTGCTGGCATACATTAAGGACAGTTCCCATTCGGTCCTTTCGCTTTGCCGAAAGCTTACATCGGCGTCGGAGAAGATGGTCGAGGTCCATTGAAATCGCTTGTCCAAATCGAGCCGCAACTTGCCAGTGTGATCCACGAGCAGGTTGCTCTCGATCAGCATGGGCAGGAGATAACCGATCCCGGCAACGCCGCGTGTTTCATGATGGAAACTGCTGCCGCCGAGGACAAAGTTCAGATAACGATCCTTCCACCTTCGATAGAAAAGGTCGCCTTCCACGTCTGATGTGTAATCCTTGCCGGTTTCGATCCGCGCTTCGAGATCGTTCCAGGTTTGGGACAGACGGAATTTGGCCTGTGCATGGTTGGTGGATGTCTCCAGCATGCCGTAGAAGTAGGTATGGTCATGGTTGTGAGGATCATGTTTCTGATGCTGGACGAGACTGCTGGCCGGGGTGAAGCTGGAATACTTCACCACGCGTGCCATGCCGGTCTTCATGTGATAGAGGTTGTGGCAGTGCAGCATCCACTCACCCGGTTCATTCGCCAGAAACTCGATGGTTCGCGTGGTGTGGGGAGACACGTCGACCGTATGTTTCCAAGGCGAGGTGTCACCGAATTTATTGAGCACGCGAAAGAAGTGTCCGTGCAAATGCATGGGATGATGCATCATGGTTTCATTCACCATAGTAAAGCGAATGATTTGGCCTTCTTTGATCACGATGTTTCGATCTTCAAAAATAGCCTTACCGTTGATATGCCACACATAGCGTTCCATGTCACCGTCGAGGACCAGCTTCACATCATGGACTGGAATCTTGTCAGGAAATTTCGTGGAATCAAGCGCCTGGATGTCGTCGACCGTCAGCATTGGCACGATGTTTTTGGAGTCCTGCACGGCGCCTGGAGAAACACCAGCATGACCCCCGTGTCCCGCATGCCCGGCGTGGTCTACGGCCTTGCCGTGTCCCGCATGCGCGTCTTTAGCTTGACTGTTCTGGGTGTGGTTCGCATGGCCCGCATGAGCATCGGCCGCTCCATCAGATTTCTTATGTTCTGCATGGGTATCCGCACCGCCCGTAGGCTGTCCGTGTCCCGCATGGGCGTTCGCTGCGGGCTGTCCATGCCCCGCGTGGGCACCCGCACTGCCCGAAGGTTGCTTGTGTCCCGCATGAGCATCCGCACCACCTGCCGCCTGTCCATGTCCCGCATGAGCATCCGCACCACCTGCCGCCTGTCCATGTCCCGCATGAGCATCCGCACCACCTGGCGCCTGACCATGCCCGACGTGCTCGCCGCCGTGACCACTACCGTGACCACCACCGTGGCTCATCGCCTCGTACATCGGCGGCATCGGTTTCACAGGGGCCGGAACGGGATCTCCCATACCGATCCATGCGGAAGCAGCTCCGGTTCCATCCTGAGCCGTGGCTTTGAATTCATAATTTTTATGCGCGGGTACTTCGAAAAGCACATCATAGGTTTCGGCCATACCGATCAGGATCTCACGCGTCCAGGTCGGTTTCATATCCACCCCATCCACGGCTATGACCTGCATGGGGACGTCGCCCAAAGCCAGATGAAAATAACTGGAGGCTGACGCGTTGATGATTCGAATCCGAATTTTTTCGCCTGGATGCGCGACCGCCAGCTGCGAGGTTCTTTTGCCATTGATCAGAAACGCATCATAACCCACATCGGAATAATCCATGCCGCCCATCCGGGTCCACTCGTTGTCCAGATAGATGCCCAATGCCTTTTCACGGATGGCGCCGATCCAGGACCGCATGGTCCCTTTTTTATAAAGATAGTAATCACCATCTTTGCGCAGGTTGGCGAGGATCTGCGTGGCGTCTTCATCCGACCAATCGCTCAGCACCACGATCGCGTCCTTGTCGGCTTTGATGGTTGGCTTTTTCGGATGCACAATAAAAGCACCGTAAATGCCTTTCTGCTCCTGAACGTTGGTGTGGGTGTGATACCAATATGTTCCCGATTGCCTCAGTTTGAAACGATAGGTGAACGATTGCCCGCTGCCGATGGGTGGGGTGTTCACATAAGGCACACCGTCCATCTCGGGCGGAAGCAGAATGCCGTGCCAGTGAATGGAGACTTCCTGCCCCGGAATCTGGTTTTTCAAAACTATCTCGGCCTCATCGCCTTCGGTAAATTCAAGGGTAGGGGCGGGGAGGCTGCCGTTGACCAGCAACGCGAAATCCACAGATTTCTTGCCGCTAAGATTGACGGTGCCTTGGGTGGTTACTAATTCGTAGTGGACTGTCCGGGCTTTTTCGGCGCCTGGACTGGTTTCAGATATCAGCGTGAAAGCTAGAAACATCAATAAAAACAGTTGGTTCATTACAGCTCCTCATAAGGCCATCCCGTGCTTGGAACCTTATACGGAGGTTACTGTAATTATGTGACAAGTTTTTCGGTTGCTGCGCCTAAGCTGCCGTCAAAGACGACTGCTCTAACCCGCAACATCCAGAGTCTTATCCTCAGACTCCAGTTGCCAGGGATAAACAAAGACCGGCATGGGCTTGCCGTCGGTCTCGGCCACGAGTTCGCCGATCTGCTCACAGTCTTCGCTGAAGAACTGGGCGACGGTTTGGGATAGCAGGATCTGGCCCGACTCGGCATGTTCCTGCAGAGCCGCCGCCAGTTGAACCGTCGAGCCGACGGCTGTATATTCCTTACGGCTTTCGGTTCCAAAGGATCCCACCACAGCTTCGCCCTGACTCAGGCCCGTACGCATGGTAATGGAAAAACCAAATTCCTTTTTCCACGCGGTATTCAATTCGGTGAGGGCCTGCATCATCTCAATGCCACAGTGCAAGGCGCGGATGGCCTGCTCGCGCGGTGCGGTCTGATGCGGGACTCCAAAGACGACCATCACACCATGGCCCGTGAATTTATCGAGCATCGCCTCATGATCAAAGACAATCGCCGACATTTTGGAAAAATATTGATTGAGAAGTCGCGTGGCGCGTTCCGAACCCAACTTGTCACAGATATTGCCAAAGTCCACCAGATCCGCAAAAAGTATGGTGACAATCCGGGAATGCGAAGTCTCATCCAGCGTCGAACGGCCCAGCATGAACTCTTCCACCAATTTAGGATGAAACGAGCGCTTCAGGGTTTGTGTCTCAAAGTCGGCTTCCAGTTTACGGATCATGCGGTTTTTACGGTAAACAAGGGCCAGGCAGCTCAAGGATACGACCAGAGACAACCCCATGGCCCAGGATGCATAGGCATCGCTGTGCTGCTCCTCATCCGCGAGCCGATCGTCGTCACCTGTGAAACCAAGATTCCGCTTAGCCGCCAGACTTGCTTTCTTGCCTTGGCGGGTCCATTCACTGTCCAGGTAATAATATTCAATCTGATAGCGGAAGGCCTTATCAAAACTTTGGTTGGCAAAGGAAAGTTGGGAAAGATTCTTTTTGAGTTCAACGCGCAGATAAAGAGGCGTCGACGGAATTTCCTCCACCAGCTCTTCAGCACGGGTCAAATTAATTTTGGCCTGGTCGTATTTTTTCAACTCGATCTCAGCGGTTCCCGCCGCGATGCTGGCACTGATCGTACCCAGATCATGACTGCCGTGCAGAAAGGCGATGGCTTCCAGGGCGACGGTCTCGGCTTCACTGAATTTGCGCAATCGATTCAGGGCATGGCCCAGCAACGCTCGGGACAAGCCGCTCGTGGGCGCGTCATTGATTTGATGAGCTGCGGCGATACCCAGTTCCAGATAGCCAATGGCTCGCTGCAGTTCTTCGGGTAATGACTGACCTTGAAAAACGGTATTGGCAGCATAATTGTAGGTTGTCTGAGCCAGAAGATGCCTGCGTCCATTCTTTTTGAAGATTTTGGTCGCGTTCTCGAAAAGTTCTTCCGAATTCTTTTGCATGTCCGGATCTTCCATCAGGATCAACGCAATGGTGACATGAATCGATTCGCGACGAAATTCGCTGATATCTTTATTTTCTTTCAGAATCAGTTTCGCCTGATTCGCGTATTTGCGGGCTGCAGCGCGGCGCCCATGCGTGCTCAGGGTGTTGGCGATTTGGCTTAAGCGAATGAGAGCCACATCGATGGAACCTGATTTGAACAGAAAGTTCAAAAGTTTCAGTTCCTCGACCAGGAACGCATCGAAGTCAGCGCCAAACTTGAGCTGGTTGGCGAGGGATTGAAAGATATCATATTCCTGCCAGGCACGAATTTGCCGCGACATGCCCAACGCGTCGTCCACTTCTTTTTTATACTGGGATGCTGTGACGGCGCGATCTTCGCCCATCTGGCTACTGGACAGAAAGATGGTGGCCAGAATTTTGACCCACTGATCGGGAGCTTTGCTGCGATCCATGGTGGCAAATATCGGGCGCGCCCATTCGTTCACGCGACGAGGGTGATCGGCAATTTCATATTCCAGTTCCGACAGGCTCATGTCGGGACTCAGTTCATTGGCCTGGGCTGGGCTGGCTCCCAGCAAGGAAAGCAGCAGAAGCCAGGCAGGAATCCAGAGGATGCGATGTTGCATAAACCCTCGCTAGACGGCAATCGAGACAGACTCGATGCTTGTCGACAAGGCCCCCCCTTTCCCAAGTATTTTACTTATACTTTTCCGAAAATATTTAATACGCACCAGTCATATCAATAGGATACAAGAGGCGATACGACAGGAGCTTGGGGGCGAGCTAAAAGGGCCGACCCGGATTCAGAACTTTGACTTTCACCCAATCTTTCGTACCTTATCCTGGTTGGCTCCAGTCTTGAATGGGAGGGCAGCGGCCTATGGAAAAATTAGGATCCTGGATCGATTCCGCGAAACAGATGGCGCAGAATGCCATCAAAGATAAATTGGAACTTGGTTCCGCCCTATCGGGGCAGATACTCCTCAACATGCTGCATGATGCTTTCATCGAGATGCCCGACAGCAAACGCGATGAACTCTTCAAGGTCATGGAGTCCATCTTCGTGCAGTATAAGTCCCAGGATAAATTCGATTTCGAAGGGGTCTGGCGCACGACCATCCGTCATCCCTTGGTTCAGGAGTTGGCTGGCAATGTGAGCCGGAATCTTATTAAAGCCATCATCAGTAAGGCGCGCATGTGATCACTGTTGAAATCTGGTCGGATATCCTTTGCCCCTTTTGTTATATCGGCAAGCGCCGTTTCCAAACGGCTCTGGCGGCCTTTCCGCAACGCGATCAGGTGGAGGTCACCTGGCGGAGCTTCGAACTCGACCCGAATGCGAAACGAGATAATAACATCAGCATTCATGAGTTGCTGGCTAAGAAATACGGCCGGACCGTGGAGTGGGCGCGTGAATCCAGCGCCAACCTGGAAGCCCAGGGCGCTCAGTTGGGATTGACCTTTCATATGGATCAGATCATTCCCACCAATTCCTTTCATGCCCATCGCCTGCTGCATCTGGCCGGTAGTTTGGGTCAGCAGGATGCCGTCAGTGAAAAACTGTTTGCGGCCTATTTCACCGAAGGTCGGCCCATTGGCCAAATTGAAACTCTGGTGGCTATCGCTGGGGAGGCTGGACTGGATCCGGCCCGAGCCCGGACCGTGCTGGAATCCACAGAGTACTCTGATGCCGTGCGCCGCGACGAGGAAGAGGCCCAAAGTTTTGGTTTGACCGGCGTGCCGGCGTTTGTGTTCAATCGGAAGTATTTAATTTCCGGGGCCCAGCCGTCTGAAGTCTTTGCTCAGGCTCTGGAAAAACTGGTGAATGAACCGGCTTGATGGTGCCCAAGGTTCGACCACGTTTTGTCACAAGCTCAATCACCCCCGTTTTGGGGTCTTTTGCAGGTTTGGATCGGGCTGTGAGAAAGATTGGCCTTTGCGGTGCTTTTCATAAGCTGCACTCATGTGAGGGCATGGGTGAGTTAATTTGGCATAATACCTCTTGCAAGCATTCCTTTTGCATGCAATACAAGGGTAGGCTGGATGGACACGGAATGCCATCACTCATGATTCCCAAAGGTTGCCTGATTTTCCAAGGTTTACGGACGGATAAACAGAGCATCCCGATGAAGGACTATCCTCCATGAAAACTGTAATGATGACCCTGGCTCTTGTGATCGCGACTGGCTGTACGACTGTTGGCACCACCAGCACGGTGGCTCAAGACGAGGCCAACAAGCCCAAGAAGGAAGAAGGCTTGCGTGACGTTAGACAGCAAGCTTTGCTGGAAGCTCTTGAAGGCAAGAAAGCTCAGTAAGGTTCGCAGCGGCGGTCGACCTCAGGGTCGACCGACCTCAACGCACGGGAAAATCCTCGACCGCATCATAATCGGACATCGCCTTTTTGCCTTCCGACGTCTCCTCAAAAAAGATCGAATCCTTCCAGACTTTTTCGCAGAATGTCTTATGATCCCTATAAAATGCTTTGGAGCAGGTAAAATAGTAGTCGTTCATTTTGAGCGGAACTTCATACTTGCGTAAGCCCATATTTAACTTCTTATCAATCCGATAGGGATGCAGGGCCGCGCCGTCGAGCTGCTTATCCATCAGTCGTGTGAAGATAGCGTCCACGGACTTAAAGGATTCGACCCTGGCTCCAGCTTTTTTTAGCTCATCATTAATGGAATACCCTTCGCTGGTGCCGATGCGCAGACCTTTTAGGGTTTCGAGGCTTTTGCCATCCCAAGGCAGAGGCTTGTCCTGGCGTGAGTACAGGAAATAACCGGCCCGTTTGAAGACTGTATTGGCATCCAGCTCACCATTGGGGAGCCTTGGATAGATGGCCCATTCCTCGCGCTCCTTCATATAGCTGACAATGCCGTAAATATCCACGTTGCCGGTTTTCATCAGCACGCGACAGGCAATGGCCGGGCGGCGCATGAGATTCAGTTTGACCCCATGCTTCTTGCTGATATGGTGCGCGAAATCAATCAGAATGCCCGGGGCGTTGGTGTCTTCAGTCCCCGGCGTGTTATAGAGTGGGAAGACCCGTTTGTCCTCAAAACAAACGCGAATTTCGGGGGGCTGGGATTCCGCTGCCCCAAGGGAAGTACTGAGGAAAACTGCAAGGAGCAGAAAACGCATGGTAGGCTCCTATTTCCACGGACATGGTTGATCGTATTTTTTATAAAGTTCGCAGGTTTCCCCTGATTTGCGCATGCCTCGGATGCAGTCTTCCAACTGATGGATGAAGACGGTGCGGTCCGGAATGCGGGGGGATTTCCTGGAAATCGCGATGAAATAATCAGCTTTTTGGATATTAAAATCCAGCAATTTTATTTTACTAATCAGGCCAATCTGTCGGGCGACGTCGACGATCGTCGAGTCCGTCGAAACGAAAATATCGATGCGCCGGGCATCAAGTTTGCGAATATTAAATTCCTCTTTGGAGCTTTCATCCAGGTTCTGGGCGGCCTTGCGTTTCAGGATATAGTCATAGAATTCCTTGGAATAACGTAGACCGATGGTATGACCCAGGCGATAGCGATCGAAGTCGCTGATGCTCTTGATGGTGATATCGCTATCGGCTCGCACAATGGGAACATAGGCGGAGGTGAGCATGACTTCCTTGCCGAACTCCACCACTTTTTCGCGCTCTTTTTTGTACGAGAAGAGATTAAAATCCACGGTGCCCTGTTCCATCCCGACCTGCATCCGTTCGATCGGTTGGAACTTGAATTCGAAGGGCATTTTCATGCGGGTGAAGCATTGGGTCAGGATTTCTTTCATGATGCCCGGTGGATAATCCGGACGTCCTGCAAAGAAGTAGGGCGGCCATTCAGGATCGTTAATAATCAAAGGCTGCTTAATATCCTGAGCAGCGGCGGTCAAGCCTGTCAGCAACATGAATCCTGCAAAGGCGACCGCTACGAGCTTCATGGGAAGTCCTCCAGCTTTTCGTATTTGCTGACAGGTGTCTGACCCTGTGGCGACTTCAGGAAGCGGGCGCTTTCCTTCCAGATGGCGTCCGGCATGGTGGGATATTTTTCCTGGAAAACGCGGGATAGCTGCACAAAGTAATCTTTGGTCTTGAGCGGTTTGTCATTCATCTGCAGCTGAATGCGTTCCTTGATGCGGTTGATCATATCGTTATTGACAGCCACCGCATCGATATCATTCTTCTGCAGACGGGTGATCATGCCATCCAGGGATTTAAAAGTCTCGACCTTCACCCCGGCCGCTTCCAAATCATGGACGATCGAATAGCCATCGATAGCGCCCAAACGCTTGCCTTTAAGGCCAGCCAGGCTTTTGCCATCCCAATCCAGGGGTTTTTCCCGGGGCGCGTAGAGGAAATAACTGGTCCGGATCACCGCGCGATCCCCATCGGCTTCGCCACTTTTCATGGGAAAGAGGCCAACCTTCTCCCGTTCGGGGGTAAAGCTCAAGAGCCCGGCAGCATCCACTTCGCCTTTTTCCAGAAGCACGGCGCAGGCGCTCTGGGGCCGTCGGGTCACCCGGATTTCCACGTTCAGACGGGATTGCAGGTGCTCAATCAGATCAAAAACAAGGCCGGGATGCTCGGATTTTTCGGTGCCGACTTTGTTATAGAAGTAGAACGAGGGTTTATCGTCGAGACACCAACGGACGACAACATTTGGCGCTGCCTGCAGGGATGCCGATGCAAACACGAGACCCAGGGCCAGGGATACTTTTAAACGCATGGAAGTGCCTTTGATGGAATGCGACTTGTATTGAGAATAGCATGGGGAAGGGGGGGAGGGGACGGCAGGATTTTCCCTGCCGTGGATGAACTTAGAGACCGGCTACGGTGCAGTCCACTTCCGTGAACGAGGACATGCCGAAGTTCTTCGTGTCGTAGTTATCCTGGTCAATCACGTAGATCCCGCTGGTCGAAGGTGTATTCGACTGAGTTATCGAAACATTCTTCACCTGATAGCACTTGTTCTTGGACACCATAGCCGACGACGATCGGAGCCACAGGCGGGTGCCGCTGGCATAGGTTTTGGTGTTCAGTGAATACCAGTAAGTAGTTGGACTATCACCGGTCATGGGTCGGGTCAGTTCGGTGACTTTCACGTAACCGGTCATGAGCTTATAGAGGTGGTCGGTATCGACCGCAGGAGCAAAGTCGATCTCGCCAATGTCCGCGACCGTATCGTTGAGCTGAAACATTTCTGCAGCTGTCGCCGTTGCGATCGTGACCGATGCGGGATCGACATCAAATATTCGCATAGTCCCAAATCTCTGGTTAAATTTGCGCGCCTTGAATGAAATTTTGCTACCGACAACCAGATCGGTTGAGATGCCGCCATTGGATCCGCGTAGGTGAAGCAGCGAACCTGTGCCATCGAATTTTTGCACAATAGCATACTGGGGACCGCTGGTGGCTGACACCGCATCAGGAGTGATCTTGCAAAAATTACCGGATGTTGATGTGCAATTACGTACCGTTGTTACGACTGCATCGGTGACTGCGACTTCCGCTGTCAATGTGCAGACCGATGCCCCCGAAGTCGCGCAAGTCTCATCTTTTCTATCCCACATTTCCTTGTTTATGGCAGCGAGCTGAACCCGGACTTCCGTATCGGGCTCTGTATCCTCTACGGGTGGTTCCTCTTCATCCGTCCTGGTCGATGCATAACTTGCATTGGTTTCACCCTCGGGCAAGAGCTCAAGCTTCACTTCTTTTTCTTGGACCTGACCGCAACTCGCACCCAGGACAACCAGCGATAATAAATAGCCAAAGGCTTTCATGGTTCACTCCATTCAATACTTACAGCTCCTTATCTGCTTCGGTGCGGTACGCTGCAAACTTTATGGGCTGCATAGAAAAAGGGAAAGCTGAGTGCTTTCCCTTTCTTAATAGTACAGTTGTTAAACCGTAATTTTTCAGAAGTTTTGTGTGTAATTCACAATCATTCGGCGGCCCAGGTGGCCGTCGGTTTCCAGGCGGTTGACGATCGGATCGTTTTTGGCGTCGAATGATTCACTCAGGAACACCACCCC
>NZ_DASQYZ010000247.1:0-20197 GCF_035638955.1 Oligoflexus sp. | reverse complement strand
AAAGTCAAAGACGCAGCAGGCAAGGAAGTTCAAATGGTCGAGGTTTCAACCCCGGTTTATCAGTACAGCAATAAGGGCGAGTTACAAATCGTGGAAATGAAACAGTTGCAGAATGTATTCGCCAATGGAACTGTGCAGACCATTGCTGCAAGCGCCAAGGGCATAAATGAAGCATCTGCTTTCCGGGCATTCTTCCAGTGATTTAGGTAAGGAGGCTCTTTAATAGACCTCCTTTTATTCTAAAGAGCATGGTCCTTCAGAGATTCTGAGGGAACGTCAGAACTCCAAAGAGATTTGATTGTGAGGCTGAGGATTGCATAAGAGCAGTCTTCAGCCTTTGTTGCAAAAGCTCCCCGCAGCCGTTCTTTCGGATAGGCATTTACGCTTGGCGTGAGGTCGAGTCCGGTTCCAAGGGCAACGACAGATAAAAGCACCCACCCGGCCCATGATCACAGGTCAAGTCCCCACCATACTGCTGGGCAATACAACGAGCACTGTAGAGGCTTAAGCCCAACCCGGCTCCAATATTCTTGGTGGTGAAAAAAGGTGTAAAGAGCGAACGCAGATGCTGTTCCGAAATACCAGGCCCGTTGTCCTCCAGCTTCATCACAAAATGCAGATTATCGCAGGTCAAGGTCAACGTCACACGCGGGCGACCTTGCCCGGTCGTGGCATCCAGGACATTGCTGATCAAACTATCGACGACATCCATCATGCTCTGTCGATGGCACAGCACACGGTAGCCAGGCGGCACGTGCGTGCGAATCGAGAGATGAATGCCCTGGGTTTTGAGATAACGTTGGCAGCGCTGTCCGATGAGCTGCGCAACCTCGCTGACCAGCCATGAATCAGGCTGGGACGCCGGGAGCAGCGTGGAGGCTCGGAGTTTCTGCAGAATCTGATGAATGCGCAGGATGGCTTCGTAGGCTCGCTTGATGCGGGTGTGAAGGATCGGCTCTTTGGTGGCTTCGCAGCTGCTTTCCAGGTTTTCCAAAGTCAGTTGCACGATGGCCAGCGGATTGTTGATTTCATGAGCGGCGCCCGCTGCCAGTCGACCGATGGCTGCAAATTTTTCGGCCCGCGCGCGGACCCGATTGAGCCGAAGCGTGCGCCGGAAGCCTAAATGGTTTTGCCAGAAAACCAGCAGCGATGGGGCTAAAACACCAATAAAAGCACCGGTGGACAGCATCAGCTTTGCCGACGGATGCAGCTCCTTCTGCAGAGCGGTGGGTTGAATGAGGAAGAGATCGAATTCAATCGAGACAAACAGCAGGAAGGCCAGGCTCGAGCTTAGGATCATCCAACGACATTCCCGGGTGCTAAACAGCAGAAAAGGGAGCAAGGCCAAATCGAGGCAATAGAGTGAAAGATGGCTATCGTTTCCATGCAGATGCACACCAAACCCCACGCCGATTAATGCGAGCCCGACATACAGAATTCGAGCTAGCAGGAAATATCGCTGCCGCGCAAACACATAAATAATGGTGAAGAGTGCGAGAAAAGGCAGGGTGGAGCGAAGCAGGGCTTCCGAGTCGCCAAGGACCAGATAAATCAATCCCAGGCCAAGGGTCAGACCAAACGACAGGAGGAGTGCGCTGTTAAAGACCAAAAGTTGAAGGCGCAAACTGCGATCCGGCAGGCGCCGCGCACCATGGGACAGAATGGACTCAAGTGTCACCCTCAAACCTGAACCGGACACACTCACTGACTGCTTCCCCGCATGAGATTCGACTGACTTTCCAATCAAGACACACGTGTTCCCACAGATGCCCGGTCAAATTTCTTTGAGATCGGAACCAGCCCATAGTAACGGGAAAGAAGTCGAATGAATAGATGAGGATATCAACTTAAGAAAAGTTGGATTTGGGCCGGACCCTGGCGAATCCAGCCGAATCGAGGGACTATTGCGGGTCCCAAAAGTGAGCTGTATCCGGGATACCGTAACGCTTACGGATGGTTTTATGGACCTTATCCAGACCCTGATAAGACAGGATCACCTCCTCGTGCCCCGGTTCGACAATAATGTGGGCGTAGCCTTCCTTCTGATATTTTTCATCCTTCAAGGCAGCCACTAGATCCTGAACATGCTCAATCGCGCGGCCATTCACCTGCGTGACCAGCACGTCCTCCATTTCGTGATAGCCCTTGTTGTATTCAATCGGTAAAACCCTTTGCAAAACCACGGCACGTGCTTTGCCGTCGACGTTCGGATTCTTTTTGTATTCAGCTTCAAAAAGATAAGGCAAGGGTGCCCTGCGTTTCCATTGCGTGCCCCAGCTTTGCATCAGACCTGCCGAAAGTTCCTGGAAAAGAAAGCCACCGAAAATAATGTAGACCGGCTGCGAAAGGGCCGGCGGTGGAATACGCTCGTGCGTGGGATCATAAGCTGGAAGGGCCTTTTCGACTTTTAACGATTCGCCCCCACGTAAAAGGGTGAGGCGTACGCGGTCGCCCGCTGCGATTTCAGCGAGCTGGCTCAGAAACGAAATACGCCCCCAGCGTGGATGTTCATAGGAACCACGCGCTGAAATACGCACGCCATTAAACTCGAGCAGCACGTCACCAACCTGCACCACATCAGCAAAGGGTGAGTCCGCCCGCACCGATTTAATCCAGACGCCATCCGGAACCACACCGGCCTTGGCATACTCCCGGAAGTAAGGCGACAGCATGGAACTGACCTGCAGACCGGGATCCACGAAACCTCGATACGGAGGCCGGCGCCAGCCTTCCAGAAAACGCTTCAAAAGACGACTCGGCAGAGCATAGACAGAGCTTGCCGATTGACCGATCGCCACAGCTACCAGTTTTTCATCACGAATAATCGGTTCAAACCATCCGTACCCCGCCCGTCGCAGTTCGAAGACATATTGCGGCAGCGGATATTCCACCAGATACACGGGTCGCACTTCCACCTCGCGCAGCTTGATGGCATTGCTGACCAGAGTCTCCCCTTCCAGAGCCTGGTAAAGGTTGACGTTGTCACCCAGCGCTAGATCTGCCCCCAGTGGCAAGGCTTCCAGCGCTGCTGGAGCGTCATCCACAAAACGAAGAATGGCCAGATTCGCCACATCATCCACAAATTCTATTTTCAAAGGATAGCGTTTGGGGTCGCCTAATTTTTCAGCTTCGAGATGGCGAGCCTCTTTCACGGCAAACGCAGCCGTGAGGACCGTCCGTTCGTCGAGGACCA
This sequence comes from Oligoflexus sp., assembly GCF_035638955.1. Classification (GTDB taxonomy): domain Bacteria; phylum Bdellovibrionota_B; class Oligoflexia; order Oligoflexales; family Oligoflexaceae; genus Oligoflexus. The sequence goes on along the minus strand of NZ_DASQYZ010000247.1, from coordinate 17,004 downwards.
CTCCCATGTGCACCATGCGCTCATTTTGTTTGGCGGTCCAGGGCGCATCATAATCGGAACGTTGGACGACCGAATGAATCCGCAGCACGCTGCTGTCCAAACTCTTCGCCGTAAGCGGCAGGGTTAACAGCAGAAGGAGAAGATGAATCAACACAGTTTTCATTTGTCTGCTCCCCAATCCGCAGTAGCGCCATCCTCATCCGGCCCGAGCCAGCGTGTGAGGGGAATTTTGTAACGGGCGGTAATGTCCTTGTCCGCGCCACGGGACGCTGCCAAAGGCAGAATCAAAGGCACTTCCTCCTGCCAAAACTCAAAAACCAAATGGGGCCCGTCCGCTTCATCAAGCACCCGAGCCAGATCATCAAGGGACAATATTTTTTTACCATTCACCCGGATCACGACGGCATCCAGAAAAGGCCCCGCAAAGGTATTCACAGCATGAGGCAGCCGCTCCGTGAGGACCACCACATCACGAGCTCCCTGAAGGTCCGGGATCTGGGAAAAATGGTTGTGGATATAACGGAGATGCAGCGGCGCATCCACCGCCCACGATCGGCCCCAGGTTTCGAGGTAGTCGCGGCTGAGGCTGGAAAAAACCAGGCCCGCGAAATTCAAATAGCGCGGCTGATTCAGATAAATATGGGCCCCATCGTAAAAAGGCTGCTTGGCCTTCAGCACGACATCAACCTTGCGCCTTTGGCCTCCGCGCAGGATTTCCAGCTTGAGGGCATCGCCTCTCTGCTTCAAATCATAAAGCACGCGAAAGGAAAGGCGCTCGCCGAGATAGGAAATCTTGCCATCAATCCCAACCGGTTTGCCATCTATAGAAAGAACAATATCTCCGGATGCGACCGACCCAGCCAAGGGAGAATAGGATGCCACCTCGCTGACCTTGACTCCGCCCTCACCGGCCTTCAAACCGTGATAACGCCGCGTCGCAACATTTTCGAGCGCACCGTCCTGCACGCTGAATCCCTGCACGGGGTGACCATCATACCGTCCATCGGCAATATCGGAGAGAAAGCGTTTGATGACGGGTGTGGGTATGATATAGCCCGTATTCTCGGCTCCCGTGAACGCCTGAAAGGCCACCCCAACGGCGACCTTTCCCTGCAAAACTGGGCCGCCGCTATTGCCCGGATTGATGGCCGAGTCCACCTGCACGAGGAGGTGACTATCCGCCGCCGAATGCACATAACGGCGATAGCTGACTCGCGAGACCACGCCTTGCGTAATGGAAAGCTGTTCACCACCGGACGGATAACCTACGGTATTCACCGTTTCCCGCACTTCCGGGATATCCCCAAACGCAATCGGCGCGACCCCTTGAAAATAAGCGGGATCCAACACCTCAAGCAGGGCCAGGTCGCAGTCATGTGCCATGAATTTAACCCGCGCGCTGACCGGTTCGTCATCCCCGTCTTTAAGCACGGAAATAAATTTGCCGTTGGCCACGACATGAGCATTGGTCAGAATCCCAGCGGATCCGATATAGAATCCTGTTCCCGATGAGGATTTAACCGGCTGATGATTCCACGGCTGCTTATAGTCAGGTTCCTGCGATATTACCCTGACTTTAAAAATGGCCTTGCGCACAGAACCCAGTTCAACAGCAGACGCCTTGGTGGCGCCCAGCATCAAAACGACAACGGCCAGGAACGTCCTGCCCTTTTTGAACATAATAACCTCAAGGAGTATCACAGCTCGCAAAAGACTGCGTGCTGATCTGTCGATAGGCGCTGCAAAGATCCGTGCGCTCCTGTTCACTCAGGGCGCCCGAATCAATCTTGCTCGTAATTTGTTTTTTCAATTCCGTGGCCATGCCTTCCGTCAACTGATCTTTGAAGGCGACCGCACCCTGATGCTTCTCTCCCGTGCTGCTGCCTCCACTGCTGCCGATCTTATCCTTCTGCCCCTGCAATTCCGCAATGGCATCCACGATGCCTTTAGAGAGGTCGGCAGGGACAGCGGCCATATGTTGAAAGGCCAGTGAGACGGTTTGCAAATCATTAAACATGGCGGTCAGCATCGAGGCACGGGCTGCGGCGATTTCGGTCGGCAAAATAATATCCACCACAGACGCCAGATCCTTCACGGCCTTGATATATTCCGTCAGCGACGTTATCTCACTGCGATTTTCCAGGATGGCGGCACGTTTTTGCAGATTGGGTATGGCACCATCCTGAGTATAAAGAACAACCTGATGAAAGGCGATCGCTTCCACCAGGTGAGCCACAGCCCAAATAAAGAGGGAATTGCCATAGGTTCTCTCAACGTCCTGCTCACGAACACAGGAGTCACCGGCGTGCCGAATATCAGGATTATCGCCGAGGACCTTGACGTTCGCCGGCATGAAAGGGCAGATGACTGCCACGGCTCGGGCGATATGCAGCAGAGTGGACGAATCGGAGGCCCGGGCTTCCACGGCATTTTTCGGCAAGTACACGGGCAGGGCTCGGAACGGCCCCGTGGCCGGCGCGCCTTCCAGATCTCCCAAGCGGTTGCCGGGCAGAGTAATGGCTTCGTAATCGGTAGCACCCAAACCCACGAGACTGGCGAGCGAACCCAGTTGTCCGGAAGCGTTGCCGGATTCCTCGCCGTCGACAGCGGGACGGAGCGTCGGCTCGTCTTCTTCGGTGGCGTTCTCTTCGATCATCTTCCTTGCCAGCTGAAACATATCCAGTCCCGCCACACCCAGGTGACAGTAACCGGCTTGCACCGCACAGGCACCACAGTCAGGTGCGAGCGCAACAGCCGCTTCAGCATCCCGCAAAGCGTTCTCGTAATCGCCAGAATCCATGCGGATACGCGAACGCGAAAGCAGAGCCGCCGCATCCTGCTCAACCGAGGAGGCTGCGATAAGGCCCATGATGTTGGTGGACTCGGAGCACCCGAGCAGAAGCAACGGTAAAAGCAACCAAAGGCCGCTTACGAAGCTTTGGTATGTGCGATCTTGCGGAACACGTTTTCCCATGATTCCATGCAATCCAGTACCCTCTGAAAGGTCGTTCGGATTTCTGTAGGATTAAATGGCTTTTGAATAAAGGCATCGGCCCCATCGTTATAACAAGTCACAGCTTTGGTATAACTCATGTTGCCGGTGATGATGAGGGTTTTTATACCACGGCCCATCTGTTTCACCCGCAGATTAACCTGATCCCCGTTCAAACGCGGCATCCGGACGTCCGTAACCACGATACGCACGGGATTTTTATCGATGAAGGCCAGGGCCGCTTCAGGGTCCTGAAAGGCTGTGATGGCAAAAGCTCGAGGGAACATATCTTCCACATATTCAGCCAGGATCTCGGACAGGTCCTGTTCGTCGTCAACCATCACCATGAGATAGGGCTTACTGAACACAGTCGACTCCCCCAAGAACCTGGTTAAGCCTTCACGCGCACTGCGGTCGCAGATGCTCTTTTATTGTCTTTGATTTAACCGGGCGACGCAACCAGGGGCCTGCAGAATAAAGCCAGGATTCCAGCGCCGCTTGAATTCATAACGCAGGGGTTGGCCGGTCTTCATTTCCAGCATCGAACATCCCGCGGCGCGCGCCACGGCATCACCGGCGCCGATATCCCAGGCGGACAAAGGACTGAAGCGGGGATAGAAGTGAGCTTCTCCCTTGGCCACAAGGCAGAACTTGATCGATGAACCGATTTTAACGACCGAACTCAGCCCATTATCCTGCACGAATCCATCAAACTCTTGCTCGGGACGGGACGCACTGCAGACGGCAACGCGATTCTGGCCCCAGATGGGCTTCATCAGCTGGCGATTGATACGAAACCCTTCGTCCGAGCCGGAATAAAGTTCCTCGCGCTCGGGAGCATAGACCACACCGGCCACCGGCGTACCCTGGTCTATCAATGCTATATTGACGGTGAAGGTCGGGCGGTGGGCGATAAATTCCTTGGTGCCATCGATGGGATCGATAAGCCAATAGGTAGAGATCGCATCTGCGTCTGGCCAGGATTCCCCGCTGCCCTCTTCAGAAATAATAGGCAGGGGCGAGAGCTGGCGAAGGCCTCGGCAAATAATATCATTCGCCAGTAAATCCGCCTGAGTGACAGGGGACCGATCGTCCTTGGTGCGAACGTCGATCTTTCCAGCCCGATGGATCTTCATCACGGCCTCGCCTGCTTCGAGAGCGAGGTCTTCCAGATGTGAAATGGCTATCATGATGACACACTATCACCCATATAACTTTCAACTACGCTAATTTCTTGAGCAATTTCAGCACGTTTCTCGCCCTCGGGGTAGGCGTCCAGCGACTTCTTGAGTTTCTTGCAATAGGCCGTTATGACCTTAAGCGCCTGGTCATCTTCCAGTGTGGAGCTGCGCTGTTCGGAGGTCATGGCGTATTTGAATTCGGAGAGCAGCATGCGCAGTACGCCGGTTTTGGCCTTATCTTTGGCCCGCATGGCGTTCTTCATGTCTTCTGAAATCCGTTCCATCAAACTCAAGGCACCTGCTCCTAAGGCTATTGAACCAATACGTGACCCGAGGTTACCGTAAAGGAAGGCCTGCTGCCACGGATTTTGCTTGAAAATCCTGAAGGCTTTCTGGTACATCTCATGTCCTGGCATTGGCTGCTTATGATTAAGGATATCACCATGGCAAAAGGCAAAAACGCCCGCGAACTTATCCGCCTCGTTTCTTCCGCTGGAACTGGCTATTTCTATACGACCTCGAAAAAACGCGGTCAGGAAAAACTTCAGCTCAAGAAATATGATCCCCGAGTGAAGCAACACGTTGTGTTCAAAGAAGCCAAGATCAAGTAATTGATTCTGTCTTTCTGAATATAAAAGCGAGCCTGGATATATTCCAAGGCTCGCTTTTTTTATTCCATAACCTGTCGCGCAGGGAACGGAAACCTGTCACAGGACAGGGAAATGAATGAACTGATAGATCATCAAGCTGGTGGCCAGTAAAACCAGCGAGACCAGACAAAGCATGGCATTCGTCAGCAGCTGCATTTTCGAACCGCGGGTGGCGCGTCCATCAAAATTCATTGTGCCATACATTTGACGATGCGCTTTACGCCACTCCAGGATAAGTGCGCGTGAGCTCATCACCACTGTGACAAGACTGAGAGACATAATGATGAGGATAATGCTCTGAGCCATACTTATACCCCTCGCGGTGGTTTGCACAGGTGTCTTGAACACTCTTATGGTACCTGTTCGCCCATTTGCATCATACCTTCAGTTATTTCGTTAGAATCATGGTTTCACTCAGGTATTTTCCGCGAAAAAATTACATAAAAAATCCCGACTCATCCAAAAGTAGGACCTCGCCTTGAGCACAATCTAGATTCTTACCGTTTGCAAGAATCGTGAGCGTTGCATGGAATCAGTCACGCTTTTATATAAAAAAGGAGGATTGCGTCCCCACCTTGCATTCATCGCGTGCGCGACTTATATCCCCAAAGTTGCCCCCCACTTCAATCGAGGTCCGAGATGAAATTGAAACTGTTTGGCTATGCCTTGTCCCTGCTGCTCGCGACGCCTCTTCTTGCGCAAAGCGTGCAACCGGTTTGGAATAATCTGACGACCATCGGCATGCGCATTCCCTATGGTCAGTCGGTGTTCTCCTTCCCACTGACGGCACCTCGGCGCGTGACGCCCTTTCGCATCGTGTACGTCCCAACGCCGACCTGTACCCAGTTTTCTGTCTACCCTCGCGTGCGTTACCAGGGCAGCACAGAATTGAGCGACGTCCGCTATCAAAACAATCAATTCCAAACCGATAATAAACTCGTTGATCTGATCGAAATCAATTTCGTGCAAAATGTTTATCAGTATCAGGACTGCCAGATTTCCATTCAGAGTCTCGCCTCGGCCAATCCTCTCCCCACCCAACGCGTTTTCGCAGGGATCGTAGAACATGGAGGTGGTTTCGTGAATCGCAAACCCGTCACGCTTCAGGGTACCTACTTCACACAGGATATCGAGCTCGTCATTCCAGATTATTGTCCTGACTACGAGATCGCGGACCTTGGCATCGTCACCAGCGTGGGCACGACCTTCGTCTCGCCTGACAATGTACGCGCCCGGACCATCAGCTATCATCTGCCGCAGCCCACGTCGGTGTCGCGTCTGGAAGTGAGCCTGTTGGCTCCGCCCCTGCAAAGCTGCCAAATTCCAGTTTACGTCCGACCTTTGTAGATTCATATCATCAGATCTTTCCATTATTCAGCACTGTGTTCGTGAATTTCTGATTCTCACGAACACATTCTGCCTTCCTTCGCATCCACTCGATTGTCGATCGCATGGCCTCGCCGTATCGTTCCCCATGTGGAACGGATGACAACAATCATCACGATAAAACCCTTGAAAAAACGTATTAAGGAGCGCTTTCATGCGACGCAATCCGATCAGCAAACCTTTGTCCTTTTTACTGCTGGCCTCATTCACGGCGACTTCATCCCAGGTCTATGCTTTGCCGAGCTACACAGGGATCCAAAACACGGCGCTGAAGTCAGCCCAGGCTCAAGCAATCCAAAGAAATCCTGGCCTCGCCGGAACAGCTTTGTTCCAGGATCATTTGGATTCAAAAATCCTCTATGTGTCGCCCTCGTCCAAAAAATCACAGTCCGGCGTCTATAGTCCTGTGAACGGCGCTGTGAACTGCCCTGTCCTGGAAAATCAGTTTGCGCTGACCTATCGTTTGCCAGCCGCTTCGGAATTTGAAACCAAAGCCGCGCAAGGCGCCTACTCACCTTACTTTGATCTGCAGTATGGCAATTACTATCGGTTCGGTAACCTGATCACCACGCTGGGTCTTAAGATAGCCAACGCGGAACTGCTCAAATCGAAGCCGGAGTATGCGGCTTACAAGATTGCGGAAGAGCAGCTGCAGCTCAAAGACAATCAGATCGATGAGGTCAAATCCAGCCTCGCGGCTTTGGATAGCGCGATCTCGACCGCCGCCACCCTTCTGAGCGTGGCCACCCCCGATCAGATTGCTGGGGCCAAGGAAGGCTTGCAACTGGCCGTTGCCAACCGCCAGGAAAAATCGCCAGCCCTGATGACCCAAAAGGCCCAATTGGAAGCCGAGCGCATTCCGCTGCAAAACCAGTACTTCGCTGCGAAGCAGGCCTGGATGCCGTTCAATGCTGACCTGACCAATCTTGCAGAATCCATCAACCAGGCTCAGCAGGCTCTGGCTGTGGTTGATAAAGTCGCCAATGAAGTTTTTGGCCGAAACGAAAAAACTCTGCAGGCTTTTGAAACCAAGGTCATCGGCCTGGCCTCAGCCAGCTACTCCATCTGGGGCACGGAAGCCGCCGACATGCAGGTAGCCCTGGCTCAAGCCCCGCTCTTTTCCAATACGAATTTCGGCGTGCGTCAGCTGCCTCTTTTCAACGTGACTCTGGCTTCGACCGTTGATCCTGCCTCACACAAAGCCGGCTCCAACGATACCTCATCCTCGCCTCAGATCGATAAAATTTCGGCGCCAAAGAACGTCGTCTTTAAAGTGGCAGGGGCCAAATTCTCAGACGTTTTGCCAGGCACCACGGCCGAGTCCAGTCACTGGGTTTTCAAAACCAAAGCTGGCGTTCCCCTGCGTCCCATCGAAGTCAAACCCACAGCATCCAGCGGGACCTTTAGGGCTGACATCAACCAAGGCGTTTACTGCATGGGCAGCTCCCAACGCGGCGAGAGCACCAACGTGGCTTCCGTTATGCCTATCGGTGGCATTCGTAAAGCCTGGCTGCTCAATAGCTACAGCTACAAACCCAGATCACAGCGTGTGATGGCTCAATCGGTCGCGCTGAACTATGACTATCATGTGAAGGCTGACCCCATGCGGGTTTCCTGTACTCTCGACGTCTCCAAGTCCATGGATTACGTCCGCAACTCCGGCGAGTGGAATTTCCTCTGGTGGGGTGAAAAGTGGGACGACACACGTCGCACCACGTCCGGTTTCAACGGTGTCAGCTGCAAGACTGATGAAAACCCGAGCGATGCTTCACCCAACTCCGGTGATGCCCAGGCCCGCCTCGATGCTCTTCGCAACAAGGCAATCAACGAAATCACCAGTGAATTCCTGCTTACATTTGCCAAATCATGGCGGACTGAAATCGTCGAAGCGCCCCAGAATATTCCGGATCAAACCAAATTCTTCTCGAGCCTGGGAACCGGTTTGGAATCCATCTGCGGTCCTAACGTTTACTGCAAAGTGACCAGCGTCGTCATGAAATCCCTCGATGAGATCGCCGGCAGCCGCAGTGGCAGCACCAGTCATCATGAAGATTTCAAGGCCGTGATCAAACGTGATTATAACGAGCAGTCCTTCCGGACCTTGAAAGGCAATGCCGTCATCGACCTGACCGTTGATGCTCCTTGAGGCCATAACCTGATTATCGAAGGATGTATCCCATGAAACGCAAAATCATTCCGGGCCTGTTTGTTCTTGCTGGTTTAACTTTCCTCGGGTTCCAAAAATGGAGTGAGCAGAGTTCGATCGATCGTCCGATTCCCCCATTGCAGGAATCCAAGGCCTCCCCAACGGTCCCTATGACCGAGAAGGACATCGATCGCACCCTGGAGGTCTTGAAAAAAGTGGAAGCGCCCAGTTTTGCAACGGTCGCTGAGGAATTGCAAGCCAGTGGTGATGAAGAGGTGATGGAAAGCTTCAAGGATTATCAAAAGCGGCAGAAACGTTATGACGCCGCTTTTGTTCAATACGAGACGGCTCATGGTGACTATCGCAAGGCCGTTCATGCCGCGTCGGAGGCCAACAGTGCCGAGGTCGAAGCTGCCCTGGCCAAGGTCGATCAGGAAGCGGAAGCTCTGCAGACTGAAACCGAGGCTTTAAATGCCAGCTCGGCCTTGTTTCTGGAAGAGTATCGGCGTTACACCTTCGAAAAGTTTGGTCTGGCTTTGAATTGATGAATCGGCTGCAGGCTCGGTCGGGTGATGCCATCCGGTCGAGCCTGCAGTCCCACACGAGGCGCATCATGAAAACATCGTTATCCATTCTTTCGATCGGACTTGGCCTTCTGGCCTGTGGTGACGGCCACGCGGAAGAGCAAGCAAGCCTGGAGCTGCAGACCGAACATACGATCTGTCAGCTGGCCTGGGAACAAAATGAAGAGCAATTGGATCCTGAGGACCGGCTGGGCAACCCCTTCCCCATGCTGGCCCATCCTCATCAGAATTGGGAATTTAAAATTGCCGCGAATGGCCATACCCTGCATCTGATGCCAGCTGAGAAGCTGCAATTTCAGGTGGAACTGGACCCGGATCAAACCATCTCGGGCCAGGCGAAGATTGTGGACTGCGAGGTTCCAACCGCGTGGAAAGTTCTCGACAGTCGACTGCGGGTCACCTTTGATCCCAAGCTGGGAAATAGCCGCCAGATCACGATGATCAACGGCAAGCCCTTCGGCAGCGAAACCAAAGGTGGCCTCTACCTTCGGCATAACCTCATCCCGAGTGACCCCAATGACATCAACCTTGCCTGGTTTTTGAATGCTGCGGACATTGATGAGCCGATAACTCTCGATGCGATTCGCAAAAAACTGGGCGTCCCGCCTGAACAAGCCATCACCATCATCCGGGCCACCGACATTCTGCAGAATCGCGGCGCCATGAAATTCGAAGCCGTGGCCATGACGGTTGGCCAGGAGCCGATCCGCCATTGGGCAGTGATGCCGGCTCAAGCCTCCACACTCTGGCCGAGGCTACGCTTTCTGCCCCTGGGTGCAGCGACATCCGCTGCGACTCTTGAGGAGGCCTGGAATAAGGCCAGTATTTTGGACCTGGCTGTGCTGAAGCTTTGGGATGTTCAGCAAAATAAACCAGCCGACTGTATAGCCGTAGGGACCGGACCGAAGCCATCCTGCCGACAGATCGTCGATGATACTTTCACTCAAGTTTTTCTGCAGGCCCAGCAAAAGAATCTTGAAACCTGTGTGCACCTCGCCTGGAAAGGAAACGAATTTGCGCCGTTTTTTATCTCCACGTTTTGTGTGAGCCCCACAGGTGCTGTTCGCGACCAGAACTCTGCAGCCACAGATCATTTGGATTTTCTGCTGCCGACGGCTGTAGGACGAGGGCAGTAAATGATGCGTGGAACACGAAGGCTTGTTCTCCTGCTGACCGTTTTAGGATGGTCTCCCGTGACCTTGCGGGGGGCCGCTCGTGAGACCATAACGTCTCATGCCGATCAGGTTCAATCGGTGTTGAGATCGCTCCAGAAAACCGATCGACCGCACGTTGATCTCTCGCTCCAGCTGAAGCAAACAACGGCCTCGGGACTCACACTTCTGACTCAACATCAAAAGGTGAAGCAAGTGAAGCTCAAGCCCGTCGATACCCGGGTTTGGGTAATTCAGGGTGAAACCTTCGTCATGCCCAAGGCCGAGGGACAAAGGTCCTGCGCAGACATTCGCCAGGATTGGCACCAACTCGATCGTGTTTATGCCGAGGTCAATGGCCTGGCTGTGGAACTTGAGGAGGTCTATAGCCAGGCGGATTTCTGTGCTCCTTGTGCGCAGACGGTTCTGCAAACATTAAAGGAAGCGACCCTGGATCTGGAAAGCATCAGCTCGCGTCTGCATCAGGATGGGGATCGGTTGATCACCGTAATTTGGGGGCCTCAGGCTTTTATCGAGGATCGCCAGGAGATATACACCGGCCTGACTTGGGATCAGCTCGTCTACTACAACATCGATGGCGACTCCCAGGTGGCCGATTCTCAGCAAGGCCTGCCCTGGCCGCCTGGACTGATCATTCGACAACCGCTGCTGCGGAATGGAATTCAGTTTCAGCTGACGACCTCAGCCGAGCGGGCCTGCAGCCCCGGTTTTGAAGTGAGGCTCGATGGGACGGGGCTGGCGACTGTGGCTCCCCAACGCATGATCAGCTGGCCGGACAAAGGGGACGGGCGATTGCGGACCGCGCCTGTGAGTTTGATTTTGCTCACCAGTCATCGTTAGTCATGGCGTGAATTGCGGATGGGAAGAAGACCGTACCGGTGTTATAGCTTGCTCGTGAAGGAACAGGACCCCCAACACGAGGAATTACCTATGCACATTTCCGAAGAATCCCTGAGGGAAGCTCTTGGTTTCGAATTAACTGACATGATGTATCGGCAAAAAGCCCTGGCCCTTTGCAATGAACGCATTGGATTTTGGAGCCAGGATTTTCGAACCATGGCCGACGATGATCAAAAAAATCTGGACCTCTTGGAAACGGTCATCAGCGCCTTTGGAATACGGGTGTCTCCTCGGCGATCCACAACCCAAATTGCCGACCTTTTGATCGACATCGTGGTGGGCGAAACCGCCCAACCCTTGGAAAAACTGGGTGCCTATGCTCTCTTAAAAAAAAGCCAGCTGATGGCCACGCAGCTGATTCATAAAGCCACACCTGAAGTCTTACCCGATATACAGATAACCCTGGCGCCATTGGATGCCATGCAGACCAATCTCAACCGCCATGTGAATGCTCTGAAAAATTTTACGGACCACACGGGCGTGGCCTGGCTTACAGGTCAGGATATGCCCGAGGGCCTTTTGACCCGCGCCCGCGGGGTGGTTTCTGATCTGACCGATCGTGTGATGAATCGCAAGACAGGGACAATCGAGGAACGGGAAATTTTTTCCGTTCTGCAAATGGATCATCGGAAGGTCGAACTTCTCTTCAAGGAAATCGAGGAATCCAAAACCCACGAACGCGCACTTGGCATCTTTCGGCAACTGACCGCGGATTTGAACGCGCATTCCGTGGCGGAAGAAGAAACCGTCTACAGCCGTTTTCAGGACGTAACGGGTTTGCGGGAGTTCCTGAATGAGGCAAGGCAGGATCACGCGGATATTCGTGTCCTGCTCGATGAGGCCGCTGATTTGCACGACGAGCACGAGGCCTTTCTGGATAAAATCGACGAGCTGCATCAATTGGTGTCGCAGCACGTCGAAGAGGAAGAAAACCAAATCTTCAAACTCATCCGAAAAAACAGTAGCGAGGAGCTGCGCCGGGATTTAACCCACCATTTCCTGAAAGCCAAACAAAGGATCCAGGAAAATGTCGGGGCCACTGATCTGACGACACGCCCGGGCTCGCAGCCGATAGCTCCGTTCTAAACCACCTTAGGCCATGAGCTCGGCATACTCCTCAGGTAAATCGTGGGCCAGCATGGATTCCATGCGGTCCAGGACGATATTGGTGATGACTTTCTTGGTCATGCGGCAGTGCATGGTCTCCGCGGAATGAAACGACCCATTTTCATAGAGTTTGTTGGATGGGGCGCCCCCGCCGCAAAAATGAAAGTACTCGCAGGTGGCCTGGCAGGCCTTCACTCCGGCCTCGATCTCCTGCGTCATCTGCTGAAACTTGGCTGATTCCTTCAGCTCTTCAATGCCTGATCGCAGAAAATTGCCGAGAATAAAGTCACCGTAGACCGGGTGCTTCATACCCAGCAGTTCCGGACTGAAACTGCTGAAATTGCCATCCACATCGACGTTGATAATGGATAAAGGATTATTTTCCATCGCCAGCATCCGCGAACCGCGTCGCACGCTTCCCATGATGGCGTGATGAGCGTGTTGGAATTCCCGCACCAGATTCGGCTTGCCCACCGCAAAGCTCAGCTCATGCATCCGGATCATGAACTGGCCAAATTCCTCTTCCGTCACCGACTGCAGGCTCGATGTGTCATGCACGCCTTCGATCTCTTCCACATTGAAGGCAATACAATCCGGCCCCAGGCTGTAGAGATACTGAAAGATCGCATCCGGCTGCGCAACGGCATCCTTGGTCACCACCGATATGGTGTGAAAGGATAAGCCTGCTTCCTGAAGGCAGCGAACGCCACGTTCGATCTGAGCCAGGGATCCTTTTCCGCTGCGGTCGACCCGGAATTTGTCATTGATAAAAGCAGGCCCATCAATGCTGACTCCCACACTGATCGGCATGTCTTTGAACAGCTGGCACCAGTCCTTATTGATAAGGGTGCCGTTGGTCTGGAGGCAGTGTTTCACCGTAATATCGGCTGGCAGATGCTTGCGAATGGCGGCATCCGCTTCCCGATAAAATCGCAGTCCAGCCGCCAACGGTTCGCCGGCATGCCAGACGACTGAAAATGATTTATTGATAAGGCCAGAGGCCGCGATACGGGCCACGCTCTGTTCGATCACGTCCATACCCATGCGGCGACGTATCGATTTATCGGGCAGATAGCAGTAGGTACAGTTCAGGTTGCAATAGGGAGTGGCTTGTAGAATAAGCAGTCGCAGTGGTCCCATACAGCGCCTCCATGGGGCTGGGGGTTCCTTCCCTTGTGAGAAGGAACCGTCAGTTCAATCAATGTCCTGGATGAAAGTTCGTCCAGTTTCTCCAGTCCTTCCAATCGTTCCAATCCTTCCAGTCGTTCCAATCCTTCCAGTCGTTCCAATCTTTCCAATCCGCCCAGTTATTCCAGTCGGACCAGTCGGACCAGTCTCGCCAATCCTTCCAATCAGTCCAGTCCGTCCAATCCTGCCAGGGATGGACGGGACCTGTCCGGTCTGCCGCAGGGCCCAGTGCTTTGACGAGCTTGCTGACATCACCTTCTGCGGAAAAGCCTGCCGTGGAACGGATGAAACCCAGCACCACGGCCAGCACCGCAGCCCGCTTCATCAAACCATTCGGCCCTTCGCTGCTCTTCAGCCCTTTGAGAATTTCCTTGGCCTTGTCCAAATGTTCGCGATTCATAACTCTCCTTTCTTTAGCACAAAAGATCCGAGAATCTGGAGTTTGCCTTCTCCATTACGGGCATAGTAATTCCCTGCCAGCTGCTGTCGGTTCGTGCCACCGATGAACACCTGATAGAGCTTCATATTTTCCGGTCCGCCTGGCTGAATCAGCAGGGAACTCCGCTCGCCTTCCTCGACCACGCGGATGTGATCATCCAGTGGCCCGCGCAGATGACTTCGACTGATTGGTGCACGTTGCTTATTCAGAAGTTCAACCGTGATTTCGCCTTGGAAATGATTCTGTTCAACCTCGCCATCGATTTTCAGCTGAAGAATACGGTCGTCGCCGCCGTCTCCCTCAACCTTGCCTTCAAACGTTCCTTTCAAATAGTTCTCAATCAACGACAGTTGGGAGATATTGCGAAATCTTGTGAATTTATCCGGATCCTGAAGTTGATTTTTGGTCAGGAATTTTTTCTGTTCTGTGAACGGCAGGGCCAATATCTCATCGACCGCAAATTTTTGCAGATCCAAGGGCTCGGCGGATGCAGGTTCAGGTTTCTTTTCTGGAGCGGCTTCCACGGAGGTTTTGGGCTCTTCGATAGGGTGTTCAGGGACCGCATCTAAGGGAATCTTTGTCACAGAACGCTCGGTGCTCATCACGTTCGCAGGGATGGAACGCGGCGTCTGAGATAATGAAAGATCCCTTGTCCTGATTGGCTTTGGCCTCGATGTCACCCAAAGGAATGCAACCATAAGGATGAGGCAACAGCCCGCCCATAGCAGCGCCTTGTTCATAAATTTCGCTCTTTTGAAAAAAATTAAGTTGTCTGTGAAAGGCTTACAAGAGTTGGTTTAGATCAATCGTATTACAAACGCAATACTGAGAAATCGCCAGGCTTCGCTACCGAAATTCCCTTACGCAGCAATGCGGGATGGACGATTGCTATCGGCTGATTTATAGGATGGGAGTCTGCAGAGGAGGATGATTCATGCTACTCCGTGACTATCTCAAGGATCACATCGAACCCATCGAAGTCGACAGTTTTTTTGACGATGATTTTTGTGAGGCATGCATTCAGAAAGCTGAACTTGGATCATGGCGGATGTCCAATTACGGCTCGCGGAAAATTCAGACGACTGATCTGCATCAAGACTGGCTTGAAGACAAACTGCGTGCGCACGTTCCAGAACGCGTCATGAATTGGGAATACGTGGGCATTCATAAAGCGACCTGTCAGTTCTTTAAATACACCGAGAACGATACCTTCCCCGATCATCAGGATCAGGCGATCGCTGCGGCGCCTGACGTGCAGAGTCTTTTGACTCTGGTGGTCTACCTCAATCGCTGCCAGGGCGGTGCCACGGGCTTCCCCGAACTTAGGCAAAGCATCCAGCCATCCCAAGGGAAAGCGGTGATCTTTCCGCAGAACCTCACGCATAACAGCGCGCGTATCGAAAGTGGCTTGAAATACATCCTGCGCGCCCAGATCCTTTATAAAAATTGTGGTTCGCTTCCCTACTAGGAACAGCCCTCAGGATCTCTGAGGGCTGGCACTCGGAACAAAACTCAGTACATACAGAACATGCCACTCTGATTACGACAATGTGAAGTCGACAGAGTGGTTATCGTTTGGGACTCTTCATTTGCCTTGAAAGGCGTAGCTGTGCTATCGAGAAGCAGAGTTGCGATCCCTAATTCATGCGAGGTTACTATGCAATTGATCCGTTTCGGCCTTTTGAGCTTGTTGGCCCTGGCTCCTCTGAGTTCCTTTGCAGCCTTCAAACTGGAACCAGGACGCTCCCTGCCCCCACTCACCATTTCGGGCGAGCATGGCGGCAACGTGAAGAACGGTGGCGCCTGGGACAGTCAGTCCATGAACGGCACGCTCAACTTTTTGGTTTATGTCGATCCTGATGACAGCGAATTGAATGATGCCCTGGTGAATCGTTTGCATGACGAAAAATTTCCTGAGGCTTTCTTCCAGTCCGTCGCCATTATCAATATGGCCGCCACCTGGAAGCCGAACGCGATCATTATGAGCGTTCTGCGTGGCAAGCAGGAAAAGTTTCCCCGTACGACCTATGTCTTCGACAAGGATCGTTATGCCGCGCAAAACTGGAATCTGACCCCTGAGGGTTATCATGTCCTGCTCGTGGATCGTGATGGCAGCATTCTTTATGAAAAGGCTGGCAAGCTTGATAAGGGCGAGATTGATAAGTTCGTGGACCTGATCAAAGTGAAGATCAAGGACGCGGAGCAAGCCCCTATCGCCAAGGCTGAACCGTCACCAGCGGAAGCTCAAAAAGCCAAGAAAGCTCTCTAAAGCGATTTCTTTGTATAAGAAGATGCTACGTCCTACTGACTAGCATCTTTCCTCGCGGATTCACTCCATGACCCTGTCTAGAGAACCCGTTGCAGACCAATATCTGTAGCTCGCTTGAAGCATGGACCAGACCCCGATTCGCCCAATCTTAAGTAGAGAGCAGCGGGCAGATGTTCCCAGTGGCGCAAATCCGGTGAAAGCGCCGAGTCGACCACATCATCGCTTTTCGATATGAGAACGGTGCCACCCTGAATGCTGATTTTGCATAAGGCTCTATCACCTTTGGCTGCGATATCAAGAGCACAGCCCCCAACCACAAGGCTGGCTCCTGTGGCGACCGTTGTGATGCCATAAACCAAACCAATAGGCAGACGAATCCAACTCTTGACGTTGACCAGCGGGTGATAGTCATGGCTGTGACGTATCGCAATCTTGTGGAACCAGGTCGAAGTTGGTACCAATATTCCGGCATCATCGGCACAGGCCAAGGGGAAAGCTGGCTTAGGCTGGATGCTGAAATAGCCGCTCGGCGAGGACGTAAATTTCATGGACCAGGTGACTTCAGGAAACCTGCCGACTTCAAAAATCTGCCAGGGCGTTGCCGTTCCGACCTGCTTGCGATCGATCTGCTTGATTCTCTTCTGCGCAAATTCCCGGAGTCTCCTGTCAGCCTTATCAGATTGGGTCAACCACAACCAGAAAGGGCGAGACGAGAAACCTTCACTCGGAAAGTTATCCCACAGGGCAGCCTGCAAGAGGGCATTGACCGGATCCTGGCCATGATTATGAACTGCTCCACCCAATCCTCATAAGCCCTGCGGGCTTGGCAGCCGCTCATCGATTCGCGGATTTTGGTATGGAATGGAGTTTCGTGTTTCACAGGAAAAGAGTTCTTCTCCTCCACACCTGAGGCCGGTTCCCGACCCGTGACAAAGCCTGTCAAAGCGTAATTTAAGATTACCAGAGCCGCATTCAGATCCCGATCAAGTA